>NZ_HG942070.1:0-27221 GCF_000612665.1 Neobacillus dielmonensis
GGTTTTTCGACAGCCTGAAAGCACCCACAGGTGCTTTCATTTTTTGCCTATTTTAGTGTTTGGAAGCAAGTACTTTTTCTTTAGTTAACTCGTCTTGAAATGAGTAAACACCTTCAACAAAAACCTGATGCCATACCATGAACATCAAAACCGTCCAGATTTTTCTGCTGTTGTCGGCTTTATCAAGGCAATGGTCGTCCAGCAATTTTAAAAGATAGGATTTATTGATTAAATGGTCTGTGTTGCTTTCACGGATAATCTTTTTCGCCCAGTCATTCATTTCTGCTTTTAACCAATGGCGGATTGGTACTGGGAAGCCAAGCTTCTTCCGATTCAACACATGGTCGGGAACAATTCCTTCTACTGCTTTTCGTAAAATATACTTGGTAGTACCATTGGCTGTTTTTAAACTGCTTGGAATTTTCGAAGCCACTGCAAAAACTTCCTTATCAAGGAATGGAACACGCAGCTCCAAGGAATGAGCCATCGTTGTCCGATCAGCTTTTAATAAGATGTCTCCACGCATCCAAGTATGGATATCAATATACTGCATTCGATCAACTGGGTCATACCCACGAGATTCGTTATAAAGAGGTTTTGTAACATCTGTATAGTTCAATCCTTCACGATATACACTAAACAAATCCCGTTTCTCTTCTTCACTGAACATTTTGGCATTCCCAATGTACCGCTCTTCCATTGGTGTCACACCACGCTCAATAAAGCTCTTACCCTTGGTCCCTGCCGGCATCAAATTAGCAATTCCTTTAAGGAGACTTTTGCCTACTCGAGGGATTTTATTAAATACCTGCAAATCATGGGGCTCACGGTAAATATTATAGCCTCCAAACAGTTCATCCGCCCCTTCACCGGAGAGGACAACTGTCACATGCTTTCTTGCCTCACGTGCTACAAAATACAATGGAACACAAGCAGGGTCAGCTAGAGGGTCATCCATATGCCACATGATTTTGGGAACTTCATTCATATATTCTTCTGGAGTAATGACATAGCTGATATTTTCAACTCCAAGCTTTTCCGCTGTTTCTTTAGCCACATCAATTTCACTAAAGCCATTGCGTTCAAAGCCAACAGAGAACGTTTTAATAGCTGGGTGAAATTCTTTTGCGATAGAAGCGATTATAGATGAGTCAATTCCACCTGAAAGGAAGGAACCCACAGGCACATCACTTCGCATATGCTTTTCTACAGAATCAAACAGGACATTCCGAATTTCTTTCACAAAATCTGCTTCTGTTTTTTGGACCGGGCTAAATTGTGCCTTCCAGTAGCGTTTGATTTCCATTGGAGATCCGACTTTTTTAATAAAATAATGGCCAGGCTCCAATTTATAAATTCCCTGTGACAATGTGTTTGGCTCTGGTACAAACTGATAGGTTAAATAATGCTGAAGCGCATCGTAATTTAACACATCATTTTCAAGTGCCAGCAGAATACTCTTTTTCTCTGAAGCAAAATAAGTTTTTTCACCGTCTTCCATGTAGAAAAATGGCTTGATTCCAAAATGGTCACGGGCGCCGTAAAGGGTCTGTTCCTGTTTATCCCAAATCACAAAGGCAAACATTCCGCGCAGTTTATCAACCGCTTTTTCCTTTAAATGACTGTAAAGAGCAATAATAACTTCTGTATCGGAACTAGTCGCAAAAGAAAGACCTTCTTTTAATAATTCCTCTCGCAACTCAACGTAATTATAAATTTCACCATTGAAGATAATCCAATAACGTTCATTTTCATAGGTCAACGGCTGATGGCCGCTTTCAATATCAATAATACTTAAACGGCGGAAACCAAATTGGATATGTTCATCAAAATAATAGCCATCGTCATCGGGTCCGCGATGGGTAATTATATTATTCATATTCTTAAACTGTTCAATTTGCTGATCATTATAGTTTTGCGGTTTGTCGTGTACACAACCAATAAAACCACACATTATGTACCTCACCTACTTAATCTAAATTTCATGAAAACATACTCTCTTATACTACCACTTTTTTTTAAAAAAGGAACTGTGAACATAAGGAAAATTACAAAAGTGAAATTAGCCCTAGATTATTACTAACATTGTTCACTGGAAAGTGAGCATGTAAACATGTTGTCCCTTCTTATTCATGAACTTAACAGGAATTAGACGGAATTAAAAAGTGGGAGTTACATTATGCAACTCCCACTTGTATTAGCGTGTTTCAGCCTGCTGACGCAAGTCATCTGCTTTGTCGGTCCGTTCCCAAGGAAGATCTAAATCAGGGCGGCCAAAATGTCCGTATGCCGCAGTTTGCTTATAAATTGGACGACGAAGGTCTAACATTTTAATAATTCCTGCTGGTCTTAAATCAAAGTTCTGTTCAACTAATTCAACTAAGATCTCTTCACTTACCTTACCTGTGCCAAAAGTATCGACTGAAATCGAAACAGGTCTTGCCACGCCAATGGCGTACGCAAGTTGCACCTCACATTTGTCAGCCAGTCCTGCTGCGACAATATTTTTTGCCACATAACGGGCAGCATAGGCAGCTGAACGGTCTACCTTCGTTGGGTCTTTTCCGGAAAACGCTCCGCCGCCATGGCGAGCATAACCACCGTAGGTATCGACAATGATTTTGCGTCCTGTTAACCCTGCATCCCCTTGTGGTCCGCCGATGACGAAACGTCCGGTCGGGTTAATGAAATATTTGGTTTTGTCATCAATCAGTTCTTTTGGAACAACCGGGTTAATAACATATTCCTTCACATTGCGCTGAATTTGCTCCAAGGTAATTTCCGGATGATGCTGGGTAGAAATAACAATGGTATCAATGCGAACTGGTTTGTTGTTTTCATCATATTCAACAGTAACCTGTGTTTTTCCATCCGGGCGCAGATATGGAAGTATGTCTTCTTTGCGCACTTCTGTTAAGCGGCGAGCAAGTTTATGAGCCAAAGAAATAGGCAAAGGCATAAGCTCTTTTGTTTCATTGCAGGCGAAGCCAAACATTAATCCCTGATCCCCAGCCCCAATAGCTTCAATTTCTTCGTCCGTCATCTGCCCTTCCCGTGCTTCGAGAGCTTGGTTAACTCCCATCGCAATATCAGGGGATTGTTCATCAATGGAGGTTAAAACCGCACATGTTTCAGAGTCAAAACCATATTTGGCACGATTATATCCAATTCCCTTAATCGTTTCCCTGACGATTTTGGGAATATCAACATAAGTTGAAGTGGTAATCTCACCTGCAACTAGGACCAAGCCAGTCGTAACAGATGTTTCTGCAGCGACACGGGCATTGGGATCTTTCGCTAAAATAGCATCTAAAATCGAGTCAGAAATTTGGTCACAAATTTTGTCAGGATGACCTTCTGTCACTGATTCAGATGTAAACAAACGGCGTTTTGTGGACAATCTGAATTCCTCCTATAATATGAAATAAGTGAGGTGATCCAGTGAAGGAATACACCTCTATTGATACGGAACTCATTCCCTTAGTAGTATGAAATAAACACGGGATTTTTATTAGTTATGTAAGTGTGTTATGTTAGACAGCAGCATTTTGTGCCTAGCAAAAAAAACCTTCCCCATGAGGAAAGGTTGATTGCAAATGTTTTGCGTGCCTTTCACTCTTATCGTTCAAGGACATGGCCTTGCATCAGGTTTAGCACCTTTGCCTAGAAATCCTTTGATTATAAGTTTCAAAGGGTCCCTTAGATTGCAGGTTGCTGGGTTTCATTGGGCCTGTCCCTCCACCAGCTCGGGATAAGAGAGTATCCGTTCAAATTTATATGTTAACCTACTGTATTCATTTAAGTCAATGAATTTTTTCGTAACGTTCGCATTATAAACCTCTGGCATCTAGGTAAATAGGATGGATAATCCGGTTATAAATGATAAATTTCTCCCAAAAAGTTCACCAAAAGCATAACTTTAACCAAAGCCGAAGAATAAAGTATATAATACAATTTGTTTTTTGAAATTAGTATAGATTATTCAATTAAATGTGTTATACTTTTTAATAATTAAAGTTCGTTACCAAAAACAAGAAAAAGGATGGTTGCATTCAATGAATTCCGTTCAAATTTCCGATGAATTAACGAATTTATTAAAAGGCGAAAATGTTCACACTCAATTATCCGTCCCGCAGTTAGTTGAAAAAATTTTAAGCCGCAATGAAGGGCAGCTAACCTCAACAGGAGCGGTTTGCATCTCGACAGGCAAGTATACGGGGCGATCACCACAAGACAAATTTATCGTTTATGAACAATCTACAAAAGACAAAATTGCCTGGGGCCCTTCCTTAAATCAGTCCATATCGGAAGATGTTTTTTCCAGTTTGTATCATAAAGTAATCAACTACCTGAAACAGCAAGAAGAACTGTTTGTTTTTAAGGGGTATGCCGGTGCCGATAAGAAATCCCAATTGCCTATTCAAGTCATTAATGAACTCGCCTGGCAAAATTTATTTGTTCATCAGTTATTTATCCGTCCTGACGAAGACGAATTATTATCCCATGAGAATCCATTCACAGTGATTTCTGCACCGCACTTCAAAGCAAATCCTGTAGTAGACGGCACGAAATCAGAGGCATTTATTATGATTTCATTTGAACGCAGAGTGGTTTTGATTGGCGGCACGGAATATGCAGGGGAAATGAAAAAATCAATTTTCTCGGTCATGAATTACCTGCTTCCTGAGAATCATATTTTTTCGATGCATTGTTCGGCAAACGTCGGGAAAGAAGGGGATGTGGCGTTGTTCTTCGGATTATCCGGCACAGGAAAAACAACCCTGTCTGCCGACCCCCATCGCCGACTAATTGGTGACGACGAACATGGCTGGTCCTCTAGTGGTGTTTTCAACATTGAAGGGGGCTGCTATGCTAAATGTATTAATTTATCAGAAGGAAAGGAACCACAAATTTTTAATGCCATTCGCTTTGGGACGGTACTTGAAAATGTTGTTATGAATCAGGAGACCAGGGTTCCAGACTATGATGATGGAACATTAACAGAAAATACTCGGGCTGCCTACCCAATTGAAGCCATTGATAACATTGTCCAACCAAGCATTGCTGGCCATCCTAATACAATTGTTTTCTTGACGGCAGATGCCTTTGGAGTACTGCCGCCTATTTCCAAATTAACACGAGAACAAGCAATGTATCATTTTCTTAGCGGGTATACTTCGAAACTGGCAGGCACAGAACGTGGTATCACATCACCGGAAGCTACTTTCTCTACCTGCTTTGGTGCCCCGTTCTTGCCGCTTCCTGCTACCCGGTATGCCAAAATGCTAGGTGAGAAAATACTGGAGCATAATGTAAATGTATTCCTGGTTAACACGGGTTGGACTGGGGGTGCTTATGGAATTGGCAGCAGAATGAAACTAGCCTATACAAGGGCCATGGTTCAAGCGGCACTAGAGGGTGAATTAAATCATGTGGAGACCGTAAAGGATGATATCTTTGGGTTAAATATTCCCCTCCATATTGCAGGAGTACCAGATGATGTGCTGCAGCCCAATAAAACTTGGCGTAATCCAGTTGAATATGAAACCAAAGCAAAAGAATTAGCAGCCAAGTTCAAAAACAATTTCCAGAAATTCACTGATGTTGATGTTGAAATTATTGAAAAAGGTGGACCTTTAGCATAAAGAAAACCCGTATCCAATTAATTGGATACGGGTTTTCTCACGTCAACAGCCTGAGAGCTCTGAACAGCTGTAAAACGATATTTTCCGCTTTTCTTTATTTGAAAATTGCCCTGGTATCTTGAGATTTTCTTTCCATCTATTGTGGTATAATCGGTTTTATTGCCAAAGGTAAATGTGGTGGACTCAGCGGTTTCCAAGGCAAATACCTCTAATTCTAGTTGTTCTGGAAGGCCTTCCCCTGTCACCTCAATCGGAACATCCTCATAAAAACCGGGATACAAATCTTCTTGTGAAAGCATTAAGGTCCATTTATCTGTCTGGATATATGGTTCTTTCACATAAATAGGAAAAGCGGCAAAATCTTTTCCATCAACCATGAATTGCAGATTCCATTTGCCAGAAAAAGAGAATGGCTTTAAGCTGGTCAAGGCGTGAGCATCTGCTCCATTCATCGGGCCCGCTATCGATGTGTTCGCTAATTCCTCTTTTACCCCGGTTTTTTCATGAACCGCATTTACAGTCAGTTTTTTGTTGGCAAAACTTTTATCATAGTCTCCCCACAAAAATATCATCATTTTGGCCACGGACCTATCATCCTTGGCAATCCAATCCTTCGGTGCCAGTAGACTGACTTTATTAGGAATACCAAAATTGCTGTCTGCATAAAAGATTTCACCCTTATCATTTAGAGCAAAATAGTCGGCCTGTTGTACTTCTGTCATTTTACTTTTAGTGCTAGATGCCGAGTTGAATTCCTTGCTTGAATTTGAAAAATAAAGCATAGGTGCTACAATGGCCAACACAAGCAACGCTGCAATGGCGCCAAGCCACTGGATATTCCATTTGTTCCTTGGCTTTTGTCCAACTGTCCCACTTATTTTTTTCAATATTTCTGTTCTCTGCTTTGTATTCAGTTCATGCTTTGGGAAGTCCGTCATGATCTCCAACAGTTCTTTATCCGATAAATTGTTCAAAGTATTCTCCCTCCTTTAACCTTTCATTTAATTTTTTTACGGCCCTAAAAAAGGTTACATTGACTTTGTTTTCCGTCCAGCCCAGAACCTGTCCTGCTTCTTCTGATGAAAGCTCCGCGATGCCTCTTAATAAAATCACATCCCGATAATTGGCTTTTAGTTCATTAATCGCTTCATACAACCTTGCATACTCCACCTTTCTTAGCAGTTCCTCCTCCGTCTGAAAGCCGCTAACATTGGGCCGTTCATTGTCAAGGCGATTCTTTAGTTTCTGCCAAACCGACTTCCTCCTGTAAAAATCAATAGCCGTATTTCGTGCAATGGAAATTAACCATGTTTTTGGGGAAGCTTCCTTTTTATATTGGCCAAATGCCCGGAATGCTCGTAAAAAGGTCTCCTGCACTAAATCTTCTACATCCTTTGATCCTGTATAGTAAACGAGATAATTGGTCACATCCTTTTCATACTGGATAAACCAATTTTCTATGATTTGGGTCCGTTCCAAACGTCCCTCCCCCTATCTAAACAGTTACTGTTTTGTTTTTCTGTAAATAAGACGGCATAATTAGCATAATCTTACACTTTTTTCAAAAGAAAAAGCAGGTATATTTACCTGCTCAGTTGGTCGAGTTCAAGGAGATAAGTTGATATGTTAGTGTGGTTGTGTTATTTTCCCAAACCACTTTTTTTATGAGGGCTTCCCCACTTGAACTGCTGTCCAGGGTTTTTCTGACATCGACAGGAATTTCGATTGGGTATAATCGATAACCCTGCTTTACTAATTGAAAGGTGTTCTCCTCAATCCGAAGCTCCCGGCCTTTTGTTACAATGAGGGTATTTAATTCAAGAGGCATCCCCATTATCATCCGCTCCTCTGCTATTTATATTTTTATATTACCATTATTTGCTATGTTTTTTCATCCACTTCGATAATTCTGTGACTACTTTTCTATTTATATTTGGCGGAAAGTAATGTGTAAACTCCGAAAAATACCAGCACTCCACGGATTTATTTAGCGCCTTCAGCCCATTTTCTAACCGATAGGCATGTTCAACGGAGACATTATCGTCGTTTACGCCATGAATAATTAATACGGGTTGTTCCATTTTCTCAAGCTGATATAGAGGGGTGCGGCTTTTATATTGCTCCGGGAATTTTTCAGGAGTGCCTCCAATCACCCGTTTCATCATCCGACGTAAATCTTTTCTTTCATGATAGGTCAATTCCATATCGGATACTCCACCCCATGTGACTACAGAGGCCGCCTCAGGAAACTCCAATCCTGTTAACAGCGCCATCACGCCTCCACGAGAAAATCCAAAGACATGGACATTCTTAACCTTGGGAAGCGAATTTAACAACTGGTATGCGGAAAATGCATCTTGCCGATCCTCTCCTGCAAAGTCCTCGTTTCCTTCGCCGCCTTGGTTTCCCCGATAATATGGTGCAAAAACGATAAAACCTTCTTGAGCAAACTGGGCGATTCTCGCGGGACGGACTTTACCTACATTTTTAATGCCGCCGCGCAAATAAAGAAACCCGTCGTTGGTTTCTAAATGTTTAGGTGCAGCCAACATTCCCTTCACTCTTAACCCATTAGACAGGTAGGTTACCAGGCTTAATTCTATGTTTGGATTAGGCGATGGAAACCGCTGACAATGTACAATTGTCCCATTCAATTCATTCATTCTCATTCTTCCTTTTATCATTGGCTGACGTAAAAGAAATGTTGATTTTATCGAAAATCAACAACTTGGTTAAACATAGCCTTATTATTTAAAAAATCTGGAACTGGGCATCACACATTTTGCCCTTCTTCATACATTATCATAGGCAATCAGCCCAGATAAAGGAGGTTAATTTTATGAACAAGAGGTTTAAATTCAGTTTCTCCTGCTTGCTTATCGCATTATTCCTGTTCGCTTTAACTGCTTGCAATAATAGTTCTACCTCAGAGCCAAAGAAACTGGAAAAGGTTCGCATTGCTGAGGTAACAAGATCCATCTTTTACGCCCCGCAATATGTAGCCTTAGCAAAGGGATTTTTTAAAGAGGAAGGGCTAGATGTCACCCTGACCACAACACCCGGCGGGGATAAAACAATGACCGCCTTAATTTCCGGTGGAGCGGACGTAGCTTTAGTCGGATCTGAGACGTCCATCTACGTCTACGCCCAGGGAGCAAGCGATCCGGTTATAAATTTTGCCCAATTAACCCAAACAGATGGTACCTTTCTAGTTGCCCGTGAAAAAATCGATAACTTATCTTGGGACCAATTAAAAGGCACCACTTTCCTTGGACAGCGGAAAGGCGGCATGCCTCAGATGGTTGGGGAATTCGTGTTAAAGAAGCATAATATCGATCCTCATAATGACCTAACCCTCATTCAAAATATTGATTTCGCGAATGTTGCCAATGCCTTTGCCTCTGGAACCGGAGATTTCGTCCAGTTATTTGAACCAACTGCCAGCATCTTCGAAAAGGAAGGGAAAGGTCATATTGTCGCTTCATTCGGGAAAGAATCAGGCCATGTCCCTTATACGACGTTTATGACCAAAAAGAGCTATATGAAAAAAAATAAGGACACTGTTGAAAAGTTCACCAGAGCCGTTTACAAGGCACAACAATGGGTCGATAGCCATAGTGCTGAGGAAGTGGCCAAAGCTGTAGAACCCTACTTTCCTGACACGGATTTACAGATCATGACGACCGTAGTCGACCGTTACAAGAGCCAAGGCTCATTTGCCACCGACCCGATTCTTGACGAAGAAGAGTGGAACAACCTGCAAAATATCATGGACGAAGCAGGCGAGCTTCCACAAAAAATAGAGTATAAAACTCTGGTAGATACTGATTTTGCAGAGTCTGCCATGAAAAAATAAAAAAGGAAAGGGAGTCCGTTCCTATGAGCTTTTTGCAGGTTCAAGACATCCATCATACCTATTTCACGAAAGCTACTGCCACCACGGCTCTCTCCAACATTTCTTTTACAGTTGAGGAGGGAGAATTTGTCTCTCTCCTTGGACCAAGTGGCTGTGGAAAAACGACCTTGCTTTCCATTATTTCAAGTTTACTTAAACCAACCCAAGGGGAGATCCTTCTTCAAGGAAAACCAGTTTCCCCCTCAAAAAATGATGTAGGCTACATGCTGCAGCAGGATTACTTATTTCCGTGGAAAACAATTGAAGAGAATATTCTGCTCGGTTTAAAACTGTCAAACCAGTTAAATGACAAAACAAAGGCAGCCGCCTTACAGTTGCTGCAGCAAATTGGTTTAGCCGGTGTGGAAAAACAGCTTCCAAAGCAACTTTCAGGCGGGATGCGCCAACGGGCAGCACTTGTAAGAACGTTATCAACGGAACCAAAACTGCTGATGCTCGATGAACCTTTTTCCGCCCTGGACTACCAGACGAAATTGAAATTGGAGGATTTGGTCTCGCAAACTTTAGATGAATACAGCAAAACAGCGATTTTGGTAACACACGATATTGGCGAAGCCATTGCCATGAGCGACCGGGTATTTTTGTTGTCATCTAAGCCAGGTAGAATATATAAAATTTTTGAAATGCCGGAAGAACTGCGGAAACTGTCCCCTTTCGAAGCCAGAAATCACGAAGCATATCAAACTATTTTCCAAACAATTTGGAAGGAGCTGGAATCCCTTGAACCAAGATAAGAAACAGGTTGAGCTTCTCCATAAAAACTATCTTAACTCGTTAAAAATTGAGAAACGATGGGTTCGTTTTTATCAAGCGATTATTTTTATCGTATTTTTTTCCGGTTGGGAAATACTTAGCCGGAATCAATGGATTGATCCCCTAATCTTCAGTTCCCCATCAAAAATTTGGAATCTGTTATTATCCAAGATTCAAGATGGATCATTAATGACCGATCTTGGCGTCACCCTGACAGAAACCATTTTAGGATTTTTATTAGGGACCCTTGCAGGAACGATTTTGGCGGCGATCCTTTGGTGGTCTCCAATGCTTTCTAAAATTTTCGACCCGTATTTGGTCATCTTAAACGCTATGCCTAAGGTTGCATTGGGGCCAGTTCTAATTGTTGCCCTGACACCAGGGTATCCTTCTATTATTACAATGGGTGCGATTATTTCCGTTATTATCACAACCATTGTGGTGTATACCTCGTTTAAAGAGGTGGATCCGAATTACTTAAAAGTTCTGCAAACCTTTGGAGCAACACGATTTCAATGCTTTAAGGAGGCCATATTACCGGCGAGCTTTCCGACAATCATTTCTGCTCTAAAAGTCAATGTTGGCCTCTCATGGGTCGGTGTTATTGTCGGAGAATTTCTCGTTTCATCCAAAGGATTAGGATATATGATTATTTACGGATTCCAAGTTTTTAATTTCACACTCGTATTTCTATCGTTGTTGGTTATCGCTGTCTTTGCAACCATTATGTATCAGTTGGTTGATTTATTGGAGAAAAAACTCATTAAAGAATAGCAGACGGCTGGATGCGGCTATCTGCTTATTCTTTTTTCTGTAGTTCGTCAATCTTTTTCAAACATGCCTCAATCACGCTGTCTTTCATAATAAAGCTATACTCATCACCAAAGCGAAGCTTTAACAAATCCCCCTTAACCAGCACAGGTCCATTTGTTTCAAAGTAACTGGGTGTCTTTTCTGTCCTTTTGACTTTCCCCCAATAAACTGCCTTCACAAAACTACCGTGATCATCAGTAACTTTATATTCCGCCAAGAAAATTAACTGGTCAAAAATAGCTCCCGTTTCTTCATAGGCCTCCCGTTTGGCCGCTTCTTCAAGTGTTTCCCCTTCCTCTCTCTTTCCACCAGGGAATTCCAGCCCCCGAATTTTATGGTTGGTCAAAAGCCAATTTTCATCATACTGACAAATAACTAAAACATGGTTCACTTTCTCTTTAAACACGCTCGATTCGAACAGTAATTCCACTGGATGACCATAATAATCAAAAAATTTCATAAAACCGCCCTCACTATCAAGATAACACCATTATATACGAAAAAAAGGAAAATCCTATACAACGGATTTTCCTGACCCATAACCCATTACTATTGCTTTGGCAGAATATTCATCGTTTCAATGTGCTTTTTGGCCTCTTCATCACCGAGTTTATATACCATTCCGTAGATTTGCTGGATCCTTCCGTCATATTCATCATTTTCGCGGTCATAATGATATTGCACATAGGGAACGTGTGCTCGGAAGAAATTTTGCCACTCTGTCGAGTAATTTTGATTAAACAGTTCACGAAGTTCGGTAATCTCATCATCTGTTGCCTGTATTTTAAAACTCCATGTAGAAGCAGTGGAACTCTGGGAGATTTCGCCAGTCCCAACATCGATAAAATAGGTCTTCTTCTGATCCATCAAACATCTACCCTTTACACTTAAAATTAGAATTTATTTTAACGGTACTCGCACCGCTTACTTGGGCACTTCCGCTTTTCTTAGTAATCCGCAAAAAAATAAAAATTATTCTTTGTCAATTTTCGATACATTTTTTAGAATTGACTAAGATATAATTATCATACACTTTGGAAAACAGACTTTTTAGTCAATTATCTTGACTGCTTATGAATTTCCTAAATGAGGAGAGATTAAGTAAGATAGAAAAAACTAAGTAGGAGGTGAAGTCATGAAATTAGTGGATGAACTTTACGAAATGTATCGAAATAAATTAACCGGGGATGAAGAAGATATTGATATGCTGGCGTTTGCCTTTCTAGAAGAGATGTCACACGAAGATTTGCTGGCGTTAATCCATGATATGGATAAGCAGGAATTATACAATCTAATGGGAATTTATTTAATTGAAAGCTTAAAAGGAAAGTTTGCGCAGGAGCAGTATGGCCAGCAGAGAATTTCTACTTACTATCCCCGCAACATTCATTGATGTACATAGCATAGAAGTCAAAGATTCAAAAGGTGTCCACCTTTAATGATTATGGGTGGTCACCTTTTCTTTTTATTTACAGCCTCGTGAATTCTGTTACAATATGGGTAAAAGGGGGAATTGGCGTGTATATTCTTATAGTCGTTGCTGTAATCATCGTTTTGGCTGTTCTTTTGCTCGCAGTCTTAACGACTTCAAAAGCCTATTCTTTTAAACATACAGTAGACCCAATTGACCATAACCCATACGTCGGTCAAGATGCAAAAGAAGATCAACAGAATCATAACACATAAAGAAACCGCCCAAAAAGGCGGTTTTTATGCTCTTTAAGCGAAAACCTGTTCTAATTCTTCCTTACTGTGTTCCAGCCAGTAACGCATTAATCGCTTTGCTCCCTCTAAATCGTGGAGCTTGGCTTGGCCGCATTGCCGTTCATTTGCGGCTGGAATTTCCATCACCTCAAGAGCTTCCTTCATTGTATTCTCTAATAAGTCAATAATTTCTCTAACTGTAGGCTCACCACTGACAACCAAGTAATAACCAGTTTGGCAGCCCATTGGAGAAATATCAATGATGTCAAAATGATTGTAGTTTTCAACATGCTTGCGAATATTAAACGCCAGCAAGTGCTCTAGGGTATGAATTACATCCGGTTTCATTGCCTGTTTATTCGGCTGGCAAAAACGGATATCATATTTATTAACAACGCCGTCACTACCGACCTTATGAACGCCGCAATGTCTTACATACGGAGCTTTAACGGCATTATGGTCTAGTTCAAAGCTTTCAACTGAAGGCATTTCTATCACTCCTTTTACAAATCTATTCTCTATCATACTATAAAATCAGTGTTTTTTCACCTTTTCAATTATGCTTCCACCTTAGACGAAAGCGTCCTGTTATGTTATCTTAGTAGAGAATATAACAAGGAGTGACTCAACATGCTGAAAAAAGTCTTTATCGGACTTATACGATTTTACCAAATTGTGATATCCCCCATAAAACCGCCATCTTGCCGCTTTTATCCAACCTGCTCCCAATATGGTTTAGAAGCCATCCAGCGGTTTGGAGCAATAAAAGGCGGGTATCTGACCATAAAACGGATTTTAAAATGTCATCCGTTTCATCCAGGAGGGATTGACCCCGTCCCCGAAAATTGGAATCACTCAAAAAAACATTAGTCTTCGTATCCATCCACGATTAAATCAAGTCTACCTGTATGCGGGTCAATAACCAAACCGTGCACAGGAACTTCTTTTGGCATAAGCGGGTGCTGTTTTATCGTATTTACACTGTGTTTAACACTTTCCTGTACATTATCAAAGCCATGAAGCCACTGCTTAATGTCAATTCCAGAATATTCTAGTGTTTGAAAAGTTTCTTCTGATATTCCCCGTTCCTGCATCGTTGAAATCACTGGTCCTGCATGTAATCCGTTCATCCCGCAGTCATGATGGGCAATAACCATTACTTCTTTCGCCTGCAATTGATAAATCGCAATCAGGATACTCCGCATAATACTGCCAAACGGGTGAGAAACTAGTGCCCCGGCATTCTTGATAATCTTTGCATCGCCATTTCCTAAGTTAAGGGCTTTTGGCAGTAATTCAAGCAATCGGGTATCCATACAAGTCAAAATTACCATTTTTTTATTTGGATACTTGGTGGTTTCATATTTTTCATATTCCTTTTCTTTCACAAATTTTTCATTGAATTCCAGCATATCCTTTAATAAGCTAGATTGTTTCATTTTGGCAACTCCCTCCTTTATATAAGGATACATAAAACCTGCACTGGAGACAATTTTTACTTGCATTTAGAATGAATATCCTGTAAGATACTTAAAGAAATCGTAATGATTCCGTATTAGCTCAAAATATAAAAAATTTTCGAAATTAAATCGTAATAAATACGATTTACGAATGAAATAAGGGAGTTTTTTATGAAAAAACTAATCTACTTACTGGCCTTTTTCTTACCAATAAGTTTTGTTTTATCAGCCTGCGCAAATGATGAGGGAACTACAACAAAGGAGAAAGACAAGTTAATTGTTTATACAACTGTCTATCCCCTACAATATTTTACCGAAAGAATCGGTGGAAAATATGTAAACGTTAAAACCATTTATCCTCCTGGGGCCGATGAACATACCTTTGAACCTTCACAAAAGGATATGATGAAGCTCGCAGATGCTGATCTATTTTTCTATGTTGGTTTGGGACTCGAAGGGTTTGTGGAATCAGCAAAAGATACACTAAAAAATCAAAATGTCATCATGACACCTGTAGCCAATCAACTTAAGCTGCCAAAGAATTCATCAAAAACCGTTAATGACCATGATGAGGGCGAAAATAATCATGATGTCAATCCGCATGTCTGGCTGGATCCGGTTTACTCCAAGGAAATGGCCGCTGTTATTCGGGACTCACTCAACAAAAAAATGCCTGGTCATAAGGAATATTTTAATGAACAGTACCAAAAGCTCGCTGGAGAACTAGATGAATTGGATAATCAATTTCAAACCACCATCTCCCAGGCAAAGCATAAAAAAATTATTGTGACCCATGCTGCCTTTGGCTATTGGGAGCAGCGTTATGGGCTTGAGCAAATCAGTATCTCAGGTTTGTCAACCGCCAATGAACCGACACAAAAAGAACTGAAAGCCATTATTGCAACAGCTGACCAAGAGGGTATTCACTATATTTTATTTGAACAAAATGTTCAATCCCGATTAGGGGAAATTATCCAAAAAGAAATTGGCGCCCGCTCCCTGCCAATTCATAACCTTGGCATTTTAACACAAAAGGAAATCGATCAAAAAGAAACGTACTTTAGCTTAATGAAACATAATCTCGAAACCTTAGATCAAGCTTTGAATCATTAAAATTGAACCTCCCATATTGCGGGAGGTTTTTTATTTGCCGTTTTGAGGAAATATTTACATACTGCACATAAAAATGCTAACACTAAGAGGAACATAGACGAAGAAAGGAAGACAAACCGGATGAGTGATTTACTAATTGCCCGCAGTTTGTTTGGCACTACGATGGGGTTTCATATTATTTTTGCCACTATTGGAGTTGGCTTGCCGTTTATGATGTTAATGGCTGAACTGCGCTACCAAAAAACAAAAGATATAGAATATGTCGTTATGGCAAAAAGATGGACAAAAGCATTCGGTGTTCTATTGGGTGTGGGTATTCCTACTGGAACCATTGCTGGAACCCAATTATCATTACTTTGGCCGGGATTCATGGAAGTCATTGGCAAAGTTATGGCCCTGCCTTTTCAAATTGAAATTTATGCGTTCTTCATTGAGGCTTTATTTATGTCGATATACGTTTATGCAGCAGAAAGGATAGCTCCATGGATGAGGGTTGCCAGCCTAACTTTTGTAGCCATAGGTGCGCTTAGTTCTGCCGTCTTAATTACGAATGTCCATGCCTTTGAAGGAACGCCAACTGGGTTTCGTATTGTAAATGGAAAAATTACCGATGTTGACCCGTGGGCTGCTTTTTTCAACCCAAGTTTCTTTGTTACCGCTGGCCATGTTGCTTTATCCGCGTATATGACAGGGGCATTTATTGTGACGACAGTTTCTGCTTATAAAATGTTAAAGGCAGAAACAGGGTCGAGAATATATCGGTTTCATCAAAAAGCATTGATGCTAAGTCTGGTTATCGGCGGGATTTTCTCATTACTTACCGCTTTAAATGGCCATGAATCTGCTCAATATCTTCATAAATACCAACCGGAAAAACTCGCAGCAGCAGAAGGCCTTTTTGAGACTCAATCATATGCGCCGCTTACAATTGGCGGTTATACAGACAGAGACACTGAATCGGTTAAGTGGGGTATTGAAGTTCCGTGGGCACTTAGCTTTTTATCAGGGAACCGATTTGACACAGTTGTTAAGGGGCTCCATGAATTTCCTGAAGAAGAATGGCCGCCCTTGTTTATCCATACCTTATTTAATGCCATGGTTGGTGTCGGTTCTTTGCTTATTCTCATTTCATTTTTAGGTTTGTTTATCAGAAAATTTTTAAATAAAGACAAATTTCCCATGTGGCTTATGTGGCTATATGTAGTATCCGGCCCACTTGCCGTTTTAGGAATTGAATTTGGTTGGATTTTTGCCTGCACCGGACGGCAGCCGTGGACGATTTATCGAACCCTGTCAACTGAGGATTCCGTTACGACTGCTGCTAATCTTGGTATTTTATTTATCTTGTTTGCAATAGTTTATGTGATTTTAGCCGTGGCTGTCCTGTTTGTATTACGTTATTACTTCAAGAAAAATACCGTGATGGATGACCTAAATCGCGCGGAGCAAAAAGGGGTCCCTCTATTTAGCTCCAATTCATAAAGAGGTGAAACATTGTGTTGGATGCTTATTTGGCGGTAACGATTCTTTGGGGGTTCGTGTTTATTTATGCCGTTATGGCAACGATGGATTTTGGTGCAGGATTTTGGTCGATGTTCTACATAAATCGAAAAAAAACAGGTGCTACTAATATTGCCAATCGCTATTTATCTCCTACATGGGAGGTTACGAACACGTTTATCGTAGCATTGGTGGTAGCTGTTTATAGCCTTTTCCCGAAAGGAGCTTATACACTTGGCACAATCCTGTTAATTCCTGGGTCCCTCATTCTACTGCTATTGGCGATTCGCAGTGCCTTTTTAGTTTTTTCTAACATCGTCCAGGAGTATAGAAAACCACTTACTATTATTTCCGGGATATCTGGAATTATCATTCCGGGGCTGCTGATTAGTGTTTTACCTATTACTCATGGAAACTTTGTACAAATAACGGAAACCAAACAGACTCTAGATTTAGCAGGATTATTTACAAGCCCAAATGAGTATGCTTTCTTTGGATTTGCCATTACGAGTACCTTGTTTCTTTCCTCCCTTTTGTTGGCTGATTACTCAAAGGCCTCTGCAGAATACGAGGCTTATCGAGTCTACCGCAGGGATGCACTTTGGATTGGTCCTATTTCTTTAGTCATGGCTTTTTTTATCATGTTTACCCTAAAGACTGAAGATGCTTGGATTTATAAAAAAATGATTGACGATTTACCGCTCCTTTTTTTGTCATTGGCGTTATTTGTACTAGGCGGCATCGGTCTGTTCCTGCCCTCACCAGGGATAAGTATAAAAGGGAGGCCACGTCTATCCGTTATTGCCATTACCGCTCAGTATCTGGCGGCAAGTTATGTGTATGGCAAAGCACATTTGCCTTATATTGTTTATCCAGAGGTCACCATTCATGACGCATTTACAGACCCGAATTCCTTTCGGGCAATTTTCATTACCTATATAGTCGCTTTCGCCATCTTGTTTCCAGGTTTTGTTTATTTTTGGAGTTTGTTTATGAATGATAAACGATATTTGCGGCAAGGAAAATTGTCTGGTTCTAAAAAGTAAGTATGAATCCCTTTTACTGACAGGCATGGTTTTGCCCTAGAATCACAAGCTATTGATGTATCCCATTTCAAGGAGTGATACAAAGTGGCAAAAGATGTTCTTTGTGAGGTAAATAACTGTACTTTTTGGGCTGAAGGAAATCAATGCAGCGCGGATCGAATCTATGTCGTCTCCCATACTGGAGAATCAGCAGATAACAGTAGAGAAACAGATTGTAAAACGTTTGATCCTGTAGAATTATCATAACCCATAGTAAAAAGGGGACCAGCACTGGTTCCCTTTTAAAACGTATAAAACTTTTTATGAACTAATGTCTGTTCAAGACGCTTATCGTTTAATTCATAGCCAATCCCTGGTGATTGGGGTACAGCAATCAGGCCATTCTCAACTGTCACCTCTGGAGAGATAATATCTTCGTTCCAGAAACGGTTGGATGCAGAAATATCCCCCGGAATAGTAAAACCTGGCATAGATGCAAGCGCAATATTATGTGCTCGTGAAATTCCAAATTCAATCATGCCGCCGCACCATACCGGTATTCCTCTTTCCAAGCAATAATCGTGAATCCGCTTTGCTTCATTAATACCACCAACACGGCCTATCTTTATATTAATTATTTTACAGCTGCCATATTCAATGGCTTTCCGGGCATCTTCAAAACTGACAATGCTCTCATCCAAACAGACTGGCGTTTTGATTTGCTTCTGAAGTATCGCGTGTTCAATTAAATCATCGTGTGCCAATGGCTGCTCAATCATCAGCAAATCCAGTTCGTCCAGTGCCTTGAGACGGTCGACATCTTTTAATGTATAAGCGGAATTGGCATCCGCCATAATCGGTAAGTTGGGATAACGACGCCGAATTTCCGATAAAAAGGGATAATCCATGTCAGGGTTAATTTTAACTTTAATCCGCTTGTATCCATCTGCTAAATATTGCTCAATTTGCTCCTGAGCTTTTGTCATCGATTGAGCAGCGACAACTACCCCTGAAGGAATCATTTTAGCCGTACCGCCAATTGTTCGCGCTAAAGGCTCGGCATGCTGTTTTGCATATAAATCCCATAATGCTGTTTCAATTGCCGCTTTGGCCATATTGTTCCGTCTTACGGAATGAAACAATTTAGATGCCTGTTCCGGATGGCTGATTGGTCGCTTTTGCAATAATGGAATAAGGAAGTCAGAAAGCATATGCAAACTGGTAGCGACGGTTTCTTCAGTATACCAAGGTGATGAAAAAGCCACTCCTTCGCCATACCCGGCAATGCCATCCTTGTCCAGTGCCTTAATAATAATCCCTTCCCGCTCTGACACTTCCCCTAAATGGGTGATGAACGGCTGTTTCAGCGGCATTTTAATAACAAACAACTCAATTGACTTAATGTTCATCTTATACCCTTCCCTCAGACAGCCATTCTTTCAGGGTTCTGCGCAGCAGTTTTTTGGCAGCATTTCGCGGCAATTTGTCAACAAAATAAAAGCGCTTAGGAATTTTGTACTTGGCCAGCTTATATTCACAGAATTGCTGCAGCTGTATGGCAGTTAGGTTAGATTGATTACTCTTGACGATAAAGGCAATAGGGACCTGTCCCCACTGTTCATCTTCTTGACCTGTTACTCCGGCATCTTGAATTTCAGCATGAGATAACAGGACGGCTTCTACTTCAGCGGGATAAACATTTTCTCCTCCCGAAATAATTAAGTCGGAACGCCGGTCTAAAACATACAAAAAACCATCCTCGTCCATCATTCCGATATCCCCGGTATAAAGCCAGCCATCCCTAATTTTTTCTTTGGTTGCTTCTGGACGGTGTAAATAGCCAGTCGTTACATTGGGCCCTTTTACCACAATTTCTCCTGCTTCTTCTGCTTGTGCGGTTTGCCCATCTTCGCGAACAACCTTGATTTCAGAAGGGAATAATGGTTTCCCAGCAGAACCCAGTTTGCTTAAACTATACTCGGGAGAAAGAGTGACAATTTGTGAAGCTGTTTCCGTCATGCCATATGTTTGAAAGACGGGTATATTTTTTTGAACACAAGCTTGCAAAAGAGGTAATGGCGCAGGCCCGCCTCCCAGGAGCATACAGCGGAACTGTTCTGGTAGACGGTCGTCTTCGAGTGCATTTACAATTCTGCTGAGCGATGTACTCACAACCGACATGTATGTTACGTTCTTTTCCACAATATCTTCGATTGCTTTTTCGGCATCAAATTTTTCATGGAGCACAATAGGAACCCCATAAATCACACCGCGCATTAAAATGGAGTATCCACTGATATGAAATAATGGCATAGTACATAACCAGCAATCTTTTTCCGATATTCCTAAATTTAAAGCAGAACCAACTGAGCTCCACCAATGGTTTCCATACGTCTGGATCACACCTTTTGGATTTCCAGTTGTGCCGGAAGTGTACATAATGGTGCAAATATCTATCAAACTGATTTTATCTTGAATGGATGGAACTTCAGGTTCAATGTCTTTTAACTGTAAATTGGTGATGACAGGAATATCGGTTAACTGATTTTTTATGGAAAACTGAACCTCCTCAAAAGACTCATCAACGATTAAAAATGAGGATTTTGAGTCCTGCAGTTGCCAGATTAGTTCCGAAACAGTTAACCGATTATTTAGAATCACTGCCTTCACTCCAAGAAGCTGCAAGGCAAAGAATGTAATTACAGTATCTAGATGATTCTTTAATAATACCCCAACAAATTGGTCTTTTCTGATTCCTAACATTTGCAATCGACCTGCTGTGTTATATGAGCTCTCATAAAGCTCCCGAAAATTGATAGATTGCCCGTTAAAGTAGTAAGCGGTCCTTTCTGGAGTAAGATAAGCCCGCTTGACTAAGAAATTAGGCATTGTTTCTTGCTGCATAATTTCACCTCATCATATAGAAAACAGCCTGATGGATTCCATCAAGCTGCGGTTTACTGTAAATCAAGGAAAACGTGGGAATTGGCCGAAATCCGGCTTGCGTTTTTCTTTAAAAGCATCGCGTCCTTCTTTTGCTTCATCTGTTGTATAGTAAAGTAAGGTTGCATCTCCTGCAAACTGCTGAATACCAGCTAGACCGTCTGTATCTGCATTGAACGCGGCTTTTAAGAAACGTAAAGCAGTTGGACTCTTCTCTAACATTTCCTCACACCATTTAATGGTTTCTTCTTCAACTTGCTCTAGAGGAACAACGGTATTCACTAAGCCCATTTCCAAAGCTTCCTGCGCATTGTACTGACGGCATAAATACCAGATTTCACGCGCTTTTTTATGTCCGACAATTCTTGCTAAATAGCCAGACCCATATCCTGCGTCAAAGCTGCCTACCTTTGGTCCAGTTTGTCCAAAAATTGCGTTATCAGCTGCAATTGTTAAATCGCAAACTACATGTAGAACGTGGCCGCCGCCAATCGCATATCCCTTTACCATTGCTACGACCGGCTTAGGAATGACACGAATGAGCCGCTGTAGGTCAAGCACATTTAGTCGGGGAATTTGATCCTCCCCAACATACCCGCCGTGGCCACGGACTTTCTGGTCGCCACCAGAACAGAAAGCTTTATCTCCTGCACCTGTTAATACTATGACACCAATATCAGAGTCATCACGTGCATAGGTAAACGCATCGATTAGTTCCATTACTGTTTTTGGAGTAAAGGCATTATGTACATGCGGGCGGTTAATGGTGATTTTTGCAATTCCATTATAAGTTTCATAAAGAATTTCTTCATATTTACGACCTGGAATCCATTCTACTGCCATCTTATAAACCTCCTTAAGTTTTATTTGACAAAAAGTCACTTATTATTGTACCAAAAAATTCAGGTTCTTCCACATGAATTGCATGCCCAGCGTTTTCAACAGTAATCCATTTACCGTTTTTTAAGTGTGGCAGCATTTGTTTAGCAATGCGGCAGAACTTTTCATCTTTCTCTCCTGTTACAAGCAGAACTTCACTTGTTAACTCTTGTAGGTGATTCCACCAAGAAGGCTGTGAACCTGTCCCCATGCCAATTAGACTATTTGTTAATCCTTCAACAGAATTTCCCAAGCGCTGTTGTCTAATCTTTAGTCTTGTTTCATCGGGTAGTTGTTCCATCGAATGAAACAATGGTATTTTTTCCCAATGGTTAACAAATTCCTCAAGTCCCTTTTCCCTAATTTTCTTGGCTAGTTCTGCATCGTTTTTACGCCTTGCTTCCCTTTCGTCTTCTGTCTTCAATCCTGGAGAAGTACTTTCCAAAACTAACTTGCCTATTTTATTAGGATACAGGATGGAAAAGGTAAGGGCAAGCCTCCCTCCCATCGAGTATCCAAGCATATCCGTTTTACTAATTCCTAATTGGTCAAGGAGGCAGTTTAATTGATAAGCTGCTGATTCAATATTATATAGATGGAGATCGTTAGGGGCTTCTGTCTGCCCATGGCCAATAATGTCCGGGATAATGAGCTGACGGTCTCCCCCCCAACGGTTGCTAAACGGTGCCCATGTCGATGAATCGCCGGTAAATCCGTGCAATAACACAAACGGAGTGCCATTTCCGCAGACCTCTACATGGTAGAAAATGCTTTGAATTGGAACAATCATGAATGTGCTCCGTTGACAAAATTCGATATTTCCTGGGAAACCGAGTTCCAAAATCCGCGATGTTCATCACGATTTCTGTCTCTGTTGGTTACTACTTCAAACACCTTGATTCCTGACGATTGACGTGAATGGTCCATTTCTATTCTGAAATGATCCCAATCCTCAATTCTAGCATAGTAACCATTAACCATTTTAACTGCATGGCTAAAGTCAATATCTAATGGAGTGCCGAACAAAAGTTCAAAATGGTTCGGATGCTCCGATTGCGGGAGAAACGAAAAAATTCCACCGCCATTATTATTGACTAAAATAATGTTAATATCGATTCCATAACGTTTAGCGATATGCAGTCCGGTTAAGTCATGAAAAAACGTCAAATCCCCTAGAACTAAATACATTTTTTTTGAATACAGAGCTGAACCGATGGCCGTTGAAATGGTTCCATCAATCCCATTCGCTCCTCGATTAGCGAAAACTTTTATGGACTTTTGATTATTAAGGAAAAAGCTGTCTAAATCACGAATCGGCATGCTATTACCGACAAAAAGAGAACTTTCATCAGGAAGCATTTCGGCCAATTGATAGAAAAGCTTGGCCTCACTCAAATCCGTAATATCCCTTATTGGATTCATGCCTTCCTTTGTTAGATCATTTATTCTTTTCCACTTTAATAAATATTCTACATGATCCCTGCTTTCAGCATAGTTTAACATCTTTTCGCAGAAAAGGGTTTCGTTGCAATAAATCATCTCTGTGGACAATAATGCAGGGTCTCTCCATCCTCCACCGCCATCTACGACATATTGTTCAGCATCTGGATTTTCCTTTATGAATATCGTTAATGCCTTGGATACCGGCATCGGACCAAAACGTAAAATGACATCTGGCTGCAAGAATGATTTGGCATCAGCATTTCGCAAAAAGGTATCGTATGAATCAATAATGTATTCCTGATTGTGGTTTCCACTGCGCAACTGTGATAGCGGGTCAGCGATAATCGGATACTGTAATACTTCCGCTAACCTTGTTACAGCCTGTGCAAAACCATCATCCACAATGGTCCCACAGACAATAATGCCATTTTGCTTTTCCTGAAGTCGCTCTGCTATCACCTTAAATTCACTTTCAGTAATAGTCAATTCCCCATTTCGGGTCTTCACATATCCCTGCGGGCGTTCGCTAAGTTCGAATAGATTTCCATCAATCTTGGGAATCAGCGGCTCCCGAAATGGGAAGTTCAAGTGGACTGGCCCTGCTGGGGCTTGGGCAGCAATAGCGGCTGCCCTGGCACAGAACGTTCTAGCATACCGGATGATTTCAGCACTTTTCTCTGGCAGTGCCATTTCAGCAAACCATTTAACATGTTTGCCATATAACCCGATCTGATCTATTGCCTGTGGGGCTCCAACCTCCCGAAGTTCATGAGGGCGGTCAGCTGTTAACACAATGAGCGGAATTCGTGAATATTTTGCCTCGATTATGGCAGGAAAAAAATTGGCTGTTGCCGTACCAGAGGTACAAAGAATAGCAACTGGACGATTGGTAGCTTTGGCTATGCCTAAAGCAAAAAAGGCAGATGATCGCTCATCTACGTGAATATGGATATTTAAATCAGGATGTTCGGCCAAAACCATCGCCATAGGAGTCGACCTTGACCCTGGACTAATTACTACATCTTTAATGCCTGCGTGAACAAGCTCAGCTGTAAAAGCTGCAAGATAGGCTGTTAATGATTCTTGATGACTCACATTAGTTCCCCCCTAACGCTCTAAGCATTGGTCTAAATTTCAAGCTGGTCTCTAGATATTCACTTGCCGAATTGGAATCTGCCACTACCCCACAGCCAGCGAAAAGGGACGCCTCATTTCCCTGGACCAACGCTGAACGGATTGCAACTGCAAATTCCCCGTTTCCTTGGTAATCCAGCCACCCAATTGGACCAGCATAAAAACCACGGTCAAGTTCCTCCATCTCTCTAATCTTTTGTACTGCCTCAGTTTTTGGCAGACCTCCTAGAGCAGGTGTAGGATGCAGTTTTTCAACTAATAACAATAAGGAGCTATTTGGACGGCATTTTCCGACGACAGGCGTATAAAGATGCTGAATATCTCTAATCTTCATCAATTGCGGTTGGGATGGAAGAATGATTTCATCACAGGCTTCTTCTAATGCATCCTTTATCATTTCAACTACATACTGATGTTCGATGAGGTTTTTTTGATCCTGTAGCAATTCCTCTCCTAACAGCATGTCCTCCTCCTCTGTCACGCCCCGGCGAATGGAACCAGCTAAGCAAGTGGAAAATATCTCGTTGCCTTGTTTTTTTACAAGCCTTTCCGGTGATGCACCGATAAAGCAATCTCCATTCGATTCAAACGCAAAAATAAAGCTTTCATGCTGCTGTTCATTTAATTTATGTAGAACTCCCTCAACTGCTACCGAGTCATGGAATATTAAACGCAGCTCCCGTGCAAGCACTACTTTTTTTAATGGACCATCTTTTAATTCGGTTACGATCTGATCAACGGTTTGTTTCCAACTTTCTGGGGCAATTTCCTTTTTCTCCTTAAGCTCTGGAAGTTGCGTTGATAATGGCCGGTGCAGTGAACTTAACAATTCATTACGCTCAACCAATATTTTCTTAAATATAGAATCATCATCCTGTGGTGTACACACAATGTTAGTGGTCAAATAGGCTTTTCCCTCTATAATGCTCAGTAAAAATTTTGGTAAATAAAACATCGAATCAGTATATTTTGACCAAAGCTCTGTTTTCTCTTTTAAAGGATCAAAGGAGAATCCTCCAAAAATGACAGGGCCAACCCCGAAAACTGGGTAGCAATTATTTACTAGACTTTCCTTAAGCAAATCTTCCCATGTGAGTTCTACGTGTAAAAACCGATTTGTCCCTTGATTATATTGGACTTGATTAGCAATGCCAATCCCCGTCAAGATCATTTCATCTTTCGGGTCCTTCCAAAAAAATCTTTCGCCAAAATAGTTTTCTCTTCCTATACTAAAAAAGGATAAAGGGCTAATACTATCCAATTCGCAGACTTCACTTACCAGAACTTCCCGGCCCAGCAATTTGGCTCGGTCGATGGCTAAAAGCCCCTTCTCCAATATTCCTGTTTCTTGAATGGTAACCAAACAAATCCCTCCAAAACAGCCACAATGGCTGTTATCCATTCCTGTAAACCTATTTTATCTATCTTAAATTATGAACAAATATTTTTGTCTATGCCCCAAATCTGCCTCATTAAAGATACTACTCCAATTGTAAAGAAGTCAATAATCCTTGTCACTACCTATCCCCGATTCTTTCCTTATTATATGGCAAAATGTGAACAATCGCTAAACTTAAAGCTTAAGACAAGTCAAATGTGTTCGTCCGCAAGAGGCGCTTGTGAAATTGTCAGATTGGGTCCATGAATCTGTATGTTCATTTTCCCACTAAAATAATGTTATTAACCTTATCCGGCATTATCTTCTATAATTGAAAGTAAAAATTCATTGACACTATCCAGCCGATTCCATAAACTTAGGTTTGGAAAGAGTAATTAGGAGTCCTTTTAGTATGTAAAAATAGATAATTGTAAGGGAGGAGATTTATGATGCAGCCAAATTTACACCAAGGTTCCAAACCAGTTGTGGAATCAAATAAAGGCTTTCAGGTTTGGTGGCAAATGACCCGTCCTCATACGTTAACTGCTGCATTTGTCCCTGTATTGTTAGGTACTGCACTTGCATTGGAGCAGGGAAAATTCCATCTTGGCTTGTTTCTTGCCATGTTAATCGCCTGCTTAATTATCCAAGCAGCTACAAATATGTTTAATGAATACTATGACTATAAGCGTGGACTTGACACCGAGCATTCAGTTGGAATCGGCGGTTCCATTGTTCGGGATGGTATTAAACCGAAAACGGTCATGCAAATGGCGTTGGGGCTTTACGGGGTGGCTTTATTATTAGGAATCTATATTTGCGCGAACAGCAGTTGGTGGCTGGCATTAGTGGGTATAATTGGTATGACAGTTGGGTATTTATACACAGGCGGACCTGTTCCAATATCCTCTACCCCATTTGGCGAAATATTTGCTGGTTTCTTCATGGGCATGCTGATTATTTTAATTTCATTCTTCATTCAAACAGGAACGGTAGACGCAGCAAGTGTCTTGGTATCTGTTCCAATATTTATTTTAGTGGGTGCTATTCTGCTATCTAATAATATCAGAGACTTAGACGGCGATAAGGAATACGGACGCAAAACATTGGCTATTTTATTAGGAAAAAAGAATGCCATTTATTTATTAGCCGGCATGTTTCTTTTTTCATATCTCTGGGTCTTCGGTTTAATATTCAGTGGTGTAGCACCAATTTGGTCAGCACTGGTATTGTTAAGTATCTCTAAGCCAATAAAGGCAGTTAAAGTCTTTAAAGCAGGCTCAGTACCGATTCAAATGGCTCCTGCCATGAAGGCAACAGCACAGACAAATACGATATTTGGATTCCTGTTGGCAATCGGTATTTTTGCGGGAATTCTTTTATAAAAAATTATTGAACAAAAAAGCTTCTGCTAGAGTGCAGAAGCTTCAGACTGTCGACAATCCGAAAAAGTTTGGGTTTGCCGACAGTCTTTTTTTGCTCTTTTTATAGGGGCTGTTGATTTGCGCTCCAGGC
>NZ_HG942070.1:27825-38808 GCF_000612665.1 Neobacillus dielmonensis
ATAAAAATCTATGGTAAAAAGGGTCATAATTAGAAAAAGGCACCCAAATGGGGACATTCGGAAGGCCTTTTGTCTACAATGAAAAGCTTCTGCTAGAGTGCAGAAGCTTTTTTGTTTTCTATTGCAGAGGATGGATTCCCCAAATATCGGAAGCATACTCCTTAATGGTACGATCACTGGAAAAGTAACCTGCATGTGCAATATTAATCAGGCTCTTTTTTTGCCAGTTAAGAGAGTCTGTGTAACAACTCCCTAATCTTTGCTGGGTATTGATATAGGAGGCAAAATCTTTTAACACAAAGTATTGGTCATTTTCCTCAAGCAAGGAATCCACAATTGGCTCATATTCATTTTGGATGCCAGGGAAAAATCCGTTGATTAGCTGGTCAATCACCTGTTTAAGCCGTTTATCATGATGATAATAGCCAACCGATTCGTATCCGCCATGACGATAATAGTGAAGGACTTCCTCTGCGGTTAGACCAAAAATAAAGATATTGTCATCCCCTACCCGCTCATGGATTTCCACATTAGCTCCATCTAAGGTTCCTATAGTCAGTGCGCCGTTAATCATAAATTTCATATTGCCTGTACCAGAAGCTTCCTTACTGGCAGTGGAAATTTGTTCACTGATATCAGCTGCAGGAAAAATTCGTTCCGCTAGTGATACCCGATAATTTTCCATAAAGATAACCTTTAAACGGTCCGCGACTTTTGGGTCATTATTCACCTTTTCTGCAACCGAATTAATTAATTTAATAATCTTCTTTGCGTAATAGTAGCCTGGCGATGCTTTAGCTCCAAAAATAAACACCCTTGGCGTCATCTGGAAGCTGGAATCCTCCTTAATTTGGTTGTACAGATACATAATATGAAGAACATTTAACAGCTGTCTTTTATATGCATGAAGTCTCTTTACCTGGACATCAAAGATTGCCCTTGTATCTAGGGCTATTCCCGTTTGCTTATAAACCATCTCAGCAAGCTGTTTTTTGTTAGCAGCTTTAATTTTTCCTAACTGCTCTAGAAATGACCGATCATCTTGGTATTTAAGTAATCCCATCAGTTCATTTGCAGAATGTGTCCAACTTGGACCGATCGCATCGGTTAGCAGGGCTGATAATTTCGGATTGGCCTTAAGAAGCCAGCGCCGGTGAGCAATTCCGTTCGTTTTATTGTTAAACTTCTCGGGAAACAGTTGGAAAAATGGCTTCATCTCCCGTTCCTTTAATATTTCCGTATGCAGCCTGGCTACCCCATTCACACTAAAGCTGCCAACAATCGCTAGGTGGGCCATTTGGACAAATTCATCGGCAATAATAGCGAGACCAGCAATTCGTGTCCAATCCCCTGGGGTTTCCTCCCACAGCTTGCGGCAAAACCGTTCATTGATCTCCTCCACAATCATGTAAATTCGAGGTAACAGCGGCTGAAAAATCCGCACCGGCCATTTTTCCAGCGCCTCCGCTAACGTCGTATGATTGGTGTAGGAAATTGTATTTTGTGTAATATGCCATGCCTCGTCCCAGCCAAAGCCCTCTTGATCCAATAGTATTCGCATCAATTCGGGAATAGCAAGGACAGGATGGGTATCATTAATATGAATACAAACATATTCATGGAGTTTATCCAAACTGCCATATTGTTTTTTATGTGCTTTTACGATTGACTGAAGGCTAGCGGACACGAGGAAATATTGTTGCTTTAAACGCAAGATCTTCCCCTCATCATGGGTATCGTCTGGATAGAGGAACTCCGAAATGGCTTCTGTTTCTCGCTTATATTTTAATATATCTTTATGAACGGGAAATTGCGCTGGTTCTGCATTCCAAAGTCTGAGTGTGTTGACGGTTTTAGATTCGTAGCCAACTACAGGCATGTCGTATGGAACCGCTGTAACGGTCTCCGCATTTATATGCTGAAAAATGAGCCGGCCGTTTTCCATTTTAGTGTCCACTTTCCCCCAAAATGGTACACTCACCGCTAAGTCGAGTTTACGAACTTCCCACACATTACCGCTGCGCAGCCACTGTTCTGGTAATTCTACTTGGTAACCATTGACTATTTTCTGTTCAAATAACCCATGCTTATAGCGAATGCCCTGTCCATGCCCTGGTAGATTTAATGAAGCAAGCGAATCCAAAAAGCAGGCGGCTAGTCTGCCCAAGCCGCCATTGCCCAATCCAGCATCCGGTTCAATTTCTTCCAGTTCACCTAAATCTATTCCCAGTTCCTTTAATCCTTCCTCTACTGTCTGTTCAACCCCAAGATTAATGAGATTTTGACGTAGGAGTTTTCCAAGCAGATACTCGATCGATAAATAATATACCTGCTTCCCCTTCGTTGCCATGTATTGTTCATTGGTTGTAATCCAGTCATCACTTACATACTCTCGAATCATCTGACCTAATGTTTGATAATGGTCCACCTTGGTACTTTCGGAAAAGCTTTTGCCACACAGCATTTCAAGCCGATGCAAAAATGCAGCCTTAAAATTCTCCTTAGAAAACATGGGTTTCACTCCTTGAAATAAGCTCGGCATATAGTTGATTATAACTGAATGCAGATTGGGTCCAGCTATAATCCTTCTCCATTGCCTGCTTCACAATGGACTCCCACACCTGTTTATCTTGATAAAACTGAAGAGCTCTCCTAATGGTATAAAGCATGTCATGGGCATTAAAATAACGGAACGAGAAGCCGTTTCCTTCACCGGTAAACTCGTTAAAAGCATTCACCGTATCATTTAAGCCACCTGTCTCCCGAACAATGGGAATCGCCCCATACCTCATAGCAATCAGCTGGCCCAATCCACATGGTTCAAACAATGACGGCATTAAGAACAAGTCAGCAGCTGCATATAATTTATGGGCAAACTCTTCATCAAACTCGGTATAAACCTTTAACTTTTCCGGATAAATTCGGGCTGCCTGACGTAAATAGTCCTCATATTCATGATCACCTGTACCTAAAACGATTAGCTGAATATCTTCTTGGAGGATTTCCCGGAGTACACATCTTACAAGGTCCAACCCTTTTTGCCTTGTTAGACGTGAGATCATCACCATTAAGGGTACATTTGAGCTGGTTTTCAATCCCGTATACTTTTGAATCTCCCGTTTGTTAACCAGTTTATTTCCCGGACTTCGAAAAGAGAACGTTTTGTAAATAAATGGATCATTCTGAGGATTATAAAAGTCCTCATCAATTCCATTTATGATCCCGATGAGATTTTCATTTCGTTCTCTAAGCACCCCATCCAATTTTTCACCGTATTCCTCAGTTTGTATTTCCTTCTTATATGTAGGGCTGACAGTTGTAATCCGGTCTGCTGCCACCAATGCGCCCTTCATAAAATTCACATTACCAAAGAACTCCAAATGTCCTTGATTATAAGCTTTCCAATCGATTCCTAATAAATCCTTAATGATATCCTTTGGAAAAATCCCTTGAAATTGGAGATTATGGATCGTAAACACTGTCCGAATCGAGCCATATCCTTTGCGTTTATAATATTCAGATCTTAATAAATACGGGATCATCCCTGTATGCCAATCATGGCAATGCAATACATCCGGGAAAAATTCCAGCATCGCCATCATTTCAAGTACAGCCCGGTTAAAAAAGGCAAAACGTTCCCCATCGTCAAAAAAGCCGTACAGTTGCTCCCTGTTAAAGTAATATTCATTGTCTACGAAATAATAGGTAACGCCCTTGTAGGATAGTTCTTCAATACCGCAATATTGATTTCTCCAGCCCACTGACACTGTGAAATTCTTCACTTTCATCATTTGATTTTTAAACTTATCTGCGATTGTTCCGTATTTAGGAAGGATCACTCTTACATCCGACCCCAATTTATTCAATTCTTTCGGCAGGGAACCTGCTACATCAGCAAGTCCCCCTGATTTTGCAAATGGCTGGCATTCTGAAACTGCAAATAATACTTTCACGAATTCATCAACGCTCCTTGTTTCGTCCCTTTACGGACTACCAAAGGTGCCTGGACTGTCCCGCTTAGATGGACCCCAGCCTCTACCTTTACATCTTTATCCGCAATAACCGAATCTAAATAGCAATCTTCCTCAATCACACACTTTTGCATGATAATACTGTTTCGAACCACCGCACCTTTTCCAATGATAACGCCGCGGGCAATAATGCTGTTTTCTACCGTGCCACAAATTTGGCAGCCATTGGCAATCATGGAGTTCTTGACGGATGAACCTTTTATATATTTGGTAGGCGGCTCATCCTTGACCTTTGTTAAAATTGGCTGTTCTTTTAAGAACAGCTTTTTCCATACTTCAGGCTGCAGAAGGTTCATGCTCGTTTGAAAGTAGGTTTGAATCGAATCAATCATGACCGAAAAACCATCATAGAGATAATGGCAAACCTGATAGTAACTCTGCGGGTCACGAACAACATCCCTCATACAGGTATACCCAGTTAAATGTCTACTTTTAATGAGTTCAATAAGAAAGGAGGTTTTAACTAAATACAGTTCCATCGAGCCTCCATCCTTGAGATGGACTTCTGTAATATCACATTCGGAATGAATATGTGACTCGAGGAGCGGCTTAAAATCCATATTAAAAATGGTATAACAGTTAGAAATAATGGCATATTCCTGGGTGCTGCGATAAAAATAATCCATGTTCGCAGCAAACAGATCAAATGAACCAATTCGATTTTCATGGTTGTCTACGATCGGCGATGGAAAGAAGAATAAGCCATCACGCTTTCGATTTAGGTCCCAATTTTTTCCTGAACCCAAATGGTCCATCAAGGATCGATATTGCATTTTGGGGAAGATAGCAACGCTTCTGATGCCTGAATTCACCATGCTGGATAAAACAAAATCAATCACCCGGTAACGCCCTGAAAATGGCAATGCAGCCAATGAGCGATGGATTAATAAATCCTCTAAATCCTCTTGATAGCTTGTGGCATCTATAATCCCTAATAGCTTTCTTTTCATCTCTCCAGATCCCCCTTATTTATCAGAGAGCTATTCTCTCTGTTTCACCAATTAGTTTTCCTACGACTGTTTTACAGTTGGTTTCAGGCCGCTTAACATATCATTTGTGACCAGGATAATTTCATCTTCCAGGGAGCGAATGACCGTCCCGTCTGGGATGGTCACATCACAAGGGACAATCGCTTTTTCAATGTAGCAATCTTCCCCAATAATGGAATCTGGCATAATAACCGAATCTTTAATAAGTGAACCTTTCCCTACATCGACCCCTTGGAAAAGAACAGAGTGGTCGATTTCCCCCTCAATGGTACATCCTTCATTGATCAATGACTCCGATACGGAGGCATTTGGCGAAATATACTGAGGAGGCTGGTTCGGATTCACGGAATAGATTTTCCAAGAAGAATCAAATAGGTCTAATTCGCAATCTTCCTTTAATAAATCCATATTCGCTTCCCATAAGCTTTGGACGGTTCCTACATCTTTCCAATATCCCTTAAATGGATAAGCAAACAATTTCTTTTTTTGCTCCAACAATAAAGGTAACACGTCTTTTCCAAAGTCATGGCTGGAGTCCGGATTTCTGGCATCCATTTCTAAATATTCTTTTAAAATATTCCAACTGAATATATAGATTCCCATTGATGCTAAATTACTTTTTGGGTTTGCTGGCTTTTCCTCAAACTCTGTAATTCTCAACTCTTCATTGGTATTCATAATGCCAAAACGACTGGCTTCTATCCAAGGAACTTCTATAACGGATATAGAAACGTCGGCTCTTTTTTCAATGTGGTATTCTAGCATCGTTTCATAGTTCATTTTGTAAATATGATCACCTGAGAGTATAAGAACGTAATCAGGTTGATATTGCCTTAAATAATTTAAGTTTTGATAAATAGCACTAGCTGTTCCGGTATACCACTTCACTTCAGAGGACTCACTATATGGAGGTAGTACAGTAACTCCACCATTTTTCCGGTCCAAATCCCAAGTGCTGCCAATACCGATATAGGAATTTAACAAAAGCGGCTGGTATTGCGTTAATACTCCCACTGTATCAATTCCTGAATTGGAACAATTACTTAAAGTAAAATCAATAATCCTATATTTCCCCCCAAAAGGAACAGCTGGTTTTGCAAGGTCTCTGGTCAGGACATTAAGTCTACTTCCCTTTCCCCCTGCTAACAGCATGGCTACGCACTTTTTCTTTTCCATTTCCTTTCCTCTCCTTCCTTTTTTTAACGGGCCTAAGTAACAGAAAACTGAATGGTCCCATGCTTATATTGATAGAAAATGGTCTCCCATGAAATGGCTGCTCCAAGGAAGCAATCGTTTTTTTGTTTACCACTCCAGATCCCCCATACTCTGTGCTATCACTGTTAAATATTTCACGATATTCACCAGCAAATGGTACTCCAAGCTGATATTCAGGGTAACTGACACCAGTAAAATTGCAGATGACAATAACTGTATCTTCATCCTTTTTACCCCTGCGTATAAAAGAAAAAATTGATTGTTCTTTGTTATCTACGACCACCCATTCAAAGCCATCCCAAATATGATCTAATTCATAGAGTGCTTTCGAGCGTTTATATAACTTAATTAAAACTTTCACATAATCGTTCAATTTTCGATGCATTTCATACTCAAATAAGACCCAATCTAGTTGCTCTTTATCTTTCCATTCGGCAAACTGTCCTAATTCGAACCCCATAAATAACAGTTTTTTTCCTGGGTGCGAGAACATAAAACCCAGCAGCATTCGATATTGAGCAAATTTTTCCCAGTAATTTCCCGGCATCTTATTCAGTAGTGATTTTTTTCCATGTACGACTTCATCATGTGAAAACGGGAGCATAAAATTTTCTGAAAACGCATATAAAAGTGAAAAAGTAACTCTCGAGTGTACGGAATGCCGTGCAAAAGGCGGCGTCTCCATGTAATCCAGAATGTCATTCATCCAACCCATATTCCATTTATAATCAAATCCCAATCCACCATATTGTGGTGATGCAGTGACTTTCGGAAAGTCAGTAGAATCCTCACCAATCATTAAAATGGAGGGATTGTGCGTGTGGATTTCCTGGTTCAATTTTTTTAAAAAATCAATTCCAAAGGGATTAGGCTCTTTTGAACCATCACTATTTGGCCAAAAGATGATATTGGCAACAGCATCCATTCTAAAGCCGTCAACATGGAAATAATCCATCCAAAAAATCGCATTGGATATGAGGAAGCTTTGTACTTCACCTTTGCCAAGGTCAAAATTCGCTGTTCCCCATACTGCATTTTCTCTGTCCCCATGGTTGGTATAGGAATAAAGGTGCGTACCATCAAATTGATAGAGCCCATGTGCATCCTTGCAAAAATGTCCTGGTACCCAGTCCAGAATGACTCCGATTTTATGGTTATGACATTGGTCCACAAAATATTGAAAATCATTAGGAGTCCCGTACCTAGACGTTACCGAAAAGTAGCCTGTTCCCTGATAGCCCCAAGAGTCATCGAGAGGATGTTCAACAATTGGTAATAGCTCAATATGGGTAAAACCATGATCTACTACATAGGGAATCAGTTCTGAGGCCAACTCCCTATAGGTGAGAAAGTCCCCATTTTGCTTTTTCAGCCATGACCCTATGTGAACCTCATAGATAACTGCCGGTTCTGCTAAGGTATTTTTTCGGAGCCTTCGTTCCATCCAATCATGGTCAGTCCAGTGAAATTCTTCCAAACAATAAACTATGGAGGCGGTATTTGGACGTAATTCGGAGTAAAATCCAAATGGATCGGCTTTTAGGAGTATTTCATTTTGCTGTGTGACAATTTCATATTTATAAATACACCCTTCCAGATTTTTGTTGATGATCAGAATCCATACTCCTTCATCATTCACTTTTTGTAATTCATATCCATGACCATTCCAATCATTAAAATCGCCGACCAGACTTACTTGAAGAGCGTTCGGGGCCCAAACACAAAAGCGTGTGTAGGTTTGAGTGGAATCTTTAAATATATGAGCACCAAAAAGTTGATGACTTTGAAATAAGTTTCCTTCATGAAATAAATGCAGTTGATAGTCCGTTGGAAATAATGTATTTACTGTCATGACTTTCCTCATTCCCATTGAGAATATGTTTTACAAGTTTCAATTATAAGTGGAAAGTTATTATAATTCTCGTAAAACTTTTTTATCTTTTCTGACAAGAGTCTTTAACAGTACCCTAAAACCGACAATATTCATTAACTTTCGACTAAATTTGATGCATTTCACACCAAGATTAGACAAAAGACCGCAAAAACTTTTTGTTAGATTTGTTCACGAACACAAGAATGTAATGTTAGATACTTTTACAGTGATACTAATTTCGAGAGAACGCTTTCAATTTTTGATAGTATTTTTGGGGAGAATGGAAGTGGTTTATTAATAGGAGTTTTGTATAATGTTGTAGATCAGTATTAAGGAAAAACGCGTGGTGTGATAGTAATGGTTTTTTGGATTTGTACAGTTGTGTATCCCCATAGGTCTAATGCCTTGTGTTTGTACACTCTCCTAACCACCCTTGCTGCACCTTTTTTCCTTTTCGGCCTTTGAGGACGCCCCTAGTTACCTTGAATGCCATTTGGTTACCATCACGGTCATTTGGATGCTCCTACTTAACCATGACAGCTATTATTCTGAACAACAAAAAAGCTGATGATCAAATTATCATCAGCTTTTTTGTATGACCCCTACGGGATTCGAACCCGTGTTACCGCCGTGAAAGGGCGGTGTCTTAACCGCTTGACCAAGGGGCCAATAACAGAGAAGAAGGGATTCGAACCCTCGCGCCGCTTCCGCGACCTACTCCCTTAGCAGGGGAGCCCCTTGAGCCACTTGGGTACTTCTCTATATGGCTCCGCAGGTAGGATTCGAACCTACGACCGATCGGTTAACAGCCGATAGCTCTACCACTGAGCTACTGCGGAATAATATTAAATGGTGGGCCTAAATGGACTTGAACCATCGACCTCACGCTTATCAGGCGTGCGCTCTAACCAGCTGAGCTATAGGCCCATAATTGGAGCGGGTGATGGGAATCGAACCCACAACAACAGCTTGGAAGGCTGTGGTTTTACCACTAAACTACACCCGCAAATAGGTTAAATTAATAAAGGGCGATTGATGGGAATCGAACCCACGAATGCCAGAGCCACAATCTGGTGTGTTAACCACTTCACCACAACCGCCATATTATTTTAAAAAAATAATAGTAAAGGTGGCTCAGGACGGAATCGAACCGCCGACACAAGGATTTTCAGTCCTTTGCTCTACCGACTGAGCTACTGAGCCATAAGTGGCGGTCTGGACGGGACTCGAACCCGCGACCTCCTGCGTGACAGGCAGGCATTCTAACCAACTGAACTACCAGACCGAATTGCGGGGGCAGGATTTGAACCTGCGACCTTCGGGTTATGAGCCCGACGAGCTACCGGACTGCTCCACCCCGCGATAATAAAATTTATGATGTTTGTCCATGTTTAAAGAAGAAACATGGCGGAGGAAGAGGGATTCGAACCCCCGCGCGGTTTAACCCGCCTGTCGGTTTTCAAGACCGATCCCTTCAGCCGGACTTGGGTATTCCTCCATACACTTTTTAAGACTACTGGTGGACCTTGTAGGACTCGAACCTACGACCGGACGGTTATGAGCCGTCTGCTCTAACCAGCTGAGCTAAAGGTCCAAAATAATGTTCATTTGACCTTTTGTTCGTCTGTCCCCATCTCAGAAAGCTTATTCAAGCAGCAGCTCGATAGGTACAACTCGAAGCATATTCATTTGGAGCTTTGCTCGTTGCTCTAACCAGCTGAGCTAAAGATCCAGAATATTGGTAGCGGCGGAGGGGATCGAACCCCCGACCTTACGGGTATGAACCGTACGCTCTAGCCAGCTGAGCTACACCGCCAAATATTTTATAGTGATATGGTGGAGCCTAGCGGGATCGAACCGCTGACCTCCTGCGTGCAAAGCAGGCGCTCTCCCAGCTGAGCTAAGGCCCCATTTATAGAAATGGTCGGGAAAACAGGATTCGAACCTGCGACCCCTTGGTCCCAAACCAAGTGCTCTACCAAGCTGAGCTATTTCCCGATATTAACGCGCCCGAAAGGAGTCGAACCCATAACCTTCTGATCCGTAGTCAGACGCTCTATCCAATTGAGCTACGGGCGCATATTTAGATGGTGCCGAGGACCGGAATCGAACCGGTACGGTAGTCACCTACCGCAGGATTTTAAGTCCTGTGCGTCTGCCAGTTCCGCCACCCCGGCACTATTGGAGCGGAAGACGGGATTCGAACCCGCGACCCCCACCTTGGCAAGGTGGTGTTCTACCACTGAACTACTTCCGCATATAATTAAATGGTGCGGGTGAAGGGAGTCGAACCCCCACGCCTTGCGGCGCCAGATCCTAAGTCTGGTGCGTCTGCCAATTCCGCCACACCCGCATATTTAAATGGTGAGCCATGAAGGACTCGAACCTTCGACCCTCTGATTAAAAGTCAGATGCTCTACCAACTGAGCTAATGGCTCATAAAGAGTGGTGCCGGCTAGAGGACTTGAACCCCCAACCTACTGATTACAAGTCAGTTGCTCTACCAATTGAGCTAAACCGGCATAAAAATATATGGTGGAGGATGACGGGATCGAACCGCCGACCCTCTGCTTGTAAGGCAGATGCTCTCCCAGCTGAGCTAATCCTCCATATATAACAGCCTAGCAGCGTCCTACTCTCGCAGGGGCTTTCGCCCCAACTACCATCGGCGCTGAGAAGCTTAACTTCCGTGTTCGGTATGGGAACGGGTGTGACCTTCTCGCCATAACTACCAGACCAGTTATTCGACACTATTTTATTATAATGTCTTTTAAAATTTTTGCAAGAGAAAATTTTATCGTTCTCTCAAAACTAAATAATCAGAAGAAATTTTATAAACAGAGTTCGCTTTTTAATGGTTAAGTCCTCGATCGAT
>NZ_HG942071.1 GCF_000612665.1 Neobacillus dielmonensis
ACTTGCGCATAACAGCAGTTGACTAGCGGATAAGTAGCTCCTATTTGAATATGGTTGTTTCATGAAAGCGCTATAATATTTCTCCCCAATTTCTAAACTTATTATTGTAACCACCTAAAAAGTATGCTAGTATACAAGTATGCAAGGCGAAGTTAATGATAAAAAGTAAAAAAGTCCAATCTTCAGTAAAGCCGGATGGTAAGAGACTCCTGCCAAGTACTTGAAAGGCATTGTATATCTTATCAACCAAACTTAAACAATAGATATGGACTGTTAGAATATCAATATTGTCTTTTAACTATATTTTTAAGTGCTATGAGGTGATCGTTTTGTTGCAAAAATTTGAAGTGTTAAGTGAAATGCACAAAGGCTACGCGGTAGCTGTTATCCGCGGAAAGAATAAAGAAGATGCCGTTGAAATCTCAAAGAATGCATTCAAAGGCGGGATTCGCTCTCTTGAGGTCACATTCACGACCCCTGGTGCGGAAGAGGCCATCCGTGAATTGTCCCAATTAGGGGAATCGCAGATGATCGTCGGGGCTGGGACAGTCTTAGATGCAGCAACAGCTAGAATTGCCATCCTAAACGGAGCTCGTTACATTGTGAGCCCGCATTTTGATAAAGAAATATCTTTAATGTGTAATCGTTATGCGGTGCCTTACTTACCAGGCTGCGGCTCCGTCACCGAAATTATGGAGGCGCTCACTTACGGTTCAGACGTCGTTAAACTATTCCCGGGAAGCTTAATGGGACCATCCTTTATAAAAGATGTTAAAGGCCCGATTCCCCATGCACAGTTAATGCCATCAGGCGGCGTTAGTATCGGCAATGTCGACCAATGGATGAAAAACGGTGCGTTTGCTGTTGGAATGGGCAGTGCGCTTACAAAAGGTGTTACCAACGGAGATTACAGTTCGGTTGAACGGACAGCCCGCGAGTTCATGGATCGTATTGAATCCATAAAAGCCGTTCAATAATTCGGTAGGGTTGTACTATTCACTCCATCACGAAAGGAAGTTAGGTATGGGAGCATTTATTCATGATGATTTCATGTTAAACAATCAGACAGCTAGAGAGTTATATCATCAATATGCCGAAAACATGCCGATATACGATTATCATTGTCACCTCTCACCAAAGGAAATTGCGGAAAACCGCAAGTTTAACAATATAACCGAACTTTGGCTTTCAGGCGATCATTACAAGTGGAGAGCGTTAAGGGCACATGGGGTAGATGAACGTTATATTACCGGAGATGCCAGCGATAAAGAAAAATTTGAAGCATGGGCTAAAACGGTACCTTACACGCTCGGAAATGCCCTTTATCATTGGACTCACCTTGAATTGAAAAAGTATTTCGGTATGGAAGAGTTATTGAGTGAAGATAACTGGGAAAAAATCTGGGACCACTGTAATGAACTACTAAAGCAGGATGATTATTCTGTTCAAGGTTTAATCAAACGTTCCAACGTCAAGGTAATCTGTACAACAGACGATCCAACGGATGACCTTTACTATCATGAGCAAATTGCCAAGCAGGACTTCCCTGTGAAAGTATTGCCGACCTTCCGTCCGGATAAAGGCTTGGAAATTAATAAAGATACCTTTGTTCCATTTGTACAATTACTTGAAAAGGTGACAACTAGGAAAATCACTACATTTGATGAATACCTCCAGGCACTTGAAGAAAGAGTGGAGTATTTCCATCAAAAGGGCGGCAGAATTTCTGATCATGGATTAGGACAAATTCCATTTGCTGAGTATGATCCAAGCGAGCTGGATGCCATTCTTACAGCAGGAAGAAACGGTCAGAAAGTAAGCTTTGATGATGAAATGAAATTTAAGACAGCTATTATGATTTTCCTTGCGAAATGTTACAAGAAACGTGATTGGGCGATGCAAATCCACTTTGGGGCGATACGGAATAACAATTCTCGTATGTTCAAAAAGTTAGGACCGGATGCGGGTTACGACTCAATCAATGACCAAGGGGAAGTGGCGGCACCATTGAATGCTCTGCTGGATGCCTGTGATCGGGAAAATCAGCTGCCAAAAACGATTCTGTATAATTTGAACCCTATCTATAATGATTTGGTTGGAAGTACGATACAGAACTTCCAAACAGAGCCTGGTATCCCAGGTAAAATTCAATTCGGTTCTGGCTGGTGGTTTAATGATACAAAACCGGGAATGATTCGTCAGTTGACAGCTTTAGCCGATCAGGGACTACTGATGCACTTTGTCGGGATGCTAACCGATTCCCGCAGCTTTATCTCTTACAGCCGTCATGAATACTTCCGCCGTATCCTTTGTAATTTAATCGGTTCTTGGGTTGAAGAAGGGGAACTTCCAGATGACCAAGCCCTGTTGAAAAAGCTGGTGGAGAATATTTGTTTTAACAACGCAAAAAACTACTTTACTATCGAATTAAACAATTAGGAGGAACTTAACATGGAAATGTCTTTTCGCTGGTACGGCAAAACTGATTCTATTTCACTTGAGTATATTCGTCAAATCCCTGGAATGAAAGGGATTGTCACCGCTATTTATGATATCCCGGTCGGTGAAGCTTGGCCTTTGGATAAAATTGAAGAATTAAAAAATACGGTGGAACAAGCTGGTTTAAGAATCTCGGTCATTGAGAGCGTACCAGTTCATGAAGATATTAAAATCGGTCTTCCAACTCGTGATAAATATATTGAAAACTATAAAGAAACACTCCGCAATCTTGGCAAAGCTGGAATTCCGGTGGTCTGCTATAACTTTATGCCAATCTTTGACTGGACCCGTACAGATTTAGAATACCGTCTTCCAGATGGTTCAACCGCCCTTATTTTTGAAGAAGAAGTGGCAAAGAAAATGGATCCGCTGACAGGCGAACTGTCCCTTCCAGGTTGGGATTCCAGCTATAAGAAAGAAGACTTGCAAGTTCTATTTGACCACTATAAAAATGTGGACCATGAAAAACTGTGGGAAAATCTTGGATACTTTATTAAAGAGATTATCCCTGTTGCTGAAGAGGCTGGCGTAAAAATGGCCATCCACCCAGATGATCCGCCATTCGACATTTTTGGACTGCCACGCGTCATTACAAACAAAGAAAATCTTGAAAGATTTATTAACCTTTACGACAGCCCGTATAATGGCTTGACCATGTGCAGTGGTTCACTTGGTTCTAATCCTGATAATGATTTTCCAGAAATGCTTCGCTATTTCGGTAAAAAAGGCCGGGTAAACTTTGTTCATGCCCGCAACGTGAAGCTGACCGGAGGCATGTCATTCGAGGAATCTGCTCATCTGTCCAGCGCGGGCTCCATTGATATGTACGAAGTGATTCGTGCTATGGCTGACTTTGACTATACTGGTCCAATCCGCCCAGACCATGGAAGAATGATTTGGGGAGAAACTGGAAAACCGGGTTACGGATTATTTGACCGTGCATTGGGTGCAACCTATCTTAATGGTTTATGGGAAGCGGAACAAAAAAATAGAAAATAATAGCTAACTTAGAGGAGGCAGAATCATGACAGTTCCATTTAAAGTAGATTTAACGGGGAAAGTAGCCGTTGTAACTGGAGGCGGCGGAGTATTAGGCTCTTATTTTGCAAAAGCTTTGGCAGAGTGTGGTGCAAAAGTAGCAATCTTGGATTTAAATCAAGAGCCTGCTGACAATGTAGCAAATGAAATTAAAGCGGCTGGCGGAACAGCCATTGGTGTTGCAGCTAACGTTTTAGACCGAGAAGCTTTGGAACAAGCCAGAGAAATTGTTGAAAAAGAACTTGGCACATGTGACATTCTTCTAAATGGTGCCGGCGGAAATAATCCGCGCGGAACGACTGATGATGAATTTTACAATGCAGAAACAGTGAAGAAAAATCCAGAACTAAAAACCTTCTTTGAACTGGATCCAAAGGGAGTTGGCTTTGTATTTGACTTGAACTTCCTTGGCACACTGCTTCCTTCTCAAGTATTTGCTAAGGGTATGCTCGAGAAAGAAGGCTGCAGCATTATCAATGTATCATCGATGAATGCTTACACACCTTTAACTAAAATTCCTGCATATAGCGGAGCAAAAGCTGCCATCAGTAACTTTACCCAGTGGCTGGCTACTTATTTTGCCAAAGCTGGCATCCGTGTCAATGCCATTGCACCAGGCTTCTTAGTAACTAAACAAAACGAAAAGTTACTGTTTAACGAAGATGGAACACCAACGGCAAGAACAGGAAAAATCCTTAACAGCACACCAATGGAGCGGTTTGGTGAGCCGGAAGAATTAATTGGCGGCTTATTGTTCCTTGCCAGCCAAGAAGCGGCAAGCTTTGTGACAGGCGTTGTTCTTCCAATCGATGGCGGATTCTCATCTTACACGGGAGTGTAATAGAAAATATCTCAAATAGTAAGGTTGCTAGTCCAACTATGTTGGATTAGCAGCCTTAAAATTTATTTTCCGGCAACGTTGTTTGAGCTCAAAAAAAGAGGTGTGATCAATGAAAAATGAGATTACGGATTTTCAAAAAACAAAAGAGTTATTAGTGTGTGTGGATTCTGACGGCTGCGCCATGGATACGATGGATGTCAAACATTATAAATGTTTTGGCCCGGAGGCCGTAAAGATATGGAACCTCCATTCAATCGAGGAACTGTTCTTGAAAGTCTGGAATGAGATCAATTTATATACAAAAACAAGAGGCATCAACCGCTTTAAAGGGGTAGTGACCACATTTGAAGCCCTTGAGGCAGAAGGCATTTCTATGCCGGACATCTCTTCTTTTAAAAAGTGGACAGAAACCACACCGGAATTATCTAATCCTGCCCTTGAGCGGGAAATTGAAAAAACCAATGATCCACAGCTAAAGCAGGCACTTGAATGGAGCTATGCGGTGAATCGGGCCATTGGACAATTATCTGGAGAAGACCATCCGTTTGAAGGAGCAAGGGAAGGCCTTGAGGCGGCAGCTAGGGTAGCTGATGTGGCGATTGTCTCGTCGGCCAATGGCGGAGCAGTTTTAGACGAATGGACAAGACATGAGCTGGCTCCTCATGTGTCTGTTATGCTTGGTCAAGAAGCTGGGACCAAGGCACATTGTATTGCAGAATTGAAGAAGTTCAGCTATGAAAATACCCATGTCCTCATGGTCGGAGACGCCCCTGGGGATTTGGATGCGGCCGATAAGAACGGAGTGCTTTATTATCCAATCCTGGTTGGCAAAGAAAAGTTCTCTTGGGAACGCTTTAGGAAAGAAGCTCTTGGCAAATTATTGGATGGCAGTTTTGCCGGTGCCTATCAGCAGCAATTAATTGATGAATTTAATAATAACTTGAAATAATTGTGTGGAGTGATCACCATGAAACCAAGAATCGCAAAAAATGTAACAATGCCAAAAGTGGATCTAAAAGCGAAACCATATAACCTCAATGATGAGGATATCCAATGGGTGAAGAATGCCATTTCCGGGATGACCGTTGAAGAAAAAATTGGCCAATTATTCATTAATCTATTCTTCTTTGGCGGCGATCAATTCAGCGGCAATAACTTGACCAATGCAGAAATCATTAACAAATATCATATTGGCGGTGCCCGTTATCAAGGGGGCACATCAGAGCAAGTGCAGGATTTAATCAACGAACTACAATCTAGCTCCAAAATTCCTTTATTAGTGGCAGCCAACTGTGATTCAGGCGGAAATGGCGCTATGAATGATGGTACCTATGTTGCCAAAGCGGCAATGTGCGAAGCTTCAGGAGATGAGCAAGTCTCATTTGATGCAGGTTATGTAAGCGGCCGTGAAGAAGAGGCCATCGGGGTAAACTGGAACTTTGACCCCTGCGTCGATATTTTGAAAAACTGGAGAAATACCATTGTTAACACACGAGCTTACGGCACGAATGCCGAAACAGTTAACAAACATACCAATGCCTACATTAAAGGACTAAGGGAAAGCAATATCGGGGTGTGTATTAAACACTGGCCCGGTGATGGAGTAGAAGAGCGCGACCATCATTTAGTCTTGGGCGTCAATGATTTACCAGTAGAAGAATGGGAAGAATCATTCGGTAAGGTCTATCGCAACCACATTGAAAATGGAGTCCATTCGATTATGGCTGGCCATATTGCTCTGCCTGAGTATCAAAAACTTCTGGCTCCAGAGCTTGAAGATAAAGATATCTTACCAGCAACCCTTGCACCGGAGTTAATTAATGGCCTGTTAAAAGGGAAGTTAGGCTTTAACGGCTTGGTGGTTACGGATGCCACCCATATGTTGGGAATGAGCTCTGCGATGCGCCGAGAGGATTATGTGCCGCAAGCCATCGCAGCGGGTTGTGATATGTTCCTATTCTTCAATGATATTGAGGAAGACTATAACTTTATGTTAAACGGCTATAAAAAAGGCGTGATTACAGAAGAACGCCTGCAAGATGCATTGGAGAGAATTTTAGGGCTGAAGGCAGCAATCGGCCTTCATAAGGCTCAAAAAGAAGGAACATTATTGCGGTCAAAAGAAGACCTTAAAGTAATCGGCTGTGAAGACCATATTAACCGTGCCAAAGAAGCAGCTGAAAAGGGAATTACGTTAGTGAAAAACACATTTGATGAGTTGCCAATCCGCCCTGAAACCCATAAACGGATTCGCCTGTATTTCTTGGAAGGTGAAAAAGGCGGTATTTACGAGGCAAATTCAAAAGTCCTTGATTATATTAAGGCTGAGCTAGAACGACGCGGTTTTGAGGTAACAGTGAATGACGGTACAACCCGTATTAAAGGATCCACCCTAAAATACCGTGAAGAAGTCGATGCAGCGCTTGTTTTTGCTGATATTATTGGCTATGGGGCGCAAAACAACTATCGCATCCAATGGAAGACAGCCATGAGTAATGAAGTTCCTTGGTATGTTCATGAAGTACCGACTGTGTTTGTATCATTAAACTTTACAACTCATTTAACCGATGTGCCTATGGTGAAATGTTATATTAATGCCTACAATGACGACGAAATAACGATTAGCAAAACGATTGATAAAATCATGGGCGAATCTGAATTCAAAGGAACGCCAAACGAAAACGTTTGGTGCAATAAATGGCAGACTAGATTATAAGATAAATAATAGCCTTTTGAGCGGTAAAAGAAACCAAAACAGCAATGATTCTTAATCAGCTGCTGTTTTGGTTTTACTGTATTCAGTAGGTGTAAGCGAGGTCCATTTTTTAAAAACCCGGCTGAAATAGTTCACATCACTAAAACCTGTCATAAAGGCGATATCCGTAATGGAGACATCACCTTGCTTCAGGTAAAACTTGGCCTCTTCGATACGTTTATGGTTGATAAAATCGATCACACTCATCGTTGTTTCGGCTTTAAATTTCCGCGACAAATGGGACGGATTCATCCCCAATTCTTTTGCAATGCTGGTTAATGTCAGCGGTTTTTCGAGATGAAAAGTGATATAGTTGACTGCTTTTTTTACGATCGGGCTTAAGTGTTGTGTTGAATAGGTTTTAACCATATCACAGTATTCCATCGTCATGACCGATAATAATTCTTTTAGATAAGGCAGGTTAGGGGCTCGTTCAATGAGTATGGCGAATTTCTCCGAAATCATATGAATTTGCACTGGATGTACTCCGCCGCGTTCAGCCGCAATCCGGCAAAGGGTATTGACGGTGAAGGAAATATTTTTTGCAGAACGGATTGGGCTTTCAGGTACCCGGTCAGCAAAGTTCAAAATACTGTTGGATGCATTTAAAACGGGAATAAGTTCTTCTTTGTTCCCTTTAGTTATGGCGTCCATTAATTTTTTTTCATAATGGTAACGTAGCTCAATCACTTCTTTCGTCTCATCAATGCTATACGGTTTGGGCTTTTGAACTTGATTCTGCTGAATCAGTTCAGTAGTAATGAGCTGGGAGTCAATATGGGGGTGCGAACAAAGATTGACGAGTAAATCCCCCAAACTATTGGAGTCGGTGCTGCTTAGGACGGTTAACCCATGATAAAATTCTTGAAGCTGTTTTCGATCACTGATAGGAAGTTTATTTTTAGAAATAATCGTGCGAATAAATTCGCTGGCGGGAATACTGGACAAAAACGGGCCGATTGAGATGGAACCTAGGAATTCCCCGTCCTTCCAAATGCCTGCTGCAATATATTCAAGCCCATAGGTATTGATATAGTAATAAAAACTATGGGGCGGGTGGTTCCTTAACGTTTGATTCATGATCCTGGGTTCTTCCTCATCTCCGGGAAATAACCAGGATACTTTGTTTTGAATCAGCTGAAAGACGACATGGCCGTCCGAATGAACAAATCTAGTATTGAGCTTAGTAAGCGAGTGTAAAAGTGTGCAGATCTTGGTAGCATCTTGGACCATTGCGGAACACTCCATTCAATTGATTGATACAAATAAAATGTAAAATATGTGCTAATAAACGCATATATGTACGATTGCTAGTATTTTCACTATATTATAATAAGAATAGATTTTCAACCATATCCCATTAAAAATGTATGCGCTTAGAATGTGTCTAGAGTAAAAGGAGGCAGAATCATGAGAAAGAAAATAAGTTTAAATCAGGGCTGGAAATTTATCAAACAAGATGAACCAAATGCAATGGATCAAACCTTCCATGATGAGAACTGGGAGACAGTCAATGTACCCCATACTTGGAATGCGATTGATGGCGCTAATGGCTTTGATTTCTATAAAGGTGCTTGCTGGTATCGGAAAGAGTTTACAGTTGAAACAAAAGATCAGGATAATAAAGTCTTTATTGAATTTAATGGGTCCAACAGTGTCACGGATGTATATGTAAATGGACGACATTTTGGCCAGCATAGAGGCGGATATTCAATTTTTCGTTTTGATATCACAGAGGCTGTAGAGTTTGGCAAGGAGAACCTCCTGGCTGTGAAAGTGGATAATACAGTTTTTGAAGATGTTTATCCGCAGATGGCGGACTTTACGTTTTATGGCGGCATCTACCGCGATGTGAATTTGATTATCGCTAACCCTGTCCATTTTGACTTATTGGACTACGGTTCACAGGGTATTTATCTGGTGCAGGATGAGGTTACGGAAGAATCAGCACGGTTGACAATCCGTACAAGAATCACGAATGATGAAAGTGAAGACAAAAAAGTTAGGCTATGGGCCGATGTTCTTGATGCAGGGGGAACTAGCGCTGCGTATGCCGCAAAAGAGGTTTTTCTGGCTCCTGGTGAAACAAAAGTGGTTGAAGTGCCGGCGATAATTGAATCCCCAACTTTATGGAATGGCAGAAAAAATGCCTATCTGTACCAGGCAAAGGTTTCTTTAACAAGCTTTAACGATACGATTGATGAAGTGCATATTCCATTTGGTGTCCGTTATTTTAAAGTCGATCCGGAGCAGGGTTTCTTTTTAAATGGTGAGCATCTTCCGTTGTATGGTGTTTCCAGACACCAAGACCGAAAAGATATGGGCTGGGCCATTACGAAAAATGAGCATAAAGAAGACATGGAATTTATTAAAGAAATTGGGGCGACATCCATCCGTTTGGCTCATTACCAGCATGATCAATTCTTCTATGATCTTTGTGACCAAGAAGGTATGGTCGTATGGGCGGAGATTCCCTTTATCTCTGTCATGTCCCAAACAGAGTTGGAAGGCATCAACCCTAAACAGCAGATGACGGAACTCATTCGCCAAAACTTCAACCACCCATCCATCATGTTCTGGGGCATCCAAAATGAAATCCAAATTGGCGGTGAGCGTCCGGAAGTCAGAAAACTTGTCAAAGAACTAAATGAGCTGACGAAGAAAGAAGACCCGACAAGATTAACCACCATGGCCAATGTGATGTTTGTCGAAGAAGATGATGAGTATAACTTCATTACAGACATTGTCGGATATAACAAATATTATGGCTGGTATACCGGAAAATCTGAAGACTTTGGGCCTTGGATGGACGGGTTCCATCAAACCAATCCGAATGTTGCTTTGGGAATTTCCGAGTACGGAGCAGAAGGGATTCTCCAGTATCATACGAATGATCCCAAGGTGAAAGATTATTCGGAAGAATACCATGCATTGTATCATGAAACGGTCTGGGGCATTTTTTCAAAACGGCCGTACCTATGGGCGACCTATGTATGGAACATGTTTGACTTTGGCGCCAATATCCGTGATGAAGGCGGCGTAAAGGGCCGCAACAACAAAGGTTTAATGACCTATGATCGTAAAATTAAAAAAGATGCTTTTTATATGTACAAAGCCAACTGGTCAGAAGAAAAGTTTGTTCATATCACAAGCAAGCGGTTTGTGGATAGACCGGAAAATGATATCACCATAAAAATTTATTCCAACTGTGATGCCGTCACTCTTTATGTAAATGGCCAGGAAACAGAAACGAAAACGAGTGATAATCATGTCTTCATTTTTGAAAATGTGTCTTTAAATGAAGGAATCAATGAGATAAAGGCTGTTTCCAGCCAAGATGGCGCAATCCTGGCGGACGTGGCCAGATTTAATAAGGTGGCCGAGCCTAACCCAAGTTACCAGGCTCCTGAAGCTGACACAGGCGGAATGGTTGCAAACTGGTTCACCATGCCAGATCTCAATGATGATGTGGAAATCGAAGAACTCACCATTACAGAAGATGTATATTCCACACGGGACACGGTTGAGAGATTGTTGCAAAACGAACAAGCAAAAGAAGTCCTTGAAAAATATTTAGGCAGCAAATTTGCTGACAGCCCATCATTTGGGATGATGAAATCAATGAAACTGGATGTGCTGGCAACAATGGCAGAGGATGTCTTAACGGACAAGGTGCTTTATCGATTAAACAGAGAATTGACAAAGATAAAAAAATAATTTAATCCTTAATACAAAAAAGACTTCCTTTGAAAATAAGAGGAAGTCTTTTAACCGGATTTAGACAAGTATGGATTGGGTGACTTGTGCCGTTTTCAACGTGAGTTTTGGCACCTCCAGAAATCGCTGGAGGGCTAAGGCACAGGCGCCCAAGATACAAGCTCTATCACCAAGTTCAGACAGGACAAGTTGGCAGTATTGGCTGACAGAAGAATGCAAATGACTCTCAATCAGCTCTACAGCATTCGGGAAGTTGGCCAATATTTCGCTGTTAATGACAATGGTTTCTGGATTGTATAAATTAATCACATTGTTAAGGCCAATCGATATATAGGGCAAAGTGCTGCTGATTTGATTCATAACAACCGAGTCTCTCTCGGTAATCAACTTCAGTACTTCTTTCCGTGTTAAGGCTTCCTTTCCTAATAAGGAAGACAGTTGTTTAATCATACTTGGCTCGGATGCATATAGTTCCCAGCAGCCTTTATTGCCGCAGCTGCATGGTCTACCATCTAACGACACGATCATATGTCCCATCTCACCAGCATAGCCATGATAACCGCGATGAATTTCCCCATCGACTATGATTCCTGCACCAATACCCGACGATAATATAATGTTGACGAGATTATTACTGGAGTGGAATTTAAACACTCGTTCTGCATAAGAAGACAGGTTAGCATTGTTTTCAATATAAATATCCAAATCAAGTTTATCTTTTAAGTCATGTTTAAGATTTCTATTACGCCAGCCGTATTTAGGAACGAAGTAAATACTTTCATCTTTGTTGACAGTTCCGTGTATACCGACCATGACACTAACTAGTCCGTAGCGGCTATTTAAGGATTTTTTTTGATGCCTTTTTACTTGTTTGATCAGCAGTTTGACAATGTCTTCGTAATCATGAGTGGATGGAATTTCGGTATAACTATGCACAGGGGTCCCTTGTAAATCAGCTAGGGTAAAATGAATTTCCTCGTAATCCAAATCGACTCCCAATGTATAGCCAGCATCCTGATTGATAGACAGCATAATGGGTTTTCTTCCTACATTATGATGCTCCATTTGTGTTTCGCTAACTAATCCTTCCTCTAGTAAATCACTCACCTGAGCAGAAATGGTAGCCTTATTGAGACCGGTAATTTTAGATAAATCCGCCCGTGAGATCATTCCGTGTTCGATGATTTTCTCAAGAATTATGCCTCTATTGATTTTTTTTATATAGGCACCATCACCTGTAACCACGATTATATCCCCCTAGATTAATCTTTAAAGCAGATTAAAATCATTTTTATTAAATCGTTGCGTTCCTCTATAGTTAATAACATTATAGCAGAAAGAACATCGCCAAACAGCTCTTACTAGTAGAAAAAAAGATAGCCAATCGCATTTGGCTATCTTCTTTCTGTTTTCTAGCACGTCTGTTTATAAAATTTAGGCATTTCTCTTTTCTGCTAAATCAATGGCAAGTTGTTCTGTACGTTTTTTGTTTAATGGATAAAGGAATACAATAATTAGGAACACAACCGCAAGTACGATGGCGGGAACTAGAGTGCCAAGCGTGTGAATACCGTGTAAGGTATCTGCTGTTTGAGCTTTCAGTGTTGGGTTGTAGCCAACTGCCGCGATAGCAGCGCCGCCAACACCACCTGCAACAGCCTGTCCGATTTTACGGGCCATGGAGTAGATGGAGTAAACTGTTCCATCTTCACGCAAACCAGTTAAATATTCATGATAATCAATTACGTCAGTAACGAAAGCCCAGATGACTAAGTTAAAGACACCATAACCAAGCATAGCGACTGTTAGTATAGAGATAAATTGTGTTGCATTCAGATTTGGAAGCAAGTATAGAACTCCATAAACAAGGGCAGCAACTAATAAACCGCCAGAAGCCACTTCTTTCTTACCAAATTTCTTAACTAACGGATTGATAAATGGCATAGCAACAAATACGGCGCAGGATTGTAGAAGACCGACCATACTTAATGCTTTTGCATTGGCAAAATAGTCTTTGAACAGATATACGTTTACTGCACCGATTAACATAAAGACAATCATGAAAGTTAATGAAGCAATAAGGAAAAAGATTAATGGTTTATTTTTACCAAGACCTTTCATTGTTTTGCCTAAGTTCATTTTTGGTTTTTCAGTATCATCTAAAGTAATACGTTCCACAGATAATTTATAACAAGCCATATAACAGGCAATGGCAAGAACTCCGAAAATGATCGCACCAAGCAAGAAATGGTTAGCATCTGCTTTATTGTCAACAAAAAGAATCATAGGTCCAACTACGTTAATAACGAGACCAGCTAATTGAGCACCTAATGTTCTCCAACTGGATAGTGTAGTACGTTCTACAGGATCACCAGTAATAACGGACGCCATAGAACCGTAAGGGATATTAACAGTAGAATACAATGTGCCCCAAAGAATATAAGTGACATATGCATAAGCAAGATAAAATCCGTGTGACATTCCAGGAATATGAACAAACATTAACACACCGGTAATGACAAGAGGAATCGACATCCTAAAAATCCAGGGTCTAAATTTTCCGTTTTTACCTGCTTTTCTTGTGTCAATAAAACGACCCCATGTGATATCAGCAAAAGCATCCCATAAACGAGCTGCTAAGAACAGTCCGCCGACAGCAGCCGGATTTAGATGGAAAACGTCTGTATAAAATACCATTAAGAACGATGCAACTAGAATAAAGAAGAAATCGTTTCCAAAATCACCGAATAAGTAGCCAAGTTTGTCTTTCATACCAAAAGGACGATGTTCAGAAGCTGGGGCAGCAGTAGTTGTTTTAATAGCAGGTTGACCCATTATATATACCTCCAATAAGAAAAATTAAATAATATGAAATCCCTTACAATAACAGTAAAAAAAATATATCATTTCATCTCGAGATAGAGTAATTAATTGGTTTAGCAAACAAACTAATTACTGTGAACATAGAATAACACCGCCCGTGTGAGAGCGTCAACATAATTTTTGAAAACGCTGCAAAAAAGTTTATACACTTTTGAACAAATTGTTACAAGCATTCTGTACATGGTTCTTTGGAACATATTTAGGGGCTTTCATTCAGGATAAAAATTGGCAATGTCCATATTGCATTTCTTACATGAAGCAGTTGAAAAATAGTCCTAAGAGGTGATCTCGAAGTGACTGTTATAACAACTTTTAGAGAAAAACGACGTGAAAAACAAATGAAGTATGAGCGATCGATACTTCGCGACCTTTCACTAAATAGATTGAAGGAAAGAGTCCAGCATTACTTCGGTTCCACGAGAATGTCGCAAAGCGTCATGATGAATGCAGGTGTGGAAGAGGCTTGTTACGATGTAGCCCTTGAAGCCTATTTATTAGGAGCAAAATTTAGTAAGTTTGGTTATCATGGGGAAGATATGGAGCAAGTTCGTATGCGCTGCTATCGAGAAGAAAAGCATCTTTCTGATACTTTATATAATTTCTTGCTGTTTTGGGGAAATGGAGAAGAAGGTGCCATGAGTGAATCATTATATTATCTATGTGAGCAATATGTATATGATTGGTGGCGGGAAGGCTACGAAAAAGGCCAACGGCGCCATAAACTTCGTCTCCACTAATCCAGCATAAAGAAGATTCCTGGTTCTATTTCCCTTCCTTGTCCCATATAGTTTAGTGAACAAGGGACGAGCGGGAGGGATTGATTGGGGTGCTGTCAAACAGGATAAAGATAATAGCTTTTGCGGTAGGGTTAACCGTGTTATTTTTCATATTACAATATGATTTTTCTGAAGACGACTCATGGAAAAATTGGAGTCTTCCTTTATCGGGGAAAATTATCTTGCTAGATGCTGGACATGGCGGACCGGATGGCGGCGCTGGACCAAAAGATGCATTAGAAAAGGATATAGCGCTAGATATTACATTAATGGTACGCGATTATCTGCAGGAGCAGGGTGCCTTGGTGGTTATGACGCGGGATACGGACACTGATTTGGCAGACTCTGGGACACGGGGGTACAGCCGCAGAAAAGTAGAGGATTTAAAAAAGCGGCTTGAAATGATCAATCAATCGGATAATGACCTTTTTGTCAGCATACACTTAAATGCGATTCCTTCAACTAGATGGAGCGGCGCCCAAACCTTCTATGCCCCGCATCATAAGGAGAACGCGCGGGCTGCCAAGTTTATTCAAGAGGAACTTCGAGAAAATTTAGGAAATACAAATAGAAAGGCAAAGCCGATCAACTCGGTATATATCCTCAAGCACGCGAAAAAGCCGGGGGTATTAGTTGAGGTAGGTTTCCTCTCAAATCCGCAGGAACGTGCAAATTTAAAAAAAGAATCCTATCAGGAAAAGATAGCTGAATCCATCTATCGCGGAATCAACCGATATTTTACTTATGAAAAAGAATTAAAGGATACAGATTAATGGAAGGCAGAACACACCTTCCATTTTTATTTTTAGGCTCTGTTATAATGTTGATTCCGTTTATTGGAGCGGAAATCAACGGCCAATTTTAACAGAGCATTTTATAAAAATAGAGCGGTGTGATTCATATAACAGGTTTCAAGGGTGTTTGTGATATACTAGGAGTTGGAAACGAATTCAAAAGGTGAGGTGTCTTTGCACATGATAACAGAATCACAGGTACGAGAGATTCTAGGGGGTCTCAAAGAACCATTTTTACATAAAACTCTGTCTGAGTTAAACGCCATTGAGGAAATTAAAATCAAACAAGAGAAAAACCACATAAGCGTGAAAATTGATATTGCGCGAACAGGCACCAGTGAACAGCTGCAATTGCAGACACAAGTGGTCAATTTATTGAAAGAAGCTGGTGCAGAATCGGTAGGCATTCGGTTTGGGGTACTGTCAGATGAAGTATTGGCAGCGAACCGGCAAGCAGAGCCAGAACAAGAAAAGAGCCTGCTTAATTCAAATAATACCACCTTCATCGCAATCGCCAGCGGTAAAGGCGGTGTAGGGAAGTCTACGGTATCGGTAAACCTCGCAGTGGCGTTGGCACGATTGGGTAAAAAAGTCGGGTTGATTGATGCGGATATATATGGCTTCAGTGTTCCTGATATGATGGGTATCACGAAACGCCCTGTTGTGCGCGGAGAAAAAATTATTCCGGTTGAACGTTTTGGGGTACAAGTCATCTCCATGGGGTTTTTCGTGGAAGATAATGCTCCAATCATTTGGCGCGGCCCAATGTTGGGTAAAATGTTAAACAGCTTCTTTAATGAGGTGGAGTGGGGAGAACTTGACTACTTGCTGCTCGATTTGCCTCCGGGAACAGGGGATGTCGCATTAGATGTTCATACCATGCTGCCAGCTTGTAAAGAAATTATTGTAACAACACCTCATCCAACAGCTGCGTTTGTTGCCGCCCGTGCCGGCGCCATGGCAGTTCGGACCAATCATGAGGTCCTTGGTGTTATTGAAAATATGGCTTATTTTGAGAGCAAGGCAACTGGAGAGAAAGAGTATGTGTTTGGCCGCGGCGGCGGTGATAAACTGGCTGAAGAATTAAATACCGAGGTTCTTGGACGGTTGCCGCTTGATCAACCTGATTGGAACGAAGAGGACTTTGCCCCATCGATTTATCAGGAAGACCATAAGCTGGGTAAAACCTACCTGAATATTGCTGAAAATGTAGTAAGCCGGCTAAATAAATAAGTTTTTGTTACAGACTGTCGACAATCCGATAAAAATCGGGTTTGTCGACAGTCTTTTTTTGCACCTTTTATGGGCTGTTAATTTGCGCTCCAGGCGTTTCCTTCCGCTTCAATCAGCAGGTTAACCAACTTAGATGACCTTTATATAGCCTTAATTCTGTTTAGCCTTTTTGGTGTCATCCTCGGACTAGCAAGTGATTTTATTAAGATTTAATAAGTCAATTTTAGCTCCCGGATTTTTCTCCCCCTGCTTTGGATTGTACTGTTTCTTTTGCAGCCTTTGTCAATATCTCTTCCAATTTAGCTCTAAACAAAGGACTATCAACTGTTTCCGTAATGACTTGCTGAAGATGTTCACGATATTCTTTGCTTTTTAAAGCATCCGTCATCTCTTTTTGAATTTCCGGTTCTTTAAAAACCTCAACCATCATGGCTCTATATTCAGGGTCGTTCATTAAATCCTTCAATAATTGTTGGTTCTCGGATTTCATGTTTTTTGCTACGCTTTGAGCGAATTTTGGATCACTAAAGGTTTTTTTCCAAAAGTCTGCTGCTGCATCAGATGTCAAGGTTTGTTGAATGGTGTCAGCCACAACCTGCTGATCCATCACCAATTTTTCTTTCACTCCATCACTGGTCATTACATCCTGGATGGCTTTTTTCCCGTCATCTGTTTTCAATATATCTACAACCATTTTCTTTGTCTGGTCATAATCCACTTGTCCACCACTAAGATCATTTGCATCGGGTGCGGAACAACTTATTAAAATCAGGGTAACAGACAGGAGAAGTGATATGTGTTTTAGATTCATGGATAGGCTCCTTTCACATAAAATCCTTAATTTTATAATGAAGAAAAATTAGGGAGATTATTCGTTCCTGGATGACGCAATTTATGGATTTTTCATACATGAGTTGATACAATCAGTATGGACTAATTATTCATTGGAGGTATATAGTGTGACAAGCCGCAATTTGGTGAGACTGTTTATAAATACATTATTAGTAGGCGGATTTACAGCAGCATTTGTCGGTTTCATCGTCCGCTGGGATGAATTTCAGCCGTATTTTGTCGAATTTAATCTAATAGATATTGCCTCCACATTCATTTGGCTATTTTTTATGGGGTTTCTTTTTAGCGCCATTAGCCAGATGGGATTTTTTGCGTATTTGACGATTCACCGTTTTGGACTTGGTATTTTTAAATCTGTTTCCCTTTGGAATGGGGTTCAAGTTGTTTTGATTCTCTTCTCGTTATTTGATTTGGTCTATTTACGGTACGAAAACTTTGCCAAATCAGGAGATTCGATTACGCCGTACCTTGTTCCGGCAATTGTCCTGCTAGCAGCGGGGGTAATAACGGGTTGGTTAAAAATGAAGCAAACCAACCGTCAGGCATTTATACCAGCCGTGTTTTTTATGGTAGTAGTAACGATTATCGAATGGGTCCCTGTTCTCAAGGTAAATGATCGAAACTGGTTTTATCTTATGGTTTTTTCCTTATTGATTTGTAATGCCTATCAATTACTAATTCTTCATAAACTAAATGTGAAATCGGAGCAAGAACGTCTGGCTAAAGCGAGTCAACAAGGAAGCAAACCTGCAACAAACACGAATAAAAAAGTCAAAAAACCGTCAGTTTAATCTGACGGTTTTTTTGTCGAAACATGTTTATTATCTGATTTCATTGGACTGTGCTTCCCCATTGGCAATCATCTCTGAGACAGTCACAATCTTTAAGTTTTTTTCACGTATATTTTGGATGATTTGCGGCAATGCTTTTGCCGTTTGTTTCGCAGAGTCAGAAGCATGAAGCAGAACGATATCTCCTTTTTCTGCCCTACTAGTGTTTTCGACAATCTTGTTTACACCCGGATTCTGCCAATCGTGTGAATCTAAGCTCCAATGAACCACGGTGTAGCCATAGCGCTTAGCGATCTTTATCGTCCGTTCATCAAAATGCCCAGTGGGTGCTCGCAGCAGCTTGATCTCTTTGACATTCAGCTTTTTAAAAACCTCTTGAGCCTTAGAAATGTCCTTGGCAATTTTGGCATCTTCTAAATCAGTATATTCTTCATAATTGTAACCGAGGAGTCCAATTTCATAGCCCTCTTTAACAATGCGGTTGACAAGATCTGGATGCTGTTCAGCCCAGGATCCTGATAAAAAGAAGGTAGCAGACTTCACATTTTCATTTTTTAATGTATCCAGTATTGGTTCTGCCTTTTCATCACCCCAGCCAATATTGAAGGTAAGTGCTACATTCTTTTCTCCTCGATAAATCGCTTTGGAGCTTTCCTTCATCGAAAAAACAGGAATTTGAGCCAGGTTTTCAATGTAAAGGAACCAAGCCGTAAAAAAAGCAGCAATCAATATTAAAGCGATGTTTTTCAATACCTTCCCGTTCAGCACAACAAAGAAATTCATCTTCTCCCACCTCGTCCAATCTATTCCTTGTCACATACATATGCAATCATTTGAAAAATATGTGATTATAAATTTTGCCAAAATGGAAAACAATACTACAACATACATTTTTCTTGGAGGTAATTTATGTTTGGGCTTCTAATCAACGAGAAGGAAGTAAAGGAAATGGAATACTTAATTAAAAGAGAACTCGATGAAATATTGTTTGATTTAAATGACGAACGAATTGATCATATTGTCAAAAGAGCAATGGAGGAAAGGTATAAAATTCTGTTTGCTTTATTTAGAAGGGTTGCATCACATCAGGAGTGTATGAAGTACATACGTAATGTTAAAAGGAGTATCAAAAAAAGTTAAAAAGTTTTCTTGAAATAGTGTTGACATATATTTAGTATCCTGATATATTAATAACCGTCGCTGATGACAAAAACAACTTCTTGAAAAATTGGTTGACAATTAAGTTGTCAGCATGTTATATTGTTAAAGTTGCTTTTGAGCGATAGATTGCTCTTTGAAAACTAAACAAACAAAACGTCAACAATAAAACATTCGTTTCTTACGAAACGAAGCCAACGTAAAATTTATGAGCTATATCAACTTTCTTGGAGAGTTTGATCCTGGCTCAGGACGAACGCTGGCGGCGTGCCTAATACATGCAAGTCGAGCGAATCATTAGGAGCTTGCTCCTGATGATTAGCGGCGGACGGGTGAGT
>NZ_HG942072.1 GCF_000612665.1 Neobacillus dielmonensis
TGCTGGGCGCACATAAAAAAAAATTCCTTATCGGCAACGATAAGGAATTTTTTTATTAATCATGATTCTTTTTCATTTCACTAGTCAACTCTTCAATACTTCTTTTTACATTGGATTTACCAGAGTAGTTTTCAATCAGTTCTTTTACATCAATGCCACTCGCCGCTTTTAATGATTCCTGAAGGCTGGTCATTAAGTTGGTGGCATAACTGGTTACCTTATTGGCACCGCCATTGGTGCCCGATCCACCACCCGTATCAACAACCGTAATTTTATCAATATTGGAAAGTGGTGCAGCCACTTGTTTTGCATATTCTGGCAGCATTTTAACAATCATGTCGAGAACGGCGGCCTGGCCGAACTGCTCAAACGCTTCGGCGATTTTCTCCTTCGCTTCCGCTTCAGCCAAACCTTTCATGCGAATAACCTCTGCTTCGGAAAGACCTTGTGCCTTTTGCGCTTCTGCTTTAGCGAGACCATCGATGCGAACCCGTTCTGCCTCCGCTTTCGCCATCGCCTCGATGCGGAATTTATTGGCCTCTGCATCTGCCATTTGTTTGGCTTTTTCAGCAGCAGCTGCCTGTTCAACTGCATACCGGTCAGCATCTGCCTTTTTCTTAACCTCCGAATCGTACTGCCGTTCACGGCGAAGAATTTCTTTTTCCTCTAGTTCAATCTGCTTTTGTCTTTCAACAATTTTAACCTGCATTTCCTGTTCGGTAACATCTTGTTTCGCTTTGGCACTTTCTAAATCATAAGCCATGTCGGCACGTGCTTTGGCAATATCCTGTTCGCGGCGGAACTCGGCAATCTTCAATTGATTAATTTTTTCAGCTTCTGCAATTTCCGTTGCCCGTTCTAATTCCGAACGCTTGGCATCTTTAGATGCTTCTGCCTTCTTAATCCGGGTTTCTTTCTCAGCTTCTGCCGTCGCAATATCTGCATCCCGCTTTACTTGAGCAATCCGCGGTTTACCAAGGGCTTCGAGATAACCATTTTTATCCCGGACATCCTTAATCGTAAACGATACAATGACTAGACCCATTTTAGCAAGATCCTGGGATGCGACTCGCTGTACCTCTTGAGAAAACTTATCACGGTTTTTATAGATTTCCTCCACAGTCATTGAACCAAGAATGGACCGCAGATGGCCTTCCAAAACCTCTTTTGCTTCATTCTCTCGATCTTCCTTTGGTTTTCCTAGAAACTGCTCGGCTGCTGTAGCGATTTCGCTAATGGAACCACCAATTTTAATAATGGCCACCCCATCGGCCATCACCGGTACACCTTGTTCAGTGTAAACCTCTGGTGTGGTGACCTCTAGTTTACTAGACAGCAAACTTAATGGTTCTGCCTGCTGGAATACTGGCAAAATAAAGGCACCTCCGCCGCGGATAATCTTAATTTTATTCCCCGATTCATCAACATGAACATTTTTATTGCCCAGGTAACTGCCGGTGACAATCAATGCTTCATCAGGACCCGCAGTTCGGTATTTGGTAATAAAAATACCAATTAATGCAATTAAAATAAGAACAACTACACCAATGACTACCCATACAAAGCTAAATTCCATCTCTGTTCCTCCTCTATTTATCTATGTGGTGAATCATAACAAACTATTAAATAAAACTCTCTAATTCTTGATGAATTGATACCTCTAAAACTCCATTTTTCACTTGAACCACAAGGACGCGGGTGCCGTTTGGAATCGGCTCTTGATCAAAGCTTGTGGCTGGTTTGGCAATTCTTCCGCTTGCATTCTCAATCATCACTTCGCCAAATCCACTGGCAGGAATGGCTGTAATAACTGTTCCAATTCGACCTCGTAAATCAGATTCCCGATAAACCAACGATTCCTCAGCAGATGACATAGGGACCAAAATAAACACATGTAACAAAGTCACGAGAATCAATGAAATCACAGCAGATATTCCAAAAATAAGCAGCTCATTTAGAGAGGAAAGCCTTTCAAACAAATAGCCGCTGGCTGACAGGATGGTGATAAATGCAAACACCAAGACCGGATTTAAAAAGGCTAATCCGCCATCACCAGTGTCAATATGAAGAACATCTGAAAACAGCACATAGAGAACCGTCAATACACCGGATATGATTAATCCATATAGGTAAATTGTACCCAAAGGTAGGCCAAAAAGTTCCATTCGCTTCACCCCTTCGTCCTTCAATGAAAGTCTTTATTTAAAAAAGCGGGACTTTCTTCGAGGTTATGTATATACTTTCATACGAATTAGTACGAAAAAAGATTCAGATTTTTGTAAAAAAACGTAACTACCGCTGCCAAATTTAAAATACTTTGACAGCGTTTAGCTCACTGATCATAATTTGGAGAAAATGTTTCTTCATCTTCTCCAGTCCTCTTTTTATTTAGCGGTCCGTAAAATATTATTCCGCTTGCAAGCAATAGGATTCCATAGAAAAATGTCTTTAAATCTGCGGTACCCCCAATGATCACCCACACAGAGTAAATGGTAGCAAGGATGGAAATGATCCCGTCCTCCAAACGGGAACGGGCATTTAAATAGGTTTCCCCGGTCAATACCATCTTTAATTGATATATGGAAGCAATGAAATACGGGACTAAGTAAGCCAAAGTCGCAATTACTACGACAAAGTCAAACGCGTCCGCAATCGATTTAGAGACCGTTGAAAAAATAAATAACTGAGTAATGATATTAGTCACAATTAAAGAATATGCCGGAAACCCTTGATGATTTTCCTTTAAAAAGCCACGAAGGAAAACATCTTGTTTCGCAGCCTGATAAGGGACTTCTGCACTCAACATAATCCAGCCAATCATTGAACCAACAAGGCTAATCAACCCAATGGCTGCCAAAATCTGGCCGCCCGCTTTTCCTAACACTGTTTCAATGGCATCAATCAATGGCTTTTCTGATTGAATGAGCCTGTCTTGGTCCAGCATTCCCATGACTAAAATACTGATGGCCATATAGATGGCTAATGCAATAAATAAACCAACAATGGTCGCCCGTTTGACATCGATTTGTTTTTTAGCCCGTGAAGAAAATACCACTGCCGATTCGATACCGAGAAATGCCCATAGAGTGGTTAATGTTGCACTATTCACCTGTGACATTATACCTATCGAATTTCCTGCTTTGTCTACTCTTGTATCAACAAACGGCAAAATATTGCTTTTTTCAAAGGCAAATAAACCGATTACGATAAACAGGCAGAAACCGGCTACTTTTGCAAATGTAGCGATGAAGTTTATTTTTCCGGCACCTTCCATGCCACGCAAAATAATAAAATGGATCAGCCACAGCATAGCCGTGCAGACCACAAAAGTCATTCCGTTGCCAACTCGTAAAGTAAAACCGCCAATAGTAAACCAAGCCGTTTCGCTTGTCAACAATGGAATAAAGGCTGTTAAATAACTGGCGAAGGTCGTGATTACAGCAACATTGGCGGCAATATTTCCAATCCAATATCCCCATGTTGCCATGAATCCTGATAGGATCGAAGCCTGAGAACCAGGTTTAAACAGCGCCTTGGCATAAACCTGCGGACCACCGGTAATCTCAGGCTTGCGTATAGCCAAATTGCCAAAGACAAGAGCAATCATCAAAACGCCAAAACCAGTTAACAGCCATGCCGCCATCACCCCTGCGGGACTTGCTGCCACGGATAACGACCTAGGAAGCATAAAGATTCCCGAACCTACCATATTCCCGACCACGAGTGCTGTTAGTACCAAAAAACCAAGCTGATTTGATTTTGACATGTTGTAAGGCTCCTTGCTGTTTTTACCAATAATGTTCCCGTTCAACCTTAAATTTAGCATCACTTCCATTAATTTAGATAAAATCGGCCACAATATGAAAAAAGGCTAGGTAACCTTATGATTACATAACCGTAAATTGAACTTTCTTCTTCCCTTTATGAATAAAAGCAGGTTCATCATGGAGTCCCGTGACATCGATGATGGTCCCAAATATAACCTCCTTTTCATCTTCCTCCATCATTGGTTTAATGGAAAAAAGCAAAACCTTATCAAAAAAGTCAAAGTCAAAAACAATTCGTTCTTGCAGCCTAAGGGCAAGATGACAGTAATCATGAACTAAAATATGATTGCCCAAGAAAACTTCCCTAAAAGACTTTCCAATCATTTCTTCTGGTTCAAGTGCAAAATGGTGGATTAATTCCCCTTGACAGACTGTAAAAATGAATTCCTTCCTGTGTTTTTCCGCTTTAAAAACGATACCGGGAACTTCAGACATAAAGTTTTGAAACGTTCGCTTAGGCTCCTCTTGCTCCTCCACTGACTTAAGGAAATAGAATCCTCTTAAAATAAAGTAAAACCCAAACACTTTAAAGATGTGGCCCGAAAAATTATAAAAGTCAAAAACACTTTGATAAATGGTGAAAATCAAATCTGTTAACAGTAGAAAAACTAAAGCTAACCCAAGTGTTAAATTGAACTCTGATTTTTTAATATAGTACTGATATAAGGTAACAATTAGTGAAGCAAATTGAATAGCACAAATAAAATATTCAAACCCATTTTTCAAGTTCGTTGTTCCTTGTCCTTCAATAAAAAGTAACGGTAAGGCCTTTTCAAAATAAAAAATCATAAAAATGATCGCGCTGGCAAGAATGGCACCCAAGGATAGAACACCAATCCGATAATCCTTTTTTAGCGTTCGATCCGGAAGCACTAAGATTAACAAGATCATAATAGATTGAATAATCCTAGCAATCACCCAAAACCAAGTAGCTTTATCAACAGAACTATTTGTTATAAAATAAGGCATTCCTTTATAGGACAAGGTATGAAATAGGTCAAGTATCCCGACCAGCAAAAAAGTGAATGATAGAAGCAGCATTGAACTTGTTTTCGTGTTCTGATAGCTTTTGAAGCCATAAAAGAAAATGGTTGCTGAAATAGCAATACTGAAGGATTCTAGAAGGGTATGGAATCCCGTTGAATTTTCCGGATTGTATATTGCATTTAATTCCGGCTGGTAGAGATGGATTACCATAAGAAAAACAATGGCAATTGTTGAATATAAAAGGAATTTCACTTCAGTCAGACTGGACTTCACCTTAACACCACCTTTTTTAAACCTCGCTTCCTTATCTTATTATAGTGCTTTACGTTAGTTGAAAACGGTCCTGTTTGTTGCATTTTTATGAATGTTGTCGTTTCTTAACGTAAAAAAGAGACTGCCAAATTAGGCAATCTCTCCTTCGATTATTTCCACCAATCATCGAACATACTGGCTGGCAGTCTTCGTTTATGCTCTGTAATTCGATAGCGTTGGTCAATTTTATCTGCAACTTGCTGGGAAACTGGTTTACCTTCTAAATAATCATCAAGCTCATCATATGTAATTCCAAGTTCAGTCTCGTCTGCTTGGCCCGGTCTTTGGTCGAGTAAATCTGCTGTCGGTGTCTTTAAATATAACCGCTCATCTGCCCCAAGCTCTTTTAACAAGGCTTTTCCCTGACGTTTGGTCAATCCCGACAACGGGAGAATATCTGCTCCCCCGTCACCATATTTGGTATAAAACCCGGTCACAGCCTCAGCCGCATGATCGGTGCCGACTACCAGCAGCCCCTCCATTCCACCAATGGCATATTGGGCAATCATCCGCATCCTAGCCTTTACATTGCCTTTGTGATAATCGCTTAACGGCACCGCACTATTAGAGGAATTATATTCGTTTTGAACCTCATCCACACTAGCTTTGATATTAAAAACCAGTTCACGGTCAGCGCCAATGAACGATAAGGCTTGTTTAGCATCTTCCTCGTCCTGTTGGACTCCATACGGGAGGCGAACAGCAATAAATACAGCCTCTTCCCCTTCGCTGCGCAGCTCCTCTACAGCAAGCTGTGTAAGCCGTCCGGCCAGAGTGGAGTCCTGGCCCCCACTGATTCCCAGTACATAACCTTTTGCTCCCGTTTTTCGCATATAATTTTTTAAAAAATCAACTCTTTTGCGAATTTCTTCTTTTGGTTCTATTGAGGAAGAAACATTTAACTCCCTCATGATTTGCTCTTGCATACTCAATGTCATTGACCTCCCATAGTAGAATCTAATGAATAGGAAAGTGATCCTTTGATAGTAATGTACCACAAACCATCATGATTCACTAAAGATTGAGATATCATTCAAAATTGGGTAAAGTAAGTATGAGCTTGGAAAGCATGGGAGGATATAAAATTGGAAGCAAAGACATGTAATGACACAAGGGTGGTCCGTACCAGCCGAATTTTCCCGAATGACGTCAATAACCACAATACATTATTTGGCGGTAAACTAATGAGTGATATTGATATGCTGGCATCGATTTCTGCTGCCCGGCACTGCCGCATGGAGTGCGTCACGGCATCAACGGATTCGGTTGACTTTTTAAGCCCAATCACCCAAAATGACTCCGTTTGTTTAGAATCTTTTGTTACCTGGACGGGAAGGTCCTCAATGGAGGTATTTGTTAAGGTGATTGCCGAAGACCTATTAACAGGAGTCAGGAAGATTGCGGCAACCGCATTTTTGACGTTTGTTGCATTAGATGACAATGGCAAACCTGCCACTGTTCCTGACATTGTTCCAGAAACCGAGGAAGAGAAAAAATTACATGAAACGGGTAAGGAACGTGCTGAAAAGCGAAAGGCACATCGGCGACAAAGCAGGGAATTGGCAAACTATTTTACTACGCAAAAACCTTGGGAATAGGCGCAAAGCGCTGGAGCTGGACAATTCTCAAATACCAGATATAAATTTGTATTGTAAAAAGGTTCGCGAAGACGCGAACCTTTTTCCTTTTTTTATTCATTGGCTGGCTCCTTTTGTTTTTGCCAGGTCATAACTCCGTCCTCTTCATCAATTTCAATTGTGACATCGACAACCCCGTTTTCACCAAGAATTTTTTCCTCTAAACGGTCTTTGATATCATCAGCTGCGGCCACAGTGAGAGAGGGGTCAATTTCAATCTCGAGTTCCACGTGCAAGTCTTCCCCTTCCTTGATAACGGTAATATCCTGAATATCCTTCACATCAGGGTCAGCCATCACCATCTCACCAATCTTATACTCCATTTCCTCATCTGCTTGGCCGATGACACCAGCAGCATTGTCCAAAAACACCTTTCCCACTACAAAAAACATCATAACCCCGATCAGGATGGAGGCGATTCCCTCAAGCTGGTGCACATCCGTAAAGTGTGCCGCAACTACAGCGATAATCGCCAACAAACCACCTAAAGTTGCAACCGAGTCTTCCAAAAAAACCAATTTGGTAGCCGGTTTAGCTCTTCCTAAATAACGAAAGCTTGTAAAAAACACACTCGGTCCGGTTGCATCAACATGATTATCATGAAGGACTTCCTTCATAGCTTTAAACAGGACGAACATCTCTAGCAGGGTGGCAACCCCCAGGACGATGACATTGATGATAAAACCGCCTGATTCCGTTGGATGCAGTACATGGTGATATCCTTCACGAATCGTTTCAAAAGCCATGATTCCAACAATCAATACAGCCCCAAGAAGGACCAAATTGACAAGGCGCCCAAAACCATTAGGATACTTTTCAGTCGGTGCCTTTTTACTCAAAGCAGAACCGACAAACACAAAAAATTGATTGGCCGCGTCACCTAAACTGTGCATTGTTTCGGCAAACATAGCCACATTTCCAGTGAAAATATAGGCAGCAGCCTTTATAATTGCAATAATTGCATTGACTATAGCGGCTAGCATTGCCGACCGGTTACCCCGTTTTAATAATTTTACTATTTCTCCCATCGTATCCCCTTTTCCTGATTCCAATAGTGTTCAAAGAATGATTACATATTGATTCTGTATTGTTAACTTTTCCTAAGAACTTTTTCATCATCCGACTAGATTCAAAAGAAAACCCATCTCCAGTGGACGGGTATTTTGTTAGAGATTCCGCAGCACTAAATACAATCGATTGTTTCGTTCATTTTTCTCTTCCTCTGAAACCAAATCATATTTCTTCAATAGATGAAACACTTCATTTAATATTTCTTGTGTATGGTCGTTTTTAAAGAACTGTATGAATAAAGGCTTCATATCCCCAGGCAAAAAATCTTTTTGTGATTCAAACTTCATCTTTACATCTTCCTGTGTATGATCTAATTTGCACTCACTCATTCCGTTTCCTCCCATATTCCATTTTTCTATAGCATACCATGTTTCCGGTTGAGAAAAAAAGCCAAGCAGGTGCGCTTGGCTTTTCAATCTTGGTCCCGTTTCGTTCCTGTTACTCCTAAGACATCCAACATAAAGACAAATACGGGAATCCCAATAATCAGTCCCCAGACGCCAAAGAAATGTTCAGAAAAGATGAGAACAATAAATGTATAGAAAACAGGAAGATTTGTTTTGGAGCTCATCAGGTTCGGGTTTAAAATATAGGCCTCAATACCATGAATAATGGCAATTGCGATGCCGATATACAATACCTTCATAATTCCACCGATACTATAGGCAATAATCGTTAGCGGAATAAGGGAAATGATGACTCCGGCAACAGGAATTAACCCCAAAATGAACACCAAAATGGATAATCCACCCAGTTGTGGAAAATCAAGCAGCCATAAGGAAATGGTCGTAAGAACACAATTGACGAGGGCAATGATTAATTGTGCTTCAATTACCTTTCCGAACGTTCCAACAAACTTTTTGGCAAAGTATTCAATTTCCACGTAAATCGAGGAAACCTTGCTAGTTTTAAACTTTTTAGTGAATTCGATTAACCTTGGTTTTTCCAACAAGAAAAATAGACTTAACAGCAGGGCCAACAGCACTTGCAAACTAACTTTACTGATATCAGTAAAATACCTTAGGATGAAGGTTACACCTTGTTCAAGATAGTTAGAAATTTGAACTTCTTCAAAACGATTCACCAGATAGTTCAATACAACATTATCATGCTTCGATGTATAAAAAGCCGTCAACTGCTTGATGAGAGCAGTAATTTCATTGACGATCATCGGCAGATAGGTAACCACACCATAGGAAACAAGTCCAACAATACTCGCATAGGATATCACCACAATCAGCTTGCGGTTTAGAGGAATTTTTCCTTCTATAAATTGAACCAGCCGATCCATCAAAAATGCAAATATAAATGTCAGCAAGATTAGATTAATCATGGACCGCATTGCGTATAAAGCAATGGCGATAACGATAAAAATAAGAACTCTCTTAAAACCGCTGCTCTGTAAAATTTTATTGATCATGGGCAGTTATCCAACCTCAACATTCCTACTAAAGATTCACAACATTTTTTGTGAAGTATACATACATTATATCAAATCCTTTAGCTATTTTCCCTGATAATCGTTTACTTAAAATTGAACAGGTGCAACCGTACTATTGATTGCTTTGCATTGATAACCCTGCGACTGTAAATAATCCAATAGTTTTGGCAAATGAGCCAGTGTTTCCCGCTTCTCATGCATCAAAATAACGAGCGGACCTCTGTGACCAGCCATGTTATTAATTTGGTCAATCACGCTTTGAATATACCGTTCGTCCTTATAGTACCAGTCCTTACTATCAATATTCCAGTCCCACAGAATATAGCTATTCTCTTTCACAGCTGCTTTATATTCGTCTGTCATATATGGTGAGCTGCCATAAGGAGTCCTCGCTAAATGTGAATCAACACCGGCTATTTCTAAAAGGGTATTCCGGTTTTGATTTAACTCCCCAATAACAGAAGCCGCAGATGCGTAGAAAGTATCTTTCCGATGGGATACACTGTGAAGCCCTACCGCTTCTCCAGATGTAACCATTAACTTTACAGCATCAGGAAATCTTCGGATATTTCCGTCTATCATAAAAAATGTAGCCTTATACTTGTATTGTTCCAGAAGGGCAATGATTTCCCCCGAAATAGCTGACGGCCCATCGTCAAAAGTTAAATAGATCGTCTTCGAGGTATCTTCGACCTGTGTACCTACAGGCTGCGCTGGTGCCGGTGCTGGTGCTGGAACTGACGCTGGTGCTGGCGGCTGTTCAGGCTGATCGGACACCGCCTGTTCTGGTGCAGGGTTTGCCGGCGGTGAAACAGGCACCGTTTTATTCGGCTGGCTAATCTCTTTGGCTGACGCCTTTTTTGGTTGATTTCCCCCTAATTTCTTTTTCAGGAGATCTTTATTGCTTTGAAACACTTCTTGTGATTGTTTACTTGTCTCATGTTTTTTCAGGTTGATAGTCTTACCTGCTGTATCTGTTACAAAAATCCCCAAAACCAATAGTCCGCCCAGAACAAGCCCAGTTACAGCCGCTTTTACGCGACGCCGTCGTTTTAATTCCCCCATTGTTTTTAAACCTCACTGCTCTTAAATTAACTTTTTCTCCACCATTATAGACGATTTTTCTGCCCCTATGTTTCAATTCTATTAAAAAAATGACAAAACTATTAAAATCACATCCAAAAAACTAGAAAATCAGACAATTTCCAACAAAAATCACTAACCTTATTGTACCGTAAAACAGAGATTTTGTGTGGAAAAAACATTATATTTTTCCAGTTTTTAGACAAGCAAATTTTTGTGTATTTTCGCATAGATATCAATAATGGATCCGTTTTTATGGCACTTGTAGGTTATTCAGTTGGAGGTGTTTATATGTCTGGAGGGCTTAAAGCTCTTCTTTATATCTTATCCTTTTTTATCCCCATTGTTGGAATTATATTAGGCATTATCTGGATGAATGATCATGATTTAGAAAAGAAAGCAATCGGAAAAAATTGTCTTGTAATTGGAATTATCTCTATCGTCCTCAGCTGTATCTGCTGGTTTGCCCTCTCCGCCTTATCCATTGCCCCTGCGTTTATGAGTGGTTATTAACAGGCAGATAAAGAGGCTGACCATATTTGGCATCCTCTTTTTTGTAAAGGGGAGGAGAGCTTATGCTTCAGGAATTTTGGAACTTCTTTGGGCGTGCGATTTGCCATCAAATCAAAGACAGGTCACTCCAGTTATCTGGAACAACACTTTCCGTTTGTGCGCGCGATACGGGGATATATATCGGAATTTTTTCATCCCTTATGTACCTTCACCTATATAAACGGAAACGGTCCATTACGATCCCAACCATTAAAGTAAGCTTTTTTCTCCTGCTATGGATGGTTCCACTTATTATTGACGGATTTGGTTCTTATGCTCAGTTGTTTAATAGTTCAAATAGCCGTAGATTACTAACGGGGTTGTGTTTCGGTCTTGTTTTGCCCTACTTTGTTTACCCGCTTGTGCAAGGAAAGTCGCTAAGCCAGAAAAGTGAGCCTGTTGTCACACATTGGAAGGATATACTAATCCCCTCCTTTACCTGCATCATATTAGGATTACTCACTTATTATGGGGCTCTTCCCTATGCCTTTCTTGACAGTTTAATCATTATGACAGTCATAACATGGTTTAGTTTATGTGCCTTCTGTTTATTGGGGCAAATTCATGAAAAAAGACAAAAGTCGTATCTGTCAATATCCTTAAGCTTGATGTTTCTCACTTTTCTATCATTCTTACATAATGCACTGTTATGACTAGTCATGAAAAGGCTCTGTTAAACGATAATGTTGATTTTTTTAACTCTGTTGATTGGAGCGGAAATCAACAGCCAAATTTAACAGAGCCAATGAAAAATTCATGACTCCATTATCCACCAAGTCCTTTTGTTATTAAATGGACAACTAACGGTCCTAAAATCACTATAAAGATGGATGGGAAGATGAAAAACACCATAGGAAACAGCATTTTCACAGGTGCCTTCATGGCTAGTTCCCGTGCCGCTTCCCTCCGCTGTTCGCGTATTCGGACGGTCAAGCTCCCCAATACCTTGACCATTCCTATTCCAAGTTGGTCGGCTTGAATCATGGAAGTTATAACGCTCTGAAACGAATCCGATGGGACACGCTTGCGCAGCTCGTAAAATGCCTCCCTTCTTGACTTTCCAAGCTTCATATCTTCTAAAGTCTGTAAAAATTCATCAGCGAGAGGCCCTTTGTTTTTTTGTGATACCTCTGCTAATGCCAAATCAAGTCCCATTCCTGCCCCCAGTAATAGGTTGACTGTATCAAAAAAATCCGGCATGGCTTTATTGATTGCTTTGATTCTGGCTGTTTTCTTTTTTCCTAAATAGAACAAAGGAAAACGTAATCCTAATAAAGCCATTGTTACAATCATAAGCCAGGTTAACAATTTGTTCTCAGCTAATGGCAATAAAAAAATGAAAATTGGAAGAGTTAAGCCTGCACTTAATAAAAGTTGAAACAGCCTAAAGTCAAGCGCTGATTTAAAAGGGTAGCCCGCCTCTTTCAACATCGTATCCATTCTTTTCTGTTCAACTTTAGAGATTCGTTTATTTAAGCCTTGAGTCCCTTTATTCCAATATATTTCTGAAAGCTGTTTTATACGGCTAGGTTGCTCTTTGTTTATTTGTGTTTTTTTGACTGCAGTTGCACCCTCACCAAAATATAGAATAACCCGCTTTTGATGAATAATTTGTTTTTTATAGACAGTAAATAATATGGCGGCCAATAATGAGGTGATAAACCCTGTTAACACGAATAGAAAAAGAATGTTTACCATTTTTACACCTCAATTCGGATAATTTTTTGGATAAACATCCAGCCAATAATAGTAGAGATAGTTGCAACAAACAGCATCAACCATCCCAATGGATGCTCGAGCATGGGTGAAAAATAGTCTTTATTCACTAATGCCAAGTAGATACCAAGACCTATTGGAATCAAGGTAATAACCCAAGATGACAGCCTTCCCTGTGCTGTCAGGGTGTGCAGCTCTTCTACTATTCTCACTCTTCCCCTGATGGTTTCCTCCATCGTTTCAAGAAGCTCAGCTAAGTTCCCACCACTTTTCCGTTGGGCTAGAATAGCCCTTACCACTACCTCCAACTCTTTATTAGGCAGCCGATCCATCATTTCTTCAAACACTTCTTCCAGGGGTATTCCAAGACTAATCTGTCGAACGACGCGGTCAAACTCCGGACCAAGTGGATCAGGGACTTCTCGGCCGACAAGCTGCATGGCCTGCAAGAAGCTGAATCCTGCCCGCATCGAATTCGCTGTCATTCCTAGCACCTCAATTAACTGATAATTGATCCTCGCCAGCCGCTTTTTTCTTTTTTGGCCCATCACAATATTAGGAAGGATAAATCCAGTAACGGCAGCCAAAAGACTCAAGTACCAAGCGGCCCCCAAAAGGTTGATGATCATTCCTGCACCGGCAGCAGCAAACAACCGTAGGGCAAAGAATTCCTCAGGCTTCAGCGGGCTGCCTGCTTCCAATAAGTTCTTTTTCGTCTTTACACTAAACTGGATATTGCGGAAGACCCTAGATACAGTTTGTATTCCGTTCCTAAAAACAGAGGGGGCCTTTTCATGCGGCTCCTCCCCTTCTTTAGCCATCGCTGTCGGCAAAAATTCTCTTAACCGGCTTGTCATTCTTTGCTTATCGGTAACCCTTTTTAGGAATATATACGTAACTAGTGTTACAGCCACCACAATTTCCAATAATTGAACAAACAAGTTCATCATAACCACTCCCTAACAAACCAGGATGGGGGGATTTTAAAGCCATTCAGTTCCAGCTGGTCCGTAAACCTTGGGCGGATTCCGGTTGAGATAAATTCTCCATTCATTCCCCCGTCCTCGCTGTAGCCTGTTTCCTTAAAGACAAACAGATCTTGGAGAACAATTACGTCTCCTTCCATCCCCAACACTTCCGTTATATGAGTAATTTTTCTGGTTCCATCTTTCATCCTGGATTGGTGTACGATTAAATCAAGTGCATTGGCAATTTGCTCCCGGATTGCCTTCACTGGAAGTTCATACCCTGCCATCAACACCATTGTTTCTAAACGGGACAAAATATCCCTCGGTGAGTTGGCGTGCCCGGTACTTAATCCACCATCGTGCCCAGTATTCATGGCCTGGAGCATGTCAAGCGCTTCCGCTCCACGGACCTCTCCAACAACAATACGGTCAGGGCGCATCCGAAGTGAGTTTCGCACTAAATCTCTTATCTTTATTTCTCCTTTGCCTTCAATATTTGACGGACGTGATTCCAGACTAACCACATGATCCTGAAACAATTTCAGTTCGGCCGCATCCTCTATGGTAATAATCCTTTCGTGATTGGGAATAAACGAAGACAAAACGTTCAGAGTGGAGGTTTTTCCCGAACCAGTACCACCACTGATAAAGACATTCAATCTTGATTTAACACAAACCTCCAGGAACTCTGCCATCTGCTCATTTAATGTGCCAAATTGTATTAAATCTTTTATGGTAAATGGAGTTTCTGAGAACTTCCGGATCGTTAGGCTGGGCCCTTTAAGAGCTAGCGGCGGGATAATTGCATTAACACGCGAACCATTCGGCAGGCGCGCATCAACCATTGGTGAACTCTCATCAATACGGCGCCCAAGTGGGGAAACAATCCGCTCAATAACCCTTATCACGTGTTGATTATCGATGAAATGAACATGGCTCTGATAAATTCTCCCATTTTTCTCGTAATACACTTCATTAAAAGTGTTTACCATGACCTCACTAATCAGTGGATCTTCCAATAGCGGGGTAATCGGTCCGTAAGCCAGAAGTTCATCTTTTACATAGTCCAATATTTCCTGCTTCTCTTCAAACGTCAACCTGCTGCCTTCTTGTTCAAAAAAGGTCTCGGCCAGCTCCTCTATCATGTGCTTTTCTTCTTCCCTATCTTGTCCAGGGTATTTCTTTAGCTCTTCCAAGAGGTAGTTATGAAGGTTTGTTTCTAAATTCCAAAACTCTTTTGATTTTTTGGGTGTTGGAAGCTCAATTAGTTCTTTAACTGGAGTTATTGCACTAGTTTCCTCTATATACTTTTTAAAAAGTGACATTCCTTTATCCCTCCTTACTTGCCGACTTTAAACCACTTTTTCTCTTTTTTCACGGTGGTTGGGCTCTGTCTTCCTTGTTCAACTAGCTGTTCCGATAAACTTAAAACGGCTTTCCCAATATTACTTCTTGGATTGGATAACATGTACGGAAGTCCCGTTTTAATGGAGGAAGACACAATATTCGGCTGATCCGGAAGAGTATGAAAAACTTTAGTGTCCAGAATCTCTTCTACCCTTTTTACTTCCAGTCCTTGCCCCTTTCCGTAGCGGTTTAATACTAGTTTTACCTTATCCTTTAGGTGCACAGTCTCTAAAGTGTCTAGGTAAAGTTGACATAAGCGCAGTCCCGTTATTTCATTTAACGATAACAGCAAAATATCGTCAGCTATGGCCAAGCACCGCAAATGAATCTCCGATAAATAAACAGGCATATCAATGAGGATGACATCAAACACCTGTTTCGCCTCCTCGATCGCATCCTGGATATGTTTATCAGAGATACCCTCGAAAAATTCAGGCCGGGGCGGAGCGGCAAGTACTGTAACATCGACATCCAATTCAGTCATATATTGGGTGATGGAATAGTTTGGACGGCCATGCCCTTCTTTTACCCACTCATAAATCGTTCTTTTAGGTTTCACATTATAATAGATTCCAACTTCCCCAAATTGCAGGTTGCCATCAATCACCGCCACTTTATGTCCCATTCTGGCGAAAGCAACAGCAAGATTAACAGTGAATGAAGTTCTTCCTACACCGCCTTTTGGACTGGAGATGGCAATGACCCTGCTCTTTTCTTTTACTAGATTAGGAGAATGATCGATTTTCGCCCGATGCTGCATAAATCTTTTTGCATGCGCTACAGCCTCAGAAAGTTCTTCCATACTATAGGAGGTGCGAAGCGTATCTGAAGCCCCCATTAGCATCGCCTTTTTCAGGTTCTCGCTTTCTTCTGGAACCATCAAAATAATATAGACATGCGGATATATCACTGAAATTTCCCGACAAAGACTATAGTTATTGAAATTAGTGTTAGCATCCAAGAATAGAACGGTTTGGTTTGTTTCTCTCAACAGTGAGTCCATATGTTTCATTTCATTGATTTCGTACAATGAATACTGTTGTTTTTCCAGATAGGCTTTCATTTCTTCAGCATGAGAGCCTATGTCCGAAAAATAAACCCAATTTATACTCATTTATTCTCTTCCTCCTCTTTGTCTTCTTTGATTACTTCTCTTGTTTGCTTCATTCCAGCCTTTCCTGTTTCTGTATCTTCTTGGTTGCGCAGCATTAAATAGAATCCGTCCTTATCTTTTGAAGCTAAGCTTAGGGTAATCCCTTCCTCCGCTGTTACTTCCAATGTAACGGTTTGATACTTCAGTGCTCCTTCTTTGTCATCTGAGGATTGACCAGAAGTCAGCACTTTTACATTTTCAAGTGCTAACACCGCTGATTTATATTCTTTTTTCGTTGCATCATCTTTGCTCGTTTCATAAGCAATCACGTCAACCATTGAATTCGGGGCAACATAGCCGGAAACCCCGCTATCTAAATCTACCTTGATTGATATGGCCCGCTTTCCTTTACTAACGTCGGCAATTGGGTTAGTAAATTCTCTGACAAGCGCCTTCTCTTTTTCCACTTCTTCTTGTGTTTTTTGAGTTTTATCTTTTGTCTCGTCCTGACCGACCGAAGCTATGGCTGGCTTGGACGCATCTTCTTTTGCAAAAACTGTTATGTAAAGGATTCCAGCTGCCATTAAGCCGAGTACAAACGATATGATCCAAATTTTTTTCGTATCCATTGCGCCCTCCTGATTATCTGCATCTAGATATTTCTTTCATCTATTATTAAAGCTGTGTTTCACATTGTATGGCCCGATAAGAACAACAGCCTTCAATTCAATAATTAACTTTCTATTCTATTCTCATTTGCGTTTCATCTTTCAATTCTATAGTCTTAACAAGCGGTCCAAGTACTGGAGTGATAAATTGGAAAGGATAGGTGATCGTAATGGTTGCAATCTTTTCTGAGCCTGAGGTTGTTGTTGAAACACTAACCCACTCTTCTTTTAACGAAATATCGACTCCCTGATTCTTTGCTATTTGTTTTATTTCTGAATCATTCTTTCCAATACTTGCTGCCCGGGCAGCTTCTCTTCCGGCATGATCAATGGTCAGATAGGCATGAAATGCTCTGCCAAAATCAACAATCCCAAACAATAGCATGATCAGAACCGGGAGGACCAGTGCAAATTCTACAAGTGACTGTCCATTTTCTGATTTCACTGTAATCCACCCCAAACAAGCGTAGATATGGTTCCAAGAAAGATGGCTACCCCATACGGGAAAGAAATACTACCCTTTTTATCATCAGGTAGATTGATGGATCCAAAGTTACTCTTGAATAAAACGATGTTAAAGTAAAATGATTTCATAGTATCCTTGAAGCCTCTTGTTTTTATAACTAATAGGAGTGCAATAAAACCACCAATTAAAGCCGAATAAATAAAGGAGTAAAAAACAAAAACAGTTCCCATAAGCGCACCGATCGCGGCCATCAGTTTAACATCTCCAGCACCTATTCCTCCCAAAAGATATGGAATGATCAGTAAACCAAGTCCGACTAAGAATCCCTTACCACTAAACAGAAATCCTGCAAATCCAAAGATTGTGGAGTTGTAAACTATTCCAAACAATATTGCAGGAAGAGTAATAATATTTAGGATTTTCCTCTTTTTTATATCAGTGACTAGTGAAATAAATAACGCTAGAACTAAAATGCAATTGATAATCATATTACCTCATCCTTCGTTCTATAAAGATTAGGCCCTACTTTTTAGTAGGGCCATTATAAGCAATTAATTAAATAATGTGTTATTACAATTTATCTGCAATCTGCTTAAATAAACCTGAGCCTGTACCTGAGCCATCGTATAATTCTTTAGCAATTAGTGTTAAACCACCAGCTACCACAATTGCAATTAAACCGATAATTAGCCCGTACTCTGTTAACGCTTGCCCTTCTTCTTCAACAACTAGATTTTTCATTTTTTCTAGCATTTTCTCATCCTCCTAAATAGGGTTATTTTTTGTTCTATATTTAGAACATGAACTAAATATATATCGAACTTACTATTTTGAAAACACCCATTTTTAGTCAAATTTTCCTATTTTAACTTGTTATTTATATTATTTCTCTTTTATTCTCGGTTTTTCTCAGTTTTTTGTTCTTTTAATTGAACAAAAAATACAATATAATGAACACATCAAATAAAAGGGAGTCTTTTATGAATAAGAAAACAATCGTCATACCTTATGAGATTAAAAGTGCGGATTCTTTTTTTTCTAGACTAAAAGGCTTAATGCTTCGAAAAGAACCGATCATGAATGAAGGACTTTGGATCGTGCCTTGTAATGCTGTGCATATGTTTTTTATGAAATTTCCGATTGATGTTGTTCTTCTAAACGAACAAAAGGAGGTAGTTGGCTTATATGCTGATCTTCAACCATGGAAGATAACCAAACCCCTGAAAACTGCCTATTCTACATTAGAACTACCAGCAGGTACCATCAACAGATTGGAGATTGATTTGGGAAGCTCGATTCAATTCACACTATAGATACCTTATCTTATATACGAGTCCATAAGTCTGTACTATCATTCTTCATTAAGAACAAAAGGAGGCAATCTAATTGTTAAAAAGAATTTTTACTGATGAGAAAGGTCAATCGATGGTGATTTTCCCTATTCTATTAGTGGTCTTAATAGGATTTGCCGGATTGGCAATCGATGGTGGAAGGCTATATATCGCCAAGTCACAGCTACAAAAAGCGGTGGATGCTGGCGTACTCGCCGGAGCTGATGCGATTATCGATGATTACCGTACTAGAGGAACAGTTAATTATACAATTGGTACTAGCAAAGCCACCACGATTGCAGAAAACAACTATAATGATGAAAATGATTCTATCACCAATAACATCACCTATAGCCCAGTTGCTGAACACGATGATGACCAAAACCTAGATTACGTCCAAGTAACTGGGAAAGAAAAAGTATCTTTGCTGTTAATGCCCGTTTTAGGAATGAGTAAACTAACGGAAGTCCACGCAACCGCAAGAGTCAATATCGGAAAAACATTCACCGCTGATGGGGGCGTTATTCCAATTGGTTTGCCTGTTAAAGATTTTAAAGAAAAACAAGATAAGAACGAAACAGATTATCAGCTTTTATATGAGCCTGGTGGTGGAAAGAAGGGCAATTATAGTTATCTTGATTTCAGCTCTATCATGCCGGCTGGAAAATTATATGGGCATATTTGTGAGGTGAACGGAATCGATGACTTTGACTGCCCTAGTCCAGTAAAAACTAGTAACAAGGTGGATAGTGACACGAATGAAAAAAGCAATGGGGGTACGAAATCAGTTGGCGATTTTATTGAAAATGGATTCCCGGATAAAGTATCAGTTGGGCAAGAAGTAGACACAAAAACCGGAATCTCAACCAAAAGTGAAAACATATTGCCGGCTATTAAAGACAAAATCGGCAAAGTTGTTTATATCCCTATCATTAGCGAGACAGGACCCGGAAAAAGCACAGTGGTCATTTTAGGATTTGCTGCATTTCAAATAAACTCCTTATCATCAGATGAAAAAACAATTAATGCAACCTTTCTTGAAGTGAAAGTTCCTGGTGATATTGGCAATGTTCCAGTGGATTTGCCGATTTTTTCTCAATTAGTTTTATAATCCTACAAGCGGGTCTTAAAGATCCGCCTTTTTTGTGTTTAAAGTTGAACTTGTTAAGCAACAAAAGCTAAAATCATAAGAGTAGTAATAAAAACAAAGTATGGAGGAGCAGCATGGTCAATTTATCACAACTAACAGCAGAATTAAAAAGAATAGAATCTGATTTTCACCAGGCATTAATGGAGCTTGTTGCAATTCCTAGTTTTATTAATGAATCGGACGCAGGCTATCCGTTTGGCCAGTCCATTGATACGGCTTTAAAGAAAGCTTTAGAAATTTGTGAGCGGTTAGGTTTTAGAACTTACTACGACCCGGCAGGCTATTATGGTTATGCAGAGATTGGCCAAGGGAAAGAAATGATTGGCATTCTAGGACATCTAGATGTCGTACCTGCGGGAAAATTGGACGAATGGGTGTCACCTCCCTTCCAGCCAGTCATTAAGGACGGAAAAATGTATGGCCGCGGTACACAGGACGATAAAGGACCTACACTAGCTGCCCTTTTTTCCGTCAAGGCACTAATGAATCTTGGCATTTCGTTCGATAAACGTGTCCGGTTCATTTTTGGCACGGATGAGGAATCACTTTGGCGCTGCATGAACCGCTACTGTGAGTTGGAAGAAATCCCAAGCATGGGGTTTGCCCCAGACTCTGTTTTCCCAATTGTTTATGCCGAAAAAGGTCTGCTCCAGGTGCAATTAACAGGGACTAATGAATCACCGTTGCGCATCAAAGCCGGTCATGCCTTTAATGCGGTGCCTGACACAGCCAGCTACACAGGATCAAAGCATGCCGAGATGAAGAATGCCTTACAAGAGCTTGGCTATGCATTTGAGACGAACGCTGAGGAACTCGTGGTCCTTGGAAAGGCCGTTCATGCGCAAGTAGCTGAATCAGGGATTAATGCGATTAATCGGTTATTAATCACACTAAAGCGAATTGGTTATTCCTCGAAAGTCATTGGATTCATCAATGACCTAGTTGAGGAAGATGCCTTCGCCCTTAAAATATTTGGTAATTGTGAGGATGAAGCTTCTGGAAAATTAAAGTTCAATGTTGGAAAACTTGAGATGACCGAGGATATGGAAAGATTGTCTATAGATATCCGATTTCCAGTAACCGTGGACAAACAAACAATAGTAAGCAAGCTAACGGAAGCCGGAAACAGGTATGGGTTAGAATACAAGGAATTTGATTACCTAAAGTCTATTTACGTACCAAAGGAGCACTTCTTAATAAAAACTTTAATGAGCGTTTACCAGGATGTTACGGGAGATATTGATTCAGAGCCGATCTCATCAGGTGGTGCCACTTATGCCCGGGCCATGGAAAACTTTGTGGCGTTTGGGGCGATTTTTCCACAACAAGCCAAAACCGAGCACCAGCCCAATGAACATATTGAATTAGATAAGATGTTCCAGGCCATGGTTATCTACGGGAAGGCAATTTATGAATTAACACGGTGAGTCTCCGGGATGATGCACACGATTTAAGTATACTCTGATATTATTTTTAAAAAGTAATAACTTTTATACGAAATACCCGCCAAGGCGGGTATTCCAGACTGTCGACAAATCCGA
>NZ_HG942073.1:0-7252 GCF_000612665.1 Neobacillus dielmonensis
GTTTGTTTAGTTTTCAAAGAACAATCAATCGCTAGTCCAACAACGCTGGTCAAAAGCGACCTCATTAATGTATCACGTCCACCCTCTTAATGTCAATAACCTTTTTTGAATTGTTATTTTCAACTTGTCAGATGAGGACGAGAAATAATATAACACGAATAAAATATGTTTGCAATATAATTTTAAAAAGTTTTTTTGACTTGTTTATTTTCTACTTGAATCTTGAGGTAGGAGATTTATCTCTTATCATAAAAGAATCACCGAATGTATATGAATAAGATATTATCATTGAATTAGTTAAATTATTACTTTTTAATAAACGGGGTTTATGTAAGAATACTTTTAAGAAGTCTCTGTTAAACGCTCCAGTCGCTTAGCGAACCCGCGGACGTGCAGGGGAGCCTCCTCGATGCTTTAGCACTTGCGGGATCTCCCAACTCCGTACTTTCTAAGGAGTCAAACACCTTCTGCTCAAATTAACAGAGATGAGGAATCTACATTATCGTTTAACAGAGCCTTTAAGAATGATAAAAGATGGGCGTGATTTAACATGACTGGTATGGAAGAGAATATTTTAATTAAGCTTGGTATTTCGGCTATATTCGGTCTCATTATCGGACTTGAACGCGAATTAAAGAGAAAACCGGTGGGTTTAAAGACCAGCTTAGTCATTTCAGTTGTAAGTTGCTTACTAACCATTGTCTCTATAGAATCCGCCTACACGTTTCCTCGCCCGGAGAATGTCACCATTACGATGGATCCGCTGCGTTTAGCGGCCCAAATTATCTCTGGTATTGGTTTTTTGGGGGCCGGTGTGATCCTTAGACGGGGCAATGATAGTATCTCCGGGTTAACAACTGCAGCTATGATTTGGGGTGCAGCGGGAATTGGAGTAGCCGTAGGTGCTGGCTTTTATATAGAAGCTTTTGCAGGAGTCGCTTTGCTTATTATAAGTGTCGAGTTTGTTCCGTTATTAATGAAAATTTTAGGTCCGAAACAATTGCGTGAAAAAGAAATTACACTTCAACTATTCATCAATGATAAACAACAAATCGAAAAAACTATTTTATACTTAATAGAGAAACAGTATATTATTCGCCGATTAAAAATTAAGGATTTGGATAATGGCAACCATTTAGTTCAAATACTATTGGCTGTTGATTATCGAGAGAAAACTACAGAGGTTTATGCAGCTGTTTCTTACTTGGATGGCGTTCAAAAGGTTGAAATTGAGAGTATTAGTTAAGATAAAATAATATTTTTTTTAATTTTCTCTTGCAAGTTTGTTATAATCGTTATATAATTTCAAATGTACTCAATTGGGGGCTTAGCTCAGCTGGGAGAGCGCTTGCATGGCATGCAAGAGGTCGTCGGTTCGATCCCGATAGTCTCCATAAAATATCTATTTAAGAAGACCTTTGCGTTAGCAGGGGTCTTTTTTTAGTTGACTCTGTTAAGTTGACTTTTGTTTTCCGCACCAATCAACAGAATTAAAATAAATCAACATTATCTGATAACAGCTCCTTATTATAAAGCGCAACCAAAATATTTTTTTCTTTTATTACTATTTCCTCTTGCAACTATTATCCTCTTAAAATTATAATAAAAAACGTAAAATTCAAAAATTTTTGAATAATTTACCTGATTTGGTGGTGATTACCGGAAAATATTATCCTCGTGCTTTCTGCATCCTCGACTTTGGACTTTATTTTTTCTTTGGTTATTCGAAAGGGGGAGCTTCAAATGGAAGCTAAAGAAATCAACAAAAGTTTTGAAAACGATTACAGTTCGATTGTACAGTCCTCTTCATTTCAGGCATTACTCTCAGAAAAGAAAAAATTTATTATTCCTTTTACCATCTTCTTCTTTTGTTTTTACTTTGCATTGCCTATTCTGACTTCCTATTCTACCGTGCTGAATTCAAAATTTATTGGCGATATCACTTGGGCATGGGTGTTTGCCTTTTTACAATTTATTATGACATGGGGATTATGCATGCTCTACTCTAAGAAAGCGACTAAATTTGATGAGATCACCAAACAGATTAAATCTGAAAGGGGGATAAACTAGATGAATACCCCTGCGTTCCTCATGTTCCTAGCAATAGTGTTCGTCACACTGATTATCACTTATTTCGCGTCGAAAAAGACCAAAAATGCAAGCGAATTCTACACTGCTGGCGGAGGTTTAACCGGCTGGCAAAACGGTTTAGCCATTGCCGGCGACTATATGTCTGCAGCATCCTTCCTAGGTATAGCCGGGGCTGTTGCCTTAACAGGTTTTGACGGATTCTTTTACAGTATCGGATTTTTGGTAGCTTACCTAGTTGTTCTCTATTTAGTCGCTGAGCCATTGCGAAATTTAGGGAAATATACGTTTGCTGATATGATCGCAGCCCGGTTTAATGCTAAAAAAATTCGTGGGTTCGCTGCGATGAATACTGTGGCCATTTCTATTTTTTATATGATTGCACAGCTTGTCGGTGCAGGTGCACTTATTAAATTATTATTAGGGCTGGAATATACTACATCTGTTTTAATTGTCGGGGTTTTAATGACGATTTATGTTATTTTTGGCGGAATGCATGCAACAAGCTGGGTTCAAATTATTAAGGCCGTACTGTTAATGGGAGGTACACTGGTTATCTCCATTATTGTATTTGCCAAATTTAATTTCAGTGTGACTGACATGTTTGCCCAGATGAAAACAGCAACTCCGTTAAAAGATGCATTTTTAAATCCAGGAGTTAAGTACAAAGAGGGAATTGACACATTGTCGCTCAATATGGGACTCGTTCTTGGTACAGCTGGACTTCCTCATATTCTAGTCCGGTTCTTCACCGTAAAAGATGCCAAAACTGCTCGGTCTTCGGTAGTTTACGCCACATGGATTATCGGTATTTTTTATGTTATGACTATTTTCCTCGGATTCGGTGCTGCTGCATTTGTTGGGACTGACAAAATTGTTGCCGCTAATCCAGCTGGTAACATGGCCGCACCGCTCCTTGCGCAAGCCCTCGGAGGGAATATGTTATTTGCCTTTATCTCGGCGGTCGCTTTTGCAACGATCTTAGCCGTGGTAGCTGGACTTGTTTTAACGGCTGCCTCAGCTTTTGCCCATGATTTTTACAACGAAATCCTCAAGAAAGGCAAAGCAACGGAAAAGCAGCAGGTGAGTATGGCACGCTGGGCAGCCATTGGAGTTTCTGTCCTTTCTATTATCCTTGCCTTGGGAGCACAAACATTGAATGTGGCCTTCCTGGTTTCACTTGCTTTCGCTGTAGCAGCAAGTGCCAATTTACCGGTTATTATTTACACCATTTACTGGAAAAAATTTAATACAACCGGAGCTGTTTGGGCAATGATTATTGGGTTGATTTCCTCTGTTGGTTTAGTTATTATCAGCCCTAATGTTTTTAGTCCGGAGGTTGGTAAAGCAATCTTTGTGGGAGAGCCTTTATTCCCATATACCACACCTGGTATTGTTTCCATTCCACTCGGATTCATCGCCGGATACCTTGGAACCATTTTCTCCCGACAAAAAGCTGATGTGAAAAAATACGAGGAAGTACTGGTTAAATCAAACACGGGTATTGGTATAGCTGACAACTCATAAAAAAATAGGGAGTCTGAACCATTCTATAAGGTGTCAGACTCTCTATTTTTATTTTCTCTTTGCTTTTCGTCTAGTTTGTGTATTTTGATTACCTTTTCCAGATGATTTTTTAGACTGGTCTAGAGCTAGAGACCTTCCCGGTTGTTTTTTCCCCATTTGATTTTTATTTCTAGCACCACTTTGGAGATTCTTTTTTGATGGCTTATTATTCCTTGCTGACGTTTTGGCCAAGTTATCGCTTTGGCGAGGCGAGCGGCCATCCTCATGTTCCTTTTCTTCATTTCCTAAATTTTGTTTGTGAATATTAATCCGGATAGCTTTCTCGATTAAATCCAATGTAGGACGATCGGCCGAAGAATAAAGGGTAATGGCTAATCCTCTCATTCCAGCCCTGCCTGTACGACCAATCCGATGGATATAGCTCTCTGCATCCTGGGGGATATCATAATTAAACACATGTGTGACCCCCTCGACATCCAGTCCCCGTGCCGCCACATCTGTCGCAATCAAAAGCTGTATTTCTGCTTCTTTAAATCGCTTTATCACCTGTTCCCGTTTCGCCTGCGACAAATCGCCATGCAGTTCATCACAAGCATATCCGTTTGCTTTGAGTGCATCATATAGCTTGCTGACCCTTCGTTTTGTCCGACAAAATATCACCGCTAAAAACGGCCGGTGCGTTTCAATTAATTGAATGAGTGTGGCTTGTTTTGCCCGATCTGTCGTGTGAATTGCAATCTGTTTGACATTGGCTGCTGGACCTTGCGTTTTTTCTATTTGGATATATTTAGGGTCCCGCATGTATCTACCTGCTAAATTTCTTATTTCAGCAGGCAGGGTGGCTGAAAATAACATCGTCTGTCGGCTTTCTGGAGTCTCTTTGATGATGTCTTCAACCTCGCCTAAAAATCCGATGTGAAGCATTTGGTCCGCTTCATCTAGTACAAGAAAGGAGACATCCGATAGGTCAATAGTTCCCCTTCTAATATGATCTAACAGCCTCCCTGGTGTCCCTACTACAATTTGCTTTCCTGTCCTTAATTTTTTCAATTGCCGTTCAATATCCTGTCCGCCATAAACAGCTAAAACATTTACCCCCTCCCATTTTTCAATCAATTTATTAAATTCCTCTGTGATTTGTATGGCTAACTCTCTAGTTGGAGTAACTATGAGTGCTTGGATTTCATTGCTATTTCGTTTTACACTTTCTAATATCGGAAGAACAAATGCAAACGTCTTTCCTGTACCTGTCTGGGCCTGAGCCATTATATCTCTGCCTTCTATTATAGAGGGAATCGCCTTTTCTTGTATCGGTGTTGGGGAGGCAACCCCAAATTTCCGCAGTTCATTCGTAACTGCTTGTGATATGCCTAAGGATAAAAAGTCTGACAAGGGATCTCCAACTTTCATTTTATTTTGTCTATATTCATTAATTTTTCGCCGTACATATATTCTACTCGATAAAAAATAAATCTTTTCTTGAAACGATTGCCTTTTCCGTTTAATAAAGTTATAATTCCAATAAAACCAATTAAATTAATCGGAATTAGATTCTTGAAAGAAGGGATTAACGTTGAATAAGCAAAGTTTTCTCATCCTTCATGGATTGGGCGGAAGCGGCATAGACCATTGGCAATCTTGGTTAGCGCAAGAACTAGGAAAAAGAGGTTATGATGTTTTTTACCCAACCTTTTCAGATTATAGTTCACCTGAAAAACAGGTTTGGTTAGAAGAACTGGACACTGTCATGAACACCATTCCTAAGGATCAGCCGTTAACGGTCATAACTCATAGCTTAGGCTGCATCCTTTGGCTGCATTATACATCAAGCAAAAATCGAAAATTAGCCAATCGTGTGATTCTTGTTGCGCCCCCTTCCCCCAACATCGTTCTTAATGCAGCAAAAACCTTTTATCCTGTTCCATTAAGTAGTGGAAACCTAACACGAAGCGCTGAAGAAATCCTATTTGTCCATTCAACGAATGATCCTTATTGCAGCATGGAAGATGCAAAAAGCTTTAAAAAGTTGGGACTTTCCTCCATTAATTTCCCTCATTCGGGCCATATCAATACTGAATCTGGACACGGAAAATGGCCGTGGATTTTGCAAAGATGTCTGGCAGAAGAAAGTCAGGATGCTATTATATAAATCTTTTCCTAGAGTGAGGGCAACCCTTCACTCTTTTTACTATGGACATTGTTATTTTCACAAATTGTATGTATGATTATGGCATCTTATTTAAATTGGCATATATCATGTTTACAGAATCGTGAGGTACAAACCGATGGATTTACACCAACTTTACGTATTTACTAAGGTGGTTGAGCATAAAAGCTTTTCTAAAGCAGCAGAAGATATTTTCTTAAGCCAATCAACGGTAAGCTCGCATATACAAGCTTTAGAAAGAACATTGGATACTAAGCTGTTTGACCGTATCGGCAGGGAACCCGTTCTAACCCCCCAAGGAGAAAGACTTTACCAATGGGCACTTAAGTTATTGCTTTTGAAAGACCAAGCAATATTTGACTTAAAACAAGGAATGACAGAACTGAAAGGAATGGTTCGAATTGCTGCAAGCTCCGTTCCAGGGCAGTTCATCATTCCGAAAATGGTCAAACAGTTTCGGGAGCAGTATCCCTCCGCCATATTTCATATTGACCAATCATCTTCAAAAAATGCGGTGGATAAAGTACTGAATGGCACAGTCGATTTAGGGATTATTGGTGAAAAATTTGAAAGCGAAAAGCTTAAATATATACCGCTGATAGAAGAAAAGCTGGTTCTTATTACTTCCAACAAAACCAAGTTGCCCGACTCTGTGAATATAAGTGATATTTTGGATTACCCCTTTATCATGAGAAATTCAGACTCGGGTACAAACGCAATGTTAGAAAAATTATTAAGAAAAAACCAAATAAAAAAAGAGCAAATGAATATCATTGCCTATACTGATTCCTCTCAAAGCCTCATGCAATTTGTCATGGAGGATATCGGTATTTCCATTGTCTCTGAAATAGCTGCAAAAAGCTACTCAGAATTAAACATGTTACATATGTACCACATCAATGGTTTTGATGAAAAAAGATTTTTCTATCTAGTCTATAATACTGAAAAAACCCATTCGATGATCGCCAAGTTTTTTATCGACACGGCAGCAGATGTTATTTAAACAAAAAAGGGCTGTCCCAAAAGTCCCTAAAATAAAGAAGGTGGAGTCGTTTTTCTCCACCTTCTTTTATGTTATTAGGATTATTTCCTGAAAGTAGCTGGCGAATGTCTGCTTCTTTCAGGCTGTTGTGGGCCCTAGCCACAATTCCGAACTGGACGTTTACTTTGTCGAGGCCCCGCAGAGAAAATCTGCGGAACGACCGATTGCCCTGGATGTGACCGAATCCTTTTTGTATTTCCTCGTTTGTTCATGTAAGTTTAACTTTCAATTTATAAGAAAAGAAGACGATTTTTTTGTTTTTTTTAAAATTTGGCTATTTGGAGCCCAAAGCTTATAGATTCCACCCTGTTGAATTGGAGCGGAAGGCGCGAAGACTCCTGCGGGATGTAGAGGTCCCGGGAGACACCGCAGGCGCAAGCGCCGAGGAGGCTCCCGGAACCTCCCCGCGGAAAGCGAAGCGCCTGAAG
>NZ_HG942073.1:7856-107340 GCF_000612665.1 Neobacillus dielmonensis
CGCAAGCGCCGAGGAGGCTCCCGGAACCTCCCCGCGGAAAGCGAAGCGCCTGGAGCGCAAATCAACAGGCCAATCGAACGAGCCAAAAACTAAAAAAGGGGGCTATCCAAAGTCAGTTACCTGACTTTTTGGATAGCCCCTTTTTGCTAGACTTTCATGCTCATTTCTTTTAATTTCTTTTTATCAATTTTTCCAACATGGGTTTTGGGCAGTTCTTGTAAAAAGACAAATTGTTTGGGGATTTTATACCCGCCAAGTTTCAACTCACAATATCTTTTGAGATCACCTGCATCTAATGAATAGGTAGGCTTTAATACAATGAACGCCGCAACCATTTCCCCCCATTTTTCATCTGGCAGCCCGATAACGGCAGTTTCATCAATGGCTGGGTGAGCAGCTAACCATTGCTCCACTTCTAGCGGATAAACATTTTCCCCGCCGGAAATAATCATATCCTTTTTCCGTCCTACAATATAATAAAATCCCTGTTCATCCCTTTTCGCCAAATCCCCTGTTTGAATCCAGCCATCCGCCCATGTTTCCTGGGTCGCTGTTTCATTTTTCCAATAAACAGTGAAGGAATGTTTGCCGCGAATTAGCAGCTCGCCAACCTCATTCGACTGCGCTTCCTGTCCGTCCGGCTTCACAATTTTTATCGCATTAAACAACATGGGTTTCCCTACAGAACCGCGTTTTATTTGCGCTTGTTCCGGGGTAATAAAGAAATTATTTGGCCCCGCTTCTGTCAGACCATAGCCTTCTTTAAATGCTATGCCTTTTTTCTGAAAAGCTTCATAAATGCTTAATGGGCATGGTGCCGCTCCCGACAAGAATACCCTCATAGTTGGAAAGCTGCTGTTTTGAAATTCCTCTGTCTGGATGAGGAGATGGTACATGGTTGGAACTAATAGGATAATAGTACACCCGTAACGATTGATAGATTCAACGGTTTTTGCACCGGAAAATTGTTCTCCAATCACCACGGTTCCCCCATTCATTAAGATTGGGATAGACAAGGCGTTTAACCCTCCTGTATGAAACATAGGCATATAGTTGATCGTCACATCATCCGAGGACAATCCCCAGCTCAAAATCGTGTTAATAGCGTTCCAAAGGATTGATTGGTGACTCAAAACCACCCCTTTTGGTCTACCTGTTGTCCCGCCAGTATAAATCATTGCCAATGGGTCATTTTCTTCCATGTCATCAGAAAATTTGTAGTTAATTGGATAGGATGTAATCCTATCGTATTCCTCATTACCTATAGAAAAAAGTCTCAAATTGTTATCATTTAGTGGTTTTGATAGGTTCTTAAACTGCAGGTGAATCCCTATCAAAACAGGTGTACAATCTTCTAAAATTTCGTTTATTTCAAGCAAGGATAGTCGCCAGTTGAGCGGAACAAAAATCGCTCCAATTTTTCCACAGGCAAAGAGTAAATCGAAATAGCTTATATGAGGCGGTGATAAAAGGGCAACCCGATCCCCTTTTGTGACACCTTGCTTTATGAGCCAGCTCGAAACCGCATTCGCGCGGTGATTCAATGCTTCAAATGTCCATGTTTTATTGGTTTTTTCATCTATTATTGCTGTCTTTTTTGGGGATAATCTTGCACGATTCTCCAGCCAATCCAGTTCCCACCTCACTGAATGATCGCTCCTTCACTAGTAGATGAATATATGTTACAAAAACGTAGTTACAGGTAAGTTACAGCAAGGCTTCCATGCTAGTTTTAAACCTGTGTAAAAAGAAATTGCTGATTTTTGTAAACCAGTGATTGGAGAGGAATGCGTGATGACTTCTAGAAAGTCCCCAATTATGCTATCTGATTTTCTACGTTCGCAGAGATGATTCAATAAAGAAATTCAGTGTCCTGCGGAGTATCGGGCAGGGGAGACCCCGCTGGTACTTAACACAGCCTTTATAAAAAAAAACGACCTAAAAAAAGGCCGTCCTTCCTTTACATCATGATCCCGCCATCTACATGTAGTACGGTTCCATTTACATAACCTGCTTCATCTGATGCAAGAAACAAATAAGCATTGGCAATGTCCTCAGGCTTGCCTAGTCTGGCAAGCGGTACCATTTGTTTCATTTGTTCAAGAATCTTTTCAGGCACCTGTGCTGTCATTCCAGTTTCTATAAACCCTGGAGCAACAGCATTCACCGTAATTCCTTTTCGCCCCAATTCTTTCGCCCAAGTTTTTGTCATCCCGACAACTCCCGCTTTAGTTGCCGCATAATTTGTTTGGCCAATATTCCCATAAACACCCGAAACCGAGGAAGTGTTAATAATTCTTCCCTTGCCGTTTTCAATCAACGCTGGCAGTACCGCCTGTGTGCAATGAAACACCCCAGTCAAATTGACATCCAAAACGCTTTGAAAATCAGCAGGTGCTAATTTAGAAAGCAGAGCATCCTTAGTAATCCCAGCATTATTAACTAAAATATCAATTTTTCCGTAGAGTCTAAGCACTTGCTCCACCATTCGGTCAACACTCTCGCGATCTGCCACATTGACCTGAAAAAAGCTAACTTCATAGTCTTTATTGCGAAGTTCACGCGCACTTACTTCTCCTAGTTCTTCATTAAAGTCGGCTACGGCCACTTTTGCTCCTTCACGAGCAAACACTTCGGCCGCAGCTAAACCAATGCCATTGGCCGCCCCAGTTATAATGGCCACTTTACCAACTAACCTCATACCTGTACCTCACTATCCAAAAATTGCTCCATTGCCTTCAATAATTGCTCCAAATCGTCAATTAGTGCGGAATGACCACAATTTTTCAATTCGACTACCGTTGCTTTATCACCTAAGTCCTTAATCAACTCGTCAGTCATTTCCTGTACAACCACCATATCACGATCCCCATACAACACGAGAACAGGGACTTTGATGTCGTCTACTTTTCCATTGCCTTCTACTAAACCGTTATGGTGATGGCTAATATTAAAATGATTTAAAGCATAATAAACTTCGGCTAAATTTTGCTGTGTCCGCATATCTTGAACATACTCATCATACAGTTCTGGTTCTGGCTGCTTGTGGGTATAAATGACCGAATTCCAGATTAATTTTAACAAAGCTGTATCGTTTGTATCGTAAGCTGTTTGGATGGGAATATACCGAACCAAATCCCGCTTCATTTCTTCATGCATTGTCATTCTGCGCGGTTCCTCAGTGTCCTTCAGCTTTCCGTCAAAAGGATAACCTCTGGTGGAGGCGGATGCGAGAAGAATCAGCTTATTGCTATAATCCGGGTAATCTGCACAAAATTGCATGGCAATCGCCCCGCCCAATGACCATCCGGCAATGGCAAAATTCCTTAACCCAATCGCATCAACAAACAGCTTGACGTCATCGGCAAAATCCTTTATCGACATGATCAACTGGTTATAGCTGGAACCGCCAAAGCCTCTTAAATCTACCGCGTAAACTTTGTACTTTTCATCCAAATTGTCAATCACAAGATCCCAGTGCTTCGAGGAAGTCATATTGCCGTGAATCAATAATAAATTGATCTCCCCGCCATCTCTTTCCCGATATGCAAGCGTTTCCCCATTCGATAAGTGGACTTCCTTTAACGTAACATTTGCCAATTTAATCACCTTTCCCCCATTTTATAGTGGTTGCTCCCCAAGCGTAGCCAATACCTGCGCTAACAAAGACAACGACATCGCCATCTTTTATTTTTTCTTGCTCTAAAGCCAGCTCCAGCGATAAAATTTGGTCGAATTGACCGATATGTCCATATTCCTCAAGATAAATCGACTGCTCCTCTGACAAGCCCAGTTCATCCAACACATATTGATGGGCCGAACGCTTCATGTGTAATATGGCCAAATAATTAATTTTCTCGACCGTATAGCCACTTTTCCTGATGGACTCCCGAATCACTTTTAAAAAATTGGTCATCGATTGTTGTTCCAGCCGCTGTTTCATTCCCTCAGGGTCCAGCACATCCAACATATTCTGGCGGTTCTCTAATGCCTCTTTTGTGATTGGATTCTTGGTCCCTCCTGCTACGACTACAACGTCCTCAGAAAAAGAACCATCCGTAATGAGTTTTGTCTCTAACAGCAAATTTTCTTCGTACCCTTTTCTCAAAAGAATTGCGCCGCTCCCAGCCCCGAGATTGTACATAAACCTGGTTCTAGGATTCTGGTAATCAATGAAATCCACATTGCGGTACCCGCCCGCAAGGAGCACCGTATTTATTTCAGGATCGGCCAGCATCATACTTTTCGCCACTTTCAACGCCATGACCGTTGTCCCGCATCTTAATGCCAAATCGAAGGCCCAGGCGTTATACGCGCCAATCTCCTCCTGCAGCTTGATTCCTGCTGTCCACAACGGATATTCCTTATGTTCTTCGCCAATATAGATAACAAGGTCAATCTCTAGCGGGTCGATTCCTGCCTTTTCAAGCGCCTTTTTTGCGGCCACAATCCCCATTTGACATGTATGGTCTTGTAGTCCGGGAATATGTTTTTTCTTAATCCCCATCTTCCCTTCGACAACCGCTGGAGGAAGACCTGCCAGCTCCGCTATTTCTTTGCCGGATATGGTTACATCCGGCAAATAAGTTCCTGTGCTCAGTATGCCAATCTGCACGATAATCACCTCCTCTACGACTCTTCCGCAATCTCCTTCATAAACGACATGGCCTCTTCAATAGATTCAAATAATGTCTCACGGTCTTCCTGTACATGGGTCACCTTTATCCGCCATTGTTTGTTTCCCGTTTCCTTCTCTACAGCAGCCACTTGAAAGCGGACAACGAAGGAAGCAATTTGTTTGGTATCCATTTGCTCCTCCTTTTACCCCGCTGCCTTTTGTTCGCTTTTGACAGGATAAGATTTCTTCTTGCGTTTCCAAGCTATTTTCCTCAATGTCCCAACAATTCCTTGTGGGAAAAACATAACCACTAGAATGTAAATAATTCCGAAGAAGATAATCCAGCGTTCGAAAATCCAATGTTCCTTGGCAAGCCCCGTCAACCAGTCATGAGCAAATTCGATGATCCCCGCGCCAATAATGGGTCCCGCCAAGGTGCCTACTCCTCCAATAATTGTCATCAACAGGGCATCCAGCGTGATATCCATTGAAAACACACTGGTATTCACGTAGCGAAGCGAAATCGCATATAAAATTCCGGCGATCCCGGCTAAAACTCCGGAAACCACACTAGCAGCAATTTTATAATGCAGCACCTGAAAACCAAGGGATGCAGTTCTTTGTTCATTTTCCCTAATGGCTTGGAGGACTCGGCCAAGAGGAGAATTCACAAAGCGCCTTAAACCAAAGAAAACCGCAGCCATACCAATTAAGCAAAGGAGATAAAAATTGGTCCGGTCAATAAACAGTTCCGGAACTCTAAAGGTGAAACCGTCATTCCCAAAAGTGAGCGTCCGCCATTTTTCAGCCAGGACTAAAAACAAACCGGCCAAGGACATGGTTAACATTGCATAGAAGTGGCTTTTCAGCCGCAATGTTAATAACCCGACAATGAAACTGACAATCGCCGTCAGCGCAATCGTAGTCAGTACCGCCCATAGGAAATAGGTCATATCCGGTTCAAATCGTTTCATAAAAATGCCGATTGAATACGACCCAAGGCCAAAATACATGGCATGGCCAAAGGAAACAATCCCGGTAAAACCAATTAACAGGTCGTAGCTCATGGCAAAGATTGAAAAGATGAAAATTTGCGTAAGTAAAATTAATAAATTCCTAGATTCATATACAAAAGGTAACAGGAAAAGCAATAGAATGAATAACAAGAAAATAATCGCCGGCCGCTTGTCTGCAAATTTGTTCATTCCCTCACCCCTTCGCACTGAATAGGCCCTGCGGCCGGATAATTAATACGACAGCCATTAACAGCATGTTGACTGCTAGTGATAAATCCGGTACATAGTACGCCATAAACGAACCGGAAAGACCCACCAAAATGGCGGCTAATACGGAACCTTTAAAGTTTCCCATACCGCCTATCACCACCACAATAAATGCCAATATAGCAAACTCCATCCCCATTCCGGCATGAATCACACCGGAATAAGGTCCCAGCAAAACTCCGCCAAGGGCAGCCATCCCGGCGCCAATCATGAATACAAACATAAATACCCGTTGGATGTTGATTCCGAGTGCCTGCACCATTTCCTTGTTCATGACACCCGCTTGAACCACCAGCCCTATTTTGGTTTTTTTCAACATAAACTGGACCCCGGCGAAAACGAGCAGGCCCACAATGATAATAAACACCCGGTATTTTATCAGATTGATTTCACCAATCTCCCAGCTTCCTTTTAAGTAATCGGGAGGGGATGCCGTTAACTGATTAGGGCCCCAGATGACTTTCAGCATTTCCGAAAGAACCATCATCAGACCGAGAGTGATTAAAATTTGCTGAACATGGTTGCCGTATACCGGTTTAATAATCCATTTTTCTGTTACTATTCCTAAGATAAAACCGGTAACGATTGCCCCGATAATTCCGATTAAAAAGCTGTCTGTCTTGGAATAAATCCACAAGCCGCTGTAGGCTCCCCATGCGAATAATCCGCCATGGGCAAAATTCAGCACATCCATTAAGCCAAAGATCAGCGTGAGCCCGGCCGCCAATAAAAAAATTAGCATGCCGGTTGCCAGACCGTTTAAGGCCAAGTTCATAAATAAATCCAAGAAGAATTCCTCCTTTCCTAGGCAATTCCCAAATACTTCCGTTTCATTTCTTCATCTTCTTTTAATTGCTTCATCGTCCCGTGACTGACAGTCCGGCCATCATCAATGATGTAAAAACAATCGCCAATCGTGCTGGCCATCATAAAGTTCTGCTCCACTAGAACAATCGTGGTTTGGTCTTTCATTTGCATAATCGAATCCATGACTTTTTCGACCATGATCGGGGCCAACCCCTTGCTCGGTTCATCAATCAACAGCAGTTCATTTTCATTGACATAGGCCCTGGCAATCGAAAGCATTTGTTTTTGCCCGCCGCTTAGCAGTCCTCCTGGTTTTTTCCAAAACTTTTTCAGGTCAGGGAACAGTTCAAGAACCCATTCCATCCGCTTGGCTGTTTCTTCATTATCTTTTTGTATGGCAACTTTCATATTCTCCTCAACCGTTAATCCGGCAAAAATTCCTTGATCTTCCGGTACATAGCCAATCCCTCTTTTGGCGATTGTATAGGTTGGGAATGTTTGAATTTCTTCCCCTTTAAATACAATACTTCCTTTTGATGCGGGATTAAGCCCCATAATCGTTCGCAGCGTTGTTGTTTTGCCTGCCCCATTTCTGCCAAGCAAAACAGTTACTTCTCCTTTTCTTACTTCAAATGAGACTCCTTGAAGGATATGATACTGACCGATATATGTCTCGACCTGATTAAGCTTCAGCAGGCTGTTATTCATAATGACCTCCTAAATAAGCAGACTGGACGGTCTCATTTTTCATGATTTCCTCCGGTGAGCCGTCCGCTAACAGCCGCCCGTTAAATAACACCATGACGGAATCTGAAAGATCCAAAATCATATCCATTTTGTGTTCAATTAAAATGATGGTCCGGTTACCCTGATTTTTAATTCTTTTAATAACCTCCAAAATGGCGGGTACTTCCTCTAAAGACATCCCCGCAGTGGGTTCATCCAATAAAAGCACCTCCGTTTCCAATGCAAGAAGCATGGCGATTTCCAGCTTTCGTTTCTCGCCGTGGGCCAAGTTACTAGCTAACGAATCCTTTTTCTCATCCAAAAGCACAAGCCGCAGCCAGTCTATTGCCTTTTCCTCGAAATGGCGGTATTTTTTATAGTGAAATAGCATTTGATAACGGATGCCTGCCTGGGATTGCACAGCAAGGCGCACGTTTTCGAGGACCGTTAAATTGGGAAAAACATTGGTAATCTGAAAGGACCGGCCAATCCCTTCCCTTGTCCGCTTGGTCGGGGAAAAATGGGTTATATCGTTGCCCCGATAAAAGACTTTTCCTTTGGTTGGCGCTAATTGGCCGCTTAACAGATTAAAGAATGTTGTCTTGCCTGCCCCATTCGGCCCAATGATGGACTTGAAATGTTTCTCAGGAACCGAGATGCTGACAGAATCAACAGCCGTATGCCCGCCAAATGTAATGGATAAATCATTGGTTTCAATTAAGGTTGCCATTGGTACACCACCTAGTTAGAACTTGATAGAAATAGGGAGAGGCTGGCAAATAGTTGCTCGCCATCCCCTCCAAAAATCAATGTTTATTTGTTACGGATTGGAGGTGCGGTTTCTTCAGGAGTCAATTCGCGAATCAAGGTTGGAACCGGATAGGACACTCCGTCCTTCTTCTCGAGTTTGATTGCGTACATGGCTTGCAGCGCTTGATGATCCTCAGGGCGGTAAGTCATTTTGCCTTTAGGTGTATCAAAGCTCATTCCTTCCATGGTTTTGATTAGTTTATCAACATCCGTATCCCCATTTGTTTTCTTTAACGCCTCTACAATGGAGATGGCAGCACTCATTCCGCCAGGTGTAAATAAATCAGGTACCTCACCGTTAAACCGTTTTTTGTGCTCCGTTACGAGCCAATCGTTGATTTTGTTTTTTGGCAGATCATGATAATAAACAGTGAAGCCCTCCATGCCCACAAGTGGTTCCATCGTCGATAAAGCAGCAATATCCGGGGCACCGGTAGAAATTTTAATGCCTTTTTCTTGGACCTTCATATCCGCTATTTGCTTCCAAGGAGAGTTGGCTCCTGCCCAAACGACAAATAGGTAGTCCGGCTTAGCATCGATAATTTTTTGGATATTTGATGTAAAATCAGTTGCTGCCGGGTCGGCATATTCTTCTTTGACGATTTCCGCACCTAATTTTTTCGCCGCTTCCTTGAAGGCAGCTACTCCATCACGTCCAAATGAATAATCGGGTGCAAGCGTAGCAATCTTGACCCCTTTCTTTGCTATTGCGGCAGCACCGGCCACGGCATCCTGCGAGGAGTTACGGGCTGAATGGAACATGTACTTATTAAACTCAGATCCTGTAATACTATCAGCAGCAGCTGGTTCTACAATCATTATTTTCTGATATTCTTCTGCCAGCGGTAAAACGGCTAATGTATCTGCCGAGCTAGAAGAACCGACAAGAAAATCTACTTTATCTTCTTCTAATAATTTCGTTGCCTTTTGTACAGCTACTTCTGGTTTAGTTTCCGTATCTTCGACGATAAACTCAATCCTTCTTCCGTCTATTTCCATTTTTCCGTCTGTTGCGTATTCAAGACCCAATTCAAAGCCCCTTAGTGTCTGCTTTCCATAGGACTCTAAAGCACCCGTTTTCGAGGCAAGTACCCCTATTTTAAGCGGATCTTTGCTTTCCTCTTTTCCTCCATCACCTTTTGATTCAGAAGACGATTTTCCTGAACTGCATGCACTTGCAAAAATCATCATAAACATAAGTAACCCTAATAATGACCAATTTTTCTTCACATTTTTTCCCCCTAAATATTTTTAAAAAGCTGTGGTCTTGCTTTGAAATCAGAATAATAAATCCTAGTTGCAAAAAAGTTACAAAATAGAAAACGGAAGCACCCTCGGAACAAGCAAAAACGCTTGTTCCTGCGAAGCATTTTCTCTAAGAAGCTTTCCTTAATGTTCAGCACCGTATTGTCTGGAACGCTTCAACCGAGTTATCGCAGGGCGGGGAGCGAAGGACACCAGGCGCTAGGATGCTGGAGCAGGACAAAAAAAACAGCCCTATTAAGGCTGCTTTATCTGTTGATGGAAACTTTCGGAGTCAATGATCATTTCATACATATGCCTGGTTGGTTCTAATGGAGTCACACCTAACTCTTCTTCTAAAACCTCCGTACATTTTCGGAACCATTTCACGGCTTGAGGACGGTTATTTTTTCGATAATAGCAGTACATCAATAGCCGATATGCCTCTTCCCAAGTCCGGTCTCGGGCTAAAATTTGTTCACACCAATAGATAGCAACATCGTAATTTTCCGTTCTTACCATAATCTGTGCCATTTTTTCGGCACCGCGTAAAAAATACACCAGCATGCTCTCCCGTTTACTGATACACCAGTCATCATAACGGCGGTCTGGCAAATAATCTCCATTGTAAAATGCCAGACCTTTCTCCAAGAGATGAATAGCTTTTTCTTGATTGCCTTCCATAAGTCCTGACTGAATCCATCTTTGAAATTGGGCCGTATCCAATTCAATCACGGCAAGTGGATTTAACCCATAGGAACCCGCATCTCTTATGATAAAAAAGGGATCCGTTCGTGCCTTCCTTGTTGGCTCTAACACATGATGCAGACTGTTTAGAGCTACCTTAAAATCCCGGTCGGCACTTTTTTTATCCTGATGGGGCCATAGCGTTCCAAGTATTTGTTCCTTTGCCATTGGCTCATATCTAGTTATTAATAATTGAAAAATTTCCTTCGCTTTTTCTCGCTGCCATTCCTTTTCCCCGACCTCTTTTTCGCCAAGCCACACTTTAAATTGACCGAAAGTCTGCACCCGGATGGAATAGCCGGGATGCGAATCGAGTGTGTTCATGCCCATATCCTGGAGAATCTTGGCTGCGTAGGCTTTTTGGATACCCTGTTTCATGCATTCAATTAGAAGCGGGATAAAAACTTGTAAATCTCTAGGACTGAAAACAGAGGGGTTATGGAGAAAGAAGTCGTACTCATGGACTTGCACCAAACTTAAAAAGGAATCGGCTGCCTGATAATAGGAATCTAGTTTTTTCTCCAAGAATAACAGGTAAGCAAGCCAGAATTTTGCTAACATTTGACCATAAGAATCCTCACATTGGTCAAATAAATCACCTGCTTGTTCTAAATACTTTAGTGCCTTTGGGTAATAGCCATTATTTATGCAGGTTATGCCGATGCCGAGAGTGATGAGTGCAGAGAGCCATACATCATGAACCTTTTCGGTCTCTTGTAATGCTTTCTTTCCTGCCTCCATTGCCCGTTCAAACTCTCCCCTTCTTCCGTATAGAACACACAGCCCCATTAATGGCTCCGCCTTGCCTCGATCCACATGAAGCGCTTCCATTATTTCTAATGCCGTTTGGTAACAGTTCTCCGCAAGTTCACTATCATATTTATTCAAAATTTGCACGGCATGCCCCATCCGAATCCAGCCGCATGCTTCTACAAAAGGAGCCTTTAAGCCAATCCCTTGCTGTATCCCCGCTTGAGCCAGCTCTTTTGCTTTATTCCCTTCACCGGTAAATGCCTCAATTAACGATAATAATAAGTCGGTTTCGCGATGTGCCTGTGGAAGGGATAATAAATCCTTCCCGCGCATCTCATCTTTCTTTTGATATAGCAGCTTCTTTGCTGCTTCATAACGGCCTGTTCTTAGATACAGTCTTGCCTCAAAATTGCCGTCAATGCTGGAGATATTTAATCTTTTCGCTTTCAGGAGCCATTTTTCTGCTTTACTGGCCTTCCCTAAATTCAGCAAGTTCTCCGATAATAACTCATACAATTTTCCAATATCCTGTGCCTCACTATTGCTTTTTTCACGATAGGAAATGGCTTCATATAACAGCCTTTCTGCATGATGGGGCTGAATCGTGTCCAAAAAAATCATGGCTTTTCCTTCTAGTGCCTTACTTATTCCCAGGTAGTCCTGACGCATGTTTGCTCCTTCATGCGCCATGTCGTAACAGGCTTCAGCCTCTTGAAATTGCGAACGGTAGCGGTATACCTCCGCTTTCAAAAGCCATAGCTGATAATAGTTGCCCATCTCACCTGTTCCCATCATCGATAATAAATCCAATTTTCCGCTCTCTAGCATTCGAAAGCCATGATCTTGTAAAATTGCAGCAATCGCTTGAACCTGTTTGATTTTTTTATAATGGTAGAGGGCTTTTTCCCATAGTTCTCTCTTTTCATAGAAACGGGCACATTTTTCATGAAGGGCTCTATAATGGCCCGGATGGCTGTTTTGAAAATGGCCCTCTAAAAATTCTTTAAACAAGGCGTGGTAACGGTAATGGGTTTTACCTGTCTTTTGAATAAATAAATTCCGATCCTTTAACTGTTCCAGCATACTTGATGCACCTTGTATTCCGATGACTTCTGTACATAATTCTTCGTCGATTTCTTCAAAGATAGCAGTTTGCTCAAGAAATTGTTGAATAATTGGCGGCTGCTTTGAAAACACCTCCATGACTAAGTACTGAAAAAATTCCTGCATGGATTGGGCAGAGTGTGCAAACAGGTCAGAAATGTCGTTTTTAAGAGGAATTTGTTGGGCAATCATGCACAGGGCGATAATCCAGCCCTCGGTCATTTGATAAATCATCTGCAACTGTTTTTCGTCTACTTCCAACCCGTAAAGATCGGTTAACAGTAATTCCATTTCCTCCATCGTTAATGCCAAATCATCCTTTGTAATCTCTAGCAACTGACCACACACCTTCATTTTCGTAAGGTGCTTCCACACCGGACGGCTGCGGCTGGAAATGACAAGATGCAAATTAGCAGGAATATGTTCCAGCAAATTTTCCATCCACGTATTAATTGTGTAGGACTGTTCAATTTGATGGAAATCATCTAATATTAAAATTATTGCTCTATTAGTCTCCAGCACTTCATTTAGAAACAAAGAACATAGCACACTTAACTCCTCACTGCGAATATACCGATCCATCGTTTCCATATAGATTAATAGCTCTGTTCCAAATTCGGGAACGGCTTTTCGAATCGAGTAAATAATGTGGGATAGAAATGGAAGTATGTCATCATCCATGGACGAAATAGAATACCAGCATCCGGAAACTTTTTCATCTCTCATAAACAAAGCAAGAGCAGTGCTTTTTCCAAACCCGGCAGCAGAATGAATAAGAGTCAAGGGATACTCCAATACCTTTTTTAACTTTTGGGTAAGCTTTGCTCTCCTAATAAAATCATCTTTAACAGCGGGAATGCGCAGCTTTGTTTGAATAATTGGAAGCTTCATCCGATCATAGCCCCTCTACTTAAAAATTCCCAATTTTTACATTATTTTATCATATTATAGGTGCTTTGGACGATAACAAAAAATACCCAGCATAAGTTGGGCATTCCATTTATTCATCATATATCATTTTTCTGGTCATGCCTCCGTCAATGACCAAATTAATGCCCGTCACAAAATTATTATCAGGTGCGGTTAAATATAGGCAGCCCTCGGCGATATCACTTGGCTTGCCCACCCGCTTTGAAAAATGCTGCTCATGGTCTGCGTAAGTAAGCTGTGAGTAGTCTCCTGTATGAATCCAGCCTGGTGAAATGGCATTTACCGTAATCCGGTCCTCACTTAAAGTAGCCGCTAATGCATGGGTGATAGCCACAATCCCTCCCTTAGTAGCGGCATAGCTTTCCGAGTTTGGCTCAGACATCAAAGCCCGTGTCGATGCAATATTGACAATCGAACCTCCTGCTTCGTTTTCTCGCATAAGCTTGGCCGCTTCACGTGAACAGAGGAACACACTTCTTAAATTTGTATTGATCACATCATCCCATTGTTCGACCGATAATTCATAGAATGGAAAAAAGCCTCCTTTCCCTGCATTATTAATTAAAATATCCACTCTGCCGTACGTTCTTTTTGTTTCTTTAAACAAATGAATAATCTCTGATTCTAATCGGATATCTGTCTTTATAAAGAGAGCCTTTCCTCCGTTCTCCTGGATTTCTCCAACAGTCCGCTTCCCAGCATCAACATCTACATCCGCAACGACGACCTTTCCGCCATTACGGGCAAATGCTGTGGCCACTCCACGCCCAATTCCACTTCCTGCACCTGTGACAACAATTACTTTATCCAAAAATTTCATTTTCCTGCTCCTTTAGATTTGTCTCTCACTTCTCTTTATTTTACCAAGGAGAATATTGGAATAAAAGGCTATCATCTGAAGATACTAAAACATCATACTAATTAAGGTGGGGTATTCATGAGCGAAAAGTGCTTTTATTGTTCAAATGACATTGAGGAAAACCAGCTTCATTTGGTTTCATTTATTACCTCCAATGAGGAGAGAAACGAATCGCTATGTGATGAATGTTATCAGGAATGGCTCCACGGGATCAAGGGGTAATGCAACTCGACTGTTTTTTCCTTTCTTTCTAATTAGGGATTATGCAGTCTAATTGGAGTGTGGATTCATTGTCAATTAAGAAAAAAATCCCGCTTATTTTTTGCCTGTTAGTTTTTCTAATATTAGTTGCGAACAATGCCATCCATTATATTCGATCTAAAAACCAACTTCTAAAATATAATAACCGAGAAATTTCTATGATCGTCAAGGAGGTATCTTTTCAGGTAGAGAATACAAGAAATGGGGCATTATTCGTGGAAAATATTCTTGCCAGAGATTTGCGGACTGCCTCCATTGCAATTCAACACTTTCTTCCGGCCGATTATCATGATGTGAGTAATGCCCAACTCAAACAGCTCGCAAAAGAAACAGGGGTATCCCATATCACCTTACTAGCCAAGACCGAAAACGACATTATTGGAGTAAAGTCATCCGACCCTGAGGAAATCAATATGGGAACGAAAGGCTGGGGTTATTGGTACAATGCATTTCAACAACTGTTCCAATTAACCCCCGTCTCAGTTGGCAAAGGACTAACCCTAGAGAATTATTGGTCTGGTCCAATTGAAGTTGCCTCCTCCAACCCAGACCATATTGATAAGTGGGGCTACTATTATGATGCCAGTACAAATTATATTATCAATCCTTACTTTCGGGATAAAGTATTGGAATATGAAAAGAAGTTCGGACCCATGAAAATCATTGAAGATTTTACAAGTGAGCATGAAATTTTGGAGCTTTCCGTGTTTAATCCAGAAAAGTTTGGCAAGAAAAAAGAAGTGGTCCATTTGAATGGGAACACCTATACGAGAATCTCTGCCGAGCCCATATGGTACGGCACTTATAATTATCCTAACACCCAACAGGATGCCTCCTATATTTCAAAAGCAATCCAGACCAAAAAGCAACAAAATTATATCGCTGACTTAAATTCCAAAAGGGTCATGAAGACATTTGTTCCAGTTTATCCTGCCAATCAAGCACCTTATGTCATAGGTCTGGTTTATTATTACGAACTTATTGAACAGGAGCTTGTCAAAGAACTCAAAGTACATATTTTGCTCTCTATTGCCATTATGATTATGGTACTCATTATCAGTTTTGTGTTCTCCTACTCCATCACCAAGCCAATAGGTTATATCGTCAATCGGGTAAATGAGATCGCCAAAGGTAACTTTGGGAAAAAAGTTATAGTGAAACGAAATGATGAATTAGGACTGCTTGCTGAGAATGTAAATGCACTTTCAACAGATTTACAAAATTACGTCAACGATCTTGAAAACAGTCGAAAAGTGATTGAATACCAAGCATATCATGATCCATTAACAGGATTAACAAATCGTAGATTTTTTCATGAACGTCTGCATTCCATCGTGAACGAGCCCTCTTCCGAAAAGCAGCAACTATCAATTATTTTCATTGACATTGATCGGTTTAAACAAGTCAATGACACTTTTGGACATAACAAAGGGGACGAGCTCCTAAGAATTGTTGCAGGCCGACTAAGAGATTGTTTTCCTGACAAAAACCAACCGTTGATTACTAGGCAGGGCGGTGATGAATTTCTTCTTCTTTTCCTTCAATCTAGTTTAAAAGAAACCGAGGCAGCTGCAAAAGAAATTATCAACAGTCTACGAAAGCCATACTGGATTGGGGGAAATGAAATTTTTCTGGGGGCTAGCTTGGGCATCAGCCTATATCCTAACCATACACAAGATATCGACACCCTTATTTCATACGCTGACATGGCGATGTATGAGGCTAAGAAATCAGGAGGGAATAAAGCGGTAGTCTATTCAGACCAATTATTAAACGCAAATCTGGAGAGGACCCAAGTAGAATTACGGTTGAGAAAGGCGATTGAAGCTGGAAGCTTAGAAGTATACTATCAACCTAAAGTGAATGCTGCCACCGAATCTATATATGGTACGGAAGCACTAATTCGGTGGTTTGATGACGAACTGGGTGCAGTCTCTCCGGATTTATTCATCCCGATTGCGGAGGAAACAGGTTTAATTCAGCCATTATGGCATTTTGTTATGAAACAAGCCTGTCATCAGATGTACGAATGGAATCAAAATCTCCTTCAACCATTATCAGTTTCGGTAAATTTTTCCGCAAGGCAATTTGGGGATCCAGTTCGTATGGTTGAGCAAGTGAGAGCAATTCTATCAGAAAGTCAGCTCAAACCTTCACAATTTGAAATTGAGATTACCGAAAGCATTCTAATGAATGATTCTAAGGAGATCTTGGAGGCACTTTCTACTTTGCAAGATTTAGGGATCTCCATTTCGATTGATGATTTTGGAACAGGTTATTCATCATTACACTATTTAAGAAATTTGCCCATCTCCACATTGAAGATAGATAAATCATTTATCCAGGATATACAGGAGGATTTAACCAATTCAGAGATTGTAGAAGCGATTATTAATTTAGCAAAGAGTCTTCATTTAAATGTGATTGCCGAAGGGGTTGAAAAGGAGTATCAAAAGAAGTTCCTTTTATCAAAAAAATGCTGGCAAATGCAGGGGTATTTATTTAGTGAGCCGCTAAATAAATACCAATTCGAAGAGTTCATAAAAAAAGGATAAACAGAAATGTCCGTTTATCCTTATACACATTTTTTAGAGTTAACTTTTACAGCAATTGAGCCTGTTGATTTCCACTCCAATCAGCAGTAGTAAATCAATCTAAAAAAATATTCATATTCTTCTAGCCTGGCTAAATTTGTTGTTAATCCTTTTCTATATTATCCCACGATGCTGTCTATTTTGACACAGCTTCCATGTGGAGAGATTTGCAGATGTTTGACGGTCATATCTGGAAATGCCTGTTGCAAAGATTGCGAAAGCTGCTTTCCATACCCTTTTTCCGCAAAACAGATGACCGTTGGACCTGCCCCACTAAGGGCAGCACCGAAGGCACCGTTCGCTTTAGCTGCTTGTTCAATTTCCTCAAAACCGCGAATAAGTGGTTTACGATAAGGCTGATGGAACAAGTCACTACTCATCATCTTCCCAGCAGTGTCCCAGTTTTGGCTGAGAAGTGCTGCAACCAGAAGATTTCCAGTTGCAGAAGCCTGTACTGCTTCTTGCCTTGAAAAAGTCTTTGGCAGGACCTCCCGTGAATCTTTGGTCAGCAGCACTTCCTTGGGAATAACGACGGCCAAATCCATGTCAAGATTGGTAAAAGCCAGCATATCTACTTCATTGTCCTGATAACAGCCAACCACAAGCCCTCCATATAAAGAGGCGCCGACATTATCCGGATGCCCCTCCCACTCTGTTGCCAACTGCAGCTTTTCTTGTTTCGATAATTCCAGCCCGCTCATCACGTCAGCAAGTTCAATTCCTGCCACAATGGCTGAAGCACTAGAACCAAGCCCGCGTGCCAGTGGAATCTCACTATCGATCGTTACCTTACACGGCGGCAAGACTTTTCCAAATCTTTTAGCAGTCGCAATCGCAACCTGACCAATGAAGTGCTGTTCATCAGAAGGAAACTCCTGCAATTCATCATTAACAGTTGAAAACACCCAGCTGTCGCTTTGTTCAACCTCTAATGTCAAAAACAAATCTACTGCCAACCCGATTGAATCAAAACCTGGTCCAAGATTGGCGGTGCTCGCCGGAACTTTAATGATAAAGCGATTATTGAGCGGCATGGAGCATAACTCCTCTAATATGATCCGCAACAGCCTGTTCATCGTTCGGCAATTGCACAGGTTTAATCAAGCTGCTTTGAATCGCCGTATCTGGATCTTTTAAACCATTGCCGGTTAATACAGCAACAATTTTCGTTCCTTTTTTGATTTTTCCATTATGGATTGCCTTATAAACACCTGCTATAGAGGCACATGAGGCCGGCTCGGCAAACACGCCTTCTGACGATGCCAATTTTTTATAGGCTGCAACAATTTCCTCGTCGGTGACTTCATCAAATTGGCCATTGGATTCCTCAACCGCATTGACGGCTAAATTCCAGCTTGCTGGGTTGCCGATTCGGATCGCTGTCGCAATGGTCTCCGGATTTTCAAACACCCGGTTATGGACAAGGGCGGCGGCTCCTGCTGCTTCAAATCCAAACATTCTTGGTAGTCCGGTTCCCTGTTTTTCAGCGTATTCTTTAAACCCTTTCCAATAGGCACTTATATTGCCTGCGTTTCCAACCGGTATCGCTAAAATTTCCGGTGCTTCGCCTAACTGATCACAGACCTCAAAGGCAGCCGTTTTTTGACCTTCAAGCCGGAACGGATTGACCGAATTCACAAGAGTAACCGGCTCAGTCTCACTAATATTGCGGACCATTTGCAACGCTTGGTCGAAATTGCCCTCGATGGAGATGATTTCCGCCCCGTACATCATGGCTTGGGCAAGCTTGCCTAAAGCAATCTTCCCTTCCGGAATCACGATAATGCATTTAATGCCGGCACGTGCGGCATAAGCGGCGGCAGCAGCTGATGTATTACCAGTTGAGGCGCAAATCACTGTCTTACTTCCTTCTTCCACGGCCTTGGCAACGGCCATTACCATGCCTCGGTCTTTAAAGGAACCGGTCGGATTCGCTCCTTCTGTTTTCACGTATAGCTCAACACCCCACTCCTTGGAAAGGTGTTCCAGCTTGATTAATGGGGTGTTTCCCTCATTTAATGTTAATTTTGGAGTTTCTTGATTGATAGGTAAGTATTCTTTATACGCTTCTAATAATCCTGGCCATCTTTTCATGATTTTCTCACAACCCTATACGCACTTTTTACTTCTTTTACTGCTTGTAAATCATATAATTCTTGAATAATCCTGTCATAATTCGTCAATGACGCCTGATGAGTAACCAAGACAATTTCCGATGTTTCATTTTTCTTTATTGGCAGCTGGAGAATTTTCTCAAAGCTGACCTGATGTTTTGCAAAAATACCAGTAATATCTGCGAAAACCCCTATTTCATCTTGAACATGGATCCGAAGAAAATACTTTGAGTATTTTTCCCCATCATTTTTTAAACTTTTGGGATACTGTGGTGACACTGCGCTCTTGCCATTTACGCCAAGGCGCAAATTTTTAATGATTCCCACAAGATCTGATACAACCGAAGTGGCGGTTGGCAAACTACCGGCACCGGGACCGTAAAACATCGTTTCGCCAACGGATTCACCGTAAACATAAACAGCATTATATTCATTTTGCACAGAGGCGAGCGGATGATTGTTCGATAGAAAAGTCGGCGCCACACTGACTTCCACATTATCCCCGTTGCGGTGAGCATATCCGATCAACTTCATAGTATATCCGAGTTGTTTTCCATAATTGATATCTTCTTCTGTCACATGGGAAATGCCAGCTACTGCGACATCCTCTAAGTCAATATGCATGGAAAAGCCCAAAGTGGCCAAAATCGTCATCTTGCGAGCGGCATCAAGGCCTTCTACGTCTGCTGTTGGGTCAGACTCAGCAAAGCCGAGCTCCTGGGCTTCCTTCAGGGCTTCCTCATAGGACCGACCCTCATTCGTCATTTTCGTTAAAATATAGTTGGTAGTTCCATTAACGATGCCCATCATTTGGGTAATCCGATCTGAAGCAAGTCCATCTACTAAACTTCTTAATATAGGAATTCCCCCAGCCACACTGGCCTCATAAAATAAATCACAGCCGTGCTCAGAAGCAACAGTTAACAGTTCGGATCCGTGCAAGGCCATGAGGTCCTTGTTAGCTGTCACGACATGCTTTCCTTGACGGAGGGCCGTTATCAAATAGTCTTTTGTATCCTGAACGCCCCCCATTACTTCAATAACGACATCGATTTCTTGGTCAAAAAGGATCTCATCTGCTTGATCCGTTAATAATTCAGCTTCAACTTCAATAGGTCTTTGTTTACTCAAATCCCTTACAAGGATTTTTTTGATCACAACTGGGCATCCTATTTGATGCATCAATTTATCTTGGTTTTTCTTAATGATTTGCACAACACCTGAACCAACGGTGCCCATACCCAAAAGCCCAATCGAGATTGCCTTCACAAACTTCCCCTCCCGTCTATGTCCTCACAGGGAAAACAATTGTATTTGTATTGTAGACATTATATGATTCTATTCATTTTTTTACAATAGATATATTTTTCGGTTTTCTTGATTGTAATCGTTTACTGCCGCATTATACAAGGATTTTTTTATTAATAAAAAATTTTCTATAAAGACTGAAAATTAATGATATATAAATGGCCAGACCCCCTTTATGGGGTACCAGCCGTTTTTTTATACTATTTCTTTTAGCTGGATAACCGAATCCAAGATATAGTCAGCATGATATTTTTCAAACTCGATCCTTGCTGTCTTGCCAGAAAGACCGGTTAACACTGCGGCGAACTTCGCACCAAGATTTCTGGCAGCAAGCAGGTCAGCCAGGGAATCGCCAACGATCAGCACCTGTTCGGCCCCTTCCATTGGCAGCGGCAGACTTACACATTCTTCCGCCGAAAGCTCCTTTTTATGTATTCCCAATATATACGTAAACGGGTGTGGTTTCGACAGCGATATTTTTTCCTGAAGGGCATTTTCTGCTGCCAGCACATCATCAGCAGTTACCATTCGTTTTTCCTCAAAATACTTCAGCCAATCTAAATGGTGAAACGGTTGGATCGTTTCTAACTCTGGACGTCCTGTACCAACCCCAATTTTATACCCAGAATTTACAAGATACTGAAATAACTCAGCTATTTCTTCTCGAGAAGCCAAAGTTGTTTCATTAGCCAAAAATCCCCGTTTTCCTGTTTGTACAGAAGGTCTCCCTGTTGAAGATAGGACATTGTCGTCTCCAACATACCACTCCTGGCAGGCATGCTCGCAAACCGACCATAACTCACCCTTGCTGAATGCGGAAGTATGTATTCCCAGCTTCTCAATTGCCAGCGTATTTAAATACTCGAACAACTCCTGCTTTACAGCAGATGACCGCCCGAAATCCTTTATAAAAGCCGAAAAATTCATCTTGACGGGATAATTATTCAATACTCTGCCAATTTCTAATAGTGTTTCTCGAGTAATCGGGGTCTGGAGCCATTGATTAATTTTTTCATTCTCCGTTTCCTTAATTTGCATTAATAAGTGAATCAATTGATGGCTAAAAGTTAAATAAATCATATCCCAGTTAGCATTTAGACCACGTGACTTTTGAAATTTGAGGATTTGATCCTGCTCAAAGACCCTGGCTCTTATTTGTTTTATTTCATCTTCGCTGTAGTCAGTTTTAAATTGTTCCGGCGAAAGAGCTAAATAGTTGCAACTAATCAACATTTCCCATACTGACAAGGCCGAAGCATCAAAATAATGCTCCTCACTCAAAAGCACTCCATCAACATCAAACAATATTGTTTTATACAATGACGACTACCTCATTTCCCGAACTGCTTTGTAGGTTATCGTAACATATTAACCAGTGTGATATAAAGTATATTGTCTAAGTATTGGGCATAAAAAAACAGGAAATCCAACAAGGAATTTCCCGCCTTTTACATAAATTTTATTGAACCGGAGATACTTTAATTATCTGGCAAAAACATGGTTTCCAATTCTAACTGTTACTTGACGTGTTGATACCCAAGAGCTTGTCGAAGTTTTAGGATTGTAGAAAAATAAAGATCCATTTCCTTTACCCAATAAGGCCAATGCTTCATTAACAGCTCTTTTCGATTCAACGTCTGCAGCCTGATTAATCTGGCCGTTGGCAACAGGGGTGAAAGCATAGTGTCCATTTGAAATTTGATAAATGACTTCACGGACTGTGTCAGGGAAGTCGGAACTCATAAATACACGGTTCAAAATGACAGTCGCGACAGCTACTTTACCGGCATATGGTTCACCTACGGCCTCTGCACGAACCAAACGCGCCATTAAATCTTTATCTGATGCTGATAGGATCGAGTTAGGTAGAGTCAGAGATTGACCCGAGACAAGTATTTTACTATTGTTTGCTTTCATTAAACTGTTTACAGGAATTCCAAATCCTTTTGAAACGGTCCAATAGGTCTCACCATTTTGAATTTTGTGAGTGGTTGCTGCTTCTGTTTGGTTAGTTAAAGTAAATGCTGAAATAGAAAACATTAATCCAGCGGCTACTAATAGTTTTTTAAATTTTTTCATGACTTGTCCTCCTAGTAGTCGTTTTTCGTCTACTATTAACCTATCAGATGTAATATTTCTGTTCATGGTCCAAAAAGTGGTAATAATCAAAGGTGCTGCTTAAAGCTATGCTATTAAACTAGTAATGTCACTGTTGGAAACATTAACCAGAACTATTGAAACTCCTAAATGTAAACACTTTTGTCAGTATATGGGGCAATTTTTACAACTCGTAAACAATATGTAACAGGAAGTTTGGCTGACTTTCGCTATATATAACTTCTTCCCCCTTCCTTTCATTTCACAGAATTAACAACTATTTCCGCAAAATAGACAAGAATAACATAAACCAAATGGGTAAAATAAAGATGACTATAAAGGAGGCTATAAATATGAACACACAGCTAGTCCATGTCCTTAACAAACAAATCGCAAACTGGTCGGTATTGTATATTAAGTTACATAACTATCACTGGTACGTGAAGGGCGACCAATTTTTCACGCTGCATGCAAAATTTGAAGAACTGTATAATGAGGCGGGATTGCACGTCGACGAATTAGCCGAGCGCCTATTAGCAGTCGGAGGTCAGCCTGTTGCTACCATGAAGGAATGTCTGGAACTTTCCTCTATTGAAGAGGCAGCCGGTACCGAAACAGCTCAGGAAATGGTACAGTCTGTTGTAAATGACTTTTCCATAATCATTGGTGAATTAAAAGAGGGAATGAACTTTACCGATGAGATAAATGATGAAACCACCGGAGATATGCTGCTCGCGATTCATTCTGGCTTAGAAAAGCATGTTTGGATGCTGAAGGCTTTTCTTGGAAAAACAGTTTAAGTGATGCACTCCAAATGTATCATCAATATTAATATTAAAGGCTGATCCAACAGATTTTTCTGGATCAGCCTTTTTTGTTATGATCGCCCCGGGTTAAACGGGGGTTTGGCGTGCGGCCTTCTGCGTTTTTTTTCTTTTTTTCTAATCACTTGTAAAAGCGTCAAAATACTTCCAAAAGCCATCATGATCACACCTAAATCATAGGACTGTTGGATCATTTGTGATCCTGCTATGAATAACCCTGTTCCAAATATCGCTAGGATCATTTTGTTCGTTTCACGGTATTGCTGCGTCAGCATTTTCTGTTCGTACGCTTTCGATGGCTGAAACCGGATATCACCCGATTCAAACTGGTCGATCAGGTGAGCCATTTTGCGCGAAGCAGGAATGATTTTTAATAGTGTATCTTTTACTTGGTTAACAACAGTTTTCTTTGCAGGTTTGACGGTTTCACCACCAACAACATCTTCCACAAACGGCCTAATGCTGGCTACCAGGTCAAAATCCGGATCAAGCCCATTGCAAATGCTGATCACCGTCATCAACGCTTTACCGAAAAATGTCATCCGAGATGGAATCTGAAACGGCTGCTCATAAAGGAATTCTCTCATACCCTCTAAAAAGGCCTCATTATTAATCGTTTCCAAATTAAATTGGCCTTCTGAAAATCCTGCAAGCACGACATTCACACTTTTCTTTAACGCAGCTCTGTCAGCATTTTTACGCAAGAAGCCAAGCTGTGCCAGGGCATCCACTATCCCTCCTGCATCCTTCAAGTAAATATCCATCGCCAGTTTTACCATGTTACTTCTCATGTGGTCAGAAACGGTCCCAACCATTCCGAAATCAATAAAGCAAAGTGTCCCGTCCCTCTTTACTAGCAAGTTACCAGGATGAGGGTCAGCATGGAAAAAACCATCCTCTAAAAATTGTTTTAAATATGCCAGAAACAGAATTGATGCTAGCTTCTTCTTATTGACTGCAGAGGATTCGAGTTTGTTCACCTCTTTGATTTTGACTCCATCGATAAATTCCATCACCAGCACTTTGCTTGTCGTCAGTTCCCAATTAATAGCAGCTGTCGCCACTCCGGGAAAATCCTGAAACGCGGCTTGAAAGGTCTGTAAGTTTTTGGCTTCGGTAAGATAGTCGAGTTCATCTGAAGCAACTTCTTCAAACTCGTCGTATACATCTCTTAAATCTACGAAATTTCCAATTTTGGTAAACCGGCCGGCGAGCGCTGTTAACACTTTCAATGTTGCAAGATCAAGGGCTACTATATCCTCAATCCCTGGGCGCATGATTTTAACGGCGGCTGTTTCACCGTTCGTTAACATCGCCTTGTGGACCTGTCCTAACGAGGCGGCTGCCACTGGGGATACATCGAATTCAGAAAATAGTTCCGTAACCCTTCCGGACAACTCTTGCTCCATTCGTTTCTTAATCGATTCGGCGGGAACTGGAGGCACAGCATCCTGCAGTCCGGATAAAATATCCGTGTACTCCTTGGGCAGGATATCCACCCTTGAACTGACAAATTGGCCCAGCTTGATCATTAACCCCCCGAGTTCTTCTGCTGTACTGGTAAACTTTCTTGCCTGGTCGATATAAACAGCCTTTGCCTTTCTAGCGGCTGCATCTTTATGTAAAAACTTTTTAGTTTTCCCCAGCCACCATAGCTGGATCGAAAATCCAACAAACATAAAAAAGATGGTCCGAAATCGTCTGTTTCCCATTAAACGTACTATTTCACGCATCCTTGTCCACTCCTTCTATAGTTAACACAGGACAAGCCTGCGTGGTACCATGTTAATCTCCCTGTTCTTTTTGTCCTTCTCCCTCTGCCTCAGTCTCTGTCATTTCAAAAATATCACGGGCCATTTTCTCGAACCGTTTTGATTTGTTAAAAAAGAAATTAGCAAACCTGTTGACGATTTCCGATTTAACAAGAATAACGGTGCCTTTGCGTTCATCTCCAAATACCACAAATTTTTCGCCTGATTTAATCCCCAACTCTTCTCTTGCTTCCGCTGGAATGACAACTTGGCCTCTTTCACCGATGCTGGTTGTTCCGAAAATCTTTCCATGATTCATCATGGGTTCATCACCTCATCTGTATGATAATTCATACCTTTCATACGAACCATACACTTCACACAATGTACATATGACATTATTGTGTACATAGAAAAAGAGGATGACGTGTGTCACCCTCTTTTGTGGGAACGGACCAAGATTACCAAACTGATTGTGATAATGGCGAAAGCCGTAAAAGCTAATATTGGAATCGTGATAAACCCGAACCAATTGATATAATCCTGCGAGCATGGAACTCCGGATGTACACATTTCAAATTGCTGCAGGTAAGGAACTTTTTGCAACAGTGTATGATATCCGGAAATCAGCATGCCAATGATAGACAATGGCAGGACATAGCGGTAGATTCTAACATCATTTCGATAGACAGCCATTCCAAGGATAATAGCTAACGGGTACATAAAAATTCGCTGATACCAGCAAAGTGTGCAAGGGATAAAGTGCATTACTTCGCTAAAGTATAAACTGCCTAAAGTGGCAACGATGGAAGCAATCCAAGCCATCATCAATGATTTATTCATGTTATTTCTCCTTTGCCGCTGATTCTACCATTTCCTTTAAATCATCCATCGTTTGCCCGGTAAACTTTTCACCGTTTACAAACAATGTAGGAGTACCGGTTACATTCATCTGTTTCGCTAAATCCATATCCTTCTGCCAGGCATCTACAGATTTTTCAGTCTCGAAATATTTGACTACCTTATCCACCTCTGCGTCACTGGCCACTTCCTTCAATGTATCCGTCAAAAATTGCTCTGTAAAATAGTCCATTTTTTCATACTTGGAATCTTCAGGCTGTTTCTGATAAAGCAGCTCATGGAATTTCCAAAACGTTTCATTTCCCAGCTCATGGAAGACGGATTCAGCAAATTTCGCCGACCGTTCTGAATCGACATTAATGAACGAATTATTCATAAAATATAATTTTGCCTTTCCTGTATCCACCAGTTCTTTTTGAATAACCGGCATGGTTGTTTCGGCAAAATTTTTGCAGGCAGGACATTTATAGTCCCCAAATTCAATGATGGAGACAGACGCTGACTTATCACCCAAAAATGGCTGGCTGCTATAATCAATTTTAGATGCTTCTTGGTTATCCTGCTTGTCCGAAAAATTTCCAAATAAGATTAGGGCTAAAACGCCGACTGCAATCAAACCAATGACCCAAAAGATAAATTTCGATGAACCGTTGTCCTTCTTCTTCATTTTGTTTTTTTGATTTGCCATAATCAGACTCCTTCTATCATAAACTTTGGGAATGGAATACAATGTTTTCATCCCAGTTAGTTTAAATATCACTTATCCATCAAAATTTTGCAAATAATAGGTTCTTATGGAATTATACAACACTGACAGGACATAAGACCCGAGTGCTAACAAGGTCATAGTATATTTCTATCATATATATATATTTATTTAGAAAAAATGACAATCAGCTTGACTGACACTAGATTGTTTACTATTCTTTTTAGTAATGGAAATTTTCTGAAAAATAACTTTCGGGGGAGTGGCAGGTTTGGTTGTTTCAATTAAAGATCAAATGAATCAGCTATTCCGGCTGGCTGGTTTAGAAATTTACAAGCATCAAAAAGAGATTAAACAGGAATGGGAGAACATGATTAAGGGACTAAACCAGCGTAAAGCCTTGATTGACGTTAGCCCTGAGGAACAATTGGTTCTGCTTCACTTGAATCAGTTATTTTGGAACATGATTCCCAAATTTAATACTGGGGATTTAAATACCATCCTTCAACAGCTCCGATCTGATTGGGAAAATCTGAACAGTAAGCTTCAACCTCATAAATTGATGCTGCTTTTCACTTTGTTAGAACAAATCACCCAAAAAATAATCAAAACCAATGATAAAGCTGACATCCACCTTCATCAGTCCATTCAGCATTTCTTTTCTCTGGTCCTACAAAACTTGCTCGTTGAAAACAAAAGTAAATATCTGACGTTTGAAGACTTTTTCAGTAAAATGGGTGATACGAAGGACGGTCCGCTTCTTTGGTTTGCCAAATTACTGATAACGGACAAAGGAGCTTCTATTAATCATTTCAAAGCAAATACAAGTCTGGAGATTGATGAAACATATGAAAAAATCGTCTCTTCACTGCAGGGACCATCCATCGACCTTTTGTCCGAGGCCATTATGCGGTTAATCTCCGATACATTACCAGAAGATGAACTAGAGGTCGCTACGGTCGTTTCTCCTACAGAATGCTACCTATATTGCCTGACTAAATCAGATGGAGAAAAATTTAAACCAGTGATTAACCTGCTTCTCCATATGTTCAAAGAGAATGAAAAATTATCAGAAGTCCTTGAAATTAAGAATGATTGGAAAGACTCCTTGATTTTATTTGATGAATGGATTATGCTGGCCCGTAATTTTAAAGAGGCAATCGAAAGTGTTGTAGGCGGATTCACTAAATATCTTCCCTTTGAGCGTGCGGCTTTGTTTTATTATACAAAAACCGAAACCGGGGAAGACATTGGTATGGGCGTAATGGGGCATAAAATTGCAACGAAGGAAATTCGAAACATCCGAGAAAACCTTGTGAACTTACCGCAAATAACGAAAACCATGTTAAATATCCAACCACTCTATTTACCAAAAGCAAAGGTGGTCCTGCCAAGCAGGTTTGTCCAGCAATTCCGATTAGAATCATTGGTCATTATCCCAATTTATAGTGCATTTAACCAACAAATTCTCGGTGCTGTCTTTTTAGACCAGGGAGAAGGTGAAATGTTTTCTATCTCTAATGCTATGCTGTCTGTTATCACGAAGTTTGGACAGCATGCCGGCGAAATCTTGGCAAAGTATACCCCAGAGAAAGATTATATTTGGCCCATCTCCAATAAAACGCTTCTTTCAAATCGAGAAATTGAAATTCTAAAATTAATTGCTGATGGAAAAACAATTGACGAAGCAGCCGATCTGTTATTTTTAAGCAAGTATACCGTACGTGACTATATATCGATTATTAAAAAGAAGTTAAACGCCCAAAACCGGACCCAAGCGATTGCAGAAGCCATACGGCAGGGATTTATCTAAAAGGAATAAGAGTCCCAGGAATGCCCCTGGAGCGTTTTCCTTTTTTACAAATTTCCTTTTTCTTACTCTTGCTGCACATATTCCAAAATGGTTTGAAGTGTTTCTTCCATCACTGACATACGGTATATAAGCTTCGCTAATCTTTGAATTTCTTCGGAATTCCGGTATTTGTTCTGCCGGCCGCATGCTGAGGAGTTTTTGGCACTAGTATAAGGAACCTTTGCCTTCAGATTCTGGCATATTTCTCTCTCAAGACAAATCAAATGAAAAAAATACCGTTTTTGGGTTATCATAAACACGATGCATATTTTATTACAGCAAGGAGAATAAGTCATGGCTGATAACGAGAAATACATAGGGTTTATTGGAACCTACACAAAAGGAGAAAGTAAAGGAATCTATTCTTTCGCTTTAAATCCAGCGGAAAAAACTTTATCCGATATAAAGGCAGCAGCTACACTGGAGAATCCTACTTATTTGAACATCAGTAAAGACAATCGCTTCCTTTATTCTGTCGCCAAAGACGGAGATAATGGCGGAGTTGCAGCTTTTTCCATTCAACCAGGTGGTGAGCTAAAAGAATTGAACCGAGTTATGGATGCTGGGTCACCGCCATGTTATGTGAGCGTAGACAGCAACAACCATTTTGCTTTCAGTGCCAATTACCATAAAGGAACAGTTGACTCTTACCTAATTAGCCAAGAGGATGGATCTCTTGAATCCATCGTTTCCGTAATGAAACACGAAGGCCGAGGCCCCGACCCACGCCAAGAGAAAGCCCATACCCATTACGCCAATGTTACTCCGGATGAAAAATATATCGCAGTTTGTGAACTGGGAATTGATGCCCTCATTACTTACAAAGTTGGAGAAGATGGCAAACTAGAAAAAGTTAACCTTCTTCCTTTAAAAGCCGGGAGCGGTCCAAGGCATCTAGCCTTCCATCCAAACGGGCAGTTTGCTTATCTCATGACTGAATTCAGCTCCGAAGTCATTGTGTTAGATTATCATCCTGAGAATGGTCATTTTACTGAAAAGCAATATATATCCACCATTCCAGAAGACTTTACGGAAAATAATCAAGGTAGCGCCATCCATATTTCATCTGACGGCCGTTATGTTTATGCAGGCAATCGCGGACACAATAGTATTGCTGTATTTAGTGTTGATCAGACCACAGGGGAACTTACTTTTCTAGAACATACTTCTACAGAGGGAGATTGGCCAAGGGACTTTTCACTGGACCCTACGGAAAAATTTATCGTAGCCTCCAATCAGGAGTCCAATAATCTTGTCTTATATGCAAGAGATGAGTTTTCCGGCCGTCTTTCCTTAATTCAATCCGATATAAAAGTGCCGAATCCGGTTTGCATTAAATTTTTGACTGTATAGCATAAAAAAACAGAAATAAAAAAGAAAGCTGATAGGCAGCTATTAGCTTTCTTTTTTTCATTATTGGGTAATTTTGATTTTCCCGATATCGTATCTCCCATCTGACCTGATACCACTCATTTCCAATTGAATTCCAGGCTTTTGTGTCTCAGGATTAATGATGGCTGCACAAAGGTGGTAATCCCCACCATCTAGCGAGCTTGGAATCGTAATCGTTGCCTGTGCAGAATTTTTTCCTGGCAGCCACTTTCTTATGTCTATGTTTGTGTTTTCCTTATAAACAATCTTCCCCTTGACATCTGTCAAAGACAGCTCTAACGGCCAAGGAAAGTAGAATGGTGCTACACCTGAGTTTTTCCATACCATCTCTATATCTAAGGAATCACCAGTGCTGACTTTTTCTTGATGAGTTACTTTATCTAATTTAAAGTGATAACCAATTTTTGATAAAAATTGATGAAGGTTCCCGTTTAAGGGACCGCTTTTGGGATAATCAGCAGGCGAACTCGGCCCCAGCCAGCTTACATGTGTAAGCTCCAATTGGTCCATAGTGCTTGAAAATGTTGATCCTGAAAAATAATCATTCCAATTATCAGTAGGGGCAAATTCTCCGCCTGTTGGGGCATTCTCCCAATAATCAGGCATCGCGGGAAACTTTTCTTTGGTCAACCAAAATGTGTACCCCTTTGTTACCCACTTCCAAAATTCATCCACCGTATCTTCCTTTTTGCCAAACATATCATTAAAAAGCCCCAATTTGTTATTAATTGCAATTTGATGAGGTCTTCTCATTAATAGAACTTTATTATCAAAGGAGCTTAGATAATGGTTTACATATGTTTCAACAACCGGCAGTTTTGGAAATGGTATATAAATCCCGTCTTGCTGAAGTGTGTGAAATTCAGCCCAATGTCCAATACTTCCAATTTCAATAAACGCAATCTCAGGGTCGGCATTGTATCGTTCTGCTAATTTCTCTATTAACTTTTTGTGGTAAGCAATTAGTTTCTTATTTGAATAATTTGGGCTAAAGCCCTTTCCCCATTGATGGTCATACCAAGTGCCGTCCTGATTGATTTCCTTATAGAGCCAATCCGGAATGTCCTTGTGTTTTTCATCCCCAGGGGTATCCATTACTACACGAAAGATCAGTTTGACATTATGCTTTCTCCAGTAATCTAACTTGTATTTTTTCTCAATCCCCTCAAAATCATAGTGCCCTTTTTCGGGTTCTAAGTCTCGCCAAGTGAAATTCGCGTAAACTAATGTATGAGGCTGACTGTATGGACCACCGTCTGCAGGCGGAGCAAATCCCATGTAAGGATTGACGACAGCACTTATATCCGTGTTTTCAGGCTTGAACACAACTTCCTTTTCTCTCCTTAGGTAGGCTGATAGAATTAAAACCACGAGTATAATCACAATGAATAGGGTTATTTTCTTCATTTTTGACTTCAAGTCCTTTATGCGGCGTAATCACCGTTATAATTAATTAAAGAGACATCCTTTACCCCTTCGACAGAAGACAACTGATGAACGAAAGCAGTATTGTCGCCTTTTATTTTTAATTCCACTGTCAATTCTGTAATATCATTTCTGACAATCTTTGATTTCAGACTATGTTTAATTTTAGCCAATTGATATTTTATCGAGTCCGTTGCTGCCTCATCATGATGGATAACTAGCAAATAAATAGAATCCTTACCTCTTTTTCTTGTCATTATGAACATAACAAGTCCAATAAGAATAGAACCTATGATTGCCAAAGAATAGACACCTGCTCCTGTAGTAATTCCTCCCGAAATCGCCCAAAACATAAAAATAACATCGAGCGGATCCTTAATAGCGGTTCGAAACCGGACAATACTCAAAGCTCCAACCATCCCTAGTGATAAAACTACATTGGTACTAATTGTCATAATGATGAGGGTCGTAATCATCGTCATTAAGATGAGCGTCACATTAAAATTATGGCTGTAAACAACTCCCCTAAATGTCTTTTTATAAATATAGAAAATAAACAGGCCAATGACAAAAGCGATGAGCATTCCTAGAATGATATTTTGAAGGGGTATATCTCCAAACATACCTTGTTCCAGGAAATTCTTTTTTATGACATCATTAAAATTTACTTGATTATTCATAATGGATCCCCTTTTTCTTTATATTTTGTAGTAATACATACCCTCTTCACGGCATATAACATATTTTGAGATTGCGGAACGTTGGTGACTCTCAAGCTGCAGTAATGTATGAATATGCGAGGGTAAATATTCATTATATTTGATTTCTAGAACCATGGCCTTATTGTGAATGGCGTTGACAGTTACGAGTTTGGGATTAAAGATATAAAATGAATTGACACCCGCCATTAGCCGTTTATCAAAAGTGATCCGGACATCGCCATGTTCATAAGTATAAGCTTCTCTTATGTAATCAACGATAATCCGCGGCTGCATGTGTTCACTGGTACATTTGACATAGAAATCCATTCCTAACTGAGAATTTTTTTGCTTTAAAAATTCAAAATCAGACATCATAATTTTTTCATATTCTTCACGTGTAAGATTCATCGATTCTTTGCAAATATAATCCCCATACTTACTTTTTCTTTCTAACTTTATATGTCGATCACTTTCATTGTAAATACGGATGCGATACTTATCCCGACGATGAATCCCCCACAACTTTTCATATATGGCGTTATCATAGACATCATCAAAATAAAGGCTTCGGATGTGATAGCCATCCTCATTCACGGAATTCTTATCCGGCTTTACTACATAACGTAATCTGGAACGCAGCTCTTCAAATATGTTGTAGGAAATATAATATTTCAATTCGTGTCTCAGCTTTTTATTGCCATATTTCATAATAATCTTCCTTTATTGGAGAGTATCAAACAGTTCGGTTAGATATTTTTTCAAGTACTGGGGCCTTTTTTGAGCAAAGTTTTGCAACTCTTGAACATTTGCACGCCAATCGTCCAAGTTTCCTTCCCACTTTTCCAAATGATTTGGCATCTCAGGTTCCAACTGCTGCCTTATTTTATTGATAGTTCCAATTACTCGTTCAGGCTGGAAGGTTTGTGTTAAATGATAATCAGCACGATCACTTAATTCCTTCCGAAACTGCTCATTTTTTATTAATTCACGAAACAGGAAGGAGATATATAAGGAATCGTCCCCTTTTCCTTTATAGTTATATAGTCTTTCGACTGTATTTTCCTGATAATTTTCAAAGCTTAAGTCACTGTCATAAATAATCCAACGCCACCTATCATACTCATCCTCGGCCTTCCAATAGCGGATATTATGACTCGGCCAATCATTATTGGCAATGTAAAGCTCTGTAATGACATAATCCATAAAATTTTCAATATCGATCTGGTTTTTCACATAGTTGAAATGGTCTTGGTCCTTTAGGTCATGGTTTTTAATATAATCAATCAATTGCAGATAATCTTTATTACTGCCTTCTTTTTCAACTGCATCTGCTTCAAGTAAGTCGATATCTTTTTTCTTTACCCCATGATTGTCGGCAAGAAAGGCATCATTGATTTTTTCACGTAAATCATATATGCCCCAGTATTCCTCATTTAAATAGACAACAACAGGGCGATATGCCTGAAAATCTATTTCTGTATCTTTTACGAGGGTCGAGACCAAGCCATCCACCATATGAGTCCTCGCAAAATCCTGACCGCCATTTCGCAGCACAAATGATTCATAGTCATGAAGTTCTTTTTCAGGAAATAACGGATAATCAAAGCTTTTCTTCCCATCTTCCTTTTTTGCAAATAGGGCAAAGGATTTTTGGGGGAGGGTTCTGGTCTCCCCCCCAAAAATCTCCAATTCAGCTGATGCCTTAAAAAGGTCTTTTCCTGGTTCCTTGATTTCTATTTCCACAGGAATGCGTTTTTCCTGCCAATAATTAGCGCCCTTATAAGGGTATTGAGTGGAAGCATGGTCTCCTAAAATGTAGATCCCTTTTTCTTTTGACCAGAGGTTATCAGGATTAGTCTTTATTGAAAATACAGGGAAATTGGACTCTTCAAAGTCTTTGCTCGCAGTTGTCTTATCAATGACTTCCGGCCTTTTTTCTACAGGCTCGACAGGAATTTCCTTAGGACTATGTTGGGAATTCCACACATACAAGCAGGCTATTATTAGTATTAAAATTGAACCAGCTACAAATAACGGTATCTCAATTCTCTTTAATAGTTTCATAGTTTACCTGCCTATTTGATAAAGAAGTCTCTTACACCGTTGTACCAGACATTATCGTCTCCTTCTAATCGGTCGAAGGCAATTTGCGTGTTCCCTTTTGAGTCCTTAATAATAACTCTCCAATAATTCTTCCCTTGTTTCAATTCTTCACGGGAAATCTTCATTGAAGTACTTGAAAGATCCTTTTGTTCAATATAAACAGAGCTAAAATCGATAGTTTGACTGACCTGGAAATCATAGGTTAAGTCATCGCTCTGAAAGTCATAGGATGGGTCCCATGTAAATTCGTACGATCCTTCCTTTTCAACAATTTCTCCTAAATAGATAGGCATCGGTTCTTCTAAACTCTCATAGAAAATCTGTTTGTTCTGCTCAGGTATGTTTACTAGGTTTTGATAGCTCTTCTCGAAATTGTCTATCTTGAATGGAACTCCTTCTAAGTCAGGTGACTTATTAATATACGAGCTGGCAATTGGATAATACTTATCCAAGTATTCTTTGATCTTTTGTTTATTGAGGGTTTTTGAAACTTCCTCAACTTTTTGTGTTAATTCTTTAATATTGTCAGGATCTTTAAAGAACCGTTGATGCAGAACACTGCTCCAGTAATTACTAATGCCCAGCTGCCATTTAGCGGTATACCCTTTGTGTTTCTCGTTTTCTTCGGCTTGCTGTCCCCAAGCTGCATCATAATCCCAAGGCAAGAAGTAAAACTTTTGGGAGTTCAACGGATTGTACAAGAAAAAGTTCTGGGCGTCGGTATCAATATTTCCCATAAGTAAATTAACTGCCAGCCAGGTTAGATAATTTTCCCGGTTAAAGTATTTGTCAATTACATCATTAATGCTTATCTTGTAGTTATTAACGTCGTCTAGCATTTTTAATAGATTTTCGTGATCTTCACTTCCCTTAATTTGCAGGATACTTTCAAATTCATCCTTGTTGTAATCTGGATCGCTTGCCAATTTTAACTTTTCAGGATAACGCAGGAATTCAAATAAATTCGCCTTATAAAGGTTTCCGTTAGGATCCAACCCATGGGAATAAAGGAATCGTTTATTAGGCTGTTCAATTTGAGTAAATAACCCGTAATCAACAAATTGCTGGTCAGGAGTTGGAGCTGTTAAATCCTTAACGTGCAATTGAACAAACTGCGTTCTTAAGCTTGTGAAATTAGGTATATCTCGAAATAGATCAAAGCTTAATTTTTGACGTACCCGTGTAAGGTCATACTGGTGTTTATTCAAGTTGATAATTGTTTGCCCATGCCATAAACCCGCACTTTCCGCCAACTTTAACTTATATGACTTTTGTGAAACAAATCGGCTAGAGTTGCCACGGATTTCAATGCTTGAATTTGGTGAATTGGTTCCGAATCCCCAATCACCCTCCCGAGGACCATTTGGCCCGCCTTCCTGTACAATAGCATCCAGTTTCGGGGGGTCCCCGGTATTTCCATTGTCATACCAATGGTTGATGGAATAAAAACTCTCCAGACTTTCTTTATTAAGAACAGTTACATATAAGTGTATAACGCTGTCTTCTTTATCATTGTCATACACCCTTTTATCCTCTAGTAATTGATCCCCTTTTGGTTCTGCATTCACCTGCTTCGTTTGTTCCTTTTGTGTGCTGGCAGAGTCAACTTTTTCGAAAACATTGAGCGAAGCAGAGCAGCCAGTAATCATGATAATTAGAGTAAGGGCTAGGGCGAGAAGACCAGCTTTATTCTTTAGTTTCATAACTTCCTCCAACACCGTTTAATAAGTTTAATTTTTGTACGACTTTGGTGATAAATAGTTTTTCCTGCTTAACCATGATTGGGAGTGAACAGAAGGTATAGTAATTAAAGTTTTTACTGTAATAGGAAATACGCTTTAATGCCAATACTAAGCCAATGAATCCGGCAAGAAAACAAGATAACCCATAGGTTTCGATTTTTGAAGTGATGATAGTTAATAAAATATTTGCCAAGCAATAACTAGTAATCACAAATGCTGCACCTTTACGGTCATCAAAATACAATAATATTTGAATAATAATGAACATCATGATAAAGAAGTAATTCCCCACTGTAATAATATTAAAAATGTCAACTTGGTCAGTAGATAAAGGGAGCAACTTAGTGCCAATAGCAATGGAACAAATTGTAAAGAACAACTGAAACTCCATAATCCAAGCAAACTCACGAGAAAGGATGCTGAACATTTTTGCTTGCGCATCTTTTATATCATTTAAAGACGATTGACCTAAAATTAAAGAATAGTAATTTTTATATTCATCATAAAAAGAGGTTTCTACTGCTACAACAAACATCACTATTGCTGGAAGTATGGTTAAGTAGGCATAAAAGACAGGGGTATCGTATATGGGTGCCATTACAAAGGTACTGCTTATAATTGTCTTTAAGTCTCCCCCCCAGACAATAAAACTATGACCGTACAGACCTAGTGAATAAAACAAGCCTACCAAAAATAGTGAAGGATACTTTTCCAAATATGTGAGAAAGTCAAAATAACGCAGGTTATTTTTAGGAAAATGTTCTTTAATACTTTTAAAAAAGTACATAACAATCACAAAAAAACCAATATCCAAACAAATAAATATTCCCGTTGAACTGTTGATACCCAACCAAGTAAACCCCAATAAAATGAGTAAAGAAGATATCGCTGCCCCAACTGAAAATCCAACAATAATCTGGAGGTACTTTTTTATTGCGGAAATATATATTGAGAGAAGCCAAATAATAATCAATTCAATATAAAATACATAAGAGAAAATCTTAAAAAATATCGGCAAAGGAGAAAATGAATAAAAAATGATCCCTGCAGCACCACCCAGCATAAGATTAATGGCTAGAATACCATATAAAGAAGATAAGATATTGTCCTGTTGCTCCTGGTAGATTTGATCAGCCAAATAGCGGGATAATAACATGGTGAATCCCCCCGTAAGGAGCTGTGAAAACACAAAGCTGTATAGTGTCCCACCAAGAAACATTTCTTTTTCGTAATATGGTGTATCCATTAACTCAAGCACGTATTCTGATAAGGTCATTAATGTAATACATAGGACCATTGGACCGGCAATGACAATGGATGAAAAGGTAAAAGCTCTTATTTTGCCTAAAAAGCTATTATCCTTAAATAAATGCTTTAACTGGAAACCAATTCCTGCCATTGTAAAGACCTCATGCTTTCGTAGATTTGTTTATATTGTTGGATAAACTTTTCTCTTGTATAAATTTGTTTTACTCGTTCCAAGCCATTTGCTCCCATTTCATAACAAAGGTTTGGGTTTTCGGCTAATCGAATAATCGCTTCTGCCATTTCCACATAATGCATAACAGGGACGATGATCCCAGCTGATCCAATCCCATCATTGACACCGTAGAGTAGTTCCTTACAGCTGCCTACGTCCGTACTAACAAATGGTTTCCCACAGGCCATCCCTTCTAACAAAGCCAATGGCTGGCCTTCACTTATACTTGAAAGAACTAAAATATCCATTCGTCCAATATATTCTTTAATATTTACCGATCCGGTAAAATAGATATCTTCCGCTCCAAGTGATTCTAGTAATTGTAAGCATTCCTCATAATACTCTGGGTCTTCCTCATATGGACCAAATATATAAAATCTTGCCTGCGAAACTGTCTTTTTTACAATGGAGAAACTTTGAATCATTGTCTTGATATCCTTGATTGGCACTACCCTGACAACAGCACCAACATTGACATAGGCGGCTTCTTCTGCCCCTTTTTGCGGCAAGTTACTGAAATCTTCCGGATTGACTCCATTAGGGATGATGGTTATTTTGTCTTCGCGGCAGCCTATTTCGGCCTGTATTTCTTTATTTTTATTAAATAAGCTGATCACTTGGTTCGTGTTGGAATAGGCACAATGGGATAAGCTATAGAAATATTGAATCCACAAATCCTTAAAATACCCTTTGATCCAATCGGATTTAATAATTTCTTCTTCTCTTTCTCTTGTATAAATGCCATGCTCAGTTAATAGATACGGTCTTTTATATAGATACTTTCCATAAGCCGCCACCATACCTGCATAACCAGTCGAAACACTATGGTATAGATCGGCTTCCGGAACAGGGTTTTTTAAAAGCCAAAATAACGGAAGCAGCATAGAGCGGACTGACCAAAATAACTCCGTAAATGGAATTTGCGAGTATCTCTCTAAACAAAGTTCATGGATAATATCAAAGAGGTCCCGACTCATAATAAAATTAGATATGGAACTCATTTTCCGGCTCCGAAAAAGGGAGAATAACAAATTCCAATCAGTCTGGTCTCTATTTAGTAACGATTTAATTACCCTTTTTTGGTCTTCATCCAAGCGAAACTCTTTGCCTGGTTCCCCAATTTCTGATATATAGGAATCCAAGAAAACTTCTCTTACTTCTATTAAGTTATCAGGTAATTTGTATTTAAATTTGCCACGCATTTTTTCTTGGGCTCCAATTGCAAAAATTATAAACTCATGCTCAGGCATATTGGTAATTAGCGTTTGTATCCAACTCGATACACCACCAGTTACGTAGGGATACGAGCCTTCAGCAACAATACAAATCCTCATTACTTACCCTCCAGTTGAATGACTAGCTTGTTATCTTTTGCATGTACCAGATATCGATCATCACTGACCTTCTCTACTTCACAATTCTTACTGCTTAGTATGGATTTTTCCGTTCGGAGCAGAAAATCCAGGCTTCCGGAAAAATTATTAATATTTACAGTTAATTTACTATCTTTCTCAGTAATAAATATTTCTGACTGTGAATAATTTTTTAGTTTTTCTGCGCTTTCAGAAGCGGTCGTGCTTTTCATCCATGGATATTTCTTCTTCACATCATGCATCATTTGTCCAAATTGCTCTGAAAGTACGCTCCAACTGTCGCCTTTATTTCGGTCTTTATCCAGCACATCGTCCGGATGAATAAAATGAGAAAATGATCCAAACATAGTTGCTGAAGCTGCGGTCATCCATTTATTGTTGTCCGAATAATGGTAATCGGAAGTTAACCGTGGAAGCTCAATAAACTCATCTCCAATTTCATATTCTTGCACATAGGAGACCTGCTCCTCATCTTGAATGTATAAAGAAGCTAAAATATCAATAGATGGAATTGCTTCTTTGATGGCCTGTTTCCCTTCTTCACTTAAAATATTAGATGGTGGTACGTAAGTATGCAGGGTATAATTAGGAAAAATGCTATCAAAGTAGTCCTTAGCTTCTTTGAGTGAGTCTGCCATATCTTTTTCACTTTTCCATGCTTTGTATTCTAATGACTCAACTTGATCTTGGTCTGTTGTCAAGGATTGATGGTTATATCCATGTACTCCTATTTCGCCCCCCAGTTTGATCAAATCCCGCCCAAAGGTTTTTAATGTTTCTATTCCAATCCTGTCCTCAAATGGACCGGTAGTTTTGTTATTATAAGTTTCGATTAGCACTCCTGTATATTTCACATCTTCTTTAGTTCCGATTTGTTCAATATCCGGCCACCATATATCACGGAAAAATGTTGAAATATTGCGTCTATACTGTTTATAAATATCTTCATTATAGCCTTCCGGAAAAGGTGCCGGAAAATCATCAATATAGACCACCTTAGAATTCATTATCGGGTATATAAAATCACCATTTAAATAACTTAATGCCCCAACAATAAATCCGCGGTTCAGTTTATCACCGAGCATCGTACCATTAAACACCATAAAGGTCCCTTTACCATAGGCTGTACTCCATAGCAACGGTACATTTTTGAGGGAAGAAGCCAACACTTTACTGGAAGAATTGATTTGAACAGGTAAAGTGCTGTTAACAAGAAAATTATCCTTAACCTTCAAGTTATTTCCCTTTAACAGAATATCAGAAACAAGCTTTATTCCTTCAATGGTCTCATATTCATTACCTAATTCGTAAATACCCAGTTTACGATAAATAGTAAAAAAACCATCCGTTAGTTCTGGCCGGACTTCGAAGAAGACCTCCCCGCCTTGATATACATAATTCGTTATGAAATTAATATCATTGACTTTTTCTAAAGATGAAAAGGCAATGATAATATTTTTATATTTTGACAGATCCTCAGGCAGATCCGACACCTGGACTACCTCTAAGTTCTTTTTTATATACTCAAATGTTTTTTCATTATTATTTTTTAATGCCACACTATCCGAATCTTCCGGGTCATAAACTAAAAGATACTCATCACTGTTAAACTGCTCCGCTTCTTTTGCCGAAAGAGCAGAAGTAGGTTTTGTTGTATGATCGTTTAAATTTCCATTGCCAGTATTCAATTGTAAAACATAATTAGAACGGGCCAATTGAATTACAATTCCAAAAAGAAATAAAAAGACGATGATTATAATGATGTTCTTACTGATTTTAAATTCATATCCCACTTTTTTCCTCCTACAACCAGAAGCGTATGAGACTCAATCCCTGAGCGGATAACTTTACAGGTTGTTTTTTTAAAGTTGTAAGAATGTCTTGTAATTTCTGTGAGTTCGAAAGTTTATATTGCAATTTCATGGCAGTAATATAAGCCATTTCATCATTTGGATATTCGGCTAAAAATTTTTCGCAGAAGTAAGCAGCCTTATCGTATGCCCTCAGATTTAGGTCACAATCGATTTTATCGATATAATGTTGTTTTTGGCTTTGTTCACTTAAGAGGATTCTTTCTAAGACGGAAGACTGAAGGGACTGGTATTGCTTATAGGTCCCTTCATCTAAAAAACCGCTATTTATATACGTTTTAATCACTTCCGCATACGATATGAGGACTTCAGGATCATTCGGCCTTTCCTCTAATACAGATGCTAATTCTTGAATAGAATTCATCAGCTTCCGCTTCATTTCCATAATCGCGGTAGCTGCATAGTGTGATGTTTCGGAATCATCACATTTTAGGGCTTTTTCGAGTACGATCGGGTTACCAATTGAGTTTTCCTTTAAACTATGAATCATCAACTTCCTTTTAATACTATTATCATTTAGCAGCAGTGCTTCTTGGATGGGTACGAAATTGATTTCACTCTCAACGTCAATGGTTTTATACAGGCTGATCTCGCCTTCAATGACTGTTATGGGTTCATCATTACCATCATGTGTGGATCGTGGTTGAGAATTATCGGACTTGATGGGTTTAAACAAATAAACCACAAGTAAGAATCCCAAAAACGGAAAAAAAGTGATTAATAAAGATTTTATTAAAATATTTTCCTTTTTCCGCCTGATACCAACAACCGCGTATCCAATACATACTAAAAAGTAGAATAGAACAAGAATTTTAAACATAGGCTTCTTCCTTATTATCAAAAAGTTTATTCTTTCTACTATTATCAGAAGTTAATAATTGTTCATGTTCAAATGCACGGGTGAGAGCTGAAGAGATCAGGTTTGCTGTGACAAACAATAAATTTTGGTAGGATAATGTCAAGTATTCAAATTCGGGATTATATAGACCTACTACTCCAATCACCTGGCCCTTAATCGAAATGGGTGCCACCAGCGTTGGCAGATTCGGATCTAAATCCTTATTGATCTTTACTGTATTTTTTTCAATCGCTTCAAGCAAAGTGTTTTGTTTCCTAATTTCCAATGAAGCAGGTACCACCAATGCAGTGGATTTCTCTACTAATCCCAAAGTCTTCTCGGAATAATCCAGCAGATATAAGGCAGCTCCACTTGTTTTCATAATTTTTTCCAAAATGGTAATAGAAGAAGAGTAAATGACGGAACGGTCTAAGCTGTTTAAATCCTTCATTACTTCGTAAACAGTTGCAATGCTGTTATTTGTATATAAAACTTGATCCTGTAATTCATTTTTCACAAATAATGTATCCTTATATAATGATGTTAAGGTTTCAAGTTTTTCTTGAATGGATTCCATCTCAGAGCGAGAGTTTTGAACCATTTTTTCTTTTTTCTCTAAAACATATCCCATTGATAATCCAATAAAGATATATAGCCCTATGTGAACTAAGGTAGTATGGTCTATTAGCTGTGAGATGATTTCCTGACCATTGAGTATATTTTGGTAAAAGAACCACACGGAAGCTAACCCAATAGATAAAATGGATTGACTTCTTCCGAATAAAAATGAGGCAGTGACAATATAGAAGAGTCGATAATCTAGGAGGTTGAGTGAATTATCTAGTAAAGAGCTGATTACGATCATTGAAAGGAAAACTGCCAGGTTTTCAATATATGGTATCAACGGTCGGAAAACTACTCGCTTTTTTGACTTTATTTGATTCGTACTTTCCCTTTTTTTTTTTCACTATTTGCATGAAACCATTGATACGTTTTCTCTAAACCCTCTTGAAAGTTATGGAAGGGAACCCAGTCAAGGTCCTTCTTAATTTTTTTATTATCCAATCTAGAATGTTTTATATCGCCTTTTTTGGAAGGGCCATAAATTACTTCTTTTACATCTGTTAACATTTCAAGACTAGCAATAAAGTCATTGACGCTTGTTTCTGTATTCGTTGAAAGATTGTAAACCCCTGCCAAATCATATTCGACAGCGCGATAGATCGCGAATGCTACATCCTCTACATAGATAAAGTCCCTAGTTTGCCCTCCATCTCCAAATACACGTAAAGGTTCTTCTTCAAGTACGTTGTTAATAAAGATAGATATAACTCCACCTTCTCCGACTGTTCCCTGTTTTGGACCATAGACATTTGAGAATCGAAAACAAAGTGTTTCCACGCCGTACACTTCACTCCACTTTTTGCAGTAGAGCTCACCGACCCATTTATTGATACCGTATGGGGATAGCGGATCACAGGCAGAATCTTCTTTTAATGGTATTTCAGTATTATTTCCGTAAACTGCAGCAGATGAAGCAAATACAACCTTTTTCACTTTATATTTATTTGAAAGTTGAAGTATATTGGCGAGACCTAAAACATTTGATTGGGTATCGAGGTAAGGGTCCCCCATTGATGTCCCGACATTAACCTGGGCTGCCAGATGAACAACAACATCAAATCGATTAGATTCGAAGACAGCTTCACATGTAGGATCCTCAACGTTTTTTTCAAAAAATTTGTGTTTGAACTGGACGTTTTCCTTATTCCCTGTCGATAGATTATCAATTATATAAACTTCATGACCTTCCTTATAAAACCTCTCCGCTACAAAGGAACCAATAAATCCGTAACCACCTGTTACAAGCACTCTCATGCTAACACCTCTGCGTATTTTTTAGTTGTACTTTGTCACTTTTTGGATATTCCGTTTTTTATTGCCTGGTTAATCTCCCTTAAATCCTCCTCATCAATCAATCCAGCCTCAAGGGCAGTATTAATCAAGTTACTCCAGTCTTTAATAGGTTCTTTTTTGGCATAAGGTTTGGAAATTAGACTTTCTGGACTTAAAAGGTTTTTGATATCTACGTCTAAAGCCGCTGCAATCTTTGCCAACACCTCAATCGATGGATTCGCTTGGATACTTCTTTCAATATGACTTAGGTAGGATTTTGAGATCTCTGTTTTTTTAGCCAGTTGAGTCAGAGTTAGATTTCTTTCATGCCGTAATTGCTGGATTTTTGTCCCTAACATAAAATAATGAGCCTCCTATAATAAATTCCACTCCTTTCACCTAAAACATTATAACGAACATTTTGTTCCTTGTAAAGAACAATAAAGGTAAAAAAAACCCTTTAGTTTTTAACAAATACTATAATGTTTATTACTATTTTTCTAGATTATATATGGGAGATATTTACTATTACCTGGTTAAACAAATGCTTAATAATAGATTGAATACATATGGTTGATCTAAAGAAGCTTTACCATTTAGTTTAATTTCCTTTTTCTATAATTTATGGCACTTTCAATGATTTGTTTAATCTCTAAAAGCTGTTCCTTTGTTGCATCCTGTTTAATGTAACGAACTGTTTTTTTTATTGTTTTAGGAAATTCGTCCCTACATTTCATTATCACAGCTCCTTGTGAAATATAAATTATTTACAGGTATATATAGCATAGTTTTGTTCTGTATATAGAACGATTATTTATATAATACATCTGCCATTACTTACCGTCAACTACTTTTTCCATTATTGTGTTAAAGTCATTGACACCCGTGCCCTCTTGTAGTAATTTTATAATAATCTAATAAAACAAAATATTGGATTCTTATCAAGAGAGGTTGAGGGAAGGGCCCGATGACACCTCAGCAACCTTCAATGGGATTTTCATTGAAAAGGTGCTAAGTCCTGCAAATTACTCGGTAGTTTGCAAGATAAGAAGAATGACAATTGGCCGTGATTTACAAAAGTCTTCTTCTTAATAAGAAGGCTTTTTTTGTTGATTAATGCTTTAACGCCTTCTAGCGTTAAAGTTTCGGCTATTCCATCCATTAGTTAACTTATTTCAACTTACCAAGGAGTGTGCGTCATGTACAAAATTGATACCAAACTTGCCCAAATCGGCAATCGCAGTGAAACAGCAACAGGAACCGTAAATCCGCCAGTATATTTCTCAACCGCTTATCGTCATGAGGGAATTGGGCGGTCAACTGGGTTTGATTATATTCGGACCGGAAATCCAACCCGTCAACTCCTTGAAAAAACTATTGCTGACCTGGAAGGCGGCGACCAAGGATTTGCCTGTAGTTCTGGAATGGCTGCCATTCTTACCATCCTCTCGTTATTTCAATCAGGTGATGAATGGATTGTCAGCGAAGATTTATATGGGGGAACCTACCGTTTGCTAGAGCAAGGCTTTAAAAAGTGGGGGCTGACAAGTCATTACGTGAACACCTGTTACCCTGAAAAAGTAGAAGAAAAAATCAATGAAAATACGAAAGCGATTTTCCTTGAAACCCCAACCAACCCTTTAATGCAAGAGGCTGATATTGAAGCAATTTCAAAGATTGCCAAACAGCACGGTATCTTGCTAATTGTCGATAACACGTTCTACACCCCTGTTCTCCAGCAGCCAATTCAGCTTGGAGCTGATATTGTCATCCATAGTGCCACCAAATACTTGGGCGGACATAATGATGTCTTGGCGGGACTTGTAGTAGCGAAAGGTAAAGAAGTATGCGAAGCATTAGCATTCCACCATAATGGAGCTGGAGCCGTATTAAGTCCTTTTGATTCTTGGCTGTTAATGCGCGGAATGAAGACTTTATCCCTTCGAATGAAACAACATCAAACAAACGCCAGAGCCATTGCGGAATATTTAAGCAATCATGAAGCCATCACGGATGTCCTTTATCCTGGACAGGGTGGTATGCTTTCATTCCGGCTTAAGGAAGAAGCGTGGATAGATCTCTTTTTACAAAACATCAGGCTAATTACTTTTGCTGAAAGCCTTGGAGGAACAGAAAGCTTTATCACTTATCCGGCAACGCAAACCCATGCCGATATCCCGGAAGAAAAACGAATTGCCTCTGGTGTCGATAACCGCTTGTTACGGTTTTCGGTCGGCATTGAGGACGCAGAAGATCTAATCAAAGATCTTGAGCAGGCTTTAGCCAAAGTGAATGAAGGAGTTTATCGTTTGAACTGAAAAATGAAGCGGCTCTTCGTGAGTTTGTGGCCAATGTGGAACTTCCTGTATTTGCCGTCAGCTTAGGTGCAGTTGAATCGATTCTCTCCTACCCAGCTAAAATGTCCCATGCGGCTATGCCTCAGGATGAACGGGAAAAACGTGGGATTAAGAACAGCCTGCTTCGCCTTTCTGTTGGACTTGAAAATCCAGATGATATTATAAATGATTTTTCTCAAAGCTTAGAAAAACTTGCCCAGAACCAATTAGCCTTCTAACAAGGAGAATAAATGATGAGCTTTCTTCAAAGGTTAAAAAGTCAAATCTTAATCGCCGATGGTGCCATGGGTACCCTGCTATATTCTTTTGGTGTGGATTCCTGTTCTGAAGAATTAAATTTGTCCCAGCCGGAGCAGATAGAAAACATTCACCGTGCCTATATTGACGCAGGGGCCGATGTGATTCAAACTCATACGTATGCCGCCAACTATTTAAAGCTGCAGCGTTATGGACTCGAGGACTCTGTAAAAGAGATCAACAGTGCCGCAGTCCAGCATGCCAAACAGGCCGCTAAACACAGAGCCTTTGTTCTCGGAACTATGGGGGGCAATCGCGGAGTAAAGCCTACCTCTATCTCAATAGAAGAAATAAAACGAAGCTTTCGGGAGCAGCTGTATTGTCTGCTCCTGGAGGGTGTGGATGGACTTCTTCTTGAAACATTTTATGACCTAGAAGAGCTTGAAGCAGTTCTCACTATTGCTAGAAAAGAGACCACTCTGCCAATTGTGGCTCAAGTTTCCCTGATGGAGCCGGGAATTTTGCAAAATCATACCCCGGTTAACACTGCTTTAAAACGGCTTGAGGAACTGGGGGCCGATGTAGTTGGTCTCAATTGTCGGTTGGGACCGCACCATATGCTGCAGGCTTTGGAACAAATTGAGCTCCCAAAACATGCCTTTCTTTCCGCATATCCCAATGCCAGTCTGCCAGCTTATACAGATGGTAAGTTCCATTATGAAGGAGATCCAAATTACTTTCGAAGTTCCGCTCTGGAATTTCGCCAGCAAGGAATCAGACTGCTTGGCGGATGCTGTGGAACGACCCCGGAGCATATCAAAGCATTTGCTTTACAATTAAAGAACAGCGTACCCGTTACGAAAAAAATAGTAAAGCAAACGGCAGCTGTAAAGGTTGAGCATCATGAACCAAAACGGGACTTTGTTCCCCTTCAGGAGATTGTAAAAGAAAGACCATCCGTTATTGTGGAATTGGACACACCTAGAAAGCTGGAAACCAGCAAATTTTTCGAGGGGGCCAAAGCTTTAAAGGATGCCGGAATCGATGCGATTACCATGGCAGACAACTCACTGGCCCAGGTGAGGATTTCAAATGAATCATTGGGATATTTAGTCAAAAGAGAATTGGGAATCAGGCCGCTTATTCATCTTTCCTGCCGCGACCGCAATATCATTGGTCTGCAATCCCATTTGATGGGGCTGCATACATTGGGGCTGCATGACGTTCTTGCAATCACCGGTGACCCGGCCCGAGTCGGCGATTTTCCAGGTGCATCCTCGGTATATGACGTGTCCTCATTTGAACTTATTCACATGATTAAACAATTAAATGAGGGCTTATCCTATTCAGGAAAGGACTTAGGACAAAAAACTGCCTTTAGCATCGCGGCCGCATTTAATCCAAATGTCCGCTCTGTGGAAAAAGCGGTAAAAAGGCTTGAGAAGAAAATCGAATATGGTGCAGATTATTTTATCTCCCAACCCGTCTATTCAGAGGAGAAATTAATCGAAGTCTATGAAAATACGAAACATTTAAAGGCTCCGATTTATATCGGTTTGATGCCACTGACAGGCAGCCGAAATGCTGAATTTCTTCATAATGAAGTACCGGGTATAAAAATCACCGATTCAATTAGAGACCGCATGGCTGAGTTAAAAGACAATCCGGTACAGGCCGCTCGCGAGGGAGTAGCCATTACCAAGTCTTTAATTGATACAGCACTTGATTTGTTCAATGGAATTTATTTAATTACACCATTTTTACGTTATGAGCTCACCGCTGAACTGGCCGTTTATGCTCGGCAGCGTGGGCATGAACGGAGGGGAAACAGCTATGTCGAAACCACCATTTATTGAACAGTTAAAAAAGCGAATTCTCGTCATGGATGGTGCGATGGGCACCATGTTACAACAAGCAGGGCTTACAGCTGAAGATTTTGGAGGAGAGGCCTTTGATGGGTGTAATGAAAACCTCAATTTAACTGTACCATCCGTTATTGCCAAGATTCACCGTGAATACTTGGAAGCGGGTGCCGATATTATCGAAACCAATACTTTTGGGGCTACCAGCATCGTTTTGGATGAATATCATCTTGGATATAAAGCCTTTGAGATTAATAAACAAGCTGCCTTACTTGCAGTGGGCGAAGCTGAAAAAATCTCAACCAAGGAATGGCCGCGATATGTGGCAGGTTCCATGGGACCGACGACCAAAACATTAAGTGTTACGGGTGGCACAACGTTTGATGCCCTCGCTGATGCATATGAGGAGCAGGCCCTTGGATTGATTGACGGCGGCGTTGATTTGTTGCTGCTCGAGACCAGCCAGGATATGTTAAATGTCAAAGCCGGTTTTACTGGAATTGAAAGGGCGTTTGAAAAAACCGGAAAAAAACTGCCGTTATTTATTTCCGGGACAATAGAACCAATGGGCACAACGCTCGCTGGTCAGTCCATTGAAGCCTTTTATATTTCCGTGCAGCATATGAATCCTGTCGCAGTAGGCCTGAACTGTGCCACAGGTCCGGAATTCATGCAGGATCACATCCGATCACTGGCCAATCTTTCTGGAACAGCCGTAAGTTGTTATCCCAATGCCGGTCTGCCAGATGAGGAAGGACATTACCATGAAACTCCGGAAACTCTGTCGAAAAAATTGGCTGATTTTGCTGCCCATGGCTGGCTGAATATTGTCGGCGGCTGCTGCGGTACCACACCAGCCCACATTCGGGCCATCAGTGAAGCGGTTAAACCCTTACCGCCAAGGGAATTTCATCATAAGTCCCTTCATATGGTCTCCGGTATCGAACCGTTCATTTACGATGACCCGACACTTCGGCCTATCATGGTCGGCGAACGGACCAATGTCATCGGCTCACGTAAATTTAAGCGTCTGATTGCCGAAGGAAAGTTCGAGGAAGCAGCTGAAATTGCAAGAGCCCAAGTAAAAGGCGGCGCCCACGTGATTGATATTTGCCTTGCCGACCCAGACCGCGATGAGCTTTCTGACATGGAGAATTTTATAAAAGAAGTTGTCAAAAAAGTTAAAGTACCGCTTGTCATTGATTCCACAGATGACAAAGTGATTGAAAAAGCACTTAAGTATTCACAAGGAAAAGCCATCATTAACTCAATTAATCTTGAAGACGGCGAAGACCGCTTTAAGGCAGTTGTGCCCCTCATCCATCGCTACGGTGCAGCTGTAGTTGTTGGAACCATTGATGAAAAAGGAATGGGCGTTACCGCTGAAAGGAAATTAGAGATTGCTAAACGTTCCCATGACCTTTTAGTGAATAGGTATGGTCTGAAACCAGAGGATTTAATTTTTGACCCTTTAGTGTTCCCGGTCGGCACAGGAGACGCACAATATATTGGCTCCGCACAGGCAACGGTCGATGGAATCCGCTTAATCAAAGCTCAACTCCCTGGGGTACAAACCATTTTGGGAATCAGCAATATCTCCTTTGGCCTGCCGCCGGTTGGCAGAGAAATATTGAACTCCGTATTTCTTTATCACTGTACACAGGCCGGACTCGACTATGCCATCGTAAACACAGAAAAGCTTGAGCGGTTTGCCTCCATTACGAAAGAAGAAATTGAACTGGCAGATAATCTTTTATTCAACACCACAGATGAAACTTTAGCAGTATTTACGGATTTTTATCGTGATAAAAAGAAAGAAGCAAAAGTGGCTGTTTTAAACTTAAGTCTTGAAGAGCGGCTGGCTTATTACGTTGTCGAAGGAACAAAGGAAGGCCTAATTCCTGATTTAGATCAGGCCCTCGCCTCCTACCCTGATCCGCTTGATATTATCAACGGACCGTTAATGGATGGAATGAAACAGGTCGGCGTTCTTTTTAATGACAACCAGCTGATTGTCGCTGAGGTTCTGCAAAGTGCTGAAGTAATGAAGACGGCTGTTTCTTATTTGGAGCCTCACATGGAAAAAGGCGATTCCGCTTCCGTCAAAGGGAAAATCCTGCTGGCGACGGTTAAGGGAGATGTTCATGACATCGGAAAGAACCTTGTTGACATCATCCTTAGTAACAATGGCTATCAAGTTCATGACCTTGGGATTAAAGTGACTTCTGCAGAATTAATCAAGGCCATTCGCGAAGAACAACCCGATATGATTGGATTATCAGGACTGCTAGTCAAATCTGCCCAACAAATGCTATTGACGGCACAGGATATGAAAGAAGCCGGTATTTCTCTGCCCATTTTGGTGGGTGGTGCAGCCCTTTCGCGGAAATTTACCGATACGAAGATTGCCAAAGAATATGATGGACTCGTGCTTTATGCCAAGGATGCAATGGCAGGCTTGGCGCTTGCCAATCAGCTGCAATACCCTGAAGAACAGCAAAAGCTGCTACAGGAAAAGCAAGAAAAACTGGCTGCGGCAGAAATTCCAAGGGATTTGCCAATCCGTGCTTCTGGCTCCGTAGCAGTGAAGGTAAAACCAGCTGTTTCCACTACAGTGCCTGTGTTTGTTCCAAAGGACACGAAACGGCATGTATTAACATCGTATACGCTGGCGCATATTGAGCCCTATATCAATATGCAAATGCTGCTGGGACATCACCTTGGCGTAAAAGGGAAAATCGCTAAGCTAATAGCAGAAAAGGATGAGAAGGTACTTAAGGTCAAAGAAGTCGTTGACCAGTTAATTGCGGAAGCCAGTGCGAACCAGTGGATTACACCGAAAGCTGTCTATCAGTTTTTCCCTGCCCAATCGGATGGTAATAAAGTTTATATTTATGATTCGGAAAATCCTGGTCAAGTGTTGGAAACGTTTGAGTTCCCACGACAAGAATCGGAACCAAATCTTTGTTTGGCGGATTATTTAAAATCTGTTGACAGTGGTGAGATGGATTATGTCGGCTTCTTTACCGTAACTGCTGGCCGGGGAATCCGGGAACAAGCGGACGAATTTAAAAGGCAAGGAAGATTTTTGGAAAGCCATGCACTTCAAGCCTTGGCCCTTGAGAGTGCCGAAGGCTTTGCCGAGTTAATCCACCGCCAAATGCGTGATCGCTGGGGCTTCCCGGACCCAACTGATTTTTCCATGCAGGAACGGTTTGCCGCTCACTATCAAGGTCAGCGTTTTTCTTTCGGATACCCTGCTTGTCCTAACTTAGAGGACCAACAGAAGCTATTTAAGCTGCTTGTGCCTGAGGAAATCGGAGTACAATTGACAGAAGGCTATATGATGGAGCCGGAGGCTTCTGTATCCGCCATGGTGTTTGCCCATCCAGAGGCAAGATATTTTAACGTTTTGAGATAGTTTTCTATTCAAGCCGTGAGTTTTCACGGCCTTTTTGCATTTTTGCAAACATTCATATTTGGATGTTTACGCCCTCACTTTTCTCTTAAACAACCTATTTTTGAGCTTACAACCTATTTCTTTTGAACTTACGACCTTTACTTTACTTTTATTGGAAAACAAAATTAACCATCCTTCGTTTAACGGTCTACCTTCAACATATGTGAACATTCCTTGACAATTTTCCTTATTCGCCTTATAGTTACCTAGGTAATTAATTTCAAATTGGAGAAATAATATGATAAGCCACGAAATATTTCATACTCTTCACCAGCTTTCCCGCCATCTCACCAATAAACAGAATGAAGCCCTAAAACCAGCTGGTTTGTACAGCTCTCAGTGGGCCGTTATTTATGTTTTAAAGCAGAAAGGTTCTCTAACCCAAAAACAGCTTTGTGATTACCTTTCGGTGGAAGCACCGCCTATGACCCGGACCATACAGAGGCTCGTGAAACAAGGCTATGTGAAACAACTTCCCGGCCAGGATAAGCGAGAGAAACATGTGCAATTAACGGATGAGGCTCTTTCCCAATATTCAAATTGGGAGAAAATAGTGTCAGATGTGAATAACGGGCTTTTAAGTCAGTTTCCCGAATCCTCCCAAAAAGAACTGTTTCATCTGCAAAAAACTTGGTTAAAACAACTAGTGTAAAGGAGTGCATCGAATGAATAAACCAAAATTATGGACGAAAGATTTTATCAGCATCTCAGCAAGTAACTTTTTTGTATTCTTAACATTTTATATTTTGTTGGTAACCCTTCCGAGCTATGCATTGGATGACTTACATGCCAGCGCTTCTCAAGCGGGCTTAATGACCACCATCTTTCTTTTGTCTGCAATTATTTCCCGTCCTTTAGCCGGGCAATGGCTCGAACGTGCAGGCAATAAAAAAGTACTTATGACGGCGTTAATACTTTTTGCAGTCGCAGCGCCTCTATATTTTGTTCCAGATGGAATGGTTGGATTTCTGCTGATTCGCTTGCTTCATGGTGTGGGTTTCGGCATGGCAACCACAGCTGTTGGAGCAATTGTCGCTGACATCATACCTTCCTCTCGCAGAGGTGAAGGCATGGGTTATTTTGTATTGTCCACCAACCTGGCAATGGTTTTAGGACCCTTTGTAGGCCTTATGACCATCCAGCAATGGGGAGCCCAAACTGTATTTGCACTATGCGTAGTCGTAGCAGTAGCTGGCATGTTGACTGGTTTAAGCGTCAAAGTTCCAAAATCTGAAGCAGCGAACCAAATTGAGGTTCTTTCCACTTTTTCATTTCGTGGACTATTCGAAGCATCAGCTGTTCCTATCGCAATTGTCGGAAGCTTTTTTGCGATTGTATATTCAGCGTTGCTTTCGTTCGTCTCCATTTATGCGATTGAGATACATGTAGAGCAGGTTTCGAGCCTATTTTTTGTTGTTTATGCCGTCATACTGTTGATGTCGCGTCCATTCACCGGTAAATGGCTGGATAAGTATGGTCCTAACGTAATCAGCTATCCATGCATTGTTTTGTTTGCTGTTGGGATGCTGCTGTTAAGTAAGAGCACCGGCCCTGTCATGTTTTTAGTCTCTGCCGGATTAATCGGCTTAGGCTGGGGAACCTTATTCCCAACCTTCCAAACTATCGCAATCCAATATGCGGAACCTAGGAAAAGAGGTTTAGCAACAGCTACCTTTTTATCTATTTATGACATTGGGGTCGCTTTAGGTTCCTTTTTAGTCGGGTTAATTGCTGCTAAAATGAGTTATAGCTCAATGTTTTTCTTATCTGCATTTTATGTACTCGTTGGAGTCATCTTATTTTTCTATTTGCACACAAGAAAAAAAGCCGTTTCTGGCAAATCAGAGCAGCATTCTTCAAAAATGCAAGAAATTTAAATTAGTCCTTTCCATCTCCTCCAAATCGTTTATAATGAGTTGTAAACCATATTGGAGGAGTGATTTTACAATGGCTAAATCTAAAGCCAGAAAGCTTCGTAACAAACTTGCACGTGAAGGCAAAATGAACCCAGATATAAAAAGAAGTCCTTTTGTTTTCTCAGATATGCGGACCAGGATAACAAAAAACAAAAAGGATCATTTATACCGGCAAAAACACAAGAACCACCATATCCAAAATGGAAATGATGGTTCTTTTTATTTTGCAGCAATAATGAATTGTTTAATTAAGTTTTGCTTTTTCAGATATAGTTCATGCGCTTCTTCAACAGAAATGGAAGAAAAGCGGATAACAGAGGTTGGCCCCGCTTGGGCAAGTAAGGGAATGTCCGTCGAAATGACGGTGCCAATTCTTGCATAACCACCTGTCGTTTGCCGGTCTGACATCAAGATAATCGGCTGGCCGCTTGCAGGCACTTGGATGCCTCCTAGTGGGGTTGGGTCTGATATGATGTCCGGTCCAGCTACATGTTCGATTCTCGGTCCTTCCAGCTGATATCCCATTCGATTTGATTTTGTGGTTACCACAAACTCTTCGTTATAAAAACAATGGATGCCCTGCTTCGTAAACATACTCTGATGCGGTCCAGGTATTACTCTTAGATTCAAATGATTTCCCCAATTTGGAATTAATTCAGTATGGAGGCCTTTAAGCGGCTTTCTAATCAGTGGATGTCCATAAACGATATCATCCTTTTTTAACGACCTCCCCGAGAACCCGCCGAATTTGCCATTTAAAAACGTTGACTTGCTATTCAATATCTTTGGGACATCAATCCCGCCAGCTATCGCCATATATGCTCTTGCTCCCTTTTTACAGGAACCGAAGGCAAGAGTTTGCCCCTTTTTTAACAAAAAGCTTTTCCACATTGGAGTCGTATTTCCATCAACGGTCAAAGAAAATTCCCCGCCGCAGATACTGACCACCATATCACTTTTCGCGACCAAATCCGGTCCTAAAAAAGCAGTCTCAAGCACTGCTTCAACAGGGTCATTTCCTACAAGAATATTGGCTATCTTCATTGAATAGGGGTCCATCGCTCCTGAAGGGCTGATGCCATATTGCTGATAGCCAAATCTGCCCAAATCTTGGACGGTCGTTTGCAGCCCTGGTTTGGTTACTGCAAAAAGCGGCTGCTTCATAGGTCTGTCCAGCTTCTTCTAAGAGTTATATTTTCATGTAAAAATTCTTGTCTCATTTGTTTCACGAATTCAAGTGCCTGCGGTCCGTCGCCATGGACACAAATGGTATCAGCTTTAATAGCGATGTCTGTACCATCGACCGCTTCCACTTTCCCTTCACGAATCATCCGGATTACTCTTTGGATTGCCTGTGCCGGATCGTGAATCATTGCATTCTTTTCCTTTCTGGATGTGAGCGTACCATCCGACTGATAGGTACGGTCGGCAAACACTTCTTCTGCAACTATGAGTCCGCTGTCCCGTCCTGCCTTTACTAGTTCGCTGCCTGCTAATCCATAAAGAACCAAAGAGCTATCTGTGTCTTGGACCGCTTGCGCAATCGCTTCTGCAATTACACGGTCTTTTGCAGCCATATTATACAATGCCCCATGTGGTTTTAGATGGGAAAGGCTCACGCCATTCGCTCTGCAGACAGCACCAAGGGCTCCAATTTGATAGACCACCGAATGATAGATTTCCCGAGGGGCGAGATACATTTCCCGCCTGCCAAATCCCGCAAGATCCGGATATCCGGGATGTGCGCCAATTTTTACTCCCGCTTTCTTAGCAAGCCTGACGGTTTCAAACATTACATTATGGTCGCCCGCATGATAGCCGCAAGCAACATTGGCACTGGAAATATGCGCCAACACCTCTTGATCATTGCCAATTTTATATGCTCCAAAGCTCTCCCCTAAATCACTATTTAAATCAATTACTGTCATCTTGCTTCCATCCTTTTATATGTTGTAACAGTGTACTTTTGTTCATCTGCTAACTGTTTGATTCTGTGAAACTCTGCCTCATCTATTGGGCAAAATTTAAGATAGTTCCCTGCCTCAAGCAGAACCGGGGGTGAATCTTCAATATCAAATAATTTAACTGGTGTTCTTCCAATAATTCTCCAGCCAGAAGGCACCTCTGACGGATAGATGCCTGTTTGATTTCCTCCAATCCCAACGGAACCCGGCAACACACTGGGTCTCGGATGCGGGAGTCTCGGGACGGCAAGCTGATTAGGCAATCCTCCTAGATACGGAAACCCCGGGACAAATCCCATCATGTAGATTAAATAGACCTGGCTGGAGTGAAGGCGGATTACTTCCTCCTCACTAACTCCGGTGGAATCGGCGATAAAAGAAAAATCCGGACCCGCTTCACCACCATAATAAACAGGTATTTCATAAACGGTGGAATTGAATGGCTCTACTTTATTTGTTCGTTCGTACAATGTGTTTAGCTCGGTAATTAAATCGGAGTAACTGATTATGTCAGGCTGATAATAAATCGCAACATTCGTATAGGATGGCACCCATTCGATAATGCCATTAATCGGTTTATCCTTAAGCTGTGAAGTAAACTGTTGGATTTCCCGATGGATGTCTTCGCTAATTATATTTCCAAACTTTATTCTTATTCCCATATCTCCGAGCGGTTCTATCTGCATCATTTGCATCACCTATTCTAAACGTAAATCGGAAAGGGGAAGATTTCAACCCTTTTCGTACTTCGGCTTTCAAAAAGTTTGAAATAAGCAAATAATTTTACAATCTCCCACTTGAAGACGATAATAGTACTGTTAAACATTTATAATTGGAGGTAATCAGCATGTATGATGTAGTAATTGTTGGTGCCGGACCCGCTGGTGCAAGTGCAGCTATTTTTACGGCCAAGGCTGGAAAACAAACATTAGTTATCGATAATGACAAAAGCGTGACCAAACGCGCGTGGATTGAAAACCATTATGGAGTTAAAGAAGTCACTGGTCCTGATCTTGTTCAGACTGGCAAAGATCAAGCTGCAAAATTTGGCGCAGAATTTGCCCAAGCTACTGTAACCAATATCAGCAAAACTGAAAGCGGATTAAAAGTGGAAACCGATCAATCAACTTATGAGGCAAAACATGTAGTAATTGCTACTGGTATGTTGGCTGATTTGGCTGAAAAGGCTGGATTAAATACGAAACTTGGCACTGAGCCAAGAGTGAAAACGATTCTTGATGTGGACACTAATGGTAAGACGAATATTGAAGGCATTTGGGCAGCTGGAACCATTGCAGGGGTCAGCATGCATACCATCATTACTGCCGGTGACGGTGCAAAGGTTGCCATTAACCTGATCAGTGAATTGAATGGCGAGCGTTATGTTGACCATGATATTCTTAAAGCATAGTTTATAAAAAGTCCAAATTAACAAACGCATGAAAAATGGGCCCAGGAACGGGTCCATTTTTTTCTGCATTTATACATCATTTTCGAAACTATCACAGGTTCAACATAGTTTACTCTATCTACAGTTTCCTCCTCCCAAATGTTCCGATTGACAATTTTTGGTTTCTACAATTAAAATGAATGAGCCTAGTAAAGTATTTTAAAAAGGGGGTTGTTTATGACAAAAGAAACACGCCTTAAACCTGTAGTTACAGGATTGTTATTAGCTATTTTAATGTCAGCCATGGACAATACAATCGTCGCTACGGCCATGCCGACGATTGTTGCTGACTTAGGGGGGTTTGATAAGTTTATTTGGGTAACCTCCGCCTACATGGTGGCCGTTATGGCCGGAATGCCGATTTTCGGCAAGTTGTCAGATATGTACGGCCGGAAACGCTTTTTCATTTTTGGATTAGTTGTCTTTCTTGCTGGCTCTGCCCTATGTGGAATTGCTCAAACAATCGTTCAGTTGAGCATTTTTCGAGCAATACAAGGAATTGGCGGAGGTGCACTCATGCCTATTGCTTTTACAATCGTTTTTGACGTTTTCCCTCCTGAAAGTCGTGGAAAAATGACAGGGCTTTTGGGAGCTGTATTCGGTTCTTCCAGTATTTTAGGGCCGCTGCTTGGTGCCTATATTACGGACTATATTAGCTGGCACTGGATTTTTTACGTGAATGTCCCAATTGGGATTGTCTCGATTTTGTTAATTGTCCGTTATTATTTTGAGTCAATGGAGCATTCAAAGCAGAAAATTGACTGGCTGGGGGCGGCCACACTGGTCATCTCGGTCGTCAGTCTTATGTTTGCACTGGAGCTTGGTGGAAAAGAATACGACTGGAATTCTGTTCAAATTATTAGTCTGTTCTCGAGCTTTGCCGTCTTTTTCATCTGTTTCTTTGCAACTGAGTTAAGGGCTGCCGAACCTATTCTGCCGCTTTGGCTGTTTAAAAAGCGGTTGTTTGCCACCTCACAAGTGCTAGCCTTTTTATACGGCGGCACGTTCATTATTCTTACGGTCTTCATTCCAATATTTGTTCAGGCGGTTTACGGAGGAACAGCCAAGAATTCAGGTTTAATTCTGACACCAATGATGCTTGGTTCCGTTGCTGGCAGCTCTATCGGTGGGATTTTTATGACAAAAACCTCCTACCGCAATCTTATGGGTATCTCATTCGTTTCCTATGTTATTGGGATGTACCTGCTTGGAACAATGGATGCTGAAACCGCACGTTGGCTGCTTACACTTTATATGATTTTGGTTGGGTTTGGAGTAGGTTTTTCCTTTTCCCTGCTGCCAACGGCATCGCTTCACGATTTGGAACCGCAATTCCGTGGTACCGCCAATTCGACTAACTCGTTTCTCCGTTCGTTTGGCATGACCTTGGGAGTAACCATTTTTGGGGCAATACAGGGAAATCGATTTACAGCTGGTTTACAAGAAGCCTTTAAAGGAATGCAAGGTGGTGGGAATTTTACTGCCGCTGACCCAAGAGAAATTTTCCAGGCCGATGAACGGTCGAAGATACCTGACTTTGTTTTGGATAAAGTGGTTCACGCACTTTCAGATTCCATAACTTACACTTTTATGCTTACGCTCATTCCAATTGCCTTAATCGTAATAACGGTCTTCTTGATGGGCAATGCACGTGTCCCAATTATCCAAAAACCAGACGGTCAACATAAATCAAGCACTGGAATCCATTGAGGACCAGTGCTTTTTTGTACATTAAACCTTGATGTCATTTCCGGCTTCAGCAATATGAAAAATCAGATGGGCCAAATGGTGAATTGGTCCATATTCCTCGTCTTCCTCTTCTGTTTCCTCGGCATAATCAAGGTCTTGTAAAAATAATGCCATAAATTCATAAAAATCGCTTAGTTGAAAGGCATAACAGCCAACTGGGTCCTCATTGCCTTCTTCATAATGAAGGATCATATAAGAAATGGCCCCATCCTTATCTGCACCATCAAAAAAAACAAATAAGCCAATATTTGTATCGAGCTCAAATAAATGTCTTGTCCCGCCTTCTGATGCTCTTTCGAAATCCTCTTCATTTAATTTTTGGACCTGCATCGTGTCAACATTGTCTTCTTGATGGAAACTTACTACGAATGATTGCATCTTATCCTCCTTAATCCATTGCGATAATAATGTTAATCTTCCCTATAGAACGTAAAATCATTTTTCATTTCCTTAGAATCTTCCTGGTAGTGTTCGTTTAAATAGGGATTTTCCGTGGTGGCAAAGCTAACGGACAGCAGGCTCATTTCCGGATCGAGTCCGTATAGTCCTTTTTCCATTTTATCCGCCAATTCGCCGCTTTGAAATTGCGGCTCCCTCTCCTTCTTAGTCAACTCATCACCCCATTTATGACTTATTATGCACAAAAAAACTCTGACATAAGTCAGAGTTTTTTTATCATACTGGAGGAAGAATTGGAACATTTGCACCTTTAGTTGCTACAAATAGTGCAACAACAGCAATCGTATATAAAATGACCGCAAACTTTTTCATTAGGTAACCTCCTATGTAATTTTATGTAAATATTTAACTGCAGCATGAGCCATTCCCTTTTGGGCGTAATGCTCTGCTAGCATTTTATAAAATTTAATTAAATAATCCTTATATTCCTTAACTTCTTCAAAGTAAGGAATTACTTTTAATTCTAAATACCTTATAGCCTTGTCTTGTGAATTAACATTTAGCAAATAAAATTCGGACAGTAAATAAAATTTTCTTACCTTAAGTTCCTTTGAAAGTAAATGAACTTGTTGAAAACAGGCTATAGCCTTATCTAATTTTTCATTAAAATAATGTAGTTCTCCGATGGAGTAAAGTGTAGCAACATAATGCTCGTTTACTTCACTCTGTAATGAAATACTCTTTTCGAAGTAGTACAGCGCTTCCTTGTAATGATTTAATTTACTTTGGAGATGTCCCATATTATTATAAATTTGCGGAAGCAATCTTTCTTCCTTCAATATTTCAGCATTGCGAATCAAATGCCTGTAACATTCCAATGCTTCTTCATAGATATTCGAATGCGTATAGCTAATGCCGAGAAGCATCAAAGTATGAAGAATCCTGATAAAGTTATATTGATTAGAGTAAATCTCTAATGCCATTTTGCCAAAGTGAATTGCATGCCCTGATTGATCAAGGGATACTTTCACCAATGCTCGGTGATAAAGGAATTCTCCACTTAATGACTCATAATGAGAATCACTATAAAGGCTTTCCAGTATTTCATCTGCTTCCTTATAATGGTTCCTCAATATTAAACATACAGCATTATAATAATGAAATAAATACTCTTCATGTTGGGAAAAATTTTTCTTTTGTTTATATAATAGGTCCTTTTGTGCTTCTGCTTCCGTTAGAAATCCTTTGAATAACAAATACCTATATTTATATAATTCATATGTATAGATATATTTTGAGAACGGAATAATATGCTCCATTTCTTGAAGTTTATGATAAATTTCGTCTATTTCGTTGATCAAGAAATAATTGAGCTTTTCATTAAACAGTCCCAAGAGAGACTGAATCTCTCCCTCTTTTTCTTCTATCTCTTCTAAGCTTACATTCAGCCTGTCAAGCAGCAGACCAATCGTATCCTTATTGGCTTCTTTCGAATTATTCTCAATTTTGCTTAAGTGCGGAACCGAACAAATCCCTTTAGCAAGCTCCGCTTGTGTAATTCCCTTTTGTGTACGATAGTATTTGATCAGGGCTCCAAATTCCATGATTACCACCAAGCTTGCCTTTCTATTTTTTTACTTAATTTTACTACAAAAAGGAATTAAATACACTGATTATTTTTAAAATAATGAATACTGCCATGCCGTTGGTCCATATTGGGAAAATTTTTATGCATTAGTGGTTTGGTCAAATATATTAGCTGCTTTTTTTAAAAAATGAGAAAAAAATACGATTGAAATCTACTATTTTATAAAAAAAGCCAGCCTATATTAGACTGGGAAGTTTAAAAATATTTCTTTTTCCAAAATACAAACCCTGTGATTGAGGATAATACCAAACAAATCAGCAAGGCAATCAAGAATGCGTGTGGACTATGTTGGAAAGGCAGCTCCACATTCATTCCATATAAACTAAATACCATGGTCGGGAATGATAGAATAATAGTTATGGAGGTTAAGAATTTCATCACTATGTTCAAGTTATTGGAAACAATTGATGCGAAAGCATTCATCATTCCAGTTAAAATAGTGTGATAGGTTTCAGCCATTTCAATCGCCTGGGTTTTTTCAATGATGACATCCTCTAATAAATCCTTGTCTTCCTCATACATCTTTAAATAATTGAATCGTAAAATTTTATCCAGAACCACTTTATTTGATTTTAATGAGGTGGTAAAGTAGACCAAACTCTTTTCTAAAGACAGAAAAGCGTATAGTTCTTTATTTTTCAATGATTGGTGGACAACTCGTTCAATTTCATTGGTTTTCTTGTTAATTTGCTTCAGATATCGTAGGTAGTACGAAGAGATAACAAAGAGAAGCTGCAATGCAAAACGCGTCTTTTTAAATGTATAAAATTCTTTTACACGATTTTTTCTAAATTCATCTATGATTGGTGAATCCTTTAAGGATACAGTTATAACGTTATCATCGGTCAAAATAATTCCAATTGGAATCGTTTCATATACTTCAAGCCCATTCTCATCATGGACGATATAAGGAAAGTCTACGATAATATAAATTCTTCCCTCATCACGTTCAATCCTTGGACGTTCTTCATCGTCCAGTGCGTCTTTAATTATGTCGATGTCGACTTGGGCATCCGTTGATACCCGGGCAATTTCTTCTACTGTCGGTGCAAACATGTTCACCCAGCAGCCTTTTGAAATAACATCTACTTTTTCCAAAACCCTAGTTTCGGTACTTTTGAAAATTTCCAGCATAGAAAAACCTCCTCACTTACTTTGGTTGAGGAAGCCAATTACCTCTTAGAGTTGATATTATTGTTGAAACCAAATCCATCAATTGAAAGAAACTATTGACTTCCCCTTGACTGCCGGGGTCCGGGTCTATAGAGTAACTCAACAATATCAACTCCTTTGCATTTATATATCCATACCTATCATAAACCCTTATTTCTGAAAGTACAAACCAGTTTTTTTGGAAATTATTTTTCTTCAGGGAAATAAGGGTTTAAATGGATTAATACTTCACGAATATTGTCGTGCTGATCCATAAGATTTCGCTTGATGGTCCGCGCAAGATCATGTCCTTGCTTAATAGTTTTAAAATGGTCAATGGAAATTCGTAAATCAACGAGAATATAATGTCCATGTTCCCTTGCCCTAATTCGGTCAATTCGTTTGACCTCAGGAAATTCGTTTATAACAGCAATATATTCTTGAATCGTCTCCGTGTTAATATTCCGTTCCAATAAAATATCAAAAGCCTCGGTCAACATTTCTTTTGAAATTTTAAAAATCAGGTAGGCAACAAAAATGCTTGCCGCTTTATCGCCATAAAGCAAAATGGGAATATCCAACCTTGCGCCGATAATCGATAAGATCACCCCGATGCCGGCGGCGATAGAGGCGACGATATCTGCTTTATGGTCAAAGGCAATGGCTTCAATCGCCTTACTTTTGTTTTGCTCGGCAACCTTTAATGAACTGCGGTATAAAATTACCTTTGCTGCAAAAGAAAATACCGCCACCCACACGGCGAGGATGTTCGGTGATTCCGCTTCGTGAAAAAGTCCAGCCAATCCCTCATATACAACATAGATGGAAACTAAGAAAAGCAAAATTCCTACAATCTCTGAAACAATGACTTCCGCCTTGCCGTGTCCATAAGGATGTTCTTTGTCTGCAGGCTTATTGGCAATTTTAATGACCAAAAGAACAATGACCGATGCAAACACATCGGCCGCTGAGTGTATTCCATCTGCAAATACCGCATCACTATTCCCATACCAGCCAATAATAATTTTCCCTAAGGTAAGAATGATGTTGCTGATGACGCTAATCCAGGCAATCTTTTTTGCCAGTGCTTCTCTTGTCCCCATATAGACCACCTTTGCGTTAAAACTCCCTTATTCTTCATTCCCTTGTTTTTCCTCTTTTATCCGCTCCACTTCTTCAGTTACAGAGATTTGATTGATTTGATCATGAAGGTAATGGAAGGCTTGGTCTAATTGCTTACGGCTCGGAAAGTTGTTTTTACGATTACGATTCATTTCGTTTCTCAACCTTTCAGTGAAATTTTTTGTGAGTAATCCTCATGAAAATAGACAACAATAGCCTTGAATCAATTTATAAAAGGAGTGGTCATGTTGTCAAAAAAAAATCAGAGTGACAGTACAGAACTTGCTGGCCGTGTTTTCCATGAAGAAGATTACCAAAAAAGTGATACTTTGTCATCCGGCTTAGCTACTACACATGAACAAGCCATGGACGCTTATATGGAAGGCGAAATTGGCGGTGTTATGGAAGATGTAGCAGGCAAAGATATCCCTCTTGGGAAGGACGATGCCGAGTAAGTTCGGACTTCCACGAGAAGAAATTAGAGAAAACAGCTTTCCAAAGTGAAAGCTGTTTTCATTTATTAATTCAAGGTCTTTGGTCTACCCTTTCAGGATCATGGGGCTCTATATAGTTGTCGGTCTCTTCCACATATGGGTCATGTTCAAAAGCAGGCAGGTCACCGAATGTGGTCATGATTCCTTCTTCATCAAGTGCCTCTTCATATCGTTCATGCTGCGGATTTGGATAAACAGTAATATTTTCTCCATACATGTCGTTCCCGACAAAGTTTTCAAAGTCTTCTACATAGCCTTCGCTTTCTTCTGCCTCCGTCGAGACATCATTGTAATGATCTTTTGTATAAAAAAAGTCAGAAGGCGATTCACTTGTACCCCACTGCGACACGACCTGCCAAGCATCCTCAGCATCGAAGGCGACATTTTCATCCTGTTCGTCCATATCAAACTTACCAAACGGGGGCATTAGCACTCCTTCTTCTAGCGGACGTTCACGAGAAATAACTTTGTCAGGGCTGTGTTCGATACAGTGAGTGGTGTTTGGGATGACTTGCAGCCGTTCTAATGGAATGTCTTTTCCGCAAACAGCACATTGCCCGTATGTCCCATTTTCCATTGCCGTCAAAGCACGGTCGATGTTCTTTAACTGCAATTCATAATGTTCCTTTAAAGCGATATCCTTTTCCCGCTCATATAGGTCTGTTCCTTCGTCAGCCGGGTGATTATCATAACTTGATAATTCCCCCATCGATTCATGATAATGTCCTCTTTCAAGACCAAGATAGTCGTTCTGGTCAAGTCGGTCGTTTATATCACTTTTTTCTTGCAATAATTGTATTCGCAAGTCAGCTAACTGCTCTGTCGTTAACATTTTACATACCCCTTTCATTTAGAAAAGTGCGGTTGATTATCATGTCTGTTTGGTTACAAGCTCTTTTATATTGTCATTGTTTTTCCGGTTGAATATGTAATAAAGTGTCACTTCAGGATATGGGAGTTTTTCCCGTGACTTCAAACTAAATGCCATAATTAACCTCTCCCATTCTGAATAAGTTAAGATTGTCCGTGTATCTTAAAAATAGAACACAGAAAGAAATGAGGGGATCTCTATGGTAAACGAAAACTTTAATAAGTTTAGAAAAGTTCAACATAAGCACGAATCAGCCTATTTGGGAACAGATCGTGAGCAACAGCCTGGTTTGAATGATAGAGACTATAACAACCAAAGTAACACGGATAAATCAATTGGTGCCGCTGGAAGGGACCTGTAGAGGTATAAGGGTTGGGGCAAGCCTCAACCTTTTTTAATGACAAAGCGGCTTAAAAGGAGAATTAAGATGGGTAATTCAAAGACAGGAGCACAGGAGGAAAAGTTAAAATGGTGGCAGCTTTCCTTATTTGGCATTGGCTGTACAATTGGCACTGGCTTTTTCCTTGGTTCCAGTTTAGCAATCAAGATGGCAGGGCCATCCATTTTAATTGGCTATTTCATTGCTGCAGTGGGTACCTATTTCGTTTTCGATGCTCTTTCTAAAATGACCGCCAAGGAGCCTCTCGAGGGTGGCTTTCGCTCCTATGCAAAAAAGGCCTATGGAAAATGGGCCGGATTTAGCAGTGGATGGGTTTATTGGTGTTCTGAGGTACTAATTATGGGAAGTCAAATGACGGCCCTTTCTATCTTTTCGCGATTTTGGTTTCCAAAGGTGCCACTTTGGCTGTTTGCAGCAGGTTATGCCATCCTTGGTCTTGCCATCATTTTGATTGGGGTAGGCGTTCTTAATAAGATTGAAAATATTTTAGCCGTTTTAAAAGTATCAGCCATTCTGATGTTTATCGTGATCGCCTTTCTTGCCCTTTTTGGCGTCATTGATGGTGATAAGCCAATCCGGTATCCTAATGAAACACGAGACTTTTTCCCTGGAGGAGTTACGGGATTGTGGTCAGCTGTACTATTTGCCTTTTATGCCTTTGGTGGCATTGAAATTCTAGGATTAATGGCAAAAAATTTAAAAGATCCAAAGGAAGCGCCTAAAGCAGGGAGAGTCATGCTGTTTACCTTAATGATTTTCTACGCTGTCTCGATCGGACTTGCCGTGACAATGGTGCCTTGGAATCACTTCAACACAAAGGAAAGTCCATTCGTAATTGCTCTGGACGCCTATAATCTGTCCTTCGTACCTCATTTTTTTAATGCGGCGTTAATTATTGCCGGTTTTTCAACGATGACCGCTTCCCTTTACGGTGTGACCAGTGTCCTTGTCACTTTGGCAAAGGAAGGAGATGCCCCGGCCAGCTTTGCAAAGAAAGGCAAATTAAAGGTCCCTTGGCCAACATTGCTGATTACTTTGGGGGGGATTAGCTCATCGGTGTTGGCGGCTCTTCTCATGCCGAACCGGATTTATGAATATATCACAACAGCAGCCGGGCTCATGCTCCTCTATAATTGGGTGTTTATCTTAGCGTCCTCTAGAAAGATCTTGAATTTAACCACAAAAGATAAAATCAAATATATAATCGGAGCAGTGTTTATATTCATCGCCGTAACCGGCACACTATTTCACGATACAAGCCGTCCAGGATTCTTTATCAGCCTAGCATTCATCTCCGTTATCGGGCTCATAACATTACTAATGAGAGCAAAATGGAAAAAAGCAGAAAAACCAAAAAGAAAAAGCATCCTTAAACCTTGGCCAACAGCCTAGTGGGGACAAGTCCCCACTACACTAAAGAATTAACGCAGTGGGGGACTGTCCCCCAGCTCTTTAAAGCGGTAGAGGACTGTCCCCTTTTATTCTCCTTTGAAGGTTGGTGGGCGTTTTTCTTTGAAGGCGTTTAATGCTTCGATTCGGTCTTTGGTTGGGATGATGACTTCGTATGCTTTTGATTCGATGGCGAGTCCGGTTTTGATGTCGACGTTGCTGCCGTTGTTTATGGCATATTTTGCTTGGGTTATGGCCAAGGGCGCGTTCTTGGTAATTTCTTGTGCCAAGTCGAGGGCAGTAGGGGTTAATTCGTTTCGTTCAACGACTTTATTTAAAATTCCGAGCTCATATGCCTGCCAGGCATCTATTTTTCTTGCGGTGAAGATTAATTCTTTCGCCTTCGATGTGCCAATTAACCGGCTTAGCCGCTGTGTTCCACCGGCACCGGGAATGATTCCCCAGCTCACCTCCGTCAATCCGATTACGGCTTCTTTTACGGCAATGCGAAAGTCGCAAACAAGAGCAAGCTCCAGCCCGCCTCCGAGTGCATATCCATTGATTGCTGCTATGGTTGGCTGCGGCAATTCTTCAATCAGTGTAAACACGTCCCTAATCATATGGACATTTCTCAGAACGCCTTTTTCGTCTAATGTGCTGCGTTCCTTTAAATCTGCCCCTGCACTAAACGATTTTTCACCAGCTCCCGTGATAATAACAGCTCGTACCTCTTTGTCCAATTTCAGTCCGGCCACAATTTCTCTCAACTGACAAAGACTTTCCCAATCAAAACAATTTAACTGATCAGGTCGGTTAATCGTGATAATCGCCAATGGATACTCAACAGTTAACTCTACTTTCCTCATGTTATTCCCTCCTCGTATTCTAGGAAAATTTCATATAAAAAGGTAATGGTATTTTCTTACATAGTAATGTCTCCGTTTTTTATCTGTCAAATAAAAGATTAAAAGCTTGGAAGCCAAAATAGATTCCAAAGCCAATTAGGGAAAGACCGGAAAGAAAAGATATGACTACCAGCAGTTTGGAGGTTAAAAAATTGCGGAAACTGCTCGACACACCCGCCATAGTAACATCCCAAATGAGCAGCCCAATAAAAATGGCGCTGCTGTACAGAACTAATTGACCAGTCTCATAGCTGGCAGCTGTCTTCGCCAGAACAGACCCATAAATCCCCAGCCAAAACAATATAGTCAAAGGATTGGATATGCTCATGAAAAATCCAGTAATAAAAGATTTAAATAATGGTTCTTTTCCCCTAGCCTGCTCCAACGAAATTTTCCCTGCATTTAACATCGTTTCTATCCCCGTATAGATAAGGACAAAACAGCCGAACAGCCAAAGAAAGGTCTGAACCATCTCTGCTTCGAGAAATTTGACAACCCCTATGTACACCACAAGCATATAAATGCCATCGGCAATAACTGCCCCCACCCCGATTAACCACGAATGCATAAAGCCGTTACGAATCCCTCTATCAATTTGTGCTGCATTAACGGGTCCAATTGGAGCAGCCAGCGATAATCCCAACAAGATATAACTCAAAAAAACATTCATTCTCTTCTACCCCTCCCCTAAAAGAAGCCTGTCTACCCATATTTATTCACGAAGGAGAGGTTGTACTACAAAAAAATACAGGCTAACCAAGAAATCAGCCTGTTTTAGCGGTTGTGATTTTTTTAAAAACAAAAAACTTTTGTCCGAGATAATTACTTCCGGTGTAAAAGATACTTCCTAACAAGACAGAGTAAATGTGAATATTCTGTGGACTGATCAATTGCAGGTATGAAATCGATAGAACTAATTTTTCACTAAGATAATAGGAACAGAAATAACAAATAAGGATGGTTGCAAAAAATTTGGGCATTCCTGATTGGCTCGAGACGTTGCTTCGAAAGGTGAACGTCCGGTTCAAAAAATAGCTGATACACGCTCCTGCCGCATTTCCTATGAACGTGGAGGCCCAATAAGAAAATCCTGCTAAATTTAACATACATAACGTGGTAGACAGCCCTGCAGCCGTATTCACAAACCCGATTAATAAAAACCGAAAGAAAGAATTATTGATTCGTTTCAGAAACTTTTTTGTTATCAATTCGAAACGGTTCATCCTCTCCAAGTGAATTTAATAGATGGCGTCTCGGAATTGGGAGACTCATTGTATCGATATCAATAATGTATTTGGGCCGTTGCTTGGTCTCTTTATAGATTTTACCTATGTACTCCCCGATGACCCCAATGGCGATTAATTGCAGGCCGCCGATTAGCCAAATCGAGATGATTAAAGAAGTCCAGCCAGTTTGGGTGGCCCCTAAGAATTTTAATGCGATAAAATATCCTCCGAATAACAGGCTGGCTAAGAAGGAAAGAAGTCCGACGATTAGCACAAACCGGATCGGTGAAACAGAGAAAGATGTAATCCCGTCAAAAGCAAACGCCAGCATTTTCTTAAGAGGATATTTTGTTTCCCCAGCCTGCCTCTCTAAGCGATCATAATGAACAATATCAGATCGGAAACCAAGCAATGGAACAATACCCCTTAAGAAAAAATTTGCTTCTTTGAAACGTTCCAGTTCCTGTAATGCCCTTTTGCTCATTAGGCGGAAATCTGCATGGTTATAAATAAGGTCGACCCCCAGCTTTTTCATCAAACGATAAAAACCCTGTGCGGTGCTCCGTTTAAAAAACGTGTCCGTCCCACGACTTTTTCGGACACCAAATACAATGTCACAGCCCTCCCGATATTTTAGGATAAACTCGCGAATGACGCGAATATCATCCTGGAGATCTGCATCGATCGAAACTGCACAGTCCGAAACATCTTTGGCTTTCATTAGCCCTGCAATTAGTGCGTTTTGATGTCCAACATTCCGGGCTAATTTCAACCCACGGATATACGGGCTCCGCAGCCCTTCCTTGTAAATCATATTCCAGGTTTGATCCTTGCTTCCGTCATCGACAAATAAAATCTTGCTTTTATCCGAAACCAGCTCTTCGGATATGAGTTCTCTTAACAGCTGCTCAAGCTCTGTAAACGTTTTAGGCAATACGGCTTCCTCGTTATAACAGGGTACAACAATTGTTAGAATTGGTTCGATCATCTTCGCTTTACCCCCGATGTCTAAGATGTCCTGTATAAATAAATTTTCCATGCGGAAGTTTTCGAAACGAAGACCTTTTCGAGTTTTAGCTGATTTTGTTCCGCATTATCAATTGGCAAAGCAGAAAAAATATAGCGGCCGCCCATTTCTTTAAAAACTTCCGTGTTAAGTTCTAGGTCTTTCAAGTGTCGTTTTGAATCTTTTTTAATCATGTATCTTTTTCCAAGCTGGGCGGTAAAGATGTAGCAGCGCCCGCCCCATTTATCAAAGTATTTCTGAATGGTACTATTTTTCTGTAATTCTTTTTCAATGATTTTTCTAAATTGGTGTTTATAGCGCAGCGGATAGAAATTATTATAGGTATCTAGCGTGTAGAACCCATTGTATTGGGCTATCGCCGGATGGATTCCAATGCTTGCCACCCGGTATTTCTCCTGAGGCTGTCCGATATATTCTTTAATATTGTGAAATAATTCTTCCGCATAAAATTCCTTTACCGTAGGTTTTTGCCGGTATATGATTTCATCATTGAATAAGCACAACAGCAAAATCTGCAAGGCTGCTAACCACTTGGCGGTTTGCGACCAGCTGAACCCCTGGAGTGAGATGATTCTCAAGGCAAGCGCGAAACTGGCATAAATCACCATCGGCCTTAAAAAGTGATAGCGGGCAAAATTAAATGTATTCATAAAATGAAACCTTTGCGTTAACGGCTGCCATCCTTTATAAAACCAAAAAGCATACCATAGAGACAATAGAAAGTTTAATACAAAGAGGACGACGAAAGTCCGTTCCTGCTGCCATAGCTTTTTGGAATAAACAAGGTAGAACGCAATAAAAGTAGCGGGCACAATAAATAAGGTATGGACAGTCATGACATGAGTGTGGCCCAGGAAGTAATTTTTGATGGTTAATCTAACCGCATGCCAGAACGAGAGTTGGGCGTGAAAATATTCATCACGGCTGTTCGGCTCCCCTTTTACGAAAAAGGAGTACACCAGTCGATACTCTATTAACATAAACACAAACGACATATACAAAATAGAGAATAAAAATCGTAAATTCCAGTTCTTCCTCCTTAACACGTCCGTAAGCCACAGGAACCCCATTGCGGACAAGAAAAAGAAAAAACCCAACACAATACTGGCGTAAAAGGGTAGGAAGGTCAGGACAGCGTAACTTTTTAAAGATTCCTCCCCATTCCGGATGTTTAAAAATGCCCACAGGGCAAGTGGCATCCCTAAAGTACTGAGCATTCCCGACGGCCAAAACGGTGTTAAGGCAAATGCCAGTGCGGCAGCTATGTTAAGTGGAAGCCATTTTTCTTCGGGAAGCAAATGCTGTTTCAATAACAGATACATACCAAAAAACGCAACCGCTCTCGTTAACGCTTGATTGATTCCATAAGCAACCATTGTCGGGAATAACGAATACAGCCAAACTATGATACTGTATTCAGTCCCAAACGCATTCCTTGGCAGATAGCCATTTATAATCTGTGGAATCACCCCTGTTACTCCGCCAAACATCTGACCGCTTCGTGACAACACTTTATACCATGCCAGATTCGAGTCTAAGTTGTCATGGACCCGTATATGGGCGTTACCCTGTAGGATAAACAATGGAGAAAGGTAAATAGCAAGCACAAGTAAAGCAAAAATTATATATCTTTGTTCCTTTTTTAAAACCATCATCACTTATCGACACCTCAAAAATGGTAAGTAATGCTATGCATTCTTAAAGTCTGCATAAAGGTAGAAGATTATTCCTTTTGGATTGTAAATTGTCGAGAAAGTATGCAAAGAACAATTTATTAGATGATAATTTTTGGCAAATAATAAAATGTGCGAAATAAAAATGAGGTGAAGAGATTGCCCAATCGAATATTGATCAGCTTTCTGCGATTGCCCTTGCTTTTACGAATTTTGTTCATTGCTTTGCTGGTTTTCCTTACATTTGGCGTCTCCATTCATTTATTAGAACCAGATACTTTTCCTTCCGTATTTGACGGCATTTGGTGGGCCATTATTACAGCTTCTACAGTAGGCTATGGTGACTTTGTTCCTCATTCCCTGCTGGGAAGATTAACGACACTAATATTGATTTTATTGGGGGCGGGTATCGTCTCATCTTATTTTGGAACGTTAGCTGCTGCCGCCGTCACAAAGCAGGATGCCTTATTAGAAGGAAAAGTTGCCTTTAAAGGAGAAGGCCACATTATTATTATTGGCTGGAATGAAAGGTCTAAAGAAATTATTCAAAAGTTAATACATATAAAACAACCGAAAATGGTTGTGTTAATTGACGAAACCCTGGAGGAGAATCCTATTCCCTCACGTTATCTCCATTTTATTAGAGGAAAAGCCCATGTTGATGAGACCATTATAAAAAGTGACGTTTTGCATGCGGAAAAGGTGCTGATTACAGCTGACAGGGGAAATGATGAGTTACAGGCAGATATGAACAGTATCCTTACCTTACTAACCATAAAAGGCCTCTGTTCTAAGGTAAAATGTATCGTTGAAATTTTGACCGCAGAGCAAGTTATTAATGCCAAAAGGGCAGGGGCCGATGAGGTGATTCAGTCCAATAAGCTAACTAGCATTGTGATGATGAACAGCATTCATGCGAATGAGGATGGGCTATTATCGACCATTGTTCACCTGTTGCAGGAAAACCGGCTGTCTACCTTTTTTGCTTTAGATTCAGACGTTGGCAAAACCTTTCAAGAGCTCGGTCAAGAAAAAATCAAAAAAGGATGCCTGCTGATCGGCATAAAAAGAGGAGAGGAAACACTTCTGAACCCTCCCCGTTCAATTGAAATTATGAAAAGCGACCTGCTGTTAATCCTTCAATAATTAATCAGAGAGCAGTAACGTTTCCAATTCTGAAACTAATGCCTTACCTGCCTCAACGTATTGACTTGGGATGCTATCATCTTTATCTACTGGTTCTTGGAACTGATTAAATGAAGCTGAGAAGTTTCCCACTTCTCCTTGCACATCCAAACCTGATTCATATTGGTGGGCTAGCAAGAATGGCCTGCCAACCTTAACGATACAATTGTCGGCATCTAGTTGACTGTCTACAGCTGTAAAAGGCAGCCTGAGAAACTGATAGCCCTGCTCGTCATTCAGCTTGTAATCAAAACAACCGTGGTCATAATCCCAATTCCCTCCAATTGTATAACCGACTGGTTTTAATTTTTGTTCCAATTCATATAAATCAAACCGCTTTCCCTCGACTTTTGATGGCAATTCAATCATTATGTTACCCCCTTTAGTCCAATCACAATTAGTTTCTCCATTCTGGTAAATTCCATTAAAAAAGTGCTGATCATTGGATCTGCACTTTTTTAAACATTATTTATTTCAGACGTTTTTCTAGTTCAGCCTTTATCTCTTCATATCCAGGTTTACCTAACAAAGCGAACATATTGACTTTATACGCCTCAACCCCTGGCTGGTCAAATGGATTTACTCCAAGCAAATAGCCGCTCATAGCACAGGCTTTTTCAAAGAAGTACACTAGATAGCCAAATGTATACTCGTCCATTTCAGGAATGGTTACAATTAAGTTAGGAACTCCTCCATCAGTATGGGCCAGCATCGTGCCTTCAAATGCCTTATTATTGACAAAATCAATTGTTTTACCAGCAAGATAATTCAAACCATCCAAATCATTCTCCACAGCTTCGATTGTTAGCTCATGGCGTGGTTTTTCCACTTTGATGATTGTCTCAAATAAATCGCGGCGTCCTTCCTGTACATACTGTCCAAGCGAGTGCAAGTCAGTCGAGAAGTTGGCTGATGATGGATAAATTCCTTTTTGGTCTTTGCCTTCACTTTCACCAAACAGCTGCTTCCACCATTCGGAAAAGTATTGCAGCCCTGGCTCATAGTTGATCAACATCTCAATGGTTTTCCCTTTATTGTAAAGAATATTTCTAACGGCCGCATATTGATAAGCAGCATTTTGCTCCAGTTCAGAACCGCTGAAATCGTTTTGGGCTTGACGAGCACCCTCCATCATTTTTTCAATGTCCGCTCCGCTCACTGCAATTGGCAGCAAACCAACCGCTGTCAGTACAGAATAACGGCCGCCGACATCGTCTGGAATGACAAATGTTTCAAAGCCTTCTTCGTCAGAAAGGGTTTTTAACGCGCCTCTTGCTTTATCAGTGGTGGCATAAATTCTCTTGCGCGCTTCCTCAGCTCCATACTTTTCTTCAAGCAGCTTCCGGAAAATCCGAAATGCAATAGCTGGCTCGGTCGTAGTACCTGACTTGGAGATTACATTGATAGAAAAATCTTTTCCATCAAGTAAATCCATAACATCCCGCATATACGAAGAACTAATGTTGTTTCCTGTAAAAATAATTTGCGGTGTTTGTCGTTTTTCTTTAGGCAATGCATTGTAAAAACTGTGCTGGAGCATTTCAATAGCAGCTCTTGCTCCTAAATAAGAACCTCCAATACCTATTACAAGCAAAACGTCCGAATCAGATTTGATTTTTGCAGCCGCTTTTTGAATTCGTGCGAATTCTTCTTTGTCATAGTTGGTTGGCAGGTCGATCCAACCGATAAAATCATTTCCGGCACCTGTTTTCTCATGCAAGGAATGATGGGCAACCTTGACCAAGTCCCTTAAATATGTAATTTCGTGCTCTCCAAAGAAAGCAAGTGCTTTTGAGTAGTCAAAACGAACATGTGTCATGCTTACTCCTCCATTATTTTATATTTCATTACTCACTTTATCGAATGATGACCAGAATATCAAGATAACGCATATGATGTAAGCGTGCCCATTATCGATAATTTTTTTACACTAATTATCAAACAAAGAACCCGGATTAGAAATCCGAGTTCTTATTTTTATAGTGATGCGCGATAAATAGCTAAAACATCTTCACGGTCCAGTTTGGCAAACCGGCCAAATTCACCATTTACCATTGCCCGATCGGCCATCACGTCGAGTTTGCTACCATCGATGTCATAGTCGGCCAAGCGGGATGGCGCTCCAATGCTGTTCCAGAATTCACGCAGTTTTTGAATGCCTTCCAAACCTGCTTCTTCTGCCGTCTTCCCTTCTGGATTTACTCCAAAAACTCTCTCTGCCAATTTTTTAAAGCGCTCTGGTTTAACACCTAGATTATGCTCCATCCAATGCGGGAATAAAATTGCCAGTCCTCCGCCATGCGGTATATCATACACAGCAGAAACGGCATGCTCAAGATTATGGGTTGCCCAGTCACCGTTATACCCCATATTTACCATGCCATTTAACGCCATAGTGCCGCAATAAAGAATAGTGGCACGATGCTCGTAGTTTTCAAGGTCCTCCAGTAATTTCGGCGCAGTTTCCATTACTGTTAATAGAAGCCCTTCACACATACGGTCCTGAAAGTCGGTATGCTCTTCAAGATGAAAATAGTGTTCAAACACATGTGACATCATATCGACAATCCCGTAAATAGTTTGATTTTTTGGTACTGAATAAGTATGTACCGGATCTAATATAGAAAATTGCGGGAACGTAGCTGGACTGCCCCAGCCATATTTTTCGTTTGTTTCCCAATTGGTGATAACAGATCCTGAGTTCATTTCGGATCCAGTTGCCGCGAGAGTTAATACAGTTCCAAAAGGGAGAGCTTCCTTGGCGAACGCTTTTTTAGTTACGAGATCCCATGCATCGCCATCATATTTTGCACCGGCAGCAATAAGTTTGGTGCAGTCAATGACACTTCCACCGCCTACTGCAAGTAAAAATTCGATACCTTCCTGTTTGCAAATTTCAACACCTTTACGGGCCGTAGTGATGCGAGGATTTGGCTCCACACCGGACAGTTCAAAAACCTCTGTCCCAATTTCTTTCAAGAGGTTGACCACCTTGTCATATAACCCAGTCCGCTTAATACTGCCTCCGCCATAGACAAGCAATACCTTTTTGCCAAAGCGGGGTACCTCTGCTTTTAATTGTTCAAGCTGATCTTTCCCAAAGATTAATTTAGTCGGGTTTTTAAATGTGAAATTCTGCAAATTTCAGCACCTTCCTTTCCATTCTTCATTATAGTATAGTCTGTTATTTTGCCAAAAAAATTTGTTCATTTTCAATGAATATTTTATTGGAGTTGATTAATTCTAATAATGAATATATTCCAAAAGGAGGAACCATTTTGAGCGCTATCCAACGTATTGCACTTGTCCTTACCATTATCGGCGCCATCAACTGGGGGCTGATTGGCTTTTTTCAATTTGATCTTGTTGCCGCCATTTTTGGAGGCCAAGACAGTGCCCTTTCAAGAATTATTTATGGTTTAGTTGGAATTGCAGGTCTAATCAACCTAGGACTGCTGTTTAAACCTAACCGTGAAACGGTAAGATCCCCAGAAACTAGCCAATCTTAATAAAGTGAAAAAACCGGTACAAAGTATACCGGTTTTTTCTTTGGTTTAACCCAACACCTTATGAATCCTCTCTAATGCCCAATCCAATTCGTCCTTCGTAATCACCAAAGGGGGAGCAAACCTGATAACAGTATCATGCGTCTCCTTACACAATAAACCATGCTCTTTTAATTGTTCACAATATTTTCTGGCCGGCTGATTGAGAACCATGCCAATAAATAATCCCCGTCCCCGAATTTCTTTTATGATTGGATTTTTTATCTCTTTTAACTTTTGGAAGAAATACTCTCCCATCTCCAATGAACGTTCAGCCAGCTTTTCCTCTACCAAAACATCCAGTGAGGCTATCGACACAGCACATGCCATCGGATTACCGCCAAAGGTAGAGCCATGTGAACCTGGATTAAATACACCTAAGATATCTTTGTCTGCGGCAACGCAGGAAATTGGGAATACTCCACCGCCCAGGGCTTTTCCCAGGATATACATATCCGGCTCAATCCCTTCCCAGTCACAGGCAAACATTTTTCCAGCTCTACCTAATCCAGCCTGGATTTCATCTGCAATAAATAGAACCCTATTCTTCTTACAAAGGTCATAGGCTGATTTTAGATAGCCTTCCGGGGGAATGACAATCCCGGCTTCCCCTTGTATAGGCTCCACTAAAAACGCTGCTGTGTTAGGCGTAATAGCTGCTTGCAATGCCTCTATATCACCGTAAGGCACGAGTTTAATTCCAGGGAGCATTGGACCAAAGCCTCGCTTGTATTCATCTTCTGATGATAACGAAACCGCTGTCATTGTACGCCCATGGAAATTTCCGTTACAACCAATGATCTCAACCTGGTTTTCTGCGATTCCCTTTACATCATACCCCCAGCGGCGTGCAGCTTTTACAGCTGTTTCAACAGCCTCCGCTCCTGTGTTCATGGGAAGAGCCATTTCCTTATTGGTTATCTCGCAGATTTTTTTATACCATGGTCCTAGCTGGTCATTATGGAAAGCACGGGAAGTCAGGGTTACCCGGTCTGCTTGTTCCTTTAAGGCTTGAATAATTTTTGGGTGGCGATGTCCTTGATTGACAGAGGAGTAAGCGCTTAACATATCCATGTACTTGTTGCCTTCTGGATCCTTTACCCAAACTCCTTCAGCATATGAAATGACAATCGGCAAAGGGTTATAATTTTTCGCTCCGTACTTCTCAGTCACTTCAATCAATTCATTTGATTTATTCTTTCTGGATGACATAATCGTTCCTCCCCATAGCCATTTAGTGATTTAAAATAGGCTCTGTTATATTTGGATGTTGACTTCCGCTCCAGAAGCTTTAAGTGTTCCCGCGGGCGTGCCGGGGAGCCTCCTCGGAGCTGAAAGCGCCTGCGGGGTCTCCCCACCCCCGTACTCCCACGGGACACTGAAATACATCCTCGCATCAGCCCACGTACGAAGAAAACGCGATAGCATAATTGAGGATTTTCGAGGAGTCGAGCGCCTTCCGTACCAATCAACAAAGCTAAAAAATAATAATTATCGTTTAACAGAGCAAAAAAATAAGGTCTAGTACAGACAAAAATATGCAAGTTCTAGACCTTATCCTGATTTATTTTTTTATTAAATCTTCGCGCTGTGATTGATCAATCCATTCCTGCAGCTTCTCTTTTAACGTGTTAAATCCTTGTTGACCTTCAGCCTCGGGAATAATGGCAGCGGCTTGACGTTTCCGAGGTTTCTTTGGTTTCGCGCTTTGGACTGGCGCCTCTTCCGTTGCTTTAATAGACAGACCGATTTTTCCGGCCTCTTCATCAACGGATAAAACCTTTACCTTAATTTCATCCCCAACTTTAAGATGGTCATTAATATCCTTTACGTACCCGTGAGTAATTTCAGAAATATGAACAAGTCCTTGTGTATGTTCATCTAAAGCCACGAATGCTCCGTATGGTTGAATTCCTGTAACTTTTCCTGTAATGATACTACCTGGTTCAATTTTATCAGACATGAAAACACTCCTAAATATACAATTTAATTTTCCCATTTATATGCAATATAAAATTATATCATACTTAGAGCCTCGAATCAAAGAAGTATCTGGATTATTTGTCGTCTAATTTAAAGGCACTGTTAAATTTGGATGTTGATTTCCGCTCCAGTCACTCGCTTTCCGCGGGCGTGCCAGGGAGCCTCCTTGGCGCTGAAAGCGCCTGCGGGGTCTCCCTAGCCCCGATTTGTAACACAAAATTCATTCCTTCCCCACCTTGTAGAGAAAAATTCCATGTTAAACTAAACTTGATTAACTACGTATTAAAAGAGGTGATTAGTATGAGCCGTTCAATAGGTCAAATCATTAAGGATGCAAGGGAATTAAGGAAGATGACACAAGAGGAGCTTGCACATAAATTGAGAGTGGGGGTTCATACACTTGAAAAGTATGAATCCGAAGAGCAAAATCCGAGTAATGAGACGATCTTAAAGCTGTCCACAGTATTAGATTTGCCAGCTACTGCCCTTTACAACAGCCTAAAACATCATACAGCCTCTTCAGCAGCAGACGTTAAACATTCACAATATAAAAGAGAATGAAGAAGGTTTAAAATATTAAAAATCCTCTTTATTCTCCCTCTTTATATAATGGAACCAAGTATAAACTAGGGAAAACTGGATAAACTTATTTTATAAGCTTTCTAGTATTCCCCCCCTTTTTGAGCGGACAACTTATTGGTTGTCCGTTTTTTTTTTAATACCTGGAAGTTATTTATTCGATTCGTCTTATATCGAGCAGGATTGGTCCGCCTTAATCTTAAGTAACTGTAAGGCAACATGGTAACAACCTTCTAAGGGAATCAACTTTTCAAAGGAAAATTCGTAAATAGCTTGGATTTGTTTTGCCAGTTTTGTTGGATCATCCATTATGTGAACCGCCTGAATCACATCAGCAATCTCTGTTTCATAACTTTCCGAACTTAATTGAAACGGGTCCCATTCATTTAAAATATCAACATATTTTAAGTTAGTCTCAACTTCTTCTCTCATGTTTCCACCTATCATTTTACCTGCTTTAGATTTTTCAAAAGAATGTTATTTCAGCACATAAGCTGCAAGAACACTTTGAAGTTCATAGATATTTAAATTCTTATTAAATTGTTTTTGCAGTGGCAGTGCGTTTCCAGATATCCAAATTTTTAATTCCGCATCTAAATCAAAGTTTCCGGCAGTCTCAATGCTAAAGTGGGTAATGCTTTTATATGGTATAGAATGATACTCCACCTTTTTACCAGTTACTCCCTGTTTATCCACTAATATTAATCGTTTATTTGAAAAAATGAACAGATCACGAATTAGTTTATATGCCTTTTCAATTCTCTCATTGGGTGCAAGTATTTTAGCATATTCTTTCTCTATTTCTGCCACATTGATTTCGGAAGCATTCCCCATTAAGCCATCTAAAAACCCCATTATATCACCCTCATACTTTGATAGTTAAAGTATACCTAATGAACCTGAAATAGAAAACTCACAACCCTCATTATCCTTATCTCAAAAATTAGTGTCTTCTCGGGTTACTCTGCCCTTATTATGCCTTTCATTCGTTGCAAATATCATCCTTGGATGCTATTTGCTGCACATAGTCCAATAGCTGTTCTCCGGAAACCAGCGCGTCCCCGCCCCCTTGAGCAAAACTATCATTGCCTCCCCCTTTTCCATTGATAACTTTAAGGGCATTGCTAAGTATTTTCTTCATACTCTCAGCCCGTGCTTCACCTCGTGCACATACAAGCTGAAGGCGATTTTCATTTTCTGAAATAAGGAACACAATCGCCTGATTATTCTCAGTAATCATCAAGCGCGCTAGTTTTTGAAGCTCTTGTATAGTACGGTTTTGAAAAACAATCCCTATTTGATGATCGGTGCACTTATCCAGCCATTCTCTTGCCTCATAGTGAAGCAGAAGCCCCAGCTGTTCTTCAATTTGCTTTTCCGCTGCTTTTGCACTTTCTACCATTTTCACAACAGCTTGTTCCATATCCCGTTCTGGTGCATTGAGTAACTGGGTTAATTTCAGCAGTAGTTTTTGTTTTTGGTCAAATTGGCTTAAAACCCGTTCCCCACAAATAAAAGTAAGGCGGACCTTTTTCTTTTGCCTTTCCCAATTCAAGACTTTAATAGCGCGAACTTCGCCCGTAGTTTTGGGATGTGTACCGCCGCAGCCATTATAGTCAAACTCCGGAATAATCACCAAGCGAATATTGTCTTTTACTTTTGTTTCTTTTCTTAGAGGATAAAGTGAAAGCTCACCTTCGGTTACCCATTTCGTTTCAATCGTCCTGTTCTCGAGGATTATTCGATTCGCTAATTGTTCAGCTGCTTCTGCCTGTTCCTCATTCAGTTGTTCGGTCTCCAAATCGATGGTAACCGCGTCATTTCCAAGATGGAAACCAATGGTTTTATAACCAAATAAATGGTCAAAGGCGGCAGAAAAAATATGCTGCCCGGCATGCTGCTGCATATGGTCAAACCGGCGTTCCCAGTTAATGGTGCAACATACTTCGTTACTTAGATCCTGTATTGGACTGTCGAGATAGTGAAAGATCTCCCCATCTACTTCTTCGACGTTTACCACCTGTTGTTCTCCGATAAATCCAGTATCAAATGGCTGCCCCCCTCCTGTTGGATAAAAGGCAGTTTGATCCAATACTGCTAGCCATCTGCCATCCTTGTCCTGTTCCTGTCTTAACACATGTGCTGTAAACAAACTTATGTATGCATCATGATAATAAAGCTTAGTAGCCAAGATTGTACACTCCTTTTTTACGTCCCAATAATATACATTCAGTATAGTAGAACTAATTCAAAATGAAAACCTGCCCTTAAAAAGAAGGCAGGTCTTAGGATGAGTATAAGGGGATTATATCCAATGAAACATGTTCAAAAGCTTCTATTTCTTATCTTTCTTCCTTAACGGATATTGACTCCCAAATTGACCTAATTGTTGAGGATATCCTCCCATTTGTGGGTATCCTCCCATCTGCGGGATCCCTCCCATTTGTGGGTATCCTCCCATCTGCGGGAACCCTCCCATGTGAGGATATCCTCCCATTTGTGGGAAGCCCCCCATTTGCGGGTATCCTCCCATCTGCGGGAACCCTCCCATTTGCGGTTGTCCTCCCATCTGCGGGAAGCCCCCCATTTGCGGTTGTCCTCCCATTTGCGGGAAGCCCCCCATTTGCGGTTGTCCTCCCATTTGCGGGAAGCCCCCCATTTGTCCAGGCATGCCTTGTGAACCTGAAAGTTGCCGTTTAGTCATTAATCGTATCGCCTCCTTTATGTCTCATGATAGAGTATGTCTTTCTTTTTGGATTAGCTTAGATATTTACCCATAACTTATCCATTTCATTAAAAACAGGCTTATCCATCCGGATTACGACGACCTGTGGCATAAAAAAAGAACAGCATCGGTCAGCTGTTCTTTTGCTCTGTTTGACTTTTTTTTAACTGTTCTTCTAATTGCTTTGCCTTCTGTTCATCCCGCTTAGAAATTTTCACGATGATCCGCATGGCAACAAGTGCTCCGGCCATAAAGATAATTAACGATATAACTGCGGGGACGTATTCTGATTTATCCTCTGGAAAATATAAAAACAAAGACAAGACTAAGGAATGAAACATTTTATTCTCCCCTTCTGCAGAGAGCTTGTTTTAATAATTAATTATACCAATACTATATGTTCTATTCCAATAATCTGCCTATTTCAAAACCTTGATCCCTTTTATCGTTACATCATTTTGTGGTTTATCCTTTGCATCAACCGGTGTACTGGCTATCGCATCGACCACATCCATTCCTTCAATTACTTGGCCGAAAACAGTATGTCTTCCATCCAGCCACGGTGTCCCGCCGTTTTGGTCATAGGCATGAATGATGTCATCCGGGTAGCCTGCTTTTTTCATTTGGTCCTTCATAGATGGGTCCAATTTGGTGCTCTGGACAATAAAGAACTGGCTCCCATTTGTATTGGCACCAGCATTTGCCATTGATAATGCTCCGCGAATATTAATCAAATTGGGTGCGAACTCGTCCTCAAAAGGTTTCCCCCAGATACTTTCTCCTCCGGTCCCATTCCCCTTTGGATCACCGCCTTGGATCATAAAATCTTTAATAACCCGATGAAATATTAGCCCATTATAATACCCTTGCTCACTATGGGTAATAAAATTCTCCACCGCTTTGGGGGCATACTCCGGAAATAGTTTAATTTTAATATTTCCCATCGAGGTCTCCATTTCAACAAGCCGCTCATTCTCCGAAACCTCTTTCGTAAGTTGAGGATAAACTCCGTTCTCCACTGGTTTGTCTCCTTCCTTCTGTTCGGTCTTCGATTTTGAACTCTCAGGTTTTGCCCCATTCTCGTTTTTGCTGGTCCCACAACCAGCAAGACTAATGAGCAAAACCAATGTTACACAGGTTAATATAATTGTCATCTTGTTCCTCATAGTAGCTTTCCTCCAATTTTTTCACTTTACTCAAATATAATGGCAATATATTTTTAATTTAGCTATTTTCATAATAAAATGAAAGAAACAAATTTGCTAGTTAGGAGTGATTCGCAATGGAAGAATTACAGGCAGGTACCATTGTAACAGGAATTTACAAAACAGGAAAATATATCGGGGAGATTACGGAAGTTCGCCCGCAGCATTATTTAGTAAGAGTGCTGGCAGTTGCCAAACATCCTATGCAGGGAGATCTGCATCATCCTAAAGAGGCGGATGTGGGATTTTTCCATGAACGGCGTGCTCTAAGCTTCAGAGAGCAGGCGAACATACCAAAACAAATGGTCAAACCATTTGACGGGGAAGTGCCGGATTATCAGCAATCTCTTCAAGAATCCGTTCAAAAAATGAGGGATGAGTTGAAAGAACAGGCATCCCCATGGGCAGAAAAAAGCTTACAAATCATTAAATCATTGGAGAAAGATTATTTCAAAGGGTAATAATAAAAATAATAATAAATAAAAGGCCAAACCGGTTTAAAGGATTTGGCCTTTTATGCGAATTCATTTAAAAGTTTTGAGAAATCAACTCGGTCACCAATGGTGGTTGGTTTTGGCTTTTCTAAATACCGTTTATCCTTTTCTACCAGCTTAAAAATATTATACGTAGTTAAAGCATCATCCAAGGCACGATGGTGCCGGCCTGTCCCTTCTTTACCATATTCCTGAACGGCTTTCCATAGGCCCGTTTGGTTTTGGTCTCCAAAGAATCGTTTGTACTCCATCGACAAATCTAATTCATGTGCTTGAAATGGGAAAGGAACACCCGCGGCTAAACAATTCTGCCTTAGTACCTTCATATCCATATTGCCCCAGGTAACGATGGTGGTGTCTAATTTGTTTTTGGTAAACTCCTCAAGTTTTCGAACAAATTCAAAGAAAGATAGCCCCGTATCTACCTGCTCCTGTGTTATATGTAAGAACGATTTGCAGCGTTCCGATAATTTCGAGAATTTTAGTGGCGTAACAAAGGAGGAAAACTGCTCCATTATTTGATTATCGACCACGGAAACAATTCCAACCTCAATAATTTCAGCAAAAAAGTCCTTCGCCCGTACATTTCGCTCAGGCATAGTAAACTCAAAATCAATAAATAAATACTGCTTCTTTAAGACCATAAATATTCACCACCTTTATCGTACATTTGTAATACATTATATAAAAAACCTGTACAAAAAAATTGTGCTTATATCTTACATTATAGCACGAATTCTGGCTAAATTTTTTAAATTTTGAATAAACAGATGTAAAAAAAAGGATAGGAACAAATCCATCCTTTTCCATTCAGAAGCATTATTTTTTCCTTTTAATAATTGCCATTGTACACCTAGAAACACAAATCAGCCGGTCTTGTTCATCCGTTATCTTGATATCCCAAACCATGGTTGTTTTTCCTCTATGTAACAAGGTCCCTACGGCGGTAACTGTCCCATCCGACTTTGGCCGGACATGGTTTGCATTAATTTCAAGTCCTGCTACGGCTTCTGTTTCTTTGTCCACTAATTCATAGGCACCAACGCTAGCGACTGTTTCAGCCAAAGCTACGGACGCTCCTCCATGGAGAATACCAAATGGCTGCCTCGTCCGCCTATCGACCGGCATCGTGGCGATTACTCTTCCATCTTCAATATGGGACAACTCTATTCCAAGTGCCGCTATTAATGTTTCCTGCATGTTTCTTACTTCCTCTCTTATGTAATGTTTTTATAATCTAAATATTCTATCCATTATAAGGAAATCCTTCTTATGATTTCAAAATGCCATGTTTCTAAAGGAAAAACAGCTCTCATGTACGAGCTGTTTCTTCGTTTTCTAATAAAATCCTGGGTATCCGAATGGTGCATAACCAAAACCTGGGTATCCAAATCCCGGGTATCCAAACCCTGGGTAGAATGGGCGTGCTGCTGCAGCTCCTAAACCTCCTCCAATAAGCCCTCCTAAAAAGCTCAGTCCACCGATTGCTAACGGCAGTCCCCATCCCCATCCGAGAAACCTTTGGTCCCCAACCGGATAGGCATTTCGATAATATGGGTACATTAAGGCCTTACCTCCCTTTCTTAGTTCTATTGCAACTATACTATTTCATATGCAATAAAGCTGGAGTTGGAGTGGGCTTAACGTGAAGATACTGGTCCTTAAAAAAGAAGCTGACGATTCATTCGTCAGCCCCTGCTTTATTAGTTTAAAGGTTCAAAACGCTCAACAAATAAGGCAAGTGTCCGAGTCATAACCCCAGTTGCCCCAGCTGGCCCCAGATCATATTCTTTCTTAGATGTTGCAGTACCGGCAATATCCAAATGGACCCATGGAGTACCCTCAGCAAACTCACCGATAAAGGCTCCGGCAACGATCGCGTGTCCCTCACTCCCAGGAGAGTTATTTAAATCGGCTACAGGGCTGTTCCGTACTCGCTCTTTTTCCGATTCAAACAATGGAAGCTGCCACATCTGCTCTCCGGCCTCGATTGAAGCCTCCAATACCTGTTCGTATAATGGTTCATTATTTGTCATTGCTCCTGTAGTGTGTACGCCAAGTGCAGTAATTACGCCCCCAGTTAATGTCGCCACATCTACCAGGTAATTGGCGCCGTGATGCTTGGCATAGGTAATCGCATCGGATAGGACGAGGCGTCCTTCAGCATCAGTATTCAGCACTTCAATGGTTTTGCCGCTCATTGATGTAATCACATCATCAGGTTTAAAGGCATTGCCGCTAATCATATTATCTGTTGATGGAATAACAGCAACCACATTCTGCTCAGGTCTTAGTTCACCGATAATTTCCATTGCACCAAGTACAGCGGCCGCACCGCCCATATCAGTTTTCATGCCAACAATGCCGGCTTTCGTTTTTATGGAATATCCACCAGTGTCAAAAGTTATTCCTTTACCGACTAAACCGATTACATCTGTCCAGTCTTCTTTACCTTGGTATTTCAAGACAATCATTTTCGGAGGTTCTATTGACCCTTGGTTAACAGCCAAGAACGCCCCCATACCAAGCTTTTCAATTTCCGGCTTATCTAAAACTTCCACTTCAAATTGATACTTGGCACCTAGGTCTGCCGCATAATTGGCCAAGTCCGTTGCTGTCAACAAATTTCCCGGCGTGTTGACAAGGCTTCTTGCTGAATTGGTTCCCGTACCAAACGCATATCCAACCATTACCGAAGCACGTAAGTCCTCTTCCTCAACACTTTCGTTATAGATTGTGAGAGTTTCAACTTTACGTTCCGGTTCATTTGACTTTTGCCTATAGCCTTCAAAATGGTAAGAAGCTAGAGCAAATGCTTCTCCTACTGCATGTGCTACATCCAGACCGTCTACCTTTTCTGTTACAAAAGAATCCAAATATACGGCTGCTTCGTTCAGTTTGCTTCGATTGACTTCCTTGAACACTTTACCAAAAGCGTTTCTTAATTGATCAAAGGTTAACTCCTTTTCCTTGCCAAGCCCAACGAACCAAATTCGTTTTGACCCGATTTTCCCTAAACTATGTACTTTGCTAATTCGCTTTAACTTGGCTGAAACATCCCCTGATTTCACTAATTGAGTGAGCTGTCCATCAAAGGACTCATCCAATTTTGCCAATGGCCCAGAAAATTTTTCCGGCTTGTCAAATAGTCCAATAATCAATCCTTCATGTGTAGCCGCAGATGATAATTCTCTTTCAAATTCAAACAACATGATACACCTCCACAATTTTCAAGATTTATTATATCGAAAAAATAAATATATTTCGACTTTCTAATCATCCTCCAAATACAAGAGCAGCTGAGGCAGCTGGGGTAATTGCTTCACTTTTTCAAATGGAATACGATCAATACCCGCTGGAAAGATTGCCAATGCCTGCTCAATAAACGGATAAATCTTTTCTAAGTCGAGCCCCCAAAACTTTGGACGGTATGCTTGTAGGTACTTATGTGCAGTTCTCATCATAGCTCTCGCACCTTTTACGTTGCCATACTCGTAATGGTAAATTGCCACACTCATTTGTAATAATCCCTTTAAAAACAAATTGTCTTTTTCTGTCATCCACATTTCTTCTAATAAGTCATGGCATGTATAATAATCTCCCTCGTTAAAACAGACAAAAAACTCATAGTATTCGATTGGGTAGTCAGTCAAGAGATCTTCCCCTTTTCATCCTCTTTATCTCTATTTTAGGTAATAGAGAAAGATTTGTCATGAGAACAGCAAAAAACAGGCCCGGTTGGCCTGCTTATCGATTTTCCGAACGAATATATTGCTGTCTAAAAACCTGCAGGGATTTGTCTTCATTCAACGCTTGTAGCGCTTCCTCTGTTAACTTTCCCGTCCCTTTTTGGACAACATACACATCAACTGTCTTCTTGCCCCATTGCTGATAAACATCCTCTACTGTTTCGTAATAAAGGTCTAAGCGATTGCCTTTAATGGCTCCTCCTTTATCAGCTACCACTCCGTAACCATAACCAGGTATAAATAGAATCGTTCCAATTGGGAAAACCGATAAATCTGCAGCAATAGTTGAAAATAAATCCCGTTTCACTTTAACCCCAGAATAAGTGATCCCATATTCCGGATGACCTTCTTGCTTTCCTGTAGATTCGATACCGGCTGTATAGCCGGTAGCTGTTACCGTCTGTTTTGGATATTTTGACCAGTCAAAGGCATCTTCCAATGTTGACGATGCAGCAACAGCACTGCTTTGAGAGAAAATGGCTGCCAGCCGCGAAATCAATGTATGTGCATCAACACCCGAAATTGCTTGGAATGTAACAAGGGATGCCATTAAAAAAAGGCAGGTCATCATGAATCTTGTTATCCATTTTTTCGTTTTACTCATCAAAAATTTCACTCCTCCCAAAATATTCATTCCCAAGAAAATAGGAATTATTCAGAAGGATGATGAAGATTTTTTAAATATAGCCTTGGATCGGTCAAAATACAAAAAAAGACCAATCTCATGTGAGACGGTCTAAAACATTTGATAGCCACTTTTTCGTAATTGCTTTATAGTAAAACCGGCAGCAATGGCACCAGCAAGACCACTTAAAAGGATTAAAATATCCGCCGTAGCTAAAGAACTCAAGCGCTGCCCTAATTCCTGAAATGAGTGTCCACTGTTCGTAAAATACTCAATGAAACGTACCTTGTCAACAATAAATATCGCCACAATCGGATAAACAAATGCCATAATCCAAGACATGCGGAGAAGCATGTTTAAGATAAAAGCGATTCCAAAAAATAACACAAAAAATAGCACAATCGATATAATTAAGACAACAATATTCATTTGTTGCATGAAAATTCCCCCTTTGCATCAACTTTTAGTGTACTGAAAGTCAAAAAGGGAGTCAATAAAAACAAATGACTTTACGGTAGATAACATAAATAATTTGGAACAAAAAAATAACTCTCCGAGTGTCTCGAAGAGGTTTATAATGTAAAACCTAGTTTTCATCTTTCATTTGCTGGCCTGTTCCTTCACAGGAGGAACAAGTTTCTGAACCCCCAAGCAGTAATTGGAAATAGCCAACGCCTGAACAATACTCACATGGCTTTGTATCCACAGTATTTACGGTCATTGTACTTATCCTCCTTATATATTGACTTAAATTTCTGATAATATACCATGAAAGAATGAAAAAGAAAAGAGCTAAATTATTGGTAAATCAAGTAAGAAAAGCGATTACATACAGGCTATTCTTGCATTTCCTTGACGTTTCACCTTTTTTTAAAATAGGCTCTGTTAATTTGGCTGTTGATTTCCGCTTTAGGCGCTCGCCTTCATCTCGAATCAACAAGTTAAACAAATCAACATTTTCGTTTAACAGAGCCGAATATAAAAAAGAACAGGCTCCTGTTTTAGGTTGCCCTGTTCTTTTTCACATTATTAAAATACATTAAATTTTCCTTTTTTCAATAATAGGCCTATGCCGCCAATCATGAATAAAGAGCGGTTGTCGATGACTTTTTTCATAAAGGAAGCTTTGGCACCCGTTAACTTTTTGCCAAAAACAACTCCAATTGCATCATCTTCGCCTAGGGAACAAACCGTACCTTTATTATCAAATTCAAATGGCACGAGATCCTGTTTATTGCGAACCAATCTAGCTATATTGGCCGCTACATTTTCACCTTGTTGCATAGAAATCTGTGCAGTTGGCGGATATGGACGATTAATTTCTTCATTAATAACAAGTGAACTGTCCCCGATGACAAATACATCTTCATATCCAGGAACACGAAGTTCCGGAGTTACCTTTACCCGTCCTCGCATTGCTTCAAAACCGGATTTTTCAATAATTGCATTCCCACGGACACCTGCTGCCCAAACAACAGTTTCGGCTTTAATTTCATAAGGCTCTGCGTCACCTTTTGCTACAAAAATTCCTTCTGGAGTACACTCTTTAATGGCCGTTCCAATTAAGAATTCTACTCCTTTGCGCTCCAACTGGGAAACTGCATATTTCACTAGTTCCGGATCAAAACCAGGGAGTACAGTTGGTGCAGCTTCTACACAAAGTATTTTTACTTTGTGAGGGTCTATGTCGTACTCACGGCACAACTCAGGTATTCGGTTGGTTAACTCACCAAGAAATTCAATGCCTGTGAAACCAGCACCACCAACAACAATCGTTAACCGATTATCGTTTTTCTCAGCTTCCATATTATAGGTAGCAAATTGATATTCAATATGCTCACGCAATTGACGTGATGAATTAACATTGGTGATACCAAAAGCATATTCTTTCAAACCTTGAATACCAAATGTTTCAGGTTCGCCGCCCAATGAAATAACAAGATAGTCATACTCCACTTCGCCATTTTCCAAAATAACTTTTTTCTCATCCTTTTTAATTTCCACTACTGTGTCTTGAACAAAATCGACTTTACTGCGATCAATAACAGCTCGGATATCATACCGAACTCTGTCATGATGAAGCGTACCTGCTGAAGCCTCATGGAGCCATGTAGTTTCATAATGATAATCGTTTTTATTTATTAACACAATATCAGCTTCATTTACACCAACTTGCTTTTGCAAGCGTACAGTTGTCATCAGCCCGCCATACCCGGCACCTAGAATTACAATCTTTGGCTTTTTCAAAGTGATCACTTCCACCTTTTAAGTATATTTTTACTCCTTAATAATTTGCACACTTCTTGTGATGCTATTATTTTCTTACTAATAAAAAAGTATGTGATAAAATTCACTAATGGAAATATAGGAAAGGAGTATTTCTTAACCATTGGTCAGAAAGTAAATGCATTAATTCATTCAAAATAATGTACTTATTTTGTCACACAATGTTAACAATATATCCACATTACATCATATGCCAGTTGTTACAGATTATCAAGTAATTTACGTAAAATAAATCTCCCAATTTTTAACTTGTTTGTAACACGGTACTTTTAACCAAAGAGTACGGTCTGCCCTAGAAATAAGTGAGGAAACAATTAAATTATGATATGATAGTGTGTGGAGTTGTTACTACTAGGTTAGGGGGATACCGGAGTGCAAGAAGATCAAAAAGTTTTTGACATAACGATCATCGGTGGAGGTCCTGTCGGTCTTTTTACTGCCTTTTATGGGGGAATGAGACAAGCATCCGTGAAAATAATTGAAAGCCTGCCACAATTAGGCGGCCAATTATCAGCACTATATCCAGAAAAATACATTTATGATGTAGCTGGATTTCCGAAAATTCGGGCACAAGAATTAGTAAATAACCTAAAAGAACAAATGGCAAAGTTTGAACCTACTGTTGTCTTAGAACAATCTGTGGACAAATTGGAAAAACAAGAAGATGGCATATTTAAACTTACAACCGATAAGGATGTGCATTTTTCTAAATCTGTCATTATTACTGCCGGAAATGGCGCATTCCAGCCCCGTCGTCTTGAGCTTGAAGAAGCAACACAGTATGAGAAAAAAAATCTGTATTATTTTATTGAAGATTTAAAGCAATTTGCCGGGCAAAAAGTTGTTATATTTGGCGGTGGTGATTCAGCTGTAGACTGGGCACTAATGCTAGAACCAATTGCTGAGAAGGTGACCATCGTGCACAGGCGCGATAAGTTTCGGGCTCACGAACATAGTGTAGAAAACTTATTCAACTCAAAGGTGGAGGTAAAAACACCATTTGTCCCAGCACAATTAATAGGGAATGCAAATGGAATTAACCAAGTTGTTCTGAAAAGTGCTAGTGGTGAAACAACTGAAACCCTGGATGTCGACGCCGTTATTTGTAATTATGGTTTTGTTTCCTCTTTAGGCCCAATTAAAGAATGGGGTTTACATATTGAAAAGAACGCCATTGTAGTTAACTCCAAAATGGAAACGAATATTCCAGGAATATATGCTGCCGGTGATATTTGCACTTATGAGGGCAAAGTAAAATTAATTGCTTGCGGATTTGGTGAAGCACCAACTGCGGTAAACAACGCTAAAGCGTTTATGGATCCCAAAGCTAGAATTCAGCCATTACACAGTTCTTCTATGTTTGATAAATAAAAAGCAAAAGGCGCCCCAGGGCGCCTTTTTTTGTTTTGGCTCTGTTAATAATATTGGCTGTTGATTACAGCTCCAATCAACAGTATCGCTTAACAGATCCTTTGTTTATTAGCATTCTTCCGGTGATCCGGCTACTGCTGCAGTTCTAAAGGATGAACCGCAGCCGCAGGAAGCGATGGCATTTGGATTGTCAATAGTAAAACCGCCACCCATCATCGATTGCTTATAATCAATCTTGGTCCCTTGTAATATTGGGGCACTTTCCTTATCAACAAGAATCTTTATGCCAAACTGTTCAAATTGTGTATCATCATCCTTGACCTCGTGGTCGAAACCCATTCCGTATGATAAACCACTGCAGCCGCCGCCTTTCACTCCGACACGTAAAAAGGCACCTTCTTCTTCATTATGCTTCATCATATCTTTAATTTGTAATGAAGCTGCTTCTGTTAGAATGATAACATCTTTGCTCATAGGATACTCCCTCCTTTGTCTGAGGTTTTAACTATAGTATATACACTGACCGGAAACTACTCAACTGTTGAGCTTCATAATATAATATGAAGCGCTTTCTAAAAGGAATCGGCTTGGTCCTAATTAAAAAACTGGATGAGTCTCAACATATTCATAGATATGATTAACCAGTTCTTCCGGTGTGTTCCCCGTCACTACTTTGCCATCAACAAGTGCATATAGAGAACGGGCACATTTGCCGCAGTGGCTGAGACAGCCATATTCAATGACGTCCAAATTTGGGTCTTTTTTTAATGTTTCAAACGCCTGGTGGGCTCCATTAGCCAGATTGCTGACACAAAATTCGATGATAATTTGAATCATACTTTCACCCTCTCCGCTAAGTAATTAGCGTACTTCAAACCACTGATTCAGTCAACAGCATGATGTATGTAACGATGTCAAGAAACATGGTATATTTGTTGTTATTTTGTCATATTTTCGCTATACTCGTAAATGGTGTTACACACGGACAAGAAAATTATGAATATTAGCTAAATCAACAATTTTTTTATGCTTATGGATTTGTGAAAGCCTAAACCAAAGGGGATAAAGAAATGAAAAACCTTGTTGTACTTGGCGGCGGTTACGGGGGAATGAAAATTCTTAATGAGCTGCTCCCTGACCAGCTTCCAGAGGATGTATCCATTACCCTTGTCGACCAGGTACCATATCATTGTTTAAAAACTGAATATTACGCACTGGCTGCTGGGACCATTTCAGACAAAGAAGTTCGTGTTACATTTCCAGAACATTCAAGACTTACCATTAAATATGGAACTGTCACTCGAATTGAGCCAAACGAGAAAACAGTATATCTTCAAGACGGTGAGAAAGTAGTTTATGATGATTTAGTGATTGGACTTGGCTGCGAGGATAAATACCATGGTGTTCCAGGAGCGGACCAATTTACTTATAGTATCCAATCGATTAGCCAATCCCGTCGGACCTATGCTGCCCTAAACAATTTAGGACCAGGGTCTGTTGTGGGAATTGTCGGGGCCGGTCTTAGTGGCGTGGAACTTGCCAGTGAATTGAGTGAAAGTCGCGAGGATCTTCAGATTAAATTATTCGACCGCGGTAAACATATCCTATCTGCCTTTCCAACCAGACTCAGCACTTATGTAGAAAATTGGTTTGTGAAGCACAACGTAGAAATCATCAATAATTCGAACATCACAAAAGTGGAACCAAATACTTTATATAATCATGATGAACCAATCTTTTGCGACGTGATTGTTTGGACTGCTGGAATCCAAGCCAATAAAATCGTCCGTCAGATGGATGCTGAGAAAGATGGCATGGGCAGACTGACCGTAACTCCACGCCATCATCTGCCTAACGATGAGCATGTTTTTATAGTGGGTGATTGCGCAAGTCTTCCTCATGCCCCAAGCGCCCAGCTTGCCGAAGGACAGGCTTTGCAAATCGTCGACGTGTTAAAAAAAAGATGGCAAAATGAGGAACCCCCTACTGCGTTTCCGCCGATTAAACTGAAAGGCATCCTTGGCTCTCTCGGTAAAAAGCAAGGCTTTGGTTTAATGTCGGAACGACCGATTACGGGGCGTGTAGCTCGTCTTTTGAAATCTGGTGTTCTTTGGTTGTATAAATTTCATAACGGGTAAACGAAAAGGCTGTCTAGTAGACAGCCTTTTGCTTATTGCTCCGCCTGATATCCGTGCTTCTCAAGCTCCGCAAAAATAGTTTTTAAACGCGGATTTCCTTCCCCTACTACTTTTTCCCCAATAACAACCACTGGATAAAACATATCCTCATCGATCACTCTTTTGGCAAACTCTACTTTAGCCCTGTCCCCAATAGGCTGATCAATATCAACGTAAGTCATCTTGACTGCCTGACCAGGAAACTTTCTGGCAATGGCAGCTTGCAACCATTCATATGTTTCTTTTGAGGATGGGAGGTTCACACAGCTGGGGCAAAGCTGTTCAGCACCATATAGTACGATTTCTACCTCTCTAAACTCCATAAAACCATTCCTATCGTTTTTCTTTCATTTTATCAATACAAACAAATAGAAACCAAATTCTGTGCTTCTTTTGCCGTCAAACTTTTTATTCAACAATACAAATTCCGGCATTTCAAACAATGGATTTTTAATGTAAATACCATTATAATATAATTAGGAAAGGAGTCGATTAGTTTGGAAGATAAAGAGATGTTTGAACAAGTTCAAGATGTACTTGATAAATTACGCCCATTTCTTCTTCGCGATGGCGGAGATTGCGAATTAGTTGATGTAGAGGAAGGTATTGTGAAGCTTCGCCTACTCGGAGCATGCGGTTCCTGCCCAAGCTCAACGATTACACTAAAAGCCGGGATTGAAAGAGCACTTTTAGAAGAAGTACCTGGCGTTATGGAAGTAGAACAAGTATTTTAATATGATAAATGTATTAAGCGATTGCCTTGATTAAGCAATCGCTTTTTTGTTTGCTTCCAGACTTTTAATGGTATAGCCACTCAAGCTGCGGGAGGTTCAGCCTCCTGACTGGCGCACCAGTTAGCTGAAAAAATTGGGCAAGAAATCGCTCATACTCAGAAGATTGCTTAAGAATTCTACCCATCCGTTCCTCTAACAATTTCTTTTCTTGTTCAGATTGTGTAATATAATAACTTTCCACACATTCAAAGTAATGAAGTGGAAAAATTAATCGTGAGTACAACAGCCTCCACGAAAATGAAGACAACGGCGATACGCTTTGATAGTGCTCAAAAAAATACCTAACATCCATATCATATGTTTGAATATTACGCCAATAACGCTCTCTAGTCCATTCCGCCAAATCACGGCTTCGATGGTCAAATACCCAATCAAACGGAAATTTAATAGCGTAAGGACCTGAGGAGGAGGACCACGTATTTTGAGTAAACCGTTCATGGCAAACTGTTCCACTATCTATTTCCAGAGGGTCATCATCCAGTTCTGTATCCACGAGATATTGAATAGCATTTTCAGTTAACCCCATAAAATAAGGGAAAGATTCAATAAACATTCTTTCAAACTCATCTTCTGGCGCTTGGAACAACAATCCATTCCAGACCTTCTCCATTTGCTCAAGACGCTGTTCCCATAAGCGTTTCCATTGGCCAATCCGGCTAATCCGCTGAATTTGAAACGGTACCCTTCTACCCCGTTCATGAAATTTGGCAAGCTTTCTGCCAAGCCTTGTTTGCCTTTGATTTTCCTCTTTTTGCCGGCTAGCCAGTACACAATATTGCCTCTGCTCCCAATCGGTCATCCAGTTTCCCTTTTTGTCTCTCATAAAAATAGCTGTGTCTTTATCTCCTAATTGATTTAAATGCTCTGCAATCTGGACCAATTCTTGAATGCTTTCCTCTTCTCTATTTCCGGGATTGGCTATTAAATAAATCCAACCATTCCCTTTTAGGGCAGGACATCGGTTGATTTCTATCTGCTCATTTTCAACTTTTATGCCATATTGCTGTTCGAGCATACTTTGGAACATCCCTCCACCTCCCAAGAATCCATCTTACCTCATGTATATGTTTTATTATCAAGAAACTTGTGTCTGTTGGTATTGCTTCTGGGATGGAAACAAATTTGCTGGAGCATTGTAATTAAATCATTACAAATGGTAAAATTGCATATATTATGGAAACGCAGTATATATTTAGTGAAAATCGAAGAAATAGGTGATAAAAGATGGCAGAAAATAATGTAGACATTGTAGAAGAGACCGCAAGAAAATGGCTCAACGCAAGAGGAGTCACCATTCAAGACATCGCGGATTTGGTTTTTTACCTGCAGGAAAAATATCATGAAAACTTGCAAATGGAAGACTGTATCCAAAACGTCGAACGGGTCCTATCCAAGCGCGAAGTTCAAAATGCAATTATAACCGGTATCCAGCTGGATGTCCTTGGTGAAAAAAAGATGCTGGAAGAACCTTTGCAAACCATCATTGCCACGGATGAAAGCCTCTACGGAGTGGATGAAATCCTGGCTTTTTCAATCGTAAATGTATACGGATCGATTGGTTTTACCAATTACGGCTATATTGATAAACAAAAGCCTGGCATTTTAGCCCGTTTAAATGATAAATCAACAGGCGAATGCCATACTTTCTTAGACGATATTGTTGGAGCAATTGCAGCTGCAGCCTCAAGCCGGCTAGCACATAGAGCCGCAGGCGTAAATAAAGACGATTAAGAGCAAAGGATGGATTTGCCCATCCTTTGCTTATAGCTTCCATTGATCTAAAGAATCAACCGCGTATGTCGGCTGCTGCTTGTATCCAGAAAGCATTATTTTCGTTGTAACCCCAGTATGAACAATCAGAGTATCGATTCCGGCATTGATACCGGCCATGATATCGGTATCATAATTATCGCCCACCATCAAAGTATCCTCTTTCGCCGTTCCTAAAACCTTCAAAGCCTGATCCATAATAATCGCTTCGGGTTTACCAATAAACACAGGGTTCGTTTGGGTGGAAATGGTAATCACTGAAGTAAGTGCGCCATTTCCTGGCAGTAGTCCTCTTTCAGTTGGGATCGCAATATCACCATTCGTTGAGATGAAACCGGCCCCATTGCGGACAGCCAAGCAGGCTATTGATAACTTTTCATAAGTGATAGCACGGTCAATCCCGATAACAACGAAATCAGCGGTTTCTTCGGCAAGTTGAAATCCTTTTTCGGCAATAGCTGTATGGAGACCCTCTTCACCAATGACATAAACTTTGCCATCTGGCTTCTTTTCATATATGTAATTAGCAGTGGCCTGGCTGGTGGTAAATACCAGGTTCTCCTCGGCTGGTATATCAAAGTTACGAAGCTTCTTTGCAACTTGAGCTGGTGTTCGAGATGAATTATTGGTTACAAATAAATAGGGAATCCCATTGTTTCTCAGTGCTTTTACAAAATCAGAAGCAGCCTCAATCCGTTCAGTCCCCTTATACATCGTACCATCTAGATCGATTAAGTATCCTTTATATTTTTTCATTCTTATGCCTCCCTGTTTATATTATCTTGCCCACAGAAGTCTTTGCAAAAAGAAAAGACCGTACATTTACGGTCCCTCAATTTTTAAAGGCTGAAACTGGCCCTAACTCGTTTTGCAAATAATCTCGTACATTTTTAGGAAAAACCTTTATTGCGGGAAGATGAAGCGTGAATTGCTCAATAAGTTGAGCATGGTCGATCTCCGTATAAAGTTGAACAAGCTTTTTGCGGAATGGGATTAGCACCTTTAAATCCGCTCCCGTCTCAGCAGCAATGACCTTTTCATCCATTAAGATATCAATAATGTCTTCATAACTTCCCGGATCACGCATAATAAAGCCGTCAATCATCGCATTTCCAACGTCTAATACAGCCTCGAGCATCATTTGCGTCATTCTTTCTAATGCGGCTCTGCTTAAAGGATCAGGCCAGGTTTGCTGCCCTTCAAACAGGTTGATTTGTCCTTCTAAATAAGTTAATTGATTTTCAATTTGATCTCGGTCAACGAAATACATATACGCCACTTCCTTTAGGTATGAACTAGGTTGCAATGTCCGGCATTAAAACTGTCGGGGGAGCATAGAAATTACCTTGTGCTAAATGTACCTGATTTCTTGAAAGAACAAAGGCTTCAGCTTCACTTTCAATTCCTTCTGCGACGACTAGCGACCCGGCCTCTCTTGCCACTAACATTAACCCCTTCAACATTGATTCCTTTACAGAGTTTTTGTCAATATTTTGGATCAATGAGCGGTCAATTTTAATGACATCTGGCATAATCTCGCTAATTGTACTCAGGTTGGAGTAGCCCGCGCCTGTATCATCAATCGCAATTCGAAATCCCATTAACCGCAGCCTCTTTATATTATAAATGAAATTCTTTAATCCATCGATAGAATCGCTTTCTGTCACCTCTATCGTAACTTTCTTCGGTGTTATGGTATTATACTTCTGCATCAATTTTTGAAGATCCCGTGTAAATCGAATATTGGCTAAGGTTAGAGGTGTACAATTGATAAAAATGTCCTGTTTACACCTAACCGCTTTTATCTGTTCAAATGCTTTTTCAATGACGATTAACTCTAATTCATATAAATTTCCAGTTTGCTTTGCCACAGAAAAGAGCGATAAGGGGTTTTCCAAAGATGTTCCCTTAGGGCCGCGGGTTAACATCTCCCAAGCACGTATCTCATTAGTTGAAACATCAATGATGGGCTGTGCCATCAATCTGATGTTTTTTTGAGCAATAATCTTATTAATGGTTAGAATCATGTTATTGTATTTAGATGCCATTCTTTTCTCCGCGATGGCAATGGCCTGCATATGAGCTTTCATAATTGAGTCTTGAACAGACCCATATCTTTTATCGACAAACATATATCCTGTTTCAAATTGAAATTGTACGGAAGGGAAATGCCGATTTAAAGCTATTTCCACCTCTTGAACCAGTTTTTCCTTCACCCTGTCTATTTCTAAAACTAAATACTGTTCCGAATCCACCTTTATGAAAAGGGTAAGACCATCACCGTAAAAATCGTGCAGAGTAATAATGCGTGACTGATCAATTTCCTTCAAAACGGCAGTCTGGAACGAAAGTTTTAATGATTTCATTAAGTGTTGGTACTGTGATTGACCAAGCTGCTCTGCAAGGTCACTAAAATTTTGGACATTGAATACAATGACTGCTACCTCGTATCCAGCATCAAATGCGGCAGCTACCCCCTCTACAACAGGGTTACGTACCACAAAATGCGGCGGGTAAAAGCGTAAAGATGATAATGGCAAAAATAGTTTTCTCCATTGAAGGATGTTTTTCGCTTTCTGAATATATTTTTGAGCCATTTAATCATCCCTTATGCAGTATTGGTAATTTTAATTGTAACATAATTTGACAATTTTCGGATTTTTTTACTAAGTTTTTTTAAAATTATATTGGGAAATTTCTGTACTCCCATCCTCATGAGTTATCTGATACTATAGTATATATGGTAAATTCGAAAATAAAGGAGCAATTAATCCGTGAGTGAGCGTTATTTCTTATATGATGATAAAGAAAACACAAAAACAAGGTTTGTCAGTTTTGTTGGCGAAAACCAACGCTATGATTTAGCTATCGTCCAATCGGACCGGCATTATGGGAAATATCTGGTCTTAAATATGCAGGGGAATCGTTTTGCGATAATTGGCCCTGATGACTTAGAAGAGGAAGGCTATTTAGAATACGCTTTTCAAATCAGCGAGGAAGAAGCGGAGGAACTGAAAGCATTCTTACATGAGATTGTTTAGAATATCTCACCGTTAGTCATAATAATCGGAAAGGGAGTGAGCTCATGTCCAAACGAGATGTAAACCTCTATTCCGATTTTTCTAATGTAGAAAAACAAGAAAACTATCTAACGGCTGAAGAATTTCCTGATGGTCCTTTTGGTTCTCCGTTTAACAAAGATAAACCAGTACAATTGAAAAGCACCCCATGGAAACAAGGGCAGCGCCGTTACAGCAATTTCAATTATGAAAACAAATCACTGCATGAGGGGCTGCCACGAGAAATGCCAGGTGCCCACCCTCCGCACGATGATCCGAATACAGATGAACAGAACCAATATAGCAAGTAAATAAAAAACGAAGGGTCCAAACTATGGATCCTTCGTTATTTTTTTGCTTTCTTTAATACAAAATAGGCACAGCCAAAATTACAGTATTCATATAAATACTCACTAAGTGTGCTAATTTTCGTATCAAAGGTAGCCTTTTGATTTTGGTCCTCAAAGAAGCCCTTTAACCGCAGCTGTCCGTAGCCCCAGTCACCCACAATATAATCGTACCTGGATAAAATATCACTATATCTTGCTTTAATTGCCTCTTCGTTAAAGCCGTTCCTATATTCTTGAATTAATTCGTAAGCTGTATTATTAAGGATAATCATGTTTTCACCTCGTTCTGCGGGCCTATCTTTATTTCCATTATAACCGATTCACCATCAATTACTAAGTAAAAAAATACTCCTTATTGGCTAATCTAAAAAAAGGAGGTCGATTAATATGAAAAAATTACTCATCATCCTCGGATTGTTTACCATCACAGCCCTATCAGGCTGTTCTAAAGATAGTGCCAACCGAGATGTTTATGAAGAAAGCGGCAATACCATTAACGTTAATAATAAACGACATGAACTTTATAATGAGGGAGCAAGTCGAGATCTTCGCGATGTAAGCAGGGATTATGGATTTGTCCGTCATCAAAAGAGTCCAGTGATGAACGATAATGAGACTGACGACCACTATGCTGCGCTTGATCGCGAACAGATTGCTAATATTATCAGCAAGTTCTCAACTAGCATGGCAAATGTCAATGATGCAGCCACACTTGTGACGGATCAGGAAGTTTTAGTTGTCTATGATACCGATACAAAAGATCGTAATTTTACGGCCGACCAAGTAAAAAGGACAGCCCTATCGGTTGTACCCCGATATTACCATGTGTACGTTTCTGATAATAAAACGTTAATGCGTGACTTGGAGAATTTGGCCCATTTGGATTCTGGAAGTGCTCAAGCAAGAAATCAAGTGGTCCCTCTGATTAAAAAGATGCTAAAAAGCCCGCAAGGTAACCCAGTTGACACGAACGAAGATGCCAATGGACGGACTGCGGATGATAATAACATGAAAAATAAATTAAAATAAAAGGCTCTGTTCTATATGGCAGTTGATTCCCGCACCAGTTGCTCAGCGAACCCGTGGGCGTGCCGGGGAGCCTCCTCGGCGTTGTACTCCCGCAGGAGTCGATCGCCTTCAGCTCCAATTTACAGAGTTTACAAATCAATAATATTGTTTAACAGAGCCAAATAAAAAAAAATCGAGTAGGAGGGGGTG
>NZ_HG942074.1:0-44299 GCF_000612665.1 Neobacillus dielmonensis
CTTTTAGATTACTAGATACACACCTGGTCAGAATATGTGAAAATCCAGGAATCATTCAGGAAAAGGTAGCTGAGCTGATAAAGGTAGATCGAACCACAGCCTCTCGAGCGATAAAGAAACTTGAAATGAATGGCTTTATTGAAAAGAAAGCCGATGAACATAACAAAAAGATTAAAAAACTCTTTCCAACAGAAAAAGCGAAAAAGGTTTATCCATTTATAAAGAGAGAAAATGTTTATTCCAACAGTGTCGCGTTAGCGGGGTTTTCCGAAACAGAAGCAGAAACCATTTTCAATTTTCTACAAAGAGTTAGAAAAAATATTGAAGTAGATTGGGAATTTGTAAAAAAGGGTAACAAAAGAAATTATTGATTTAATAAAGGAGTGTCTTCTTTCAATGACTATAAATATAAAACTGTGCACCCTTGAAGATTCACGCAAACTTCAAGAAATTAGTTGTGAAACATTTGTCGAGACATTTAAGGAACAGAACTCACCCGAAAATCTGAAAGCCTATTTGGAAAGGGCATTAAACTTAAAACAATTGGAAAAAGAGTTATCCAATCCTTCTTCACAATTCTATTTTGTTTATTTTAACAATGAAGTCGCTGGATATTTAAAGGTTAATACCCATGATGCCCAAACGGAAGAACTGGGAGAAGAATCACTTGAAGTGGAGAGGATTTATATAAAAAGTAAATTTCAAAATCATGGTCTAGGTAAAATGTTGCTAAATAAAGCTTTGGAAGTTGCGATGGAAGGATCTAAAAAGAGAATCTGGCTTGGCGTATGGGAAAAAAATGAAAATGCAATTGCCTTTTATAAGAAAATGGGATTTGTTCAAATGGGAGCCCACTCATTTTATATGGGTGATGAAGAACAAACGGATTATATAATGACCAAAACACTCATATAACTTTTTTGAGGTGGATTATTTTGTATATACCCAAACATTTTAAAATCGATGATGAAAAAGTAATTTATGGTTACATTGAAAAGTATGGTTTTGCCATTTTATTTTCTCAACATAACGGGGAACCGTGTGCTACCCATCTTCCACTGATATTAAATAGATCTGATCATGCTTTATATGGTCACTTTGCCCGTCCGAACGGACAATGGAAGGATGCTGAAAATCAACAGGTGCTTGTGGTTTTCCAGGGTCCCCACTGTTATATTTCACCTTCTTGGTACGAAACAACAAAAGCAGTGCCCACTTGGAATTATGTTTCGGTCCATGTCTATGGAAATTTAGAGATAATCGAAGATGAAAAAGTAATATTCGATTCATTAGATGACTTAGTAAATAAATACGAAAAGCCGGATAGTCCTTATAATTTAAATGATGTAGAGCCAAGTTTTATCGAGGGATTGAGCAAAGGAATCGTTGCGTTCAAAATAAACATCACAAAAATTGAAGCAAAGGCTAAATTAAGCCAAAATCATCCTGTGGAACGACAAGAGTTAGTTATTAAGAATCTGGAAGCCACTTCTCAACAGGATAACATACAAGTAGCATCTTTGATGAGGAGTAATCTACAAAAATAAAATAGATAAAAACACTAAAACGGCTTAGGCGAAACATCCTAAGCCGTTGTTACTTTTATAGCAAGGAAAATAATTATATGCATTGCCTAACAATGTACCTTGTTATACAATGTAAGTAGAAAAAATTGGAGGAAAATTCATATGGACAGAGAACTATTGAAAGGGAGCATTGAAATATTATTGCTATCCTTATTAGTGGAGCAGGATTGTTATGGCTATGAAATGACCAAGAAACTGCGGTTGTTAAGTGATGATACGTACCATATGAATGAGGGTACCCTTTACCCTGCCCTGAAGAGACTGGAAACAAAGGATTGTGTGGTGTCGTATTGGCAGGAAGGTTTAGATGGCAGCAGGAGGAAGTACTATACCATCACGAATACAGGACGAAGGATGTTGGCTGATAAGCTGCAGAGCTGGAAACAAATCGATCAGTTAATCGACAAAACGCTGGAGGGTCTTTCATGAAAAAACTGGAGCAGTATGTTGAAAGGATTGTCTTGGACTTGCCGATGACCGATGAGGAAAGAAAGGACCTACAGGAGGAGCTTTCCGTTCATTTAAAGGAGCATGTGAAAGAACTCATGATTAAGGGACTCCCCGAGGAAGAAGCGATTGGGGAAGCGATGAAGGCTTTTGGGCATGAGGATCAAATAAATTGGGAATTGAGAAAGGCGATTTTCCCGTTCTATAAATTGGTACGATTTCTCTGGAATGTTGTCTTTGTTACGTTCGGACTAAGTGCCATTTCTTATTCGGTGTCTGAATATTATCATCCGGAATTTGAAAATACGGTCCCTTTGTATAGTATCATCATGGGCTTCTTAATCATTTTCGTTATCGCGGCAGCAATCGAGGCCATTTATGAAGGTGTTCTCGACTTGTTCAAAGGGAGATGGTTTGCCAATCCGTGGCTTGTCTTTTTACCGCCGGCTCTTGTGATTGCCGGTATCCAGACCTTGACGCTAATTGAAAACCCGGACCAATATCAAGATGGTTTTTGGCTCGATTTATATGCCATCCCGATCTCCACTGTCCTTTATTTATTCGCCAGACAACTGTTCAACATGGCTTTCCCAAGAAAAAATCAATCGTTTAATGGAAAAAAGGCAGTTTAGTAGTGGGGAAGATGTCTGTAGTTTTTTATTTGTGAGGGAAATAGATAATTTGGAAAAAGTAATAATATCCTCATGTGAATATATATAAACACAAATAAGGCCTTCTCGTTTAAAGAAGGCCCTAATGGAGTTATTCATTAGTTAATAGAATTCTGTTCTAGTTCAGAGCATTATAAACTTTGTAATTCGTTTTCGAGCTGTTTAATTTCTTCATTTAAGCTTGTCATTTCATCTGTCAGCTTTTTCTTCATTTCATCATTATCAAGATTTTTCGCAAACTCATCCAATTTCGCATCTATATTTCTTTTCTTATTGGCGATTTCTTCCTTAATTTGTAGTTTTCTTTTTTCAGCATCCATATTATTTTTCTTGTTTTGAAGTTCTTCAATTTTCTGCTGATATTGTTCAATTTGTTTATCAATTGATTCTTCCGATAAAGTTTTAGGTTCGATAAAGAATGGATCATTTAAAAGTGAGAAATTATTTTTGCTGAAAAATGGACTTGCTTCTTGGAAAAATTGTTGAATATGATCATGATACTTTTTAAATTCAGATTCTATATTAGGGAACCATTGATTTTGGGCTGTCAATTCATTCCATGCTTGGTCAAACGCAGCTTGATCATTATGTTTGGCTGCTACTTCTAATTTATTTCGAAGGCTCTCAAAAGTTTTTTCATCGATGGAATTGGTTGAAAAACGGTAAACGGCGCCATTTGGGGCTTTCATCTCCAATTCTTTTTGACCATCCAACATGGATTTAAAGAAATCTTTATTAAAAAATGGAAACATATGAAAAACCTCCTAAATGTTAATTGTTTCATTGGCTTTAGGTCATAGATAGTTTGACTTTGACTAACTTTGACCTTCTACAATTATGTTATACACCCTATGCCTGAAATAGTCAATAATTAATTTGACCTTTTTTGACTAAAGGCTTAAAACGATATGAAAAGAATGAAAGAATTGACGAGCATGTAAGAACAAACCAGAGGAATCTATTAAGCAATTGGCGAATTTTTCAAGAAGGAGGTTGGCTAATTTTCAGCAGGAGAGGTGAATAAAGGTTGATTACAATCATGATTGTGGAAGACCAGGAATTAATTCGCAAAAGCTTAAAAATCGTCTTGGAAAGCATGGCAGACATAAGAATTATCTCATTAGCAGAAAATGGGCAGGTTGCAATCGAAAACTGTAAACGGGAGCTGCCAGATATCATCCTGATGGATATTCAAATGCCTGAAATGGACGGTGTGGAAGCTACTAAAATCATTAAAGAAAAATGGCCGGGTTCAAAGGTTATCATCCTAACAACCTTTGAAGATATTCATTATGTACGCATTGCTTTAAATGCGGGGGCTGAAGGATATATCCTTAAAGCAGTTGACCCTCAGTTTTTAATTAAGGGAATCGAGTTAATCCATCATGGCGGTTCACTTATCCCACAGCATTTGGCTAAAGAGGTTTTTCAAAGTTCGTCCGTTGATTTGAAGGAAGATGGACAAGATATTGGGGATAATCCTTATGACTTAAGCCAGCAGGAATATAAAGTGCTTCGATTATTGTCGCAAGGGCTCCAAAATAAGGCTATCGCTGAGAGAATGTTTTTATCATTGGGTACGGTAAAAAATTATATTTCGAGCATCTATTCGAAATTAGATGTGAAGAACCGTTCAGAAGCCGTTACGAAAGCAATGGAAGAATGCTTGCTGCAACAGGATTAACGTAAAGCGCTGGGGCTGTCCAACAAGGGAGAGCTCCCTATTTTTATATGTCACCAGAAACCATTACCAAAAGTCATTATAAACCTCTATAATCGTGACTTTTCGGCACTACATGACTGATCAACAAAATATTACAGTAAGGATGTGAAGTTTAACAAAGAAAGGAAGATCACAATGAAAAAGAACCTCCTTCGCTCATTAGCCATAATTTTAATCAATGTCCTGACTGTTTTTCTGCTGTTTTTTTTATGGGGCGAAAAGATGCAAACCGCATCTCTTAAGGATTGGGGTATACTGGCGTCAATTGGTGCCATACTTCAAACTGTAACTATCTTGTTATTCTACAAATTTGTCGATAAAAAAACTTTCAATTCCCTGCATGTAAAAATGAATAAAAAGGACCTGTTATTTTCAGTCATTTCATTTGTTGCAACCATTAGCTTATTTTTCATCTACATTCCGTTAGCTACGAAGGGAGAACATTTCATCATCAGTTGGGATTTTCAAAAGTTAACAAGTGTTGGTTTTTATCTGATATTGTTATTGATTTGTTTTGCATGGTTCACTGCTGCACTTTCCGAAGAAGTTTTGTACAGATGGTATCTTGTGATGAACTTGCAACATTTGGGCAGAGGTAAACTGTATCTGGTCACCACTTTGTTTTTCGTGCTATCACATGTCTTCAAGGGGTTTGATCCTGGGTATTTAATTTTTTTAATCATTACCGGCTGTTGTTTAATGTATGTATATTTAAGAACGGGCGGCAAAATAATCCCTGTTACAATTGCCCATATGGCTCAAAACTTAGCAAGCGGTCAAATTATTGGGAATACGGATCTGTCCATTCTCCATTTTGAATCAGAACTTAATGTGATTCATTTTATGATTTTGACAATTCTCTATAATCTATTAATCATGGTCTTATCGACAGTTATCTATAAAAAACATGAAGGACTGCAATTTAAATCAGGTAAAACTATATCACTCCTAGGATTACAACAGTGAAAACCTAATGTATCTTGCCTTTTAATTCTTCTTTCATGTGTTACCAATAGAAGTATTGTCACTTGACGTGATGAAGGATTTGAGAAAGTGGATACTGATGAGAGAGAGGAGTTCAACAAACTTGGGGCCGTTTTTATGAAAATTATAAAATTTGGTTACTTCACAATCTTGTTAATGTGGTATTTTTTATATAAAGAAATTGTAGTTAAAGAAAATTGATAGAGTTTAGAATTTGGGTGAAGTTAATGACGGGATTGAATAGGAATAATATAGAGCGTTTTAACGGGTACGGTTCGCTATATGATCAAAATCGTCCGAGTGCGCCGAATGAAGTGGTGAAAATAGTAACTACTTACTTGAAAGATAGCCCTAAGTTAGTAGTGGATGTTGGCTGTGGCACCGGTCTTTCTACTTTTATTTGGCTTGGTGAAGCTGAAAAAGTAATAGGAGTAGAACCAAATGATGATATGCGTGAGGTGGCCGTATCGCATTGGGAAGAAGCCCAAAAGCCGTCTGGAATTATATTTGTCAAAGCATTATCACATCAGCTTGGCCTGCCTGACGAAACAGCAGATATCATTACTTGTTCACAATCCTTTCATTGGATGGAGCCGCAATCCACTTTAAAAGAATTTGCGCGGGTCCTTCGTCCGAATGGAATATTTGCGGCCTATGATTGTGATTGGCCGCCAACTTGTGACTGGAATTTGGAAGAACATTTTATGAAATTATATTACCATGCCGACGAGTGGCTTTCCCAACTTCTTCCTTCTGAAAGGCAGGCACATAAATGGAAAAAAGAGAACCATCTGCACCAAATTCAACAATCCGGCTTATTTTCTTTTTCAAAGGAAATTGTCTTTCATCACTGGGAAAAATGTGATGCTGCACGTTACGCCAATATTGCATATAGTCAAGGCGGACTACAAACAGCATTAAAATTAGGGGTACTAGAGCTCGAAACAGCATTCCAAGATTTTAGAGCCCACGTTGAAGAGGTTTTTTCTGGCGAAACGAAAGAAATTCTATTTAGTTACCGAATGCGTTTAGGAGTAAAAAAATAACCGAAGCGGACAGTAAGCTTCGTTATAGGCGCCTGCCACTAGTTATTGCATTCCCAATGAATGATTTGAGTGATGGCGTGGAGTCCAAAATAGTAATTATGTACAGAAAAGAGAATAGAGATGACATTACAACAATTAAAATATGTGATTGAAGTGGCCAGAAGCCGGTCAATCAACAAAGCGGCACAAAGGTTATTTATTAGTCAACCGAGCCTTTCTAACGCGTTAAAAGAGCTGGAAGACGAACTAGGAATTACGATCTTTTCCCGAACCAATAAGGGAATCGTGATCACCCCTGAAGGAACGGAGTTCTTAGGTTATGCCAGGCAGGTAGTGGAACAGGCAGAACTCCTTGAGAATCGCTATAACAACACACGGTCAACTCAGCAGCACTTTTCTGTATCAGCCCAGCACTATGCCTTTGCGGTAAGTGCCTTTGTCCGGCTTCTGCAAGAGTATGATCGGGAGGAATACGAGTTCACATTACGTGAAACCAAGACCTATGAAATCATTGATGACGTGAAAAACCTGCGCAGTGAAATAGGCATTTTATATGTGAATGATTTTAATAGGAAGGTCATTCAAAAGTTTTTGCGAGAAGGGAATTTAAAGTTCCATGAACTCTTTGAAGCCAAGCCACATGTGTTTATTAGCTCTACCAACCCGCTGGCAAAAAAGGATTTTGTCACATTAGAAGACTTGGATCCCTATCCGTATCTCTCTTTTGAGCAAGGGGACTATAATTCCTTTTATTTTTCCGAGGAGATTCTTAGCACGCTTTCTAGACCGAAGAATATCCGGGTGAGTGATCGGGCCACCTTGTTTAACTTGCTTATTGGACTAAACGGCTATACCATTTCAACGGGTGTCATTAGTCAGAAATTAAATGGGAAAGACATTATTGCTGTTCCTTTAAAAGTGGATGAACGGATGAATGTTGGCTATATTACCCACAAAAACGTCGCAAACAGTACGTTGGCCAACATCTATATTCAATATTTACAAGAAACCATTGAAGAAGAATTGCGGCAGGTATAGTTTAAAACTATAACAAGAGATAGTTTTTTCGTGTTACGTTATAATGTCTATGTCATGCTACACTTTCCTTATCGAAAAATAAAGAAGATTTTGAGGAAAGCAGGGGATTAATGATGACAAAGACTCTCGTTCGCGCTCCATTTAGAGCAGACCATGTGGGAAGTTTATTACGGCCGGAAGCCATTCATCAGGCAAGAAAAGAGTTCCAAGCAGGCAATATATCTGCACAACAACTGCACGAAATTGAAACACAGGAAATTAAAAAAATCGTTGATAAGCAAATCGAAGTCGGTCTTCAAGCCGTTACAGATGGAGAATTTCGCAGAAGATTTTGGCATACTGACTTTCTTGAGCATTTAAACGGCGTAGAGGGCTACGTTCCAGACCATGGATTTGCCTTCAAGGGTGAAGAAACAGAAAGATATGATGTGCGAGTTATCGGAAAAATCTCGTTTAACCCGGATCACCCGCATGTCAAAGATTTTATCGAATTTAAAGAAATTGTCGGGGACCGTGCTGTTGCCAAACAAACCATCCCGAGTCCCAATCAATTATTTAACGCTGGGATCCGTAACCTAGAAATTTATCCGGACCTTGAAGAATATACAAATGATGTGATTCAAACCTACCGCGATGCCATCAAAGCCTTTTATGATGCCGGGTGCCGTTACTTGCAGCTGGATGATGTCTACATTGCTGGTTTGAATGCACCGGAAATTCCATTTAACGATAGCGGCTATACCCGGGAACAATTAATCGACTTAGCCTTACGAGTGGTGAATGGAGTATTGGAAGATAAACCGGAAGATCTCACTATTACCACCCATCTTTGCCGTGGTAACTATCGTTCTAAATGGGCATTTGAAGGCAGCTATGCTAAAATTGCACCCACCTTATTTGCAAAAGAAAAAGTGAATGGATTTTTCCTAGAATATGATGATGACCGTTCAGGTGACTTTGGACCATTGGAGTACATTCCAAATGGCGGCCCGCAAGTCGTGCTAGGTGTATTCACCTCAAAGCATGGTCAACTAGAAGACAAGGAAAATATTAAAGCACGCGTAGAAGAAGCAACAAAATATGTGCCGTTAGAGCAGTTATGCATCAGTCCTCAATGCGGCTTTGCATCTACTCACCATGGAAATATCTTGACTGAAGAAGAGCAATGGGAAAAGTTGAAATATATTGTAGACATTTCGAAAGAGATTTGGAGATAAGTTTCTGAGCGAACACCTGTCAATGGGTGTTCGCTTTTTCCATTGGCTCTGTTAAACGATAATCTTGATTTAATTAACTCTGTTGAATGGAGCGGAAATCAACAGGCCGAATTTAACACAGCTTTTTCATTACAAAGGATTGCAAACCTAAGCCAGTTTTACTACTAAGTTTATTTAATGCAAATCGAATAATAAAAAAACAATATTTACATAATATGGGGGAATAGGCGACAATTTTAGGGAAGAGGGTAATTTAAGTGATGGAAACCATTTATTCTTATGTATCAAGTGTTGTTTTAGCATTCATCGCTTATAAAATCCCTAAAAAAATCAAGCCTTATGAAATTTATGCAACCTCGTTGTTTTCAACCTTATTTGGTCTTCTTGTCGATAGCTTACTGGAGACAAAATATCGTCTTTACTTGTTGGATAAGCCCGGAATACAAATTCCTCCTTTAGTGGCACAAGTGGTTTTTTATGCTGCCACTAATGTCATCATATTGAACTCTTTCCCATATCATAAGTCTACAAAACGGAAAATAGTGTATATCTTCTGTTTTACTTTGCTTGCTGTGGCATTTGAGTTTATTTCGTATAAATTTAAATTTATCAAATATAATGAATGGAAAATTGGGTATTCTGCTCTGTGTTACCCATTTCTGATCTATCTTCTCGTGATACATTTTAGATTTTTTCAATGGTTGGTGAAGCGGACGAAATCATCGTAATAAACCACAGTTCGACAGACTATAACGCTAGAAATGTAGAAAATTTTATTAGTGAATAAAGTAAAAAGGGAGGGGAATCTAATATGCTTTGCCATTTGGTCATAAAGACAGCGGTATTGCTCTGCACAAGGTCTAATGGGACGAAACTTGTGCAGAGAGAGCAAAGATAAATTCGTCCTCATTGGATCTTGAACTTATGGACAATGATATATTTCTATAAGGGGAGAATCCAATGAATAAAAATTTTAAAAGATATATATTATTTTGGTTTAGTCAGGCAGTGTCCCAATTTGGTAGCGCCATGACCAGTTTTGCTCTTGTTATTTGGGCATATACACAGACGAATTCCGTGATGGCAGTGTCATTGATGACGTTCTGTTCCTATGTTCCTTATATTATTGTAAGTTTATTTGTAGGTGCCTTTATTGACAGTCACAATAAGAAAATGATTATGCTTTGCTCCGATTTTATCGCAGCTGTATGTTCCTTATTTGTAGTAATTTTATGGAACTTTGGGAACCTGCAGATTTGGCATATCTATATCGTGAATTTGGTAATCGGCTTTATGAACGCATTCCAATCACCTGCTCGATCAGTGGCAATAGGTAAATTGGTGACTGAAGAGAAACTGTCGCAAGCAAGTGGCATGGATTCTTTTTCGACTAATTTGGTAACAGTGGTTTCACCTGTATTGGCTTCATCCGTATTGGCCTATTTTGGTTTGGAAAAAGTGGTATTGGTTGATCTGGCTACTTTTTTATTTGCCTTCTTGGTTTTGCTGTTATTTATTAAAATACCAGAGAGCATGGAGCGAGAGGCAGAAAGCAAATCGGCAATTGCGGGATGTAAAGATGGCTTCCGTTTCTTATTAGCACACAGAGGATTATGGTATATTGTGATTACCTTGGCAGTCATTAATTTCTTTTCTAGACTGACGTATGAAAACATATTATCCCCTATGATTTTGGCTAGAAGCGGCGGCGATAGTGGAATCCTTGGAATGGTAAATGCTGTATTAGGGATTGGCGGCATTGTAGGCGGCATCATTGTGTCTGCCGGTAAGTTCTCAAGGGATAAAGTGAGGATGATCTATTTTGCCGCAGGTCTTTCCTTTTTGTTGGGGGATGTACTAATGGGAATAGGTCGTGGAGGGATTGCCTGGAGTATCGCTGGAATAGCTGCGAGTGCTCCCATCCCATTCATTATCGCAGGACAACAGACCATTTTATATAAAACAATTCCTGAAGAAATGCAAGGGAGAGTGTTTTCTGTACGGAATGCCATCCAGTTTAGTACCATTCCAATTGGCATATTATTAGGTGGATCATTAGCCGAGTATGTATTCGAACCATTTATGAACTCTGACAGCTCTACAGCTAAAGTGCTTCACTATATTGTTGGCACTGGAACAGGAAGTGGCATGGCGGTCATGTTTTTATGCACAGGCATCTTAGGCAGCGTGGCTTGTGTGATTGCCTACCGTTTAAAAGAAATTCAGAAACTGCGTTCAATCCAATAAAACAGATATATTCTATGCACTCTCTGTCCGAAGGTTTTCTGGTATAACACCGGTAAAACCTTCGGTTTTTTATAATAATCTAGCATCTTTCGAATTTTGTCGAAATCTTTCGACGTAGTTCAGATGGTGACTGGCACTTTTATGTGCGACAATGGTGACAGTCATAAGGTTGTGCAGATAAAGGGGGAAACACGGTTATGATCCCGGCAAAAATAGATTCTATTTCAGCAACCATGAAAGAAGAAAAAAGCATGGATCCTATTATTGATTGGTTTGATCGACATAAACAATCATTTTATACACTTGGTTTATCCTATCTTAAAAGCCAGCAGCAAATAGAAGAGCTTTTTTATCGGTCCATTAAAAAAGTCAAAAAGGAATTGCGCAAATTTAAAAGGGAAACTTCGTTCGAAACATGGGTTACATCGATATTCATAGAGACCTGCAGGGAGCTTACTCATGATAGTGATTTACCAGCTTCAGAGGAAGGTGAACCACGTCACGATTTTTTTAGAACACTCGACAAATTGAAAGAGTCCGAGAGGGAGGCTCTCGTCCTCACGTATGTTAATGGAACCTCTAAGGAGAATGCAGCACATCTTCTACAAATATCCGTGGAAAAAATAAAGGAGCTTTTGTTTTCAGGAATCCGTTCATTTAGACAAGAAATCGGATACGGATTATCTTTTAATGGCTGCACGGAGTATCACAAGATATATATGGATTATTTAGAAGGATCATTGGAACGGTCGAAAAAGATTGATTTTGAGATACATATCTATCATTGTCAGGACTGCCAGGAAGATTTGGCTGCCTTTCAGGAGGTCATGCTGAGTCTTGCTGATAGGATGGAAGATTTACCGGTGCCATTTGGATTGTTAGAGAACGTCAAAAATAGGATGGCAGAACAAGCAAATCACAAACAAAAGAGTATGAGAAAACGTAAAAAAATTGGGGCTGTTTTTGCAGGTGTAGTTGTTTTATTGCTGGGTATAGGTTTATTTACAGGGGCATTTACCCATGCCTACTATTCTTGGACAGAAGATAATCCGCAATTGCGTGCCTTTTTGCAACAGGGGTTTGGCGAGAGGCTGGACCTTGAAGCGGAAAGCAATGGTGTGAAAATTAAGATTAAAGGTGCGATTGCTGATGATGTCCAGACACTTGTTTTTTATGAAATAGAGGATACGGAAGAAGACAACCAATATTTGATTAATTATGATGATGGGATTTTTGTGGGGAACCGGTTTGATATCATGGAACGTGATACTAATCCAAAATACTACCCTCCTGACCTTAAATTAGATGTGAATAACAAGAATAAGAACGTGTATCAAGGGAAAATCAGCCTGCAGCCACTCTCCAAGGATAACGCAACCATCAAAATGAAAATCACAAAGCTCCAGAAATTGATTCGTGATCCATCTGATTCGATTGATGGCAGCGCTTTTGAGAGTATGTTTGAAAAAGGGGAGTGGAACTTCGAAATCCCCGTAACAAAACAGCCATCCAAAGAATATGCCTTGGATAAAGAGACAGAACTCGAGGGTGTTCCAATCCGGTTTGATAAACTAATTCTTGCTCCGACAGCGACGCTTCTGCAATATAGTATAAATAATGACCAGCGAAAGAAGCGGATTGATTACGTCAATTTTGATAACCTACAAGTAAACGATAAAAAAGTGAAATCCGATTTGTACGGAGGCTCTTTTATTGATGCATCTCAAGACACAAATTGGAGCACTTTTCAAATAAACTTTGACCCTCTATTTGGAGAAAAACCAAAAGATGTTCGTGTTCAATTTGGCTCCGTTTCCTTATCTGTTGAAGAACAAAAAGACATAGCGCTCGATGCTGATGAGGAATATCCTCAAACGTTTGAATATGCAGGCAGTACCATCTCCATCGACAAACTGGAAGTTGGACAACCAACCAAGATGGTCATAAGCAATGCCAATATTGAAAATCGAACGTATGAATCACTTCAATTCAATATTTTGGGCGAGGATAAAGATTTTCCCATTTCAATGGATATGAATTTTGAGGGAGTACTCGTCGATAAAAACGGAGTGAAATACGATGAGAATCAGATGCCTTTCTCGTACGAGGAGGTTGAGCAGCCCCGTTATTTCTTTACTGTTCAAAGCTTGGAATTACGAAGTGAAATCAACGGAGAAAATGTCATTCCTAAAACGCTGCAGATTTATGGTTATAATACAACAAAATATTTGGATGACGTTGTCAAGATTTCATTGGAATAACAGGTAAGAAAAGAAGTACTAAGTCAGGCATTATAAGTATTTTTAGCTTGCCAAAAAAAAGGTAAACTGTAGATGAAAATATCTACAGTTTTATTGTGGAATAAGTTAAGGGACTCAAATAGGTTATAGAGGACGATGACAGGAAATAATCAGATGAAAATTGGCCATTTCATTTATTATTGGATTCTGTTCAATCTTGACTTGATAGCATCTAAATAGTGGAGCCCGCGTAAAGAATCCATCACAATTCCATCTTTAAACAAAACAAGGGTGGGGATTCCTTGAATATGATACTTTGCAGCAAGTTCCATTTCTTGATCTGCATTTACCTTAGCAATTTTTATGGTGTCACCCAAATCAAGGATGAGTTCTTCTAAAATTGGCTCTTGGATTCTGCATGGGGCACACCTTGGTGCACCAAACTCGATTATGGAGATGCCTTTTTCAATTTCCGTCTCAAAACTATGGGAACTAAGTTCTTTCACCATTGATAAAACCTCATTTAAATTTTAACCCCGTCGGAATTGGGAGCGTTCTTCCTTTACAGCTTCAATCCGCTCCACTAGATTTGAGCGGATCATGCTTAGTAATTGGATTTGATGGTTTAACTCCTCCAGCTTTTCTTCATAGATGGGAAGGATTTCTTGACAGAATGCTTCTTTGTTTTTTAAAACACTGCTCAAAAAGCTGGAAATCTGTTCTATTGTTAGGCCCAAACTCAAATAAAATTTAATGGTGAAGACTTGTTCCACTGCGGTTTCATTAAATTCTCGATAGCCGTTGGCCAATCGGACGGGTTTAGGAGTCCTTGTTCTTCATAGTATCTTAGTGACCGGATGCTCACTCCAGTTATCCTGGATAACTCGCCAATTTTCATTGGGGCCCCCCTTTCTTATGAGGTTATTTAAATTATAAACCCTCACATTAATGTGAGGGTCAATTGTATTTTCAGAAATGTAAAAAACGATTCGTCATTCATTTATAGGTTATAATCTGCTATTTTGGGAAAAATAAAAATAAGTATTGTTGTATTTGAAAATAAATGTTAATATATACCAAATATAAAAATCTATGAAGAGAACAAGTACGTAAGGAAAGGTTCTAACAGCGAGCTGGGTATGGTGGAAGCCAGTGAGGACACCTTAACGGAAAAAATCATCTCTGAGATGCAAGGCTGAAAGTATGAAAAGTGGAGGCATTTAGGCGCCCGAACTAGACACGCTCGAGTAAGTCTTGTCGGGTTTCCGCCGTTAAAAGGAACACGTATGATGGTACGTTGACAAAGAGCTGTTGTGTTTACAACAGAATTTGGGTGGTAACGCGGGTAATACACTCGTCCCTTTTCTAGGGACGGGTGTTTTTTATTTTCACAAAAAGGAGGTTTTAACATGGATTTTAGCGATCAGAAGGAGAGCAGAGTAAAGCGTGAAAATCGGATACTGGAATATTGGGAGCGAAACAATATTTTTCAGCAGTCTGTGGAAAATCGTAAGGATCAAGAGAGTTTTGTGTTTTATGAAGGTCCGCCTACAGCAAACGGTCTTCCCCATGTCGGGCATGCATTAGGGAGGACTCTTAAGGACATTATTGCCAGATATCATACGATGAACGGGAAGCAGGTGGTAAGAAAAGCAGGTTGGGATACACACGGATTACCAGTCGAACTAGGCATAGAAAAAGCCTTGGGTATTTCAGGCAAGCAGGAAATTGAGGAATACGGTGTGGAGGCGTTTATTAAGAAGTGTAAAGAAAGTGTTTTCTCATATGAGAAGCAATGGAGAGAATTTACAAGAGAATTGGGCTATTGGGTAGATATGGACGATCCGTATATGACGATGAATAACGACTATATCGAATCTGTTTGGAACATACTGGGGACGATTCATGAAAAAGGCTGGCTTTATAAAGGGCATCGTGTTTCACCCTATTGCCCCAGCTGCCAGACTTCTTTAAGTTCCCATGAAGTGGCACAGGGATATAAAGTGGTAAAAGACTTAAGTGCAACAGTAAAATTTAAAATCGCTGACAATGTATATGTGCTCGGCTGGACCACTACCCCTTGGACGCTCCCGGCAAATGTGGCGCTGGCTGTAAATGGAGACCTTGACTATGTAAAAGTGGAAAAGAACGATGAAATCTATGTTGTATCTTCCGCAAGAGTAGATGATGTCATAAAAGCACCGTATAAAACCCTTGAAAAGCTAAAAGGGAGAGAGCTGGTTGGGCTTGCTTACCAGCCGCCATTTGATTTTGTTGCGGTAAAGAATGGCCATCGGATCATAGAAGGCGATTTTGTAACGGATGATAGCGGCACCGGAATTGTCCATCTTGCTCCTGCATATGGGGAAGATGATTATCGTGTCGTAAGGGAAAACGGACTATCTTTTATCAATGTTGTGGATGAGAGCGGCAAATATATGGATGCAGTAAAGCCGCTTGCCGGTAAGCATGTGAAAGAATGTGATGTGGATATTGTAAAGCTTTTGCATGAAAAGGGGCTGCTTTTCCATAAAGAAAAGTATGAACATTCCTATCCACATTGCTGGCGTTGTGATACTCCATTACTTTACTATGCAACGGAGAGTTGGTTTATCAAAACCACTGCACTAAAAGATGAACTAATCAACGAAAACCAGAAGGTGAATTGGCATCCAGAGCACATCAAGAATGGCCGGTTTGGGAACTTTTTAGAAAGCTTGGTGGATTGGAATATTAGCAGGAAGCGGTATTGGGGGACCCCTTTAAATGTCTGGGTTTGCTCTTCCTGTGAAACAGAAGTAGCACCAAAGAGTATGAAAGAACTGAAGGAGAAGGCCAATGAAGAGGTCACCAATGTTGAACTTCATAAACCATACGTAGATGCTATTACGTTTACGTGTCCATCCTGTAATGGTACGATGTACAGAACGTCTGAAGTAATTGATGTCTGGTTTGACAGCGGTTCCATGCCGTTTGCTCAATACCATACCCCATTTGAGAATGACGAACTGTTTGAAAAACAATTCCCTGCTGATGTGGTCATTGAAGGAATTGATCAAACACGGGGATGGTTTTACTCGTTACTCGCTGTTTCGGTGCTTTATACAGGTAAGGCCCCTTATAAAAATGTGCTGGCCACTGGCCATGTATTAGATGAACATGGCCAAAAAATGTCCAAAAGTAAAGGAAATGCACTAGACCCAATGGATTTAATAAAGTCCTTCGGTGCTGATGCACTGAGGTGGGCGCTGATTGAAGATAGTGCTCCGTGGAATGCCAAACGTTTTTCCGAACGAAATGTTCAGGAAGCGAAATCCAAACTGATTGATACTTTGTCGAGTCTATATCATTTTTACAAGCTTTATACCGAAATTGATTCATTTGATCCCGAGGCACATGACAATGGTTCAGTATCCCTTATGGACCGTTGGATTCTCTCGAGGCTAACGACAACGACATCTCTGATGAAAAAGGAAATGGATCAGTATCAAGTAACGAATGCCGCACGATTGGCTGGAAAATTTGTTGAAGAGGTCAGCAACTGGTATGTGCGAAGAAACAGGGAGCGCTTTTGGAGCCAGGGAATGTCCGATGATAAAAGAGCGGCCTTTCATACACTAAGCAAATTATTATTGGATACGTCCAAACTGGTGGCTCCTTTTGTTCCATTTATTTCAGAAGAAATTCATTATTCCTTAACAGGGAAAAGTGTCCATCTAGCAGACTATCCGGAAGAACAGAAAGAGTTAATGGACCAAAAGCTTGAGAGACAAATGCAGGCCGTTTTGGCGATTGTGGAGTTGGGGAGAAGCGTCCGAAATAAGCATCAAATCAAAACAAAACAGCCGCTTGCAAAACTGGTGATTGTATCGAATGGTTACGAGGCAGGGACACTTGCTCCTTATGAAGATATTATCAAAGACGAATTAAATATAAAAACCGTGGAGTGGGAAGATTCCTCGAATGGGTATATTGAGTATAAACTGAAGCTAAACTTTAAAACAGCCGGCCCTAGATTGGGCAAATGGGTAAATGAAGTGAATCAAGCCCTTAGCCGAGCCACGGCAAAAGAGATTGACACTTTCCTAAACGAAGAAACCCTCGAAGTGAAATTAGAAAACAAAAAGGTTGTCTCTTTGGGAAAAGATGATATTGTGGTACAGAAAATGGCCGTTTTACAAGGCTATTCTGAAGCTTCGAACCGGCATTTCACTGTTATCGTTGATGTCCATATCAGTGAAGAATTAAGAAGAGAAGGATTGGTCCGTGATTTCATTAGGGGTGTTCAGGATCTTCGCAAAAAAATGGATTTGCCGGTTGATAAAAGAGTGGAGCTTTATGTATCCTGTTCAAAAGACTTTCAACAATTAATGGATGAGCACAAACCATTAATAAGTAGAAGTATCATTTTAAGTCATCTCTATTTTTCCCCTACCGACCAGATGGATAAAATGGTGGTTGGAGGGGAAGAAGTTTTAGTTGGGATAAAGTAGTTCTGTTTGCTTGTCCCTGCACTACGTTCCTGTCACCATATGGAAAGGAACCTTATTGCCGACTGATTTATAATTAATCAGCCGGCACTTTTTTTTGCCAGAAATCCATGAAAATAAACTTCTGCAAAATAGAAAAAACGGCAATACTTATGAAGAGAATGCCCAAATCCTATTTAAAAAAAGAGCGACAAGAGTCTAATTACGATAAGATAGTAGGATAGAATTCATATTTTCTATGTTTAAGTGGAGGTAACCATATGATTGATCATTTAACCAAATCCGACATTCAAAATATTTTTTCGGATGCCATATTCCGTCGTGGGCTTGGTTACTTTCGAGATGGACGCGTCAGAGATGTAAACCATGATCCTGTTAAAAATATCTGGACTGCTAAAGTAAAGGGTTCAAAAACTTATCAAGTGACCATTGAGGATGATGAATCAGGTCTATTACCAGAGTGCAACTGTCCTGCTTATCATCAATATGGGGAACCTTGTAAACATATTGCTGCTGTACTGCTAAAAATTAACGATAATCCAGAGGAAAACTCTACTAATAACCATACGCTAAGTTATGCTGAGAGAAATCAACGACAGGAAGCAGCCGTACAAAGGCGTCTATTAGAAATAGAAAGACAACGTGAAGAACGACAAGCCGTTTATGTCAAGCAGCTGACCAACCAATTTATTCAAAGCTTTTCTACTGTTTCGCCAGCAAGGAAGGAGCTGGGTCCAGAGGGCAACATAGACCCCTTACTGGTTGAATGGATCATGAAAGTTTATAAACCTTACCATTCATCCAAACATTTTCTAACGCTGGAAATGAAAATAGGCCAGAAGAGAACCTATGTGGTTAAAAAAATCAAGGAGTTTCTTAAGGCGGTTAAAAGCCAGGAACAATATCCTTTTACCAAAGGCTTTACCTATAATTCCTCGGAACAAGAGCTTTCGCAGGTAGATCAAGAGATTATTCATCTTTTGCAGGATGCGATTAATAATGAGGAGATATACCAGGAACTGCAGCCTAGTTTTTACAGAAGCTATGGTTCTTCAGATGAACGCACGCTGACGATTCCCCCGATGATAGCCGAAGACTTGCTAAAGAGGCTGGAGACCAAAGGGGTCCGCGTGGAAATCGGCAGTAAAGCCTTTAATGAAATAAAAATCCATCAATCAGAATTGCCTATTTCGTTTCAGTTAGATAAAGGAATAACCGGTAATTTCAAACTGGACTTAACTACTCTGGCGACTGTTCAATACTTAGATTTATATGGATATATTATAATAGAAAACCATTTCTATAAAATTACAGATGAACAACAACTGCTCATAAAAGAACTGAAGAAACTGATAGACCAGTCAAACAGTTCTGTGCTGTCAATTGCTAGTGACCAGATTGAACCGTTTATCTCCCAAGTGGTCCCGAAAATGAAAAAAATTGGCCAATTGGAAATTTCGGAAACTGTTTCAAGCAATATTGTCAAATTTCCTTTGGAGGCCAAGCTGTATGTTGACCGAATGGATGATCTTATCCAAGCTTCACTGGAATTCCATTACGGTGAAAATAGAATCAATCCATTTGAGCTAATGGCTCTTGAAAAAAGCGGACCTATTTTAATGAGGGAGGCGGAGAGGGAACGGTCCATCATGGAAGTGCTCGAATCTGCCTCATTAAGGGTTGATGGAAAATTTCTGTATGTAGAAGGCGAAGCGGAGATATTCGAGTTTTTATATGAGATCTTACCGAAGCTTGAGGAGCTAACGGAGATATTCTTAACGAATACTGTGAGGTCATTGGTATTATCAAATAGGCATGCCCCGGTTACCCATATCGATGTGGATTCTTCAGGTGATTGGCTGCAGGTGAGCTTTGATATGGCAGGGATTGAGCAAAAAGAAATCAGGAATATCATGCAATCCTTGGTCGAAAAGAAAAAATATTACAGGCTTCCAAGCGGGGCATTTGTTTCGCTGGAATCAGATGAATTCCAAATCATCCAAAACATGATGCAAGAGTTAAACATGAAACCGGACAAATGGCAAAACGACACCATTCAGCTTCCTATATACAGGGGATTGCAACTGGATGAAATTGTTCATAAGGAAAAAGGCAGCGATGCCAAGTATGGAAAACAGTTCCGCCGTCTGCTCAACCGATTGAAAAACCCCGAAGAGTTGGAATTTGAGCTGCCTGATACGCTGCATGCCACATTAAGAGACTATCAGAATTATGGATTTCAGTGGCTTAAGACGCTTAAGTATTACAGGCTTGGCGGTATTCTTGCAGACGATATGGGTCTAGGGAAGACACTGCAAAGTATTGCCTTTATTTTGTCAGAAAAAAACCCCAAGCCGGCCTTAATTGTTGCCCCTGCATCGCTTATCTATAATTGGAGAAATGAATTCAACAAGTTTGCCCCTTCTTTGACAACGGAAGTGATGATCGGGACACCGCAAGAGCGGATGGAGAAACTGCAAAGTGACCAGCTTCCGGATGTATGGATTACATCCTATCCGACTTTGAGGCAGGATATTGACTTCTATAGGCAGCATGAGTTTAGTACGTTAATCTTGGACGAAGCCCAGGCGATTAAAAATTATGCCACCAAAACAGCGAAGGCGGTAAGGGATATTCAAGCGGAAACAAGCTTTGCGTTGAGCGGAACACCAATCGAGAATTCTCTTGATGAGCTTTGGTCAATTTTTCAAACGGTCTTGCCAGGGTTCTTTCCGCAACAGAAACAATTTCGCCAGCTAGAACCGGCAAAGGTGGCAAAAATGATACGCCCGTTTTTATTGCGCAGAGTGAAGAAGGATGTATTGAAAGAGTTGCCGGACAAAATTGAAACGGTCAACTATTCGGAGTTGACGAAACAGCAAAAAGAGCTCTATTTGGCCTATCTGGAAAAAATCCAAAAGGACACTGTCGAATCGCTGGAAGGCGAAGGGTTTCAAAAGAGCCGTATCAAAATCTTGGCAGGTTTAACCCGACTTCGTCAATTATGTTGCCATCCGTCTTTGTTCTTGGAAAATTACCAAGGCGAATCAGGGAAGCTGCAACAGCTTATGGAGATTGTCAGCAATGCCATTGACAATGGCAGACGGCTGCTGATTTTTTCACAATTTACCAGTATGCTTTCCATTATTCGCAATCAGTTTACGGATGCAGGGTTAAAATTCTTCTACTTGGACGGACAAACAGCTCCAAAAGAACGGGTTCAAATGGTAGATTCTTTTAACCAAGGAGAGGCTGACATTTTCCTGATTTCCTTAAAAGCGGGGAATACGGGGCTCAATTTGACAGGTGCGGATACGGTAATTTTATATGATCTTTGGTGGAATCCGGCTGTTGAGGAGCAAGCAGCAGGAAGGGCCCATCGCATCGGGCAAAAAAAGGTGGTACAAGTCATCCGACTCATTGCACAAGGAACGATAGAAGAGAAAATGTATGAATTGCAGCAAAACAAAAAGGAACTCATTGAAACCGTAGTTCAACCAGGAGAACAAACAGCGTCAAGAATCACGGAACAAGAGATTAGAGAAATATTAAATATTTAGGTAAGTGCCAATTACCACCCGTGAATTGCCGAGACCCCATCTGCATGCTTTGGGAGGTAACAGGCACTTTTTTTATATTTGATTTATTTACTCTTAATTAGATATTTTCTTAGCGAAATTAACAACTTTTGCAATTTGCGCTAACTTTGATACAATCTGAAAAGCAACAAAGACAAGGGGTAACAAATGACAACTACCAAAATTTATATCAAAGAGTGGCAGCAAGCGCTGCAACAAGAAATTCATCACCTGAAAAAGTTTGGCGGCAGCCGATATTCTGTCACAAATGGACGCCTGTTATCTAACGACGGGCCTTATAGCTATTATTTTGATACCACCATCACTTTAAGGATACCTGTTGGTTCTGCTATCAAATTAGAATGGGGCAAAATGAAAACAAGCGGCAAAGTGCTGTCCTCTGAGGGCAGGGGAATCATTCTGGCATTAGAGCAAAGCTTTGAAGATCTCATCCCGGATGCGCATCTGCTTCATGACCCTTGGGAGTTGCTTGAACAATTAATCGAGCGTTTGGATGAAATCAAGAAAAGCAAACAAAAGCGGCTGAGAGTGAAAAGGTTAATGGGTCCTTCCATGGAAACCAAACATCCCGTGGAAAAGATAACGAGTAATGTCCACGAATTGGTCTTGCAATCCAAGTATAATCCAGTTACGTTTGTCTGGGGGCCGCCGGGTACCGGAAAAACTTACACCTTGGCCAGAACGGCCGCCAACAAATACTTTAAAGGGAAAAAAGTGTTGATTTTGTCGCATAGCAATCAAGCGGTCGATGTGTTGATGGATTGAACTGACTGAATTTATTAAAAAGAAAAAGCGATTCCGCGAAGGAGATGTGCTCCGTTACGGAGGGAACCAGGGGGAATGATGGGAGCCCATCACGAAATAACTACCAATCTGTTGATTGAAAAGCAGGATCCGCTCCTTGCTAAGTATCGGGAGAGGCTATTTGAAGAAAGGCATTCCTTAAAGCAGGACTTAGCCCAGTCCTTTAGGAACCGTCCCCCTGTTTCCTTTATATCAGATAATCAAGGTGATTAAATGCTGCATACATATTTAGGACAGACCATTAATGTTGAGATAAAATATAAAAACCGTACATCCATGGGGATTTATCTAGATGTTTATGGTAATGTTGAGGTCCAAGTTCCTAAAGGGACACCTGAGGAGCGCGTGTTACAATTATTGGAGGAAAAGTGGGAGTGGATTCAACAGACATCAAAAGACATGTTGGGGCGGGTATCAGGACCAAAGGTAAAGACTTATGGTGATGGGGAAGTCGGTCTTTACTTGGGAAACGAGTATCCCATTCAAGTCTCCCAAGATGTAAACATCAAACAAGACTACGCGGTGTTTGAAGAGGAGAAGATACATGTAGTTGTAAAACATCTTGGGGATGAAAAAATAAAACAGGCACTAAAACGGTTTTATTATCAGCAGTGTAAAACGTTAGTGGATAGAAGTGTTCGTGCACATCAAAGTCATTTTAAAACAAAACCACGGTCTATCCGGATTTTAGATAATCAGAAGAATTGGGGAACATGTGATGCCAAGCAGCAGTTAACCTTTAATTGGAGGCTGGCGATGGCACCACCGGAGGTCATTGACTATGTCGTGGTTCACGAAATGTGCCATATGGTCCACTTGAATCACGATCGGTCCTTTTGGCGGCTAGTTGGAAAAATTCACCCGGATTATGAACTTCGGGAGACCTGGTTGGCTTTATCAAATTGGAAGATGACTGTCTAACGCAAAAATAAGAGATTAAGGTTGGAGGTTTATAGATGGATAACAATGATATATTAATTCGAATAAGATATGCCCTAGATATAAAAAATACAGAAATGGCAGATATTTTTAAACTTGGCGGCATAAAAGTAACAAAAGAAGAAGTGATGAAAATTCTTGTGAAAACACAAGACAGTTACGATGAGGATGGTGATTTTGCTGATAATGAGGAGCAAATAAGGTGCACGAATAGTATGCTGGAGTCATTTTTAAATGGATTGATCATTTTTAAAAGAGGAAGACAGGATCCAAAACCAGGACAACCTGCTACACCAGAAATGACCCTGAAAAATAATGCAAATGTTAATAATGTCCTTTTAAAAAAATTGAAAATTGCGCTAGCTTTAACAAGTGAGGATATGCTTGATATATTTGAAGAAGCAGGCGTGAGGGTAACAAAAGGGGAATTAAGTGCTTTATTAAGGAAAGAAGGCCATAAGAATTACAAAGAATGCGGTGACAAATTCGCAAGAAATTTCTTAAAAGGCCTAGCCTTAAAATACAGGCCATAAAAAGCAAGTGCCTGCTTCCCCCAGTGATTAGGGGTCAGGCACTTTTTTGAGGGACTTATTGCAATTAAGAAAGTTAAGGTTAATCCACCTGCCAGTCACTGCCGCTAATCTGTGGAATTGCATCGGACATGGTTCGGGTGGTGACAGGTACCTGGTTCACCTAAATATTTTTTCAAAGCAGTAGTATTGGTCATGATCTTGTGGTTTTCCTTTTAATTTTACAACTCCTGTTCTTTTATATCCTTTTTTTTCGTAAAAGCCTACAGCGGAGGGATTTCCAGAGAACGAATCGAGCCTAAGTGCCTGATATCCTTGTTCCTTTGCAAAGCTTTCGGCAAATTGCAGCATCTTCCCGCCATACCCCCCACCTTGAGAAGAGGGATGTACGCAAAAAGAATGGAGAACCAATGGATTCCTCGTCACTTCGGTCCATTGTTCAGCTTCCCATTCTGGTGTCTGCCACTCATCTAGGACCATGGCGCCTAAAACTTGTTTTTCTTTTTTTAATACAAATAAGTTTCGCCCTTTAATGCTGTTTCGAAATACTCCTGGTTTGGATATTTTTCATCCCATTGCAGGATGCCCCTACTTTTCAAATAGGATTTGCAATCCTCAAATACGTCCATAACGATTTGAAGATCCTTGTAGTTTGCCCTTACGATTTGTTCATCCGCCATAGACAAAAAGCTCCTTTAACTCACCCTAAATAAATGTAATTTATAGGATATTATGTCCTCATACAGGGCCCGAATTCACTTTTCCAAAGAGAATTAGGCAAATTATGATTATGACAACATAGCATGTTCTCAATAAAAGCAGGCAATCCTTTTAAAGAAAGGTCCATAGAGGAAACCGGCCCATCTGAAATTGAGCCAAATTTGATATTTATTAAAAGCAGAAAGACAAGGGTAAATAAATGACAACAATCAAGTTATACATAAAAGAGTGGCAGCAGGCTCTGCAGCAAGAGATCAATCATTTGAAAAAGTTTGGCGGAAGCCGATATTCCGTAACCAATGGAAGGCTGCTATCTAATGATGGACCTTACAGCTATTATTTTGATACAAGCATATCCTTAAGGGTACCAGTTGGTTCCTCGATTAAACTAGAGTGGGGGGCGATGAAAACGAGTGGCAAAGTGCTTTCCTCTGAAGGCAGGGGAATCATTTTGGCATTAGAGCAAAGCTTTGGTGACCTCATTCCGAATGCCTATCTGCTTCATGATCCTTGGGAACTGCTTGAACAATTAATCGAGCGTTTGGATGAAATGAAAAAAAACAAACAAAAACGGCTTAGAGTGAAACGATTGATGAACCCTTCCAAGGAAACTAAACATCCCGTAGAAAAGATAAAGAGCAATGTCCATGAACTCGTGTTACGGTCCAAGTACAATCCTGTCACGTTCGTCTGGGGACCACCGGGTACAGGGAAAACTTATACTCTAGCCAGAACAGCCGCCAACAAATATTTTCAGAAGAAGAAAGTATTGATTTTATCTCATAGCAATCAAGCGGTCGATGTATTGATGGGGGAGCTGACGGATTTTATCAAAAAGAAACAACGATTTAGAGAAGGTGATGTACTTCGTTACGGCGGGAATCTCGGAGAAACGCTGGGTGCACATCAGGAAATTACCACTACTCTGCTTCTAGAAAAACAGGACCCGCTACTTGCCCAGGATCGCAAGCAGCTGGTAGAGGAAAGGCGAAACTTGAAACAAGATTTAGTGCATTCTTTTAGTAAAAGAGATTCGGATCAACTGCTAGAACTTGAAACAAAGATTGCGAGGGTTCTGGAAAAAGTCCGAAAGAAAGAGGTTCAATTAGTAAAAGATGCATACATTGTCGGTACCACACTCGCAAAGGCAGCTAGTGACAGTGCTATTTATGAGCCGGAATACGACGTCGTTATTCTCGATGAAGCAAGTATGGCTTACGTGCCACAAGCGGCCTTTGCCGCCTCTTTGGGAAAACGGGTCATTATTTGCGGGGATTTCAAGCAGTTACCTCCGATTGCTTCTAGCCGTGACCTGCTTGTAACCAAATGGCTAAAAGAGGATGTGTTTCACCATGCGGGGGTGGTAGAGTCGTTGAATGAGGGAAAGCTTCATCCTCAACTTTTCCTGTTAAAAGAACAAAGAAGGATGCATCCGGATATTTCTGCCTTTACTAACCGATATATTTATCATTCATTGGTGGGGGACCATGAAAGTGTGTATAAAAGCAGAAATAAAATCGTAAGTCAGACTCCTTTTAAAGAACAGGCCGCAGTGCTGCTAGATACTAGTTTCACAGGCTTGCACTGTATCAGTGATAAAGCGACAAAATCTAGATTTAATCTATGGCAGCTGCTGTTGTCTTTTCAGTTGATTCATGAAACCTATCTGGGTGGGGCGAAGTCGATCGGATATGTAACGCCTTATCGGGCCCAGGCTAATCTTATGGAACTGCTTTTAGAAGAGCTTTATGAGAAAGAGCGAGGCCAAGCGGATCTTATTGCGGCTACTGTCCACCGATTCCAGGGGAGTGAACGGGACGTGATGATTTTTGATACAGTGGACAGCGAACCGCAAGACCGGGCTGGCATGCTCTTAACCGGCAAGGATAGCGAACGGCTGATTAATGTAGCGATTACGAGAACGAAGGGGAAATTTCTACACGTCAGTAACCGGAATTTTATCGAAAAGCACGTTTATCGGGGAAAAACGCTTCGGCAGCTTGTTGACCATCAGGTTCGGCACAACCAATTGGTGTCTACTAAAGAAATTGGCTCATGGATACAAAACCAGCTTCCAAAATTAAGATGGTTTCATGCGCGGAGATTGGAGGTTGTCTTTCGGGACCTCAACTTGGCAAAGTCATCGATTACGATATCCTTCCCGGAGGGAACTAAGTTATCTGAGGAATGGAAGCAGCAGTTACGGAATAAAGGAAAACGAAAATTGACTATCATTTCCCCTCAGAAGTGGAGTGAGGCCGATGAATGGATTGAAGAGAGTTTCCCGTTTCCATTTGTCATGGTGGACGAGAAAGTTCTGTGGCTGGGACTGCCACTAGAAGGAACTAAAGGAGTTCAGCCGCCTTATGTAGCAGCTAGACTGAGTTCAAGCAAAATTTGTGAATACATGTTAAAACAGATTTAGTGAAGTTCACCGGAACTACATGGCTGATTAACGACAATTTCCCATGATTTTTCTTAGGTTTTGTCGTTAAGACGACCAATTAACGACATTTTCCCGAAATTCTCTTTCAGTTTTGTCGTTAAGACCATCGTCTTGATTCCCTCGGCATTAATCAGGCAGTGGCCGATACGATTTATGTAAGTATTTCTAAGCGTGATGTACATCACTAAGCACTAGTAACAACTTCTATATAATGAAAATTAACTATAAACTTTCATTTGGGATGGTGAAGAAATTGGAATATCCATTACGGACACTATATCACGAGATAGGTGAACAGGAGACCATCGATAAACTGGTAGAGGCATTTTATCCGCGCGTATATGCTGATCCAGACCTAGCCCCATTATTTCAAGGCGATATGAACGAGATTAAACGGAAGCAAAAAATGTTTTTACCCCAATTTTTAGGCGGCCCTGCTTTGTATAGTAAGGAATTCGGACCTCCAGCCATGAGGCACCGGCATATACCACACGAGGTAACCCCAAAACGTGCCATTGCTTGGCTGCGTTGTATGAAGGAAGCCTTTCAAGAAATTGGACTTGACCAAACCCCGGCAGGAAAGGCATTTTATGACCGATTGACCCAAGTAGCCGCCATTATGGTAAACAGTCCCGATCAACCATAGTCAATCAAAAGTCCTCTTTTACAGAATATCAAAGAGGACTTTTTTTATGGCTCTTTAAAAGTGAGACAAACGAATATTAGTCCTTTTTATTATAGTTTCGGTATAATGAAGATTCATAAGTCTTTTAATTCTTAATATTAGTCTGTACTCACACCATGATATAGGAGGAAGAGATTTGTATAAATTAGTAGCAATCGATATTGATGGTACGCTTTTAAATGATCGAAGAGAAATTACAAAAGAAGTAAATGATGCCATTCAAGCTGCAAGGGCAAAAGGAGTGCGGGTTGTTATCTGTACTGGAAGACCAATCGGCGGTGTCCGACCAATTATTGAAGAATTGAAATTAAATGATCAAGATGACTATGTCATTACCTTTAATGGCGCCCTTGTGCAAAATACCCACACCAATGAGGTAAAATCTCAAATTACGTTAACATATGATGACTTAAAGGATTTATATGAACTAAGCCTAAAGATCAATTCGCCGCTCCATTTCTTTGATACCAAAAAAATTTATACACCAAATAGAGAAATTAACAGATACACCATCCATGAGGCCTATGTCAATCGAGTTCCCCTACAGTATCTTCCAATCGAGGAAGTTCCGAATGACATGATTATTCCGAAAGTGATGTTTATTGATGAACCGGAACGTTTAAACCAAATTATGGGCAAAATACCGGAATCAGTCTGGGAGAAGTATACCTTGGTTAAAAGCGCCCCGTTCTTTTTAGAGGTCCTTGACCCGAGTGTCAGCAAAGGGAATGCAGTAAAACAGCTGGCTGAGAAACTTTCAATTAAACGGGAAGAAGTTATCTGTATCGGCGATGGCGAAAATGATTTAACTATGATAGAGTATGCAGGCTGTGGAGTTGCAATGGGCAATGCCGAGGCCGTAGTAAAAGAGGTGGCTCAGTTCCATACATTATCCAATAATGAAAATGGAGTAGCTTATGCAATTGAAAAATTGGTGTTAGACAAATAATAGAAGCACAGAAAAAAAGATATAAGTGCCTGTCACTACCCGTAATATGTCGAATTCTCATCGGCATCATTCGGCAGTGACAGGCACTTTTTTTAAAATATATCCATCTGGTACAACTTGCAAATCTAATTTCCCTATAACATTTTCAAGTTGATAAATCCCTTGATTGGCAAGGGGCCGAGTGCTAGCTGTTAACGAATTATTGGTCAAATTTATCATTTTGCAATAATTTTTCTTCGTATAGTGAAAGAAAACAGACAAGCTGTGATAACTTTAATAGAATAAATTATAAATTTTGAAGGAGGTGAAAAAATGTCACAAAAACGAACACGAAGAAAAATGAGAAACCGTCATAGAAATGACAGATGTAGTGATCGGAATATGTCAGCACCCCCAACAAATCAGCCGCCAATTATATCCCAACCACCAACAAGTCAAAGACCGCCAACTTTTCCACTTAATATCCCATATTCTCCTTAATTTATAGCAGTGGCTAGTATCATTAAATATTTTTAAAAGAAAGGATGAAAATATTGCCTTATCAATATCAACGTACTCCCTTTAATACCGCACAAGAGGTTCAAATGTGGGGAGTTTGCCATGGGTTTGCATCTGGGGCAAAAGACATTGGATATTCTGGTATGCGCTGGGGTGAAAATGTTTATGCCGTGGAGGCAGGCACCGTGGTATTCCTGGAAGGGAACTCTGGTTGTAAAAGTCCAATGACCTCTCCGACTTCTGCAGACCCCGCAGGAAGGTCACCAGCAGGTTGTTTAGAGGCTAATGAGGTCGTCATCAGAGGCGATGATGGATTCTTCACCGAATATGTTCATGTTCTCCCGAGAATGATTTTAACAGTTGGCTCTAGGGTTCAAGCAGGTACTCTTCTTGGAGCGGTAGACAATTCGGCAGAAACAAATGGACCACATGTTCATCTGGTACGATATTTTCCTAACCCCGATTTTGACATTAATAACCCATTTGTTAGTCCCTATTGGCAGAATGGAGGAACTTGTAACTGGACGATGTTTAATGTCACAGGAATTACGCCCGCTCCGAGCAATGGCTGGGTGGAAGATGAAGACAGTGGCAATTGGTACTATTACGACAACAATATTCGCCAGACAGATCAATGGATTCAAACCGGCAACACCTATTACCAAGTTGATAATAATGGAGTCTATACCGGAAGCCATATCTTCTTCGATGATGCTTCACAGACATGGTTCTGGTTCGATGGGCCTGGACAGGTGTGGCGATACTGGAATGGGACAAACTGGGTTCTTGCTCCATAATGCTTTTACTTGTAATTCCCTTTTTCTAGACAAGGATCACAAAAAGATTTTGCAATAGTTTCCATGATATTCAAAAACGTACTTAAGTATAATATAGTTAAAGAATCATAGTAGAAGTCGGTGAAACAACTTGAATATCATGAATGGCGTAGATCGAGATAATCAGCATCTGCTTGATGAATTGGAACGAGTAAAAAGGGAAAATGAGCAGTTAAAGTTACAGCTTACTGCATCAAAAGCTGCTAGCACCCATCTCGATGACAGTGAAAAGAAGTTTGAGCATCTATTTAATAGTATTTCAGATGCTATCTATTATTTGAAAATAGAAGAGGATGGAATTGTCGGAAACTTTATAGAAGTGAACAGAGCAGCCCATAGTCGATTAGGCTATACACGTGAAGAAGCCATGAACTTATCTCCTTTCGATATCGATTATCATGAAAAAGATGAAATCGTTGATTTACTTAAAATGATAAAAAATAATCAATCGTTAACCTTTGAAACCGTTCATAAATGTAAAGATGGGAGTCGAATACCGGTGGAAGTCAACACCCATCTTCTCGAAATTGAAGGGGAAAACTACACGTTATCCGTTTGCAGGGACATTTCGAATCGAAAAAGATCCGAAAAAGAGATACGTGAAACCAAGGATCAGTATCAAAGGTTAGTGGAATCATCGACCAATGGGATTGTTGTCATACAGGATGATAAGTGGGTTTTTGCCAATAGGGCTGCTTTAGAATTGTTCGGAGCAGAGTCAAAAGAGCAACTATTAGGTAGAAGTATTTATGACATGCTCTCACCGAGGTTTATTGAGGAATATAACAGACTTAAGGAATATGGTGAAGAAGACTCCAAGTTTCGATTTAATTGGAAGATCCTAAATGGCAGAGAAATTTATACAGAAGCGGTATTGATTCCGAGCATATTTAAAGAAAAAGTAGCCAAACAGCTGATTATTCAGGATGTAACAGAACGGAAGCGTGCAGAAGACTTGAAGATTCAAGCAGAAAAAATGAACGTGGTCGCACAAATTGCAGCGGGAATTGCTCATGAAATAAGAAACCCCTTAACTTCTTTAAAAGGATTTGTGCAACTTTTTCGAGAGGATACGGTTCCTAACAAGGAAATCCTCAAGATTATGGAAAATGAATTGGAACGAATCAATGACATTTCGAGTGAGTTTCTCACGCTGGCTAAACCATACAATCTAGACTTTGTGGAACTTGACATAAAAGAACTTGTGAAAAATGTAGTGAATCTTTTAGAAAAAGAGGCTAGCAGAAGATCGGTTACGTTCCAAACGTTTTTTACTCAAGAAAAAGTGACCGTTAGTGGAGTTGGAACCGAGCTCAAGAAAGTGTTTCTAAATCTTATAAAAAATGCAATTGAAGTAATGCCTAATGGGGGAAATATTGGCCTTTTTGTCGAAAGCCATGATGGGATTGTCTCTGTTTCTATTCAGGACAACGGAGCTGGACTGACAGAAGAACAATTAAGTCACTTGGGGGAGCCGTTTTACACCACAAAAGAAACAGGAACTGGCCTGGGGCTAATGGTTACTTATCAAATTATTAAAACCCATAACGGGGAAATCGATGTAAAAAGCAAATTGAATGAAGGAACGACCTTTATCGTAAAGCTGCCTGCTGTAAACGAGGGCTAACAAAGGAGAATACGTAGTCTGCCCCTGTTTGGGGCACTTGTGAATGAAATTCTTATATTTACAAAAAGCTGTTAAGCTACTTCTGCATGAATAGTTAACAGCTTTTTTACGTATCGTACTCATCCCTCTTTAAATGCTTAAATTTGTTTAATAAGTATTCCTCATCCTTGCTCGCTTGGAATTACTGCAATATTTCAAAGAGATTTCCTGCTGCCCAACTGTGGTCAAATAGCAGCCCAATCTTATTTGCCCGATAACACTTTGTCCTTTACTTGAATATATTAACAGGGATCCTGCTTGAGTAACCTTTAAGGGATTCATTAAGACCTTCTTTATTGACCATCTTTTTAATGGATAGGCTGTGTTAAAGACGATTGTTGATTTTTAACCAGTTGATTGGAGCGGAAGGCGCGAAGACTCCTGTGGGAGTACGGGGATGGGGAGACCCCGCAGGCGATTTTATCGCCGAGGAGGCTCCCCGGGCACGCCCACGGAAAGCGAAGCGCCTGGAGCGGAAATCAACAACCAAGTTTAACACAGCCAATGGATAAAGAAAAAGTGTGGAGGTGTAAAATAAGTTGAGGCAATTATTTTGGTTAGTTGGAATAATAATGGCTGTTTTCGGTCTATCCCTTGGTGGCAGAAAACTCCAGCGGCGGAATAAAAGAAAGTGGATTAGAATTAATTAAACTATTCTTTTTTTATTTCGAAGACTTTAAATGATTCGTGTACCAGGTAAACAATTAAAAGGTAAGTAGCAAGATAGTATACATTTGTTCCCGTATTTTAAAGAAATGGACAAGCTGGGAAATGTGGGGTCCCTCGTTCCCAAGAGGGCACACTAATTGCATGCGGGACGGTTCTCGTGACTTTGATTAATTTGATTCCTTTAAAAAGCCAGAGGACCGTCTCACTTTTCGTATGTTCACATACTTGTAGAAAACTTTTAGAAAAGACAAAATTTTTCTGCGATGAAACATGATATAATCTTACCGGAAGGGAGGGGAAAGATGTTGAACAATAATTAATTTCATAACCTTTCTATAAAAAATACTGTCATTTTCCTCATTATAAACCTACTATTTTCCGCTAATCATCACTCTTACCAAAAGGCTGTAATTTCGTTAATAACTAAATAAATAGGGGGCCATTCAGATGAAATAGGCCCATAAAGGAGCAGTATTATGATTGCTGTGTTGAATAAGATAGCTAAAGGTATTACTGTTTGCTATGCAGAAGTTTTTCCTGATCGTGACAACAATTATCTCCATCTTGCTTATATGGGGAAGTTATTTTTAATCGCTGACTCCTATTGCATGAATCCGGAGTGTACATGCCAAGAGTCAGCACTTAATTTTGTTCAAGTTTATCCGAGAGAGGATAAAAAGGCTGATAGTTTTATGATAGGGGTAAAACTTAACGGCAGAGGGTTTCGAATACATGAACAAGGCGGATTCCATAAACGTGAAATTCAATCTATCTACTTGCATTTTACCGCCGACACTTCTAACCTAAATTTATTAAACGACCGTTTCGCCGAAATGAGGGAAAAAGCAAAAGAAATGTTGCGTTAATTTAAACTAGTATTTATACATATATAACACTTGTGAAGTTTGCCTCTCGGAAGTATGCTGAGGGAAAGACAAAAGAAAACTTAAAGGGAGGTTCCTGTATGTATTATGCACCCGTTAATGGAACGAATGTTTATTATGACCGGTTGGGCAGCGGACAGCCCCTTGTACTTATTCATGGTCTAGGTGAACGAAAAGAAGGATGGGTGCTACAGCATAGCCTTTCCGAGTATTTTGATGTCATTATCCCTGATTTGCGAGGATTTGGGGAAACTCTTTGTCCTAAAGACCAAGAAATATCCATGAACGCTTTTGCAAAAGATATCATTGGCTTATTGGACCATTTAGGAATTGACCAAGCGCATATCCTCGGTTTTTCAATGGGAGGAATTATTTCACAAGAAATATATAAAATCCGCCCCGAAAAAGTAAAGTCTTTCATTCTAGCAAGTACGGTTTTTTACATACCCAAATGGCTTGAAAAACTTCTACTGATGGTGTTTAAAAGATTTGAAACAATGACGGTTGACCAATTTAAACGTCAAGCAACATTTAGTTGTCTCTATGATAAAAGTGATGAAATGGTCCAAAAAGTAATGCCAGTTTGGTCCAATCATCTGGACGGGTTTATGCCATCGTGGAGAGCCTGTCTGCATATTGATTATCGAGAAACTTTAAAGACAATCTCGGTGCCAACATTGGTCATTTCCTGTCAGCAGGATAAAATCTGTCCGGCCTTCTTTCAAAAGAGAATGAAGAAACTGATACCGGACTCCATGCTTTATACCATTAAAAAAGCTGGGCATATGGGTAAAATAGAAAAGGTGGAAGAATTCAATCGTGAGGTATTGAAGTTTCTATTATAAGTCCATGGGACGGTTCTGGTTGTTTTGAGGTTGTGCAAGTCAATAACCATTAGAGCCGTCCCCTGGTCTTTCTTTTTATCCATTCTCGATCTTGTTTAAATCATCACCGCTGTACAGTTCTATTTGATGCTGAAGTTCTGATATGTAACGCATCATGGCCATTCTTACCACGGATGGGTAGTATTTATTGTTAAGTTCATGTTCGCATTCCTCTAAATCCATTTTTTTAACTGCGATAATTTTGTTTAATTCATCTGTGCTCATTAGTAATCCCCTTCCCTACATATTAAAAAAGTCTCTGTAATCTATCGTTGAATCATACTTCTGGAGGAAATGAATGATTTTCCTGGCTGTGCTTATCGTCGGTTGATGTGTATCGTCTGAGCATAACCGGCTAATGGTTGCTCGGCTAACCCCTGACTTCTCTAACTCCTTCTGGCTGATGCCATGCTGATCAATATAGCGCCCCAGTTTTGACCGATCTCTTCCGAGGCCAAACCACCTCATTTTCCTACTCTCCTAAGCTAGTTTTATAGCTACAGGATGGCCACTTTTTTCATAGCTTATACAAAAATTTCATCTCTGAAACAACTTTTAATATGATCTTTTCTTCTATCTAGAAGCGGATTGTCTAAATAATATAAGTGTAAGTTTGGTTCATCTTGAAAGAGTTCTACATGACCGAGAATGGGTCAAAATACAGATGTGGGTCACGTAAAGGGTGCTACGTGGCCTAGAACAGATCTGCTATTTTAAGAATCTTGTTTGAAATCTGTAAGATTTAAGTAAGATTTAAACACTATAGTTATATCAAGAATAAAACTTGCTAGAGGAAGTTAAAAGTAATGACAAATGTCACCGAAGATTCATGACAATGAATCCTAAAAGGTCTGATCTAGGTGCTGTAAGATTAAACCATCAAATCAAACCTGACAGCCACTAGGCTCAAGGGAAAAGGGGACGGAAAAATGAACGGATTAGCAATGTATGGGATGATTATTTTGGTGTTTGGTTTAGTGTTTTGGAGACGAACCCGGGCAATGGTTCGCCCGATTAAAGGGTCTGGAATAAGAATACTGATGCCGCTAATGATTTTCTTACCAGGAATCTCAGTATTTATGAGTCTTCAGTTGCAATTAAAGACCTGGGAAATTGCTGTTGCGGCTTTAGCTGGATTATTGCTTGCCATTCCGTTAATGTGGACTACCAATTATGAAATTCGTGAAGATGGTCAAATATATGCTCAGAAGAACAAAAGCTTTTTTATCGCCTTGATTTTCGTGCTAGTTATTCGAATGGTTTTCAAACAGTTCATTTCTGGATTGGATCCGGCAAGTTTAGGAATGCTTTTCTTTGCTGTCGCCATTAGCTATGTTGTGCCATGGAGAATAGTTTCCTTTATTAAGTTTAGGAAGGTAAAACAATCACAAAGCTTTCTTGCTGCTACGCCAGTTAAAGCTTAAGTTCAAGAAAAATAATATTGGAGGAGGATGAATAATGGTTGGCATCATTATGTCTGCATGTGTCATTATAGGCGGCAGCATTGGGAGTTTATTTGGATGCGGTGAAACAGGTTACCAGATTGGTGTTGGTTTGGGTTTGTTAAGTATGGGTTACCTCCTTGAAATACGGGAAAGCAGCTTATAGGTTCCCTAAATATTAATGACAGCGGAAGATACCGTAGTCTATGACAACCAAATACCATATTCTCATTTTGTGAGCATACTGTTAGAATTATTTTCCCACAATAATATAATGAGATATGGAAGGAGTGGTTGAAATTGGCACAATCATTAAAAGGAAAAACAGCATTTATCACTGGTGCTGGAAAAGGCATTGGCAGAGCGGTTGCGCTTGCATTAGCGAGCGAAGGTGTAAACGTTGGACTGCTTGCTAGAACAGAGGCGGACCTAAAGGAAACTGCAAAAGAAGTTGAAGGCTTAGGAGTAAAGTCTGCCTATGCGGCTGTTGACGTTTCATCACAGGAAGAGGTAGACCAAGCTATTAAAAAACTTACCCATGAACTAGGCACAGCTGATATTTTGATTAATAATGCAGGAATCGGAAAATTTGCCACACTTTTAGATATGGATCCGCAAGAATGGAAGAGGATTATTGATGTCAACTTAATGGGCCCGTATTATGTCACACGTGCAGTTCTACCTCAATTAATTGAAAAAAATGGCGGAGATATCATTAATATTTCGTCTACAAATGGCTTAAACGGGGCAGCTACTTCTAGTGCCTATAGTGCATCCAAATTTGGATTGATTGGCTTAACCGAATCGTTGGCACAGGAAGTTCGAAGAAATAATATCCGAGTTACCGCATTAACTCCGAGCACTGTTGCTACGGAACTTGCGGTTAATACAAACTTAATTGCTGAAAACAACGATCAAAAATATATGCAGCCAGAGGATATTGCTGAAGTGATCGTAAATCAGTTGAAGTTGCATCCTCGTATTTATGTGAAAACAGCAAGTTTGCTGGCCACTAACCCATTCTAATTGGATGTACATATAACCTCAAGGACAACTTTGTTAAAAGGACTCTTCTCATTTGGTAAAATGAGGAGAGTCCTTTTTAATTTGATAAAATAGAACCCACAGTAGAAAAGAAAACCAGAAAGGTTGTAGTGAAATGAAAAAATGCAAATACTTGGCCTTTGTTTTCAGTTTATTATTGGTAGTAATGGCAGGTTGTGATTACAATAAATTTCAGATAGAACTCTCTACCCCAAAATCTTTTACCCTTGATCAGCCTTCTCCCATTCAAATAAAGATTCAAGATTCTGATAGTAACCCAGTAGTAGGTGCAAAGGTAACCGTAGACCTGAAAATGAAAGGCATGAGTCATGGAAATCTTTCAATAGAGATGCAAGAAACAAAGGATGGGGTATATGTTGGTAACGCAGATATTGAAATGGAAGGTGATTACACTGCCAGCATCATCATCAATGATAAAGGAGAAAAGTGGATGGGGGAAAAGAGGTTTTCAATCGTGACCAAAACGAGCCCATAGAACCCTATATTTTTTGTATTTGAATAATTACATTAAACAAGTTAGAATATAATTATCATTGGTAAGAGAATGGATGCTTTTATTCAAGGATGTAATTAATAGTAGGTAAAAGTTAGAACCATAAAAATGTTTTGATAAACTTCTTTTATTCTGACGGGAATGTTCTGGACAATTTATTGATTGAGCTGGTCATAAGTCAAGGTGGGAAAGAAATATTCCTATCTTGACTTTTTTTGTTTGTAAATTTTTGGCAATGAAAGGAAGTCGATTCGCTAATTCTACTCTAAGAAATAAATATTAATAATTAAAGTGAGGATCATTTACATGTCTTCTCCCATGCAACACACACTTTCGGATATTAGTAGTTTCGTTAGTAAGTTATTAAGAAAGAATTTTGGCAAGGGCCCCATTTCTTGCCATGCTTATGCAAAGGATCGGTTTCTTGTTTTTTACATACGAGGGTTTCTGTCGCCGATGGAAAAAGTTTTGATAGAAAATGACAACTTGGACAATATAGTCATTTCACGAAATATTGTTATGGAATCAGTTCTAAATGAATTAAAGGGACTGCTTGAATTAAACTATCAACAAGATGTTGAGTATCTCTATCATGATTGGAACTATGCTAATAACACTGGAATGATAACGGCTGTTTTTGAAAAGGTGGTTCCTTCTTTTGAATCAAGTGTACACTTTCCCAAGTATGAAGATTTTATTGCAGAAATAGAGCGGCTAACTATTTTAATTCAAAAAAAGCCAAAACAAATACAGGCCTTTCAAATAACCTCAAAGGTATATTTGGTGATAAGAGAAGGAATATTAGTTCCGATTGAAAAGGCAATGATTCAAAAAGGCTATGAACAGAAACTTTTAGTAGTAAAGGATGAGTTAGAGAAAAGTTTCTGTCAACGAAATGGCCGGTTTGAACAGATATTTAAAAAACAAATAGGAGATATGTTTGTCGATTGGAACTTAAAAGAGGATAAAAGCTTAACTTACCTTTTCTTAACTAATTAAAATAAGGCCCAAAAAAGTATAAAGTCTGAAGGGGCAGTACCAATTTTTCCTAGGTGCTGTCCCTTTATTCTTTTGCCCATTATTAGCTAATAGAGTAACCGTTTTTTTGTGTAATTTGCTACCTAAAATAGGCTCTTTCTTTAGTAACAGCGACCTAAACAGAATCATAATTTGTTGAAGAGAGTACAAATCGTATTGGATGTTTGTAAAAAAAACCTTATAACTTTCCCGCTCTCTATTTAGGCTCAATATTATTAAATACAAAGGGGAGGAACATATGCAGAACTTTCAAAATGAACTGCAAGGATTGGGAATCGATCCTTATCAAACTGGTGAGTTAATGGCAATCGGTCCACAATTCGAGGATACGCGCCTGTGGGGCCGCTGTGGCGGTTTCCGTTGCGGTGGCTGTGGCGGCTTCCGTTGTGGCGGCTTTCGTTGTGGCGGCTGTTTCGGTTGCGGCGGCTGCTTTGGCTGTGGCGGCTTTGGTTTTGGTGGATTTGGGTGTTTTAGCTGTTTTGGCATCGGTGTTGGTTTTATTTAATTGGTTTGCAATTAGGAATGCACTTGGAAAATATCGTTCTAGAAAGAACGTGTCCCCTGCAAGTAACTGTGCCGCGGGGGGCACTTCTTTTCAGCATTTAACATAATGGACAAAAAATCGTACATAAACTGATAGTGCGTAAGTAGTGACAATGAGGAATAAGGAGGTACTCCAGTGGCAGAACTTAACTCGTCCTCACGTCTGAAGGTCAAAAGGGATACGTTTTTTCTCCCAGACCAAAAAGGGGGGGTGTACTTTAGAAATAACATAAGCTCTTTTCGTATGGAAGGCAAAACCATCTATCAGTGGATCGAAAAATTGCTGCCGATGTTCAATGGAGATGTAACAATGGGAGCCATCACAGAGGGACTAACAGCACCGTACCGTGACAGGGTTTATGAAATTGGGGAGACGTTGTACAAGAATGGGTTTGTTCGCGATGTTAGTAAAGATTTGCCCTATGAGTTAAATCGTGAGGTTCTTGAAAAGTATGCTTCACAAATTGAATTTATTGAGAATTTTACCGAATCGGGCGCATACCATTTTGAAAAGTACCGTCAGGCAAGGGTCCTGACTGTCGGCTCGGGCCCCTTCTTTGTATCCTTGGTATCGGCATTATTAGAATCAGGTTTGCCGAAATTAAATGTCATGGTTACAGATGCGGTTCAAACCAATAGAAAGCGGCTCAATGAGTTGGTGCAAAATGCTAGGGAACTAGATTCCGTTGTGGAGTTGGAAGAAATACCCTACTTTAAAGGGGCGGGGTCAGCTTTTTGGAAAGAAGCCGTTCGGGAGTATGATTGGATTCTCTATGTTTCTCAGGAAGGCAATGTAAATGAATTAAGGAGTATAAATCAAGCTTGCAAAGAAGAAAAGAAAGCATTTTTCCCGGCCATTTATTTAGACAAAGTTGGGCTCGCCGGTCCGTTAACTCACCCAGAATCAGATGGATGCTTCGAGTCTGCCTGGCGCAGAATCCATCACTCTTCTCTAAGGGCAAATGAGCAGCCCCAGATGTACTCTTCCACAGCAGGAGCCATTTTGGCAAACGTCTCTGTATTTGAATTTTTCAAAAAGGCAACGGGTATAGCAGGCCCCAATCAAAGTAATCAAATATACCTGCTCCATCTTGATACGTTGGAGGGAGATTGGCTTTCCTTCATCCCGCATCCATCCGTTTCATCAAACAGTGTTAAACCCGAGCTAGTTGAAAACCTTGATGAAAGACTTAAACAAGAATTCAATAGAGAACAACAGCAGGGGCAGCTTTTGGAGTATTTTAGTCGATTAACTTCAAAGGAAATTGGCATTTTTCATTCCTGGGAGGAACAAAATCTGTCGCAGCTTCCTCTTTCCCAGTGCTATGTTCAAGCGGTTAATCCAGTGTCAGATGGACCAGCACAACTGCTGACCAAAGTTGTCTGTTCGGGAATGACCCACGAAGAAGCAAGAAAAAATGCCGGATTGAAGGGCATCGAAATGTATGTCGCCAAATTGGTCCATTCAGTAAATCGGAAATATAGCGTTAATAGGGTGCTTCCAGAAGGATTTCTAGGCATTGGTTCAGGGGAAACCACCGCGGAGGCTGTTTGCCGGGGTCTGCAAGACTATCTGAATGAAGAATTGAAAAGTCGAGAGGGAGATGGCTTAAATACGGTTTTTCGTGCGCCGATCGGAGCCATAGATGATAAAAGATGCCAATACTATTTGAATGCTATCACAACTCTGAACGGTTCCCCAATCATCGGTTTAAAAGACGATGTGCTGGGTTTTCCAGTTGTCGGGGTAAAGTCTAAGCGCCGGTGGTACACAGGGATAGATTTAAATATCACAATGGCATTGCAAAATGCTTTGCAAAAAGCACTTTTGGATGCCCAGAACCAAGTGAATACCGTAGATAGGGAAGAGAAAGAATCCTTGATTTATCTTGAAAAAAAGGACTCCAAACTTGAAATCCCCACTTGTGAGAACATGACCCATTTGGAACTGTTGCATTCATCCATCCAGGTTTTATCTAGACACGGTAAACAGCTAGTAGTCTATGATTTGTCAATGGAACCTTTTTTAAAGGAAGGGCTGGCAGGTGTGTATGGTGTGCATGTGCGAGAGGGGGATACTGTATGACTCCACATATCCTCATTGTCGGGGACGGACTATTAGCAGATTATGTTTACGATCACTTGTCAACCAACTATCTAGTAAAACGTCAAAGTATGATGGAGGAAATATCGGATGAGATAGAATTAGCATTGGTCTTGGACGATGCCTGGCATCCATCGATACACCAGAAGGCGGAAGAGCGGTTTAGGTTCTCCGGAATTCCTTGGCTTCGTGGTTTCGTTTCGTTTGGCGAGGGAATTATTGGTCCATTAGTTCGGCAGGGTACATCGGGATGTTCTCTTTGTGCCGATAAACGGCGTTTGATAGCTGGCCCCGACCGGGTTGAAATGTGGCTCCTTCAAGCAAGAATGGGTACAGGTGCAGGTGGCTTGCGGGATGCTTGGTCTTCACGTTCAGGGATGTTTCACATGGCTGGTTTAATTTGTGATGAAGTGCAGAAAGTCCTTCAGGGGAAGCCATCCTCCTTAGAAGATAGCATGTTCATTACCAATCTCAGGACTTTAACGAACACTAGTCACTTTTTCTTGCCTGATCCATTGTGTCCTGTTTGCAGTCCAATTCCGGAAGACTCACCTGAGCTAGCCCGGATTAGCTTAAAGTCCAGTCCTAAATTGCCTGGTGCAGGCTATCGCAGTCGTTCGATGGAGGAATTGAAAACAGTGCTAGTCGATGACTATCTGGATGATCGTACTGGGATTATGAATGGCAAAATCGAGGATATCAGGCTCCCATTTGCAGATGTTTTAGTCAACATGCCGTTGTTTGGGGCAGATGAGGGAGTGGCAGGACGTACGAATTCCTATGAGATGAGTGAGCTCACGGCCATCTTGGAGGGATTGGAGCGCCATTGTGGAATCGAGCCTCAAGGCAAGAGGAAGAAAGTTCGTGATAGCTATCATCATTTAAAGGACATCGCTTTAAATCCGACAAGAGTGGGGTTACATGAAGACGAACAATATGCAAAGTCTGATTTCCCGTTTAAACGGTTTAACCCTGATACCCCAATCAATTGGGTGTGGGGATATTCGTTTTTACAAGAACGGCCTATATTGGTTCCAGAGTTACTCGCCTATTACAGTTTGGGATATGGGGAGGGTTTTGCTTATGAAACCTCTAACGGGTGTGCATTAGGAGGGAGTGTAGAGGAAGCCATATTCCATGGAATTATGGAGGTCGTTGAGCGCGATTCCTTCTTGGTAACATGGTATGCGCAGCTGCCCCTTCCGCGTCTTGACCCTTATTCTGCTAACGATAAGGAATTAGAGCTGATGGTTGACCGTTTACGTGACGTGGCGGGTTATGATGTTTATTTTTACAATTCTACAATGGAACATGGGATCCCCAGTATTTGGGCAGTGGCAAAAAACAGAAGCTCAAAGGGTGTGAACCTGATTTGTGCCGCAGGTGCCAGTCCCGACCCTGTAAGGGCGGCGAAAAGTTCCATCTACGAACTTGCGGGAATGATGGTTCGGCATGACGAGAAGTTGGAGAAAAACCGGAAGCAATATGAAGAAATGTTGAAAAATTCATTTGCTGTCCGTACCATGGAGGATCATGGAATGCTTTATGGTCTTCGGGAAGCAGAGGAACGGCTGAACTTTTTATTAGATGTGACTCGCCCATTAAGGACATTTGCTGAGGAATTTAAACAGCCTCCGTTTCATGCTGATTTAAGGGATGAGCTTCAGGATATCCTGCAAACATTTCGCCAGTTAGACCTCGAAGTCATTGTGGTAGACCAGACGACACCGGTAACCAAACGGAATGGATTATACTGTGTTAAAGTATTGATTCCTGGTATGCTGCCGATGACATTCGGACATCACCTTACCCGTGTCAAAGGACTGGAGAGGGTCCGCCAGGTACCAATGAAGCTCGGATTCACCAAACAGCCGTTATCGTATGAACAGCTTAATCCCTATCCTCATCCATTCCCATAATGAAAAGCAGGAGGTGTAAGCGTGAAGCTGGAAACGTTTTTGCATCATCTGCATTATGATACAGATAAAGTTGTACCATCAGATTGGGAAGTGGACTGGGAGGACGCGCCACTTCCTTATAAACTGTACCGTGGCTTGCCTGAAATAGCATTATCCGGAGATGTACCTCTAACGCTCACACTAAGAGATACTCAGGCACAACCAGAACTTGAGGAGCTTGGCCATTTTTTATGGTATGTATACGGGCTTTCCAAGTACGCCCAAACAGCTTTTTTAGAAACATCTGAGGAGATTGCTTCTGTCAGTTATGCCCAGTTGTATCGCAGATATGTTCCCTCTGGTGGGGCATTATATCCCAATGAATTATATGTTTATTTAAAGCTGGAGGATGTACCCGAGGGAATTTATCACTACGATGTGGCACATCATCGCCTCCTATTGCTGCGCGAAGGTAATTACGATTCCTATATATCCAGAGGCCTCGGCAACAGCTGTGACATTTCTGATTGTTTCTGCACCGTTTTTGTTTCGACTGTTTTTTGGAAAAACTTCTATAAATATAATAATTTTTCCTACAGACTTCAAGGTCTAGATGCAGGTGTGGTCATAGGGCAAACATTAGAAGTAGCCAGTAGGATGGGGTTCTCATCACGGGTATGTTACCAATTTCTTGATCGTTCGATTAATCATTTGCTAGGGCTCTCTGAACAGGACGAAAGTGTCTATGCAGTCATCCCATTATCGAGTCATTCATCTATCCATGATGTTGGCACATTTGCTAAAAAAGAACATGTTTCTGCCGCTGAACTGTCCCAGGAAGTACCAATACTGGAGCATGAAACTTACAATCGTTCCAAGAAAATTGTTGATTACCCGCTGCTCAAAGAGATGAATGAAGCATCGATATTTGAAACGACACAGTCATTTGGGAAGATAACCAAGGAGGAGCAGGGGACAAGGGCCTTAAGTTCAGAATTTTTTATTCTGCCATTTACGGAGCCCTTTTCATACGACTTTGCTTCTGTTTGTAGAGAGAGACACTCTCCCGACCTTGATTTTATGAGAGGGAAAGTCAGTCAAGCTACACTGTCTACTTTGTTAAAAGAGACATTTTCTTTTTCGTATCAGAATGACCTAGATGGCATCCAGAGGTTTTCTAAGACTCGTCTATCTTTGAATGGCTTTTTTAATAATGTAGAGGGTATACCAAATGGTGCATATGCTTATGACAAAAGTGCACATGCACTTCGAAGAATAGCAAGCGGTGATTTCCGTGAGATTTTGCAATATGGGCTCACAATGCCCAATGTCAATCTGTTTCAAGTTCCGCTCTGCCTGCATGTTATTGGAGGAAAGGATCACCTTAACGAGGAATTGGGATATAGGGGATATCGAATACAACAGATGGAGGCGGGTATCCTCGTACAACGGCTGCTCTTGATATCGTGTGCCTTAGGGATGGGAGGGCACCCTTTGTTAGGGTTTGACGCGAATCGATGTGATGAACTATACAGAGCCGATTCGAACCAAGTAACGAGTCTCATCCAAATCCCTGTAGGACCATATCGTCCCCGTGCTTGGTTGAAAGGAAGCTTGACAAGCTAAGGGGAAATTTGGAGACCTCACAGCCCAGGCAATTTAACAATTCTCGAATCAGAAAATGTAGAATAATTCATTGGCCCAGTGCAGATGAAAGGGCCAGGGCTATTTTGGGGCATAAAGGAAATGTTCCCTAAATCTTAAGGTAAGCACAAGAATTGCCAGCCAATGAAAACCACTAATTGTTGCCCAGAATAGTCTACGTGACCCCGATCTGGCTTTTTCAAAGTAACCGGTCGCGTAGAGGGTGTCTACGTGACCCGAATGCAGTTTTTTCAAAGTAACCGGTCACGTAGAG
>NZ_HG942074.1:44903-221127 GCF_000612665.1 Neobacillus dielmonensis
GAGGGTGTCTACGTGACCCGAATGCAGTTTTTTCAAAGTAACCGGTCGCGTAGAGGGTGTCTACGTGACCCGAAAGCAGTTTTTTCAAAGCAACCGGTCGCGTAGAGGGTGTCTACGTGACCCAAATCCAGTTTTTTCAGTGTAAACAGTCACGTAGAGATTGTCTACGTGACCCAAATCCAGATTTTTAAAAGTATACGGTTACTTAGAGAGGGGCTGTTAAAAACCCTAATGTTACTTGACAGCCCCTGTCCATTCCTAGTCATTGTCTTCTTCTACAAATCTTCTTAGAGCAGACAGCCTTTCGTCCCAATACTGTTCAAAAAAGGACAACCAGTTTTGTATTTGAATTAATGGGGCTGGAATAAGCATATAGCGGGTTTCGCGGCCTGCCTTTCGGCTCCTCACAAGACCTGCTTCAGAAAGAATATGAAGATGCTTATTTACAGCCGTACGAGTTATGGGGAAGTATTCCACAATTTCAGCGATAGACATTTCCCTGTCAGCAAGCAGTTTTAACATGCTTCGGCGAGTAGGGTCTGAAATGGCTTGGAAAACATCGTGTTTAGGCTGGCTGGCCTTATTGATTGCCGAAACTCCCAGCAAATTGTTTGGCAACTGCTTTAATTTCATCGATTTTTTCAGGCTTTAAGAGGTTCATCATCTTAGGGACAAACTGCTCGATATCCTCTTTTGTAAAAGTACCTTCATCTTGTTTTTTGAAGTTTTCTAGAAGGATTTCCCTTGCTTCATCCTCTTTGCCCTCTTGAACCCGTTGGAGAATAAAATTTAAAAACATTTCTTGTCCTTGCTTGTCCATGTCATGTGCCTCCTAGTAAAAATATGACACCAATTGGTGTTGTTTTTATTATATCACTAAAAAGTATTACGTCAAAGCATATTTAGTTTTTAGCATTCCCATAAACTTTAAAGCATTATCAATCGAACCCAAAATTCATCAAAATTAGTAAAATTTTACCTTTTATTAAAATAGGCAACATGTTAATATGTAAGCGATTCCTTAACAAGGAGGTGTTGCGGTCGGACAAACTTCTTCACGCAAATTTTACTAAAGGTACAAAACAGATTTTAAAGCTTCATTGTTAGATTTATTTAATGCAAATCTCTTCATAGATTCCTCAACATAATGACCTCTTTTGTAATAACTTCAGAGCTACTAATAGATTCCTAAAATTGCACACGTGAACATCATGGTAGCCATGATATCTAGAACCGTGAATTGAACGCTAAAAAGAACAAGTAATATTACCAATGTGTGTGAGGGGGAAGGTTATGTTTAAAAAGTCAAAACCGATACTTGCTACTATGCTATCTTTATCATTAGTAGCCGAATTTGCTCCACTAAGCCAACCAGCCTTTGCGGATAGTGCTGTAAATGCAGCGCTATCGGCTCCAAGTGGAATTGAAATTCCTGCAGTCTCGCAAACTTCTATTTCGTTGAAATGGAATAGTGTAGATGGGGCTGCTAATTATAATGTTTACAGAGCTAAACTTGGATATAAGGATTATCAGCTGATTGGCAGCACGCAAACGACAGAATATACTGATGCAACTGTTGAAAAGGACTCTAGCTATTTGTATAAGATTTCAGCCGTAAATTCCTCTGGAGAAGGCAATCAAACAGCGGAGGTTCTAGGGATGACACAATGGTCATTCCCCAACCTGATCAGCAAGATTGATATCAGTGCAGCGGGTACAGGAAATCGAATGCGCATCGGCGATATGGATGGAGATGGCCGCTATGATCTTTTAATGGTGCAGCCAGCTTATGTAAAAGATGATGCTCGTAACCCTCGTTATGTGGCCCATCTGGCTGCCTATGATATCGAAGGAAAGCTTTTATGGGAACAAGGAACCGTCGATCCGAGGGTAACAACAAGCGGAGCGGATGAACCGGTTCAGATCTATGATATTGACGCCGATGGTGAAAACGAAGTCTTAACTGTCATGCAAATGGGAGACGACACGGAAAAGTATTTTTACATTTTTAATGGAAAAACGGGCGAGATAAAGAAAAAGTTTAAACTACCTAGCCAAAGAGCCCATGATGCGATTTTTATCGCCAACTTCTCAGGCAATCCAACTCCACAAGACATTTTATTGAAGGATCGGTACTCAGACATCTGGGCCTTGGACAAAGATGGCAACCAGCTATGGCATTATGCTGGAAATACCGGCCATGGCTTGCTGCCATATGACTTTGACGGAGATGGAAGAGATGAGTTAGTCAACAACTATTCGTTGATTTCACATGATGGCAAGGAGTTATGGAGAAAGGATTTGCCGGCTCATGTTGATACCCACTGGGTAGCCGATATAAACGACGACGGTAAGATGGAAATCATTCTTGGCGGTGAAGATACGTATGCTTTTGACGTCAACGGCAACCTACTTTTCCGAAATGGTGATACGGTCGAGCCGCAGCAGATATTGGTTGGCGATTATCGAATCGATTCTCCTGGGCTAGAGCTCGCAGGACTGGACCGGGTGAACAGAGGGAATCCAGGACAAGATGGAATGTTCCTTTTCACCTCAAAAGGCGAAACTTTATACCATGAACAACGTGCGAAGGGAGATTGGGGAAGCATCGTGCGCCCTCTTGACAACTGGACAGGCAGTTATGCTCCACTCATTACAGCCTATAGAAGGGGGAAAGATGCTGACCATCCAAATGGCGTTGTACCAAAGCTTTATGACGGCTACTTTAATCCGATCGTAACATTTGATGGACATACGGATGCAAAAGAACAGGTGATGGTCGCTGACATGGCAGGAGACTCCAGAGATGAACTGATCGTCTATAATCTGACCGGAGATTTGTCTGCATATGTATATTCCAATGGTCCAAGCAACTTAAAAGAACATATTACCGGTGTAACTCGGATGTCAGACTTCCGTAACTACAACTTCAGCCGTTATGATTCCCGAAGATATGATTTGACTATTAAAAACCTAGTCCCAGCAGGGATTAAAGCCGCTGTCAACAATAGCGCGGATATTGATGTAAGCTGGATTCCTGTATTAGGTATTGAGAAATACAATATCTATCGTTCCTCCACTCCAAATGGTGAATATACAAAAGTAGGAACTTCTACCATCCCTGAGTTTACTGACAGCACAGCACCGATCGGAACCTCATATTACAAGGTAACGGCAGTAAACAGTGAAGGTGAATCGAATTTGCCGATTGTCGCTGCTGAAGAAACAATCAATTCTAGCGGCATTCTTGCACCTGTTATAACAGATGAATCAAAATCCTATAAAGCGGGCAGCACAATTCCGGTTAAGTTCCAATTAACGGACAAAGAAGGAAACTACTTGACTGGTGCAACGGCAAAAATTTATGTGGAAGACGCTAATGGAGTATCTACTAGTGCAGCGGTAAAAGACAATCAATTCCGTTACGATGCTGATGCCAATCAATACATCTTCAACCTCAGTACTAAGGCTATGTCAGCAGGCAAATATAAAGTTAGGGTCGATGTAGGTGACCGAACAATCTATTCTTTCCCTATTTTACTGAAGTAGGCCGCAGCATTTAATCCATCACAAAGTTAGGCTGTGCCAGAAATAGCACAGCCTTGTGAATTACACCCTTTTTTTTAGATTGAAAATATGGTATGATATTTTATAAATTAATATTGAATTTTATGGAGGAGTCTGTCACTTAGGGATTACTATGCCCTTTGCTGACAGACTCCTTTTTTGCATTTCTTGAAAGATATAAACAGGGGGTAGTTGGATTGGTATTTATTTGAAACATGTTTAGGAAAATATAGGTTTATTAGATAAAAGCAAAAGGAGGTTTCGTTTTGTCTTTATTGCATTTGGTGATTATATTGCCGTTGTTATTTTCGATTTTGATGATTTTCTTTAAAAGGGTTCAACGAGTTCATACGGGATGGTTTGTTCTTCCTTTGCCCATTCTTTTGTTTATCTATTTTCTTTCCCTCTTGCCTGTAACTTCCAGTCGAGAGACGGTTACAGAAGCTATAAATTGGATTCCTTCTTTAGGAATCAACTTTACGGCAAAAGCAGATGGGCTTGGCCTATTATTTGCCCTTTTAATTACGGGCATTGGGGCACTAGTCGTTTTTTATTCGATTTATTATTTAGATAAAGCTAAAGAAAAGCTCCCGTCTTTCTATGTTTATTTGCTCCTATTTATGGGGGCCATGCTTGGCGTAGTATTATCCGATAACTTGATTGTCATGTACGCATTCTGGGAGTTAACGAGCTTTTCTTCCTTTCTATTAATTGGATACTGGTACGATCGGGAAGCATCACGTTATGGCGCCCAAAAGTCGATGTTAATTACGGTGTTTGGCGGTCTTGCCATGCTTGGGGGAATTATCCTTTTATACATCATGACTGGGACATTCAGTATTACAGAAATCGTGGGAAATTCGGATCAACTATACCAACATTCCTTATTTATTCCATCCATGCTTTGTATTTTGCTCGGGGCATTTACAAAGTCGGCGCAATTTCCTTTCTATATTTGGCTGCCTGACGCGATGGAAGCTCCCACACCGGTAAGTGCTTATTTACATTCAGCCACCATGGTAAAGGCTGGTATTTACCTAGTCGCACGTTTTACCCCCGTATTTGGGGAGTCTGGTTTCTGGTTTTGGCTAGTCGGCGGAGTGGGGTTAATTACTTTAACCTGGGGATCCGTATTTGCGGTGAAACAAACCGATTTAAAAGGCATCCTTGCTTTTTCCACTGTCAGCCAGCTTGGGCTGATTATGTCTCTGCTCGGTGTTGGGTCGGCTGCCCTCCACTACGAAGCATTGGATGACAATATTTTTCTAGTTGCCACTTCAGCGGCCATTTTTCACTTAATCAACCATGCTACCTTCAAAGGCAGCCTGTTTATGGCAGTTGGAATGATTGACCATGAAACAGGGACTAGGGATATCCGGAAACTGGGCGGTCTTATGCCGTTTATGCCAATTACTTTTACGGTTTCCATCATTGGTGCTTTTTCCATGGCAGGCCTTCCGCCTTTCAATGGTTTTCTGAGTAAAGAGATGTTCTTTACAGGAATGGTCCGGGTAACGGAAATGGACATTTTCAACCTTGGAACTTGGGGGATTTTATTCCCGGTTATTGCATGGATTGCCAGCGTCTTCACGTTTCTTTACAGCATGATTCTGATTTTCAAAACGTTCACCGGTAACTATCAGCCAGAAAAGCTGGATAAAAAGCCGCACGAAGCGCCATTAGGGATGTTAATTCCTCCTGTTATATTGGTTTCTCTTGTTATCATTTTTGGGTTTTTCCCCAATCTGTTATCCGATAGCCTCATCTCACCAGCAATGGCTGCCGTTCTCCCAAGCCTGATCGGTACAGGAGAGGAGTTTATGGTTCATATTTCGTTCTGGCACGGGATTAACATTGAGTTGTTTATGACTTTGGGTGTTGTCGTTTTAGGTATCATTCTCTATCGGACCCTTCCGAAGTGGAAAGGGGTTTATAAGAAAATTCCTGAGAGGTTCTCTCTTTTTCGTTTTTATGACCGGTTGCTGGAATCTTCTCAATCTGGTTCTTATCGATTAACCAGCTCGTATATGACCGGGTCGATTCATTCCTATCTGGTTTACATTTTTGCCTTCTTTATTTTTATCTTAGCGGCCACACTCATTGGGCAGGATGCCTTTAAACTGGATACTGTAAATGTTTCCTCAATAGGAATATATGAATGGGTTTTAGCTTTATTTGTGGTGGCGGGTTCGATTTCCATTCTGTTTGTCAAATCAAGAATGACGGCAATTATACTCCTTGGTGCCGTAGGGTATACTGTTTCGTTATTTTATGTTCTCTTTAGGGCACCGGATTTGGCATTGACTCAGCTGGTGATTGAGACGATTTCTGTAGCTCTATTTTTAGTTTGTTTCTATCACTTGCCGAAGTTGCGCCAATACGAAACTCGCATAAGATTTAAACTCACGAATGCCCTGATTTCTGTCGGAGTGGGTGCAATTGTCACTGTGATTGCTTTATCTGCACACAGTAATAAGCTGTTTGATTCCATCTCGCAGTTTTACGTGGAAAATACGTATGAAAAGGCTGCCGGACAGAATATGGTCAATGTCATTCTCGTGGATTTCCGCGGCTTTGATACCCTTTTTGAGATTACTGTTCTTGCAATTGCTTCATTGGGAATCTATGGCATGATCAAATTAAGAGGGAACGGGAGGAAGGAAGGATGAAAAAGACCAATAATATCATTCTCGAGACTTCTTTAAAGGCATTGCTGTTTTTCATCGTCCTTTATTCCGTCTATATTTTTACAGCCGGACACTATTATCCGGGCGGAGGCTTTATCGGGGGATTGATGACTGCGGGAGCCATTGTGCTTTTATTAATCACTTACGATATTAAAACCGTACAAAGGATTTTGCCCGTTAACTACCGGATTATCACGGCGATTGGATTATTATTGGCAATTGGGACGAGCGCAAGTTCCCTTTTGTTTCATGTCCCGTTTTTAACCCATAGGTTTACCCATGTGGAGCTTCCAGTATTGGGGGAGATATCCCTGCATACAGCCACACTTTTTGATTTAGGTGTTTACTTTGTTGTTGTCGGTGTGACGATGACCATTATTCAAACGATAGGAGAGGATGAATAATGGAAATTTTAATGGCGTTTGTCATCGGTATTTTATTTATGTCAGCTACGTATTTGATGCTGTCCAAAAGTTTATTGCGCATTATTGTCGGAACCGGTTTGTTGAGCCATGGCGCCCATTTGCTCATTTTAACGATGGGCGGGTTAAAAAGAGGTTCAGCCCCTCTATTGGGTGAACATGCAGATAATTATACAGATCCCTTGCCGCAGGCTTTAATATTAACAGCCATTGTCATTAGCTTTGGCGTTACCGCCTTCTTTTTAGTTTTGGCTTATCGGGCCTATCAAGAATTGGGAACGGATAATGTGGAAGAAATGAAAGGAACAGAGCCAAATGACTAATTTAATTGTATTACCCATATTAATTCCGTTATTAACTGGAGCCATCTTAATCTTCTTAAATAAGAAAATAGTTGCCCAGCGCATTGTTGCGGTATTCTCATCGATTTTGACGATGATTGCTGCCCTCTTTATTGTTCAAAAGGTCCATAATGAGGGAATTCAGTCGCTTAATATTAGCAGCTGGGAGGCGCCGTTTGGCATTACTTTAGTATCGGATATGTTATCAGCCTTACTGATATTAACAACAAGTATTATTGCATTTTGTTGTTTGCTTTACTCTTTCAAATCGATTGGGGAAGAGCGAGAAAAACATTACTATTACTCAGTTTTTAACTTTTTATTGGTTGGGGTCAATGGAGCCTTTACGACGGGGGACATTTTTAACCTGTTTGTCTTTTTCGAGGTCATGCTGATGTCTTCCTATGTTCTGCTCGTGCTTGGCGGAACGAAAATTCAATTGAGAGAATCCATTAAATATTTGCTTGTTAATGTCATTTCATCTGCCCTGTTTGTCATTGCGGTTGCCTTTTTATACTCAGTTGTCGGAACGCTGACTATGGCCCATATTTCCGAGCGGGTCAGTCAAATCAGCGCTGATGGAATGCCTGGTATTCTAACCGTGATTGCCGTGATGTTTTTAATTGTTTTTGGCCTAAAGGGAGCCATTTTTCCACTCTACTTTTGGATGCCCGGCTCCTATTATGCACCGCCTGCTCCCGTGTTGGCTCTTTTCGGAGCCTTGCTGACAAAGGTCGGTGTTTATTCGATCACCAGAACGTATACGTTGTTCTTTTATCATGATAAGGGGTTTGCTTTTCAGCTGTTATCCATTTTGGCAATTCTTTCAATCGTCGTTGGGGTGATTGGGGCAATTGCTTATTGGGATGTCAAGAAAATCATTATTTATAACATTATCGTGGCGGTTGGTGTCATTCTGTATGGCGTTTCGGTTATGAATCCTGCTTCCATTAAAGGAGCGGTATACTATTTGATTCATGACATGATTATCAAAGCAGCCCTGTTCTTTCTTGTTGGAATCATCATCAATTTAACGGGAAGTGCAAATTTGAAAAAAATGAGCGGCCTTATCGGCCGATATCCGGGGGTGGGGTGGACTTTCTTTATTGCTTCCTTGGCGTTAGCCGGGATTCCTCCTTTAAGCGGGTTTGTTGGAAAATTACTGATTGTGCAAGGAGGATTTGAAGGAAAGAGCTTTTTCGGTGCTGCGATTGTGTTAATGTCTAGCTTGTTGGTATTATTTTCAGTCATGAAAATTTTTATAAACGGTTTTTGGGGGCAGAATCAGACTTACGAAGGCGAAGAAAAAGCCCCGGTCAAATGGCTGCTGATTGCACCGGTTATATTGGTTGCTATTTCAGCCCTTTATGGAGTAAATTCAGAAGCCATTTTACCGTATATTGCCCAGGCAGCTGACACGTTAGTAGATCCGCAAATTTATATTGAAGCTGTCTTAAAGGAGTGATGAAATGGCATTTCAAATATTGCTCAATGTCGTACTGGCTTTCTTATGGATGTTTATCAAGGTAGCCTTTGACCCAATCAGTTTTATCAAAGGTTATTTATTCGGGCTGCTTGTCATGTTCTTGCTAAGGCGTTTTTTTCGCAGCCGCTTTTACCTGTACCGAGTGTGGGCGTTTATCAGACTGACGTTTATTTTTTTAAGAGAACTGGTATTGTCTAATATTGCGATTGTCAAAATTGTTTTAAAGCCAAAATTAGACATGCGTCCAGGGATTTTTGCCTTAGAAACGGATTTAACAAAGGATTGGCAAATCACTCTGTTATCAAGTTTAATCACCTTAACCCCGGGCACATTGGTCATTGATGTGTCAGAAGACAATCGGACATTATTTGTTCATGCCATGGATATAGGGGAAGTAGAGGACGAAATCAGCAGTATTAAACAAACGTTTGAAAAAGCCATTTTGGAGGTGAGCCGGTAGTGCTTGAAATCGTAATTCGAATTGCTTTGCTTTGCTGCTCGCTTGCTATGTTGGGGCTCATTTACCGGGTGATCAAAGGACCCACCGTGCCGGACCGGGTGATTGCCCTAGATGCGATTGGGGTGAATCTTGTGGCGGTTACAGCACTCATTTGTATTGTACTGAAATCCTCCGCTTTTCTTGAAATTATCCTATTGATTGGCATCCTCGCTTTTATTGGAACGGTGGCCTTCGCGAAATATTTGGAGAAGGGGGTTATTATTGAACGTGACAACCATCGTTAATTTTATCATTGGATTTTTAATCCTAGCAGGGGCTCTACTTTTTCTCATTGCTACGTTCGGAGTCATTCGGCTTCCTGACGTTTATACACGAAACCATGCGGCATCAAAGGCGGCTACATTGGGGGTTATGTTTGTGCTGCTGGGGACTTTTCTATACTTTTATTCCGTGGAAGGGCATTTTAATTCACGGCTGATTCTTGGAATCGTTTTTCTGTTTTTGACTTCCCCAATTTCGGGTCATTTAATTAACAGGGCTGCCTATAACTCCGGTGTAAAGCTTTGGGATCAAAGTGTAAGGGATGACTTAAAAGAATATCATAAGAAAATGCAGGATGATTCATCTGCAGATTAAAATTGGAAAAAGGCTGTCTTGTAAGAGGGTGAACCTTGGATGGGACAGCCTTTGTCATGGAAGGGTGAGAGATCACCTTTTTTCCGGCCCTGTAATCCGGACATACTCTCGTGGTTTAAATGGTATAGATAATTTCTTGCGATTATCTGTTACCTCAGTATTGCGTGTACTTAATGGCATTAAGGTTAATTGGTTTCTATGTGTTTCTATGAATTTTACATCATATTCAAGATGGTTTTTTTGTTCCAGAAACCAGGCTGCTGAAAATAAAAGTAGAAATATAAATAAACTTACGACGAGTTTTATCCTCACTCTATCCACACACCTCCGTTTAGGGATTAGTCTGTACATCACCATTAAGTTGATGCATGTCACTCCGCACAGATTGTCGAAATATCCAAATTTATGAATGAAGATTCATTTTCCCTATGGTAAGATATAGGTAAAAACTCATGATTAACGATTGATAATAGACATAATAGAGCACAATTCATGGAATTGTGAAAATGGAACATCCAAACACACTGATGGGGGCACAATAAATGAATAAAATTATTCTCAGCGCAGATAGTACTTGTGATCTTGACGATAGTTTAAAAGAACGATACCAAGTTCATTGTCAGCCGCTCCATATCAATTTGGGCGGTGAACAGTACCTGGATGGAGTAGATATTACGCCGGATGACATTTATGAAACTTATCAACAGCAACGAATGTTGCCAAAAACATCGGCACCAAATCTAGCGGAATACATCGATTATTTTAAAAAGTGGACGGATGAGGGCTACGAAGTCATCCACATCAGTCTTGGGTCGGGGCTTTCCTCTTCCTACCAAAATAGCTGTATCGCTGCCCAAGAGCTTGGCAATGTGTATACCATAGATTCTGGTAATCTATCGACAGGAATGGGGCTTCTTGTGATTGAAGCTGCAGAACGAATCGCAAAGGGAATGCCGGCAGCCCAAATCGCAAGAGAGGTCAATGAATTAAGGTCGAAGGTTCAGGCAAGCTTTGTCATTGATAATCTCACCTATCTTCGTGAGGGTGGCAGATGTTCGGCGCTTACTGCCTTTAGTGCAAATCTATTAAATATTAAACCTTGTATTGAGGTCGACACTAGCAGTGGAAATATGAACCCAGGGAAAAAATATCGGGGGGCATTGCCAAAGGTTTTAAAACACTACACAAAAGACAAGTTAGATGGCCAGGCTAATGTAAAAGCTGACCGGATTTTCATTACCCATTCCGGTACATCTTCTGAGAATATCGAGGTGGTTAAAAACACAATAGGAGAGATTGCCGACTTTAAGGAAATTTTAGTAACACGTGCGGGTTGCACCATTTCTTCCCATTGTGGGCCAAACACAGTCGGTATCTTATTTATGTCAAACTAATGAGTGCATTGGCATTCTCCGGACATGACATAGATGAAAAAAATAATAGGCTGTGCCAAAGAGCCTTGGCACAGCCTATTTGAATTTAGATTCTTTTGTTTTTCCGCGGCTTAGTACAATCATTATTGCACAGCCAATATAACCGAATCCCACTGAACCAACTAAGATTTCATACGAATCTTTAACAGAGTCTGGATTGGTAAAAGTCTTGTTCATGATCGCCATCATAACGATATAAGCAAGAATGACAATGCCAATACCGAGTAAACTTATCCAAACATATCCTTTTGGGGTGTTGATTTCTCGGCTTAAAACTTTTGAAAGGATGAAAATGATGGCTGATAAGATAGCAATGATAATTAAATATATGATTAATGAAAAAGTGAAGTAGTGAACCTTCTCATCAATAAATTCTTCTGCTACACCAGCCCCATACAAGACATTTGAAGTTAAGAAAAGCAGGATGCTGGCTAGTATACAGTAAAAGGAGCTAAAGATGCTCATTTGTCTGGTACTCTTTAAATGGTTTCGCAGCCATATCCCATAAAGAAAAAGGCCTAAGCTGACTAACATCATCATATATACTGAGATAAGTATAAACTGGTTGGGAATCATATTTGAAAATTGATAGCAGACCAACGTGAAAAAAGCTGTAATAGCAAAGAAAACCACATTGACAAATATCATATTTTTCATTAAGGTACCATTTTCGACGTGGGAAGTTTTTGTTTGCTTTGTTTTCATCTAATATCTCTTTCTAAAAATTATTTTAGTGTACTACCAAAAGTATAAAAAAGTATCATTTGTTTGTCATTGTTCTTGTGAAAAATGGTCGATTAGAACTAAATTAATTGGTTGAACTAGGAAAAGGCCGCAGCTACAGTTAAGGACAAGACAGTAGAAAGGGTTACCATGTTTTTTCAGAGCCATTATTATGTTTTCTGCAATTTTTTGTATAAAATAGAATGGAAACCAAAATAGAAAAGGTGAGAACATGAGTAAATTATCTGAGTTTATCTCCACTAATCATGAAAAAAACGTGGAAGAATTAAAGGAATTGCTTCGGATTCCCAGTATTAGTGCCATATCAGACCATAAACAGGACATTCAAAAAGCAGCTTCATGGATTGCCAATGAATTAGAAAGAATTGGCTTGGAACATGTGGAAATCGTTCAAACCAAAGGTCATCCCATCATTTATGGAGATTGGCTTCATCAGGAAAACGCACCGACTGTCTTAGTCTACGGTCATTATGATGTACAGCCTGTTGACCCTGTTCATTTATGGGAAACTCCTCCGTTTGAACCGACCATTCGTGATGAAAAGATCTTTGCCAGAGGTGCAACAGATGACAAAGGGCAAATGTTCTTACATATTAAAGCGGTTGAAGCCTTATTAGAGTCAGAAGGGAAGTTACCGGTTAATGTAAAATTCTGCATTGAAGGGGAAGAGGAAATCGGAAGTCCTCATCTTCCGCAATTTTTATCCGAGAATAATGAAAAGCTATCCGCTGATGTAGTCATTATCTCCGATTCTGATATGTGGGATAGAGGCGTTCCTGCTATTACCTACTCTTTGAGAGGTCTTTGTTCATTAGAATTTACTCTCAAAACGGCTAATTCTGATTTGCACTCCGGCATGTTCGGCGGGGGAGTCCAAAACGCCAATCATTTATTGGTACAGCTGCTTTCCACCCTACATGATGCCAACGGAAAAGTAAATGTGGAGCATTTTTATGATGATGTTGTGGAATTGACGGAATTTGAAAAAGAACAAATTAAAGCATTGGGCTTTGACGAAGAGAAGCTAAAAAAATCGTTGGGGTTAACGGAATTGACCGGTGGAGAACACAATTTCCCTTATCCTGAGAGAATTAGTTCTCGGCCAACATTAGAAATCAATGGGTTATGGGGCGGATTCCAGGGAGAAGGCACGAAAACGGTTATCCCGAATGAGTCCCATGCGAAAATCACATGCCGCCTGGTTCACAATCAAAACCCTGAAAAGATCCAGCAATTAATCAAGAAACACATAGAAGAACATACACCAAAAGGCTGTACAATCGAAGTAGCTCTTGGCGATACGGGTAATCCATTTTTAACTCCGATTGACAGTCCAATGATTCAAAAAGCGGCTGAGGCCTATGAAAAAGTCTATGGAAAAGCACCTGTTTACAAAAGAGAAGGCGGATCCATTCCGATTGTATCGGACTTTAATCAAGCGCTAAATGCTCCGGTTGTCCTGATGGGCTTCGGCTTGCCAGATGAAAATCTTCATGCCCCAAATGAGCACTTTAACTTGGAAAACTTTGATAAAGGCATTTTGACGATTTGTACCTTTTTAGAATTAGTTCAAAAATAAGATTGAAGCTAGGGGGATTCTTAGGATCCCTTCTTTTGTTTTCCAGAGGGAGAATGAAAATGATGCAGAAGATTTTACTTGGAAAAATTTATATATTTTCATTGACGTATGAACGAACGTTAATTAATATAAACATATACGATGTGTATGAACGAACGTTCATGCACAGATGGAATATAGGGAGGGGTAGGTTTGGGGGATTTTGTGATAAACAAGAAAGTCGTTAAAACGAATACCTCTGGGAATAAAACGCATATTGGAGGAAGTATTGCCATCTCTTTAGTAATGCGGACATTATTGTTTGCTCTTTCAGGGGCCTCGATTGTGGGACTCTTTGTTTTAATGGGAAACGAGTCGCCCCTGCAGGCGGCGGAAAAATGGTGGCCATTTCAAGCCATCCTGGCGAATATCCTAACATTCCTCATTTTGCGTGGGTTATTAAGTAAAGAAGGCATTGCTTATTTTTCATTATTTAGTTATAAAAAAGGAAATATAAAGAAGAATGTTATCGAGATATTGTGGCTCTTACTAGTTGGTTTGGCAGCTGGTGCGATTCCTTTATATTTATTTTCTTACCTCTTGCTGGATTCGGTCATTCCGCCAGATACAATGTTTCAAGAGCTTCCTGTTTGGGCAGCAGTTATTGCTTTAATTTTATTTCCAATTACTAATGGCCTGGTTGAAACTCCAACCTATATTGGTTACGCTCTACCTAGGATTAAAGGGAAAACGGGTAAGCTTTGGCCGGCTATTCTTTTGGCCGGTACCTTCCTGGCATTGCAGCACATTGCCCTTCCCTTGGTGTTTGATGTCCCTTACATGCTTTGGAGATTTTTATCCTTCGTGCCTCTCGCAATGGTCTTAGGCTTTATTTTTACAAAAACAAACCGATTGCTGCCAATCGCCATAGCGCATGGACTCATGGATTTACAGCTTGTAGTACAGCTGCTCATCATGACATTTTAAGAAAGAGAGAAAGGAATTAAAAAATGAATAACTCAGTAAAAGATCTAGATAAGACAAGCACAAAGTACAAAATCCTGGAAACAGCTATTGAGTTATTTTCCCGAAAAGGGTTTTCTGCCGTATCAGTCCGTGATTTAACAAAAGAAGTAGGGATAAAAGAAAGTGCATTATACAATCACTTCAAATCCAAAGACCAAATTTTGGAATGGATTTATGACCTTTTCCGTGAACTACATGCAAAAACGAGGCCAACTGAAGAGCAACTTAGGATGATTGTAAAACATACAACTATTCAGGAGTTTTTAACGCAAGGATTGTCTAATTTCAAACAGGCCGCTGCAGACCCTCTTCATGAAAAAATGTGGCGAATTCTAAATATTGAGCAGTTTCGTGATCAACGGGCAAGAGAGATTATTTTAAAAGATGTTTATTATGGAACGATTCGCTTTTTGGAAACGGCACTTCAAGGATTTATGCAGGAACAGAAAATTAACCAGGAAAACGCAGCGGTTTTAGCTGTAGAATACCAATATCCTTTATTTGCAATGATGACGGAATTTTTGCTGTTGCGGTATGACGGTAAAGATACACAGGAACTTGAGGAAAAAATGAATCAACATCTATACTACTTCCTGTCTAAACTATGAAGTTCCGACAGCTAATGACCGTAATTCTATAAAAACAAACCTTAAAATATATTTTTGAAAACAATGGTATATTATGTAAGGTGAAAGTAAAATAAACATATAGATAGACCATATTAAGGGAGGGAAGGGCAAATGATTATTGTTACGACGGAAAAAATAGCAAACTATAAAATTACAGAAGTGAAGGGACCTGTATTTGGATTAACAGTCAGGGCACGAGGACTTGGAAAAGACATCGTGGCATCTCTAAAAGGACTGGTGGGCGGAGAAATCAATCAATATACAGAAATGCTGGAAGATGCCAGAAAACAAGCAATCGACCGGATGGTAGCGAATGCCCAAGCGATGGGGGCTAATGCCATTATTATGATGCGGTTTGACTCGGGTGAAATCGGCCAAAATATGAGTGAAATCGTTGCTTATGGCACCGCTGTTATTGCAGAAAAGGAATAGTTATGAAATGGATTCTTGGCTATTTCGGCTTGCAGATTGTAATCCTCCTTATTTTAGTAATTGGCTCTTGGCTAATTTGGGACCGGCGCTTAAAAAAAAACCATGGCCAACAAGTGCCTGAAGGCTTTGTACGTACAAATGAGGTGTCTATTGACCCGACAACCAATAAAAAATTGACAGTTTACTTCAATCCGGATACCGGTGAAAGATTTTATAAGGAAGAATAAAAAAAACATCCCCATGTTCGTCATGGGGATGTTTTTTCATTCCTATTGTAGCTGCATATTGGTGATGCAAGTAGGGTCATTCTCAGAAGTGGAAATTTGGGATTCGGCCTGTTTTCCTTCATGCGTAATTTTGACTTCAAAGGTTTTATCACGTGGCAGCCACAAATCCATAAAGCCGTTGGATTGCGATGTAACCGTCTTATCGACAATCACATTTCCCTCCGTGTCCTCTATATATACATCAAACTCTTCATTTGCTAGTTCACCTTGACAACCTGTCAAGCTATGACTCGTTCATGGATGGGTTTGTTGGTTATAGGGTGCAATAGACACGAAAAATTGATCCTTTGGTAAGTCGTAAGTCGTTTCTTTTCCATTCTTTTTAGTGACAATCAATTGTTGAGAGGTAATGGATGCGTTTTGGTCCTTTATTTTGTGTGCGCTATAATCTGCCACCAATTCCTTTATGTCACTTGGTTGTTTTTCTTTTACAACAGTACCTTCATCTGTACTCTTTCCACTGCAAGCAGTCAACAAACTAGCTATTAGCAAAGTAACTGTCATGAGTTTTAATTTCACGGAATAGGCTCACCTCTTTCATATACTATACACAAGTATACTATAAAACATTTATCTCTACGATTTGTCACAATAATTTCAATATCATATTGTCATATCCAGTTATTGTTTGAAATTGTTTAATGCCACGGAACTGGCAGTCACCTTTGATTCGGAGAGATGGATAAGTTCTTTTCTTTTCCATTTGAATATAATTTTTTCAATAAAATATCGGCCTGTTCATAGAAGATTGGAAAGTATCTAAGTATGCTAAACTTCCGTGAAAACTATTAGTTTGTTGGGAAAGTAAAAAATTTATAAATTAGTTAAAATAGTCTGAAAGTACCGTTGTTTATTTCGAGACCCGGAGTATAATGTTATTTGCTACTAATAAATTATTTTTTCAGAATATTAATTTCTACTATTGGGGGAATCCATTTTGAAGTGGAACAAGAGAATCGGCATGCCACTTTTATCTGCTGGACTTGCATTTAGTGCATTTGCTCCTGGGGTGGTAAGTCAAGAGAGTGTATCATCACCGGTATTAAAAGTTTCGGCGAAAGAGTCAGCGCCAGTAGATTTAGCAATTGCCAATAATGACAGGCTAATTGAAATGCTAAAGAAAAATGGCACAATTGCCAAAGATGCAAATGCTGCGGAAGCAGAAAAGGCGTTACAACAGTATCTCCATAAGCTAGCAATGAATGCGGCGACTGGCAAGAGTGAAAACGAGTTTGCTAAAAAGCAGGCTGAGTTAAAAGCAAAAGTGAAAGCGGAAATGGATTCTAATGGAATTAAAGCCGGAAAAGGCAATAAGCTTGGACAAGCTAAACAAAACACAGTTGGACCAGTGCAAAAAGAAGGATGGGATGGACAAGAGCGAAAGGATGAGGTACTTGTTCTCTTAATTGACTTCCCGGATCTTCCACATGGTCAATTAAGTAAAGATGAAACTGATATGTACTACAGTGGTTCCGACGCCTATTCTCACCAGCATTATCAAGATATGATTTTTGGTGATAATGGTTATGTTGGTCCAAATGGAAAGACATTAATTTCCATGAAGCAGTTTTATGAACAGCAATCTGGTGGAAGCTATACCGTTGATGGTGAAGTTGCAGGTTGGTATACAGCAAAGAATTCGGCTGCTTATTATGGTGCTCATACTGAAAATGATGATAACGACATAGATCCTCGAGCGCTTATTAAGGAAGCGTTAGCGGATGCAGCTAAAGACCCTAAGGTAGGGGATTTAAATAAGTACGATAAAGAAGATCCTTATGATTTAGATGGCGACGGCAATACCCGTGAACCCGATGGAATTATCGATCACTTAATGGTCATTCACTCTGGTGTAGGGGAAGAAGCAGGCGGCGGAAAAATTGGCGAAGATGCTATTTGGTCTCATAGCTGGGATTTAGGTTCTCTTTATGAGATTCCAGGTACAAAATCAAATGTAAATTATCTTGGTTCAGATAACTTATTAGGTTTAGCATATACCGTTGAACCAGAAGACGGTGCAGCTGGTGTATTCGCTCATGAATTCGGCCACAACCTTGGATTGCCAGATGAATATGATACCATCTACAGCGGTGCTGGTGAGGCAGTCAGCTACTGGTCCATCATGTCAAGCGGAAGCTGGACAGGGAAAATTCCTGGAACGGAACCATCTGGATTCAGCCCATACGATAAAGAATACTTGCAACAGTCCATGACAACTGACACCTTTACACCAAACTGGCAGACAGGCAGTGAGATTAACGTAAAAGATGTCACTACAAAAGGACAGGAATTTTTACTTGATGAAGCAAGTTCAAAAGGAACCAACAATGATGTTGTCAAAGTAGATCTTCCTGATAAAGTAACTGTTGTTAACAGTCCAGCAAGTGGAAAGTCAGAATATTTCAGTGGAAGCGGAGATAATTTAAGAAATGGTATGACCGTTAATTTAGACGTTCCAAGTGCGTCAAAAGTTCAGCTTACTTTTAAAACTTGGTATTCCATTGAGAAGGATTACGATTTTGCCACAGTTCAGGTAAATGGTACACCAATTGAAGGCAGCATCACAACAACTACTAAAGAACAAGTTAATGGCATCACTGGCGACTCAAAAGGCTGGGTAGATGCTACATTTGACTTGTCACAATTTGCCGGTCAATCTATAAAACTAAGCTTTAATTACGACACAGATGGCGGTTTAGCGATGCCTGGTTTCTTTGTAGATGATGTAAAAGTAACTGCGGATGGACAATCAGTTCTTTCAGATAATGCCGAAGGAACAACTCCATTCACATTCAAAGGTTTCTCTAAATCTGATGGTACAAAACAAACAAGCCAATACTATCTATTAGAATGGAGAACACATAACGGTTCTGACTCAGGTCTAGCAAATGTAAACCGTAAAGGAACTATGCTGTCCTACGATCAAGGCTTAGTTGTATGGTATGTGGACAATAAATATGATAACAACTGGGTAGGACCTGGCTACCACCCTGGTGACGGCTTCCTGGGCGTTGTCGATGCAGACCAGCATAATAATGTTTGGTTAGATAAGACTAAAACAACTTCAGCTTCTGTTGATAAATTACTGGGTTCAAATAGCTATCAAATGCATGATGCTGCATTTAGCTTAAATAAGGGCAGCAACGTCACCATTGGTGATCCATCTTTCTATCTAAAAGACAACTTTACCCAAAGCAATGCGTTGTTCGATGATAGCAAAGACTACAGCAACCCTCAATTACCGGATGTTGGCCGCAATATTCCAAAGCTCGGACTTAAGGTGCGTGTAGTTGGCCAAAGTGCAGATGGAACAGTTGGCAAAATTTTAGTTTTTAAATAAGCCATATAAACTATAATAAAGGGTTAGTCCTCGGGAGGGCTAATCCTTTTATTGTTTCATAGTCTAAAAAATGGTCGATGAGTATGAAGGATAAACTTCATCCTTTTCAAATCCATTTGCTGTTGATAAAGTAGTATCATAGAAAAGTAAAGAGAAAGGGATGTCTTTTTGTGAAAAGTGCCTTCCTGTTCGTTGCCCAATTATTCTTTATTTGGGCTATTTATGCATTTTCAAAATACATGGTTGAGACCCTTGATATTCCGATTCCATCAAGTGTGTTGGGGATGGTGATTTTATATCTTCTATTAACTTGTAAAGTCATCCAGGTAAAGTTTATTGAGAAGGGAGCCGCCTTTTTAAACAAACATTTAGGATTTTTCTTCGTACCAATTGCCGTCGGATTAATGAATTATGGAGGATTGATCAAGGCTCATGGATTACAATTGCTGCTCATGATAGCTGGAAGTACCATGATTGGCCTAGCAATCACGGCTGGAATCACACAGTATTTGACGAGGAAGGATAAGAAAACAGCAGAGGAGGACAAGGGATACCATGGACAGTCTCACTCTGCTTAGTATCATCATTACAATTGCTGTTTACATAGGTGCATCCAAACTGGCAAAGCGTTTTCCATCGCCGTTTACCACACCAATCCTAACGGCCACTATCGCCATTATCGCTATCCTTAGCTTGCTGCATATTAACTATAACGAGTATACGGTGGCGAAAGATTGGATGACCTTTTTGTTAGGGCCTGCTACTGTTGCTCTTGCAGTGCCTATGTATAATAATCAAAAGATTATAAAGGAAAGATTGAAGCCAGCTGTCTTTGGTTTGGTCAGCGGCACGATCGCCACGATTACCTCTGCCGTTTGGCTTTCGAAATTATTGGGTTTATCCGATACCATCCAAGCGACATCTGCTGTAAAGGCCGTTACAACGCCTGTGGCCATTGAAGCGGCAGCTCTTATTGGTGGAAATCCTCCACTTGCAGCAGCATTTGTCATTACGGCAGGCATTTTTGGAGCCGTATTAGGACCAATCTTATTAACGTTAATGAAAATTACAGATCCGTTTTCTCGTGGCATTGGTATTGGTACGGTATCCCATGGGATTGGCACCAGTCAAATCATGACAGAAGGACCAGTTCAAGGAGCGGTATCCAGTATGGCTATGGGCTTTGCAGCGATTATTACTTCAATCCTTCTGCCATGGCTTTATCCGTTCATACAGTTTTAATATAATGGTTATATAAATGATGGCGGGTGACCGCTGCATGTGAGGGATGATTAGATGAAGCTGGGAATTATCAGTGATACACATGGAGGTTATGAAAATACACTCCAAGCTCTAAAGCTTCTTAAAGGTTCTGATCAAATCTGCCATTTGGGTGATGTCCTTTATCATGGCCCGCGAAATGATATTCCGGAAACGTATAACCCAAAGCAATTGGCGGAATTTCTTGAGGGACGGAAAGATATAGTCTATATCCGCGGCAATTGCGATGCGGATGTCGACGAGATGGTGCTGGGGCAAGACCTTTCCCATAAATCAAGAGTAATCACGTTTGACAATTACAAGTTTTATCTCGTTCATGGATATGAAGAGACGGAAGAAGAGCGGATCCTGCGGGCAAAAGAGCTTGGATGCCAGGTTGTCATCTCCGGCCATACTCATGTCAAAGTGTTAAAGGAACAAGACGGGGTTATCGTACTTAATCCCGGAAGCACCACGATCCCAAAGGACGGGACCAGCTCTTTTGCATTTTATGAAAATGGTCAAATTGAACTTTGGGATCTAGATAACCAATTACAAATAAAGGTGTTAAAATTAAAATAACTCTGTTAAAAAGGTGCCTGCGACATCCTGTTTTGGAGATACTAGGCGCCTTTTTATCTACTGTTGTCTTGGTATAGCCCGGCATGGCTGAACAGGAGCTAGTTTTTTTGTAAGAATCAGCGAGATTTACAGTGTTGTATAAGAGGTTACCTTACACTCCTTACTGAATATTCAGCAATCCAGTAAGGAAGTTCAGTTCGGTGGAAATGGTGTTGTTCACGTTCAATTCTCTCACGTTCTTCATTCATCCATCTCTGTAACGCTTTTGGGATTTCCGCATCTCCACTGGCAAATACCGCAATATCAGCCATAGCGGGTGGGAACGGACTAATCCTAATATGGTTTTTCAGCTTGGCCATCACCTTATCAAAATCCATTTGGCTGCAAAACTCGAACCATTGCTGAACCGTACCATCCTTGAATAGGAACTTGGGATAGGCCTTTTCCGTTAAAACTAGTAGTTTCATTAATTCACTCTTTGTCATTGCTTTTTCTCCTATAACGAATTATTTCCTCATCGAATCATAGTTTGACCTGCTCTTTCTTGAAGTTATTTGCCGTTTTTATACGCTCTAGTTTTGTCCTAAATCCTTTTCACCATACGCTGCACGTCTGTTTTATCTCTCTTTGAATTCACACAATTTAGAAATATCTTGCAAAATACTTATTTTTACATTATAATAATATTTTGGATAGGGGTTATAAAGCTCTTATTTTTTATGGTTGTTTACATTTTGATAGATTATTCGAATACTCCTTTATAGACCGACTGTAATGTGCTAGACAATTGGATTGAGCTAGTCATAAGTCAAGATGGGTCCTATTCCCGTCTTGGCTTTTTTTTGTTTTTGTCTCTATTAAACGATAATGTAGAATTTTTAACTTCGTTGATTGGAGCGGAAGGCGCTTGACTCCTCGAAAATCCTCAATTATGCAACGCATAATTTCGTGCGGAGAAAGTTCATGGATGCTTTCCTTGTGCTATCACATTTTCTTCGTGCGTGGGCAGATTCGAGGATGAATTTCAGTGTCCTGCGGGAGTACGGGGCCGAGGAGGATCGCCGGCATGCCAGCGAGAACGCTTAAGCGACTGGAGCGGAAATCAACATCCAAATTTAGCAGAGCCTTGTTTTTAAATGAACCATTTTGAGAAAAAAGCCAAAAATTAATAGATAAAAAGGGGGAGCGTCAAGATGATAAAGGTTGCTATCATTGATGATAACATCGAATTTACAGAGATTCTCCAAGAGTACTTATCAACTCTGGAAAACATAGACGTGGTAGGGGTAGAGCATAATGGGCTAAATGGAATGAAATTAATAAGCGATGAAAACCCAGACCTCGTAATATTAGATCTCATCATGCCATATTCCGATGGTCTTTCATTATTGAAAAACCTCTATACAGACTACAAAGGTTTAAAGGTTTTAATCCTTACCTCCTTAGGGTCTGAGGATATCATTATAAGAGCTAGGGAGTTGGGAGCAAGCTACTTTTTGATGAAGCCCGTTGAACTAAGCGTTTTATCTGATACAATAAATTCAATTTTCCCAGAGGAAAGCCTCTCTACAAACAAACAGAAAGAGAAGAAGGAGCAATTGAATAAAAAAATAGATGATTTAGAAATGAAAGTTACAGACATCCTTCGCTCTTTAGGGATTACAGCAAATCTTAAGGGATACTTTTTTTTAAGAGAAGCGATTCAAATGGCTGGTGCTGAGGATATTTTATTAGGAGGAAATTGGGGGTTAACGACAGAAATCTATCCAGCTATTGCAGAACAACACCATACTACAGTCAGCCGGGTAGAAAGAGCGATTAGGCATGCGATTGAAGTGGGGTGGAATCGAGGAAATAGGGATGTATTAGAAACTATATTTGGCCATTCTGTAAGCGAATGGAAGAGTAAACCTAGTAATGGGAAATTTATTGCGCTAATTTCCGATTATCTTAGATTAAAACAGTACGCTGGTTCTACTCGGGTTTAGCGATAATTGATTGCAAGCTGTATAAATAGCAGGCTTAAAGGATATCCCTTGTAAATATGGGATGGATAGAATGTTGAACAACACAGACACAGAAATGGAGGATAACATGACCTATTTAGTTCCTTTAACCAATTCATTAAAAGTCGAACAAGGTGCACATATACTGTATTTCTATGAATCATACGAAAAATATGTGGATAATGCCGTTTCCTTTATTGAAACAGGTATTGCTTTAGGGCAGTATATTGTTTTCATAGATACTCCCCAGATATATGAGAGTGTTTTGGAAAGACTGGGAAAGATTGATATGTCAAAAATTAAATATGTGTGTAATTTTGAATTTTACGAGATGTATCATGACTTTCACTTTGAACGAGTTCTAAAGAATTTAAAGGATGTTTTCCAGCCATATGTTGATGGTGAACTGATTGTTAGGCTATGGGGTCACGTGGATTGGTTGAAGGAAAATCAAGTTCTAAGCAGAGTAAAGAAATATGAATGTTCATGTGATATTGCAGTGGACCAATTAGGATATACCACCGTTTGTGCCTATGAAAGTGGAAAGGTTTCTGCTAACGTTTTCTTAGAAATGATGAGAAGTCACACATACATCATGACAGATAATGAAATCGTACGCAGCGGCCTTTATAAGACTTCTAACCTTCATAATCCATCCGTTTTTCCATCTTTAAGTGCACAGAGTAAGATTGAATCGGAAATGGATTTGTATAAGCAAAAGCTTGACTTTGTTCATGTAGTATCTCATGAAGTACGAAATCCGTTAACGGTCATCAAATCGTACGCAGCACTTTTGGCGAATGAGGAAAAGGATAAACATCGAATTGCCAGATTAGAAGCGATTAAAAACTATGCGGTCGTTATTGACCATGAAATCTCACATATTATTAATACCGAACAAATGCTATCAACAGATGCAGTTTGGCAGAAGAAGTTACTTCTAGCGAAGGATGCTATCGAAGAAGTGTACGATATTATGAAAATAAAGGCACAAACCCAGGGAATTACATTGATTGCTAACATCATGCTTTGTGGAAATGAAATGATCCTAGCTAATTTAATTGGGTTTAAATTAGTCCTCTCCAACTTGCTTAGTAACGCCATTAAATATAGCTTTGAGGGCAGTGCCATTTATTTAGATGTTACTGAACAGGATCAATATTTGCATTTTAAAATTAAAGACCATGGTATTGGTATGTCTCAAGAGGAAATACAAAAGCTTTTTCGAAAGTACGAAAAAGTAAATCAAGAACAAAGCGGTCAGGGAATCGGGCTATTCATGGTTAAAAAATTGGTGGATCATTTTAATGGAACGGTTAGGGTTGAAAGCGAAAAGAATGTAGGCACCACATTTTTTGTCAACTTTCCTGTCAATAGTTAAAGGTGTTAGAAACGAGGAGTGCCTTACAAAAAGGAAGTACAAGTTAATCGTACTTCTTTTTTTGTTGCAGTTTTCTAACCAACTGAATTCTGCAGAATTGGAGCGGTGATTTTTTCTGTTATTTTTTGGTAAAAATTTCTTGACTTGATGTATAGTTTACTTTACATTATGTATAACAAACTTTACTAAATAAGGAAAAGGTGGTGTTAACCCTGACTTATCAAGAAAAGAAAAGCATTGTATCGTTAGTCAGCGTAATTTTCATATTTATCTCTTTTTGTTTGTACATGTACCCAAAGTATCCCGGTGGCGGTCTCGAGTCGACTGAAACATTTCGATTTTGGGGTTCCTTTGTCCTCATCTTGACTTTGGTTTCCATCATAGCGCACATCATAATTAGCATTATTTTTAATATCACCTTTAGAATGATGACTGGAGAAAAGGAACCAAAATTTGAGGATGAACTGGATAAGTTAATTTCCTTAAAGGCATTTCGAAATTCCTTTTTTGTGTTTATCTTAGGCTTTCTTATGGCAATGGGGTCACTGGTCGTTTCTAAGCCTTCACAAGTGATGTTCATGATTCTCATCGCTTCAGGATTTATTTCTGACCTGATTGGTTCTGCCACAAGACTTTATCACTATAGGAAAGGAGTTTAGCATGGGAAAAAATCTTGTCGGCAATCATATCCGAAAATTACGGTTCAACCATGATGAAATGACCCAGCAACAGTTGGCTGACAAGGTAGGCGTCACAAGACAAACAATCGTGGCGCTCGAAAAGGGAAACTACTCCCCATCACTAGAACTGGCTTTTCGGATTGCTCACGTCTTTAACTTACCTTTGGAAGAAGTATTCTTTTACGGGGATAGCACAAGAGAGAAATGAATTTATTGGAAAGAAGGGGATAAGATGAATTCAAAGAAGGCGGCAAGGATTGTAGGGACTTTGTTTATACTGGCGGCTGTAACAGCGGTAATAGGCAGTTTTGTTTTCTATGATCCTGTCCTAAACGACTCCAATTATCTCGTGAAAAGTTCGGAACATGCCAATCAGGTGCTGCTGGGAGCGTTAATGGAGCTAATTCTTGTGGTTTCAGCCATAGGTACAGCCACTACCATGTTTCCTATTTTAAGAAAGTATAATGAAACGATTGCTCTTTGGCATGTATGTTTTAGATTTCTTGAAGCGATTATCATTACTGTTGGTGTCATCAGTGTGTTGTCACTAGTAACATTAGGACGGGAATACGTATCAGCAGGTGCCTCAGATATTGCTTCTTTTCAAGCTTCAAGTATTATTTTAAAAGCGATACATGACTGGACATTCATGCTCGGCCCCCTTTTTATGCTGGGTATCAATACGATTATGTACAGTTATATTTTTTATAAATCCAAGCTCGTTCCGAGATTGATCCCTATCTTGGGTATGACGGGGGCAGCACTAGTGTTTCTTTGTGCTTTGTTAGTCATGTTTGGTGTCATTGCACAGGTTTCTTTTTGGGGTGGCATTTTGGCACTGCCAGTAGCCGCAAATGAAATGATTTTAGCGGTATGGCTGATTGTTAAAGGATTCAATCAGTCTGCCCTTGCTTCCATGTCATTAAAAACGAAAAGGACCGAGATAGTAGTTCACAGCTAAACAATCCTTCTGCGTTAGCAAGTAGATGGGGCGATAAATAGAGCTTGGAGAGAGTCCCTTTTAATTAGGACCCTCTTTTTTTGGGGGCAATGGAAAAAGCGCCGGTAAAATTGTGAACTTTGCCGGTAAACAGATCCAAACTGCTGGTAACCAAAACATGTTCTTTTCAAAGAGCAAAGTATTAAAAAAATAATGATGTAGAGAACAAAAAGTTAATAACAGCCAGGCTCTGCCTGACATTTCAAATGTGCCACTTTGTGCAGCAAATAAAAGCATATCCCATATAAGGAGCTTTAATAACAGGGCTAATGGAATGGTCCATTTTTAAAATAGCAGTCTGCCAGCAACCTCCAATCTTCTAAGAATAATGGCCAAAGGTTAGGCCGCCGCCTGACAGCTAAAGGATGGTAGGCTGCAGTTGTTAGAAACCCGTGGACATCATGCATTTTCCCCCGTAATGATTTAACGTCGGTCTCAGGATTTTGAAAAAAGGTTTGGACCGAAACGTTTCCAAGGCAGAAGATAAATTGAGGCCGTTTTGATACCAGTTGCTGTTTTAGGTGATGCATACAGATGTCCCTTGTTCGTTCTTTATCATATGCCCGTGTAGGCCTTCTTTTTAAAATATTGGTGACATATAAATCATTAACTGTTAACCCCACCTCATTGGCGGCTTGCTGCAGCGTGTGCCTTGTTCCACAGACAAAGGGTTTGTTGTCTCTGTCTTCAAGTGCTCCAGGATTGTCTAACAAAATCAAGATCGGTGCATCTGGATTCCCCTCACCCCAAACCATTCGTGATCCATGCTTATCCAATCCACATTCGCTGCAGTTCCTTTGGTCTTCAGGAGTGAGTTCTTCCGGCCATAATGAAGCGCAAAAATCTGCCAAACTTTTACCTCCTATGAATAACAGTGATGTAATTTTAATATCCCCAAAACGATTTCTTCCAATTTATAGATGTACAGAAATATAGTAAAATTAAACAAAAAAATCCTTTTGAGGATGTTGAGAGAGGAGGGGGAGTCCAGCTTTGCCAGATTGGTCGTATCATACTCTATTTAAACCCATACTCCATAAGCTGCCGACTTCCTTTAGCCGGGAATTCATTCACCGTAGCATGAGTTTGTTATCTTCCATATCAATAGGGGAAGCGTTGATCGAGTTCCTTGGCCATATGAGTCCTTCGAAACAACTTGAAAAAACAAGGTTCGGCAGTTCCTTCCCATCTCCAGTTGGACTAAGCGGCAAAATTGACTCTCAATTAACTGGTCTGCCAGCTTTTCAAAACCTTGGTTTTGGCTTCCTAGAGATTGGTCCCGTTTCCATACAAGGCCCAACAGTGGAGGAAAAACTTTTTGTCGACTCAAAACTGAAACAAATAAAGGGATATACCGGACAGCCTATACAGCTAGAGGCGGTTAAGGAGAGACTTAAGGCTATTAAGAAAAAGAAGTTACCCTTCTTTATAAGAGTAGAGGGAAATATTCAAGAAATCGAGCGGATTTGTGAAGAGCTCTTTCCTTTTAGTGTTGGATTTATTGTAAACAACGATGCTTTCGATTCACCAGCCCAATATCATGATTTTCAAGAAAAGGTTAGGAAACCGGTTATATTGGCCTGTTTTGGGGGGGATTTTTCGAATGTGGATCAGCTGAAACTTTATCATCCTAGTGGAATTCTCCTAGAAGGCTGTAATTCGACAGATGAGATGACTGATTCCTTGAATGCATTCAAAAAGTTATTTAATGAAGAGACTCCAATTATCACTTCAGGTGGAGTTAGCCAGCCGGCAGATGCCCTCCATTTATTGAATAATGGAGCCTCCTTGGTCATGTTGGGCTTTGAGTATATATTTGCTGGACCGGGTTTGCCAAAGCGGATCAATGAGGCATACACTAACAGGCTCCCAAAGGAACCAGTGATGACTACAGGATGGCTTTGGTATTGGTTATTTGGGTTGGCGATTACCATTGCCGGCTTCATCGCACTCATATTCAGCATGACTTCTATTATCCTTCCGTATGATGAATCGTTTTTAGGGATTCTGCGAAACGATATTCTAAATTTTAATCCAGCTATTTTGTATTTTATGGCACATGACCGGACGACTCTTTCCGGAACGATGATCTCAGGGGGATTTATCTACATGCAGCTTGCGAGGCATGGTATCCGGCATAACCTTCATTGGGCAAGAAGGGCGGTCAATACGGCAGGAATTCTTGGTTTTCTTGGAATTTTGTTGTTTATCGGTTACGGTTATTTTGACGGGCTTCATGGATTGTTTTGGCTTATTTTATTGCCGTTATTTATTGGAGGATATGTCAAATCTAGAAATGCCAAAGCAGCACCTGCCGGAACCAACCTTTACAATCACCGCTTTTGGAAGTGGAGCTTAATTGGACAGTTGGCGTTTATCTCGTTAGGGACAGCTTTAGCGGTTGGCGGGGTGGTCATCTCTAGCATTGGGGTATCAAGTGTTTTTGTCCCAACTGACCTTACTTATTTATGTCTGTCTGCAGAGATGATGGATGAATTTAATGAACGGCTAATTCCGGTTATAGCGCATGACCGGGCTGGTTTTGGGAGTGCCCTCCTAAGTGTGGGCTTACTCGTTTTGATGCTCTCTTTATGGGGAATTCGAGAAGGAGAGAGCTGGGTCTGGTGGACTTTTGCCATTGGTGCAATTCCTGCCTTTGCAGCTGGAATTGTCACTCATTTTGTCATTGCTTATACTGATTTTCTCCACTTATTGCCGGCTTATGTGGCGGTTATTCTCTATATTATAGGAGTGATTGGCACTGCGCCTTATTTATTAAAGAGGGAGTAGTTGGACTCGTTTGTTTTTTTTAGGTTGCGCCATTAAGGATGTTTTTGGGGAAGAGGTTTCTGCAATCGTTGCAAATTTATTTGCGAGGAGACACCATCCAATGGACAACCGATATCTTGTGTGCTTATTCCTAACATAACATTGCAGTTCTTGAAGGTAAATTAAATCTGAAGTAGGTGAAACAAGAGATGATGACACAGAATTCAAAGAATATACTTGAACAATTGCGAAAGGTTTGTCTTGAAATGCCTGAAGCAAAAGAACTAATTGATGGTTTTGGTCACAACACTTATAAAGTGAATGGGAAATCTTTTGTAATCTCAGGTGAAGGGGAGAAAGGATTCAGGTTGTCATTTAAGTCAGACCGGGAGACACAACAACTTTTGCTGCAAAAAAGCTATTTTTATAAAACGCCTTATATAGGACATCACGGCTGGGTTTCAATTGAGAATCCAACTGGCGAAGTATGGACTGAGTTGGCCGATTTAATACAAGAAGCCTATTTGCGAGCAGCACCCAAACGTTTAGTGAAAAAGTGGAATGAAAAATAATGCTTGCCACCTCCCTGAAACTTTCATTCAATTCGGGTGGTGACAAGCTTTTTTAGAGGCTTTATCGCGTTAATAAGATGGGGGACTGTCCCCATGTTTTATCCAATCCAGGCTTGTTTCAAGAGATGAACTCCCTTTTTGATTTCTTCAATTGATAGGTTGCTAAAGCCTAGTTGGAGCATGGGTCTTGGAGGTTTTTGGTTTATGTAATATTGTGAAGTAGGATACACCTTTACTCCCTGTTCTAGTGCTTGTGGGATAAGCGTATCCTCGGTGGTGCCGCTTTGAAATTCGATTAATAAATAAAGTCCTGAAACAGTTCCAATAAGGGTGATTGCTTCACCGAATGTCTCTTGTAAAGTACTGACGAGCGTCTGCATTTTTCGTTTATAGGTAGCTCGCATTTTTCGAATGTGTGAATCCCAGTGGCCGCGTTCCATAAATAGCGCCATTGTTTGCTGGTGAATAACGGAAGCAGTTTGTTCAACATTGTCAAAAAGTTGGTTGAACCGTTCCAGCAGAGGGGCAGGCAAAACCATATAACTCAGCCGGATTGATGGCAAAAATACCTTTGAAAAAGTACCTAAATAAATAACTCTTGCATCCGGTATAAGCGAACATAGAGCGGGGATTGGCTGTTGTTTGTACCGGAATTCACTGTCGTAATCATCCTCAATAATATAGCCATTTACTTCCTGTACCCATTTTAATAATTGCTGACGCTCAGGTATCGGCATGGTAACACCTAATGGAAAATGGTGGGAAGGAGTAATATAGACTAACCTCGCACTCGATTGCTGCAACTGTTGCATGCTGATACCTTTTGATGTCACATCGATCGGGGCAATTTCAAACTGGTGCATCTCAAAAATGGATCGAGCTCCATCATATCCTGGATTTTCAACTGCAATGGAAGAGTAAAACGCCTTTAATAAAATGGCTAATTGCATTAATAATTGTTGGGTGCTGCTGCCTATTATAATCGATGCGGGTCCGGTTTGAATTCCCCTTGATTGCAATAGGTAGTTTGCAATCTCTTTTCGCAGTTGCAGTTCCCCGTTTCGTTGGCCATAAGTGTACGTGATCTTCTGTCTTAACACTTCATTAGAACAACGTCGCCAATCTTTTAGGGGAAAGGCTTGCTGGTCTACTGCACCTGCCCGAAAGTCTATGGCAATCTTTTTTTTACCTGAAATCATGGGTTGCTCTGTCTCCTGAGGACCAGAGATATGGATGGGGGTAAATGGTTCAACATAATAGCCCTTTTTATGTACGCTTCGGATATAGCCTTCCGCCAATAATTGTTCATAGGCTATAAGCGATGTATTCCTGCTTACGTTTAGAGACTCAGCAAGTTGGCGGATCGAAGGCAGATGTGTATCAGGCTCCAGATCTCCTTTTTCAATTAATTGTCGAATCGAATGATAGATTTGCTTATATTTCGGTCTATTTTCATCGAATAGTATCAATAATTCCCTCATTAAAGTCCCCTAACTGACATGTAAATATGATTAAATCTGTACCTTTTTCTTATGTCACTTCTTGTGAATAATATAGTTAAGGAATCAAGGTAATGCAAGAAAAAGTTGCAGTGGCATTCTCTTAAAAAGGGGTTAGAGAGTATGAAAATTGTCAGAGCAAGTATGGAGTTCTTGGATGATATTGTACCATTGTTCAATAGCTATCGTATGTTTTATGAACAGCCAAATGACGAAGAAGGGGCAAGGGCTTTTATTCAAGCTAGGATAGAAAATGGTGAATCTATCATATTTGTAGCTTTTGAGGGAGAACAGGCCGCCGGATTTCTGCAGTTATATCCTACCTTTTCATCAGTTGGCATGCAGAAAGCCTACATTTTAAATGACCTATTTGTCGATCCAGACTTTAGAAAAAGAGGTGTTGGCATAGCACTGATGAACGCAGCCTTCCAGTTTGGAGAAAAAGAGAAAGCAAGGTATATCATGTTAGAAACAGCACCGAATAATTATACAGCCAAAGCATTGTATGAGGGCATGGGAATGAAGGTGTCGAATGAGTATGATAGTTATATAAAATATTTATAAGTCCATGATCGAGAATACTAAAGTACGAGATATGAATAGATAAATCGGTAAACTTAAGGAAAGCTTAAACCCAAGATAGATGGTTTACGCTTTTTTATTTTTCTTAATGAGGTAGAAAATGACAAAATATCATTTTATTTGAAAATTTCTATTGTCGCGTAATGACACAACGTGTTAAAATCTGAATATTATAAATAGTTTGTAAGATTATCTTACAATAGAAAGGGGAAAGGAATGAAAAAGAGTTTAGCACTATTATTGTCTAGCTTGGTCCTGCTGCTTGCAGCATGCGGTGGGGGGAATAAAGAAGCCGGAGGAGAAGAAAAAGAGAAAGTTGTAAAAGTAGGGATTACCCAGCTTGTTGAACATCCTTCTTTGGATGCAGCAAGGGAGGGGTTTATTGCCGCCTTGAAGGATGCCGGTTATAAAGAAGGAAAGAATCTAAAGCTAGATTACCAGAACGCCCAGGGGGACATGAACAATAATATGTCGATTGCCCAAAACCTGGTAGCTGATAAGGAAGATCTCATCTTGGCGATTGCTACAGCAAGCGCCCAATCGGTGATCAAATCCACGAAGGATATTCCCATTTTATTCACTGCTATAACAGATCCCGTTGGTGCACAACTGGTGCAAAGTCTAGACAAGCCTGGCGGAAATGCAACGGGGACATCAGATACGCACCCAGATGCGATAAAGAAAACCATTGCTTCCATTAAAACCTTTGTACCCGATGCAAAGAAGGTAGGAATTATCTATAACAACGGTGAACCTAACTCCGTTGTAAACGTTAAAAATGCCAAGGCTGCATTAAAGGAAGCTGGGCTGGAATCCGTTGAAACGACTATAACAACGAGCTCCGAAGTAAAGCAAGCGGCCGAGTCATTGGTGGGCCGTGTAGATGTAATCTATATTCCAAAGGATAATACGGTTGTGTCTGCTTTAGAATCTGTTATAACAGTTGCCAATGACCAAGATATTCCCTTGTTTGCTGGTGAAGGAGACTCTGTAAAACGGGGCGCTTTTGCATCTTATGGACTGGACTACCATGACCTTGGCTATACGACAGGAAAAATGGCAGTAGATATTCTGAAAGGAAAGAAACCAAGTGATATCCCTGTTGGTTTCCCAGAAAAGCTTGAGCTGTATATCAACAAAAAGGCAGCTCAGGAAGAAGGGATTACCTTAACAGAGGAGATGTTAAAGGAAGCCAAGATAGTTGGAGAATAAAATATTCGGTTCCTAACGATATAAAAAATGAGCCCGACTCAGTCAATAAACTGAACGGGTTCTTTTTTTTGTTTATCTGGTATGCAAAAGACCAACACGGCAAAAATGTCTGTACTGGTCTTTTTCGTGAGGCTTTCCTCAGTTTGTATTTTAAGTCGTTGGTGTAGTATCGTATACACGAGGAGTGAATTGTATGAATGAAACCATTAAAACGTTAAGAAACCATCGCTCAGTAAGGGACTTTGATTCGGAAAGAGAAGTAAATGAGGATGAGATAAAAACCATTATTGAGGCGGCATTGGCTGCACCCAATTGGATTAACGGCCAGCAGGTGAGTGTAATCGAGGTAAGAGACCCTGAACGGAAAGCGGCATTGGCAATAGCTGCTGGCAACCAAAAGTGGATAGAGGAATCTACGGTATTTCTTGTTTTTTGCATGGATTTCTTTCGTGCGAAGCTTGCGGCTGAAAAGAATGGTGCTGATTTTAAAATTGTCGATGACATAGAGGCGGTGATTGTCGGGTCAACCGATGTCGGAATCGCTTTAGGAAGTGCGGTTGCAGCAGCTGAATCGATGGGGCTTGGGACAGTGCCAATCGGTGGCATCAGGAGAAACTCCCAAACCTTCGTGGATGTGTTGAATCTTCCGGAATATGTTTTTCCCATATCAGGTCTGGTCGTCGGTCACTCAAAAACTATTCCTGGACAAAAACCAAGGCTGCCGCTTAATGCGACTCTTCAAAAAGAACATTATGATAAAAAACTCCAAGAGGAAATCATAGACCAATATGATCAAACCATCTCATCTTATATGTCAGAACGGACGGACGGCCAAGATACGAGTAACTGGTCAAGTAAAATCGCCTATTTTTATGATAATGGTTTTGATCAATATGCAAAGAACTCCGCTCCCACTTTGAAGAAACAAGGATTTCATTACAAGTAGAGTGATACAAGCCAATATTCTATTAGGAGCCATTATCATGGTTGGAATGATTGGTTTATAAAATAAAAAGCACCGAAAAGTTCAGTGCCTTGTATTTTGCGCTTGATTAATAATTTATAATTAGTTGTACTTTAAGAAACGAGGGTGTCCCAAAAGTATGACTTTTTGGGACACCCTCGTTTGTACTTATCATTCTTGAGCTTCTGTTGATTCATGCTCCAGCCAAGTAGCCTAGCTGTAGTTCGACAAAATGGCCTTATCGATAATCCTTAAACATTCTAACTTTTGATCCGTTTTCTTTGAACGAACATTGCGGACAAACCAATCAAGAAAATGAGCGCTCCTGCCGTCAAATAATTATACATTGGGGTTGCGGTTTGCGGCAGGCTGTTTGTCGTAGCAACGGTCGAGACAGGAGTTGCCGGAACTGTCGGAACCGTTGTTGTCGGTACAGTTGGTGTTGGTGGTGCAGGAGGTGTTGTTGGTTCAGTCGGTGTTGTAGGCTCAGTCGGTGTTGGCGGTTCTGGGTCTGCCGGTACAGGTTCCTCTTTTATAATATTTTCAATATCAATGGTAGCAACTTTTTCCTGAGTACATTCACATTTGTTTGTGCTTTTTACATAAACCGTATATTGGCCGTTTTCGGTTACTTGAAAAGCAGAGTCACTAATCTCGGTACCATCTGATACGAAGTCTTCCACCGCCTTTTCACCAGGCAGCCATTTCATGGAAACAACCTCATCAGCATTTGTTTCAACAGAGATGGTAACTGGATCTGTTGTCTGTTCTGTTGGTGTTGCTGACAATTGGATGGAGAGCTCCTCTTCCCCATCAAGTGAGCCAATGATATCATCTGCTAAACCGGCAAGTACATGGTGACCTCTTGGGTTTGGATGAATGTCACCCGATAACAGTAATTTCGACTGATATCCATCAAATGCTGAATAAGCGTCTGCTAAATACGTATCAGAATGACCATCAAGCGGATTAATGGCACTATCGTTGACCTTTGAAATGAATTCATCACCAAGTTTATGTAGAATGTGATAAAAAGGATCTTCACTTTCTCCAAATGGATTATACAGATTGTAAAGTATAATCGGCGCACAAATATTTTGGTCACGGATTTCTTTAATAATTTTTGGTAAGTTACTTGCCAGTTTATCTGCAGCAGCATTTAGCGAAGAAATCATCGCCAGCTTTTCTTCCCATGTCAGTTTCTTTCGCTCAAGGTCTGTCAATCCTGTAGCTTGAATTAGATCATTGCTTCCAATATTAAGAGTAATAACATCGGCATGCTCTAAATGATATCGAAACTGGCCTTCCGGATGGACAAGAGAGTCTAGCAATTCTTGTGATGTTTGATTGCGTTTGCCATAGTTTTGTACAACATATTCCCCATGATTTCCTATCTGATGAGGAAAGGCCAATCTGGGATTTCCTCCAGAATTAAGAGTGATAGAGTCCCCAAGTGCTACGAGGCTTGACGTATCATCCTCGCCGTCTGCAAATGCAAATGAAGAGAACAGGGTGTTCAGAGCAAGCATGAGGATGAATAAGATAGACAATCGTTTGACTTTCAAAATGTAATCCTCCTTTTTAAAATTTGTTCTTTATTAAGTACATTATAATAAACAACAATTTTAAAACTCAATCACTTCCATTCTACAAAATTTGCAAAAAACCATTTTTCTTTAATCAGGGAACTTTGTTTTTAAAAAAATCAGAACCTTTAAGACTGTAGTGTTCATGGAGTTTGGAAGGCTCCTTCCCTATTATTTTTCCTAAAATTTAGTAGTATAAGATTTTGTCGAGTCAGTGCAGAAAATATCAAAATATTTTTTTGTGTATAAACTGTCTCATAAAAAGAACATGGTTGATGTCCATTCTTTTTTCAGAAAAATGATATATAATTGGGGCTTGGACAGTTGGATTGCTAAATACATAACGGAGAAGAATTTTATAATCCAAAAGTTGGAATATATAACCAATAAATAAGCTATAATAGAGAGGTATTATACAAGACTACGACATACTACTATAAATAATAGAGGTGATTACCATGGGAAGATTGATACATTTTGAGATCCATGTGGATGACATGGATAGGGCAAAGAAGTTTTATGGAGAGGTGTTTGGCTGGGCATTCCAAGACTGGAGTGAGTACGCAGGGATGTCTTATTTTGGTGCAGTGACTGGAGAAGAGAAGGAACCTGGAATTAATGGAGCACTTATGCAGCGTCAAAGTCCTCCTCCGGAAGCAAACCAGCCTTTAAACGGATATGCCTGTACAATGGGCGTGGAAAACTACGATGAAGTGGAAGCCAAAATACTAGAGAATGGCGGTAAGGTAGCTTTGCCTAAATACGCCCTGCCAGGAATGGCTTGGCAAGGTTATTACGTAGATACAGAAGGAAATATTTTTGGTATTCATCAGCCAGATGAAAACGCAAAATAAAAAGTGCCTGTTAAAGTCAGAAGTCTTGCTTGATGGACATTGCATAGGTATTTACTCATAGAGGACTTTGTTAACTCCACGTAAAGGGGGGTAACAAAGTCCTCTTTTTATTGGAGCAATAAAGTCAAAAAAGTCATATAACCAGTAAAATTAATCTTATAGGATGAGAGGTTAAATTTGATAACCTTTAAATGTAAAGGTTTTCAAAAATGATATTAAAAATTAAAAATGGGAGGTTCATTATGAAAAAGAGTCTCGGCTTAATTTTTACACTCATTCTGTTAATGAGTAGTGTATTGGTGGGGTGCGGTTCTAAAGATACCGCATCAAGCGATTCAAAAGATAGCAAAGATGGAAATGAAAAAGTGACGCTAAAAGTCACCGTATGGAACTACGATACAACACCTGAATTCAAGGCTTTGTTCACAGCCTATGAAAAGGAAAATCCGAATGTCACCATCGAACCAGTTGACATTGAAGCCGCACAGTATGACCAAAAATTAACAACCATGCTGGCTGGTAACGATGATTCAGATGTTTTAACCATGAAAAACTTGATTGGGTATTCCAACTATGCATACCGTGGCCAATTAAAAGACATGACTTCCTACGCAAAAACATTAGATGAAGATAAGTACATGGGCACTTTAGATTACATGAAAGATGATAATGGAAAAATCTACGCATTGCCTTACCGGAACGACTTCTGGGTACTTTATTACAACAAAAAAATGTTTGACCAAGCAGGCGTAAAATATCCGGACAACATCACTTGGGAAGAATACAGAGACTTAGCGAAGAAATTAACCTCTGGCTCAGGGGATACAAAAGTATACGGTGCTTATAACCATGTTTGGAGATCAATTACAAACTCTACTGCTGCCGCACAAGTTGTTGGTAAGCCAGATGCATTAGTAAAAGGCGATTATAGCTTCATTAAAGATATGTATAAAACATTCCTAGGCATGCAGGAAGATAAGAGTGTTCTAGATTATGGTACTGCAAAATCAACCAACACGACTTATGCATCCCAATTTGAAACAGAAAAAGCCGCAATGCTTCCAATGGGTACTTGGTATATGGCTGGTGTCCTTAATTCGAAAAACGCAGGTAAAACCAATGTAGATTGGGCAATTGCTCCACTTCCACAAAAGGAAAAAGGCAAAGTAAAAACATGGGGCTCTCCAACGGCTTTCGCGGTTAATAAAAACGCTGCCCACAGCAAAGAAGCTGAAAAGTTTGTGAAATGGGCTTCTGGCGAAGAGGGTGCAAAAGTGGTAGCAGGAGTTGGCGTCGTTCCGGCATATCGTACGGATGCCATTAATGAAACCTACTTTAAGGTTGCTGGAATGCCAAGCGATGAACTTTCTAAGAAAGCGTTTAAAACAGACTTCTTCAATATTGAAATGCCAATGGACAAAAACTCTGCCGCTATTGACAAAATTCTTAACGAAGAACATGACTTGATCATGATAGGCGAAAACAGTGTGGATAAAGGTCTTAAAGCGATGGAAGACCGTGTGAAATCTGAAGTATTGAAAAAATAGAAACAATAAATGGGGCAAAAGCGAGGGGGAATGTATCCTCGCTTTTGTCCCCATTTAACCCCTTTGTTGAAAGGAGAGAACCGCTAAATTAAAAACAGCGGGCCAATATGAGTAATACAAACTTGATGCTAAATACTACTCCCAAAATAGTCACAGAAAAGCAGCGGCGAAGAAGAAATAACTTAATTGCATGGTCCTTTATTACCCCAAATTTCCTTGGATTCGCCATTTTTACCTTAGTCCCTGTAATAGCTTCCTTTGTTATTGCCTTTATGAAGTGGGATGCCTTTTCCGCTCCAGAATTTGTTGGTTTTGAGAACTTTAAATCGATGATTCATAACCAGACATTTTGGATCTCCCTTTGGAATACGGTCTATTATACAATCGGCACCGTACCACTGACCTTAATTGCCGCTTTGCTGTTAGCCATTTTACTCAATAAAAAAGTCCGCGGAATCAGCACCTTTCGTGCCGCCATCTTTTTCCCGTATGTCACTTCTTTAGTTGCTATTGCCGTGGTATGGAATATGTTATTTCACCCGGATATGGGGCTAATTAATGACTTTTTACGCTGGATTGGAATTGACAATCCTCCGGGATGGACATCTTCTTCCAAATGGGCGATGCCAGCCATTATTATCGTAAGTGTTTGGCGCGGAATGGGCTATTACATGGTCCTCTATTTAGCGGGATTACAGAGTATTCCGAGAGAATTATATGAAGCTGCTAAAATTGACGGCGCAAATACTTGGCAGGAATTTAGGCATGTAACACTGCCAATGCTTGCACCAACTACTTTCTTAGTATTAATTTTATTAACCATTTCCAGCTTTAAAGTATTTGACTTGATTCAGGTCATGACAATGGGTGGACCAGGCCGTGCTACCAACGTGTTGGTTTATCTGATTTACAACGAAGCATTTGTCAATTACGACTTTGGTTTTGCTTCTGCTATTTCGTTAGTATTATTCATTATTGTTTTAGGAATTACGATTATTCAATTCCGAGTTCAGGAAAAGAATACAGACTTTTAGGGGGTGAACAACTTGGACGCTTCAGCAAAAACAATGGATACCGCAACGAAAAGCCCAGTGATGTCACGAAAAACAAAAGAAAAAATCGGAAATGCCATTACGTATATCTTTTTACTTTTACTATCTTTGTTGGTATTGATCCCATTTTTCTGGATGATTTCATCCTCATTAAAACAAGATAACCAAGTATTTAGTATCCCAATGGAATGGATTCCTTCCAAACCACAATGGAATAACTTTGTCGTTATTTGGGATCAAATCCCGTTATTAACCTTCTTTAAAAATACGATCTTTTTAAGTGTAGTCATTACCATCATTCAAGTGTTGACCAGCAGTTTTGCAGCCTATGGATTTTCTAAAATGAAGTTTAAGGGACGAGATACACTGTTCCTTGCTTATATTGGCACGATCGCTGTCCCATGGCAGGCTTATATGATTCCGCAGTTTATCATGATGAGGGAAGTGCATCTGACTGATACCTTGTGGTCTTTGGTGTTATTGCAAGCCTTTAGTGCATTTGGTGTTTTCTTAATGAGACAGTTTTATATGAGTATCCCAGAGGAACTAAGTGAAGCCGCCCGCGTGGATGGGTTAAACGAATACGGAATTTACTTTAAGATCATTTTGCCGTTATCAAAACCGGCTCTGACCACCCTGGCCGTTTTAACTTTCGTTAATACTTGGAACGATTACATGGGTCCATTTATTTATTTAAATTCAACTGAAGTGAAAACGATTCAGTTAGGTCTGCGGATGTTTGTCACTTTGTATGATGCTCAGTATGCGTTGATTATGGCTGCCTCGTTGATATCGATTATTCCGATTGCCATTGTGTTCATCTTTGCCCAACGATACATTATTGAAGGAATTGCAACGACTGGTATGAAAGGCTGATCTGTATGTTTCGAATGAATCTGTCACATTTTCAATATGCTGCATTGTTTAATTATGGCTATTGGTTTCTCATGTTAAATCTATATTTTGCACTTGCTAATATTCCGTTAATAGCGGCTTTCGTGCTATTGCAGCTGGTTCCATCCAATCTGGTTTACTATTCGGCTGCCCTTATTCCGATGGGCCCAGCCCTTGCAGCCTTAATTGCGGCCTTGAAAAAAATAGTAGTTGAAAAAGATATTAGTGTAACAAAAGATTTTTGGAGATTTTATAAGGGGAATTTCTCAAGCTCTATGAAGCTTTGGCTCGTTACTCTTGCCCTGCTATTCATACTAGCAATGGATATGGCGATGTTTGCCAACCAATCAATCTTTGCGATTGTTTCTCCTTTATTTATTATATTATCAATCCTATTAATCAATATGGCGATATGTGGCTTGGTAATTCTTACAGAAACGAAACATACCTTAAAAACACTTTTGATTCTGTCGTTCTATTATGCTATCAAAAAGTTTTATCTTACTTTCCTGAATCTGTTTCTGGCAAGCTTTTTCCTGCTTATTTTGTTTATCAAGCCTGTATTTGCTTTCATGGTGCTGCCAAGTCTCATTTTCTTCTTGATAGTGCGTAATAGTTCAGCGATTTTTCGAAATGAAATGACAATCATTAAAGGAAGTGCCCAACATTGAAATCGATAGAGGAGTATTTCTCCGGCCATCGTATAAATCAACCCTATACAAAGGTATTTCAAGATGAAGTAGAACAGCATATTAAGACACTAACCAGTGATAAAACGCTTCTATTGCCCAAGTTTGAAGGCTATCTGGCTTACTTAGAAGATGGCAATCGAAAGCAGTTAGAGGACGTCTATTTTAAGCGCAGAAAAGATGCCACATCTTTAGCGCTTTATTTGCAATGGGAGCAAAATGAAGAAAAATGGCGCCTATTCGAAGAAATGCTATTCTCTATTTGTCAGGAATATAGCTGGGCTCTGCCTGCCCATATTCGCATCAATGGCGAAAAAAACAGTTATACAGATGCTTATGAAACGGTAGATTTATTTGCATCGGAAACGGCACACTTTTTGGCAGAGTGTACGGTTCTTTTTAAAAATAAGTTAACTCCAGCATTATTAAGCATAATGAAAACGGAAATTCAGAGACGGGTATTAATCCCATTCGTAAATCGGGAATGGAAGTTTGAAAGACTTACGAATAACTGGAGTGCCGTCTGTGCCGGGTCCATCGGAATGGCTGCAATGATTTTGTTAGAAGATGGGGAAACTAGGCACCGGATCCTACAAAGGGTAGAAAAGGCGATGGAATGCTTCTTGCAAGGCTATGGGGAAGATGGGGCCTGCGTGGAAGGAATGGGCTATTGGGTATATGGGGTAGGTTACTATAGCTATTTTGCAGACATGTATGAACAGGTCGAAGGGAAGGACTTATTTACAGCCTCCAAATGGCGAAATATCGCAGCCTTCCCATTAAAAGCCATGCTGCCTTCGGGGAATTACCTTCCTTTTTCGGACTCACCCGAGAAAGTGTCCATTCCTTCCGGCTTAAATGCGTTTTTCTTTAAAAAGTTTGGGATTGTTCCTGCACAAGAAACAGCCGTAACAGACTTTCACTTTGATCATTGTTACCGCTGGGGCCACCTTAGCCGGATATTGTGGTGGAGTAAGCAGGAAGTAAGAGATTCCTTTCAACAACTAAATGGTGAGTTTATTCTCGATGATGCAAAATGGGTCATAGTAAAGCAGCCTGATTTTTATTTTGCCGCTAAAGGCGGACATAATGATGAATCCCATAATCACAATGATTTGGGGCATTTTGTTCTAGGTGATGCCAAGGGGTTAGTTTTTGATGACTTAGGTGCTCCGGTTTATACGGCTGATTATTTTGGAGAGAAACGTTATGAATTTGTCCATACAAGATCTTTCTTCCATTCTGTTCCATATTTGGATCATCAGGAGCAAAGGGAAGGCCGAGACTATCAATCTTCTATTGAAGAAATTAGCCAAGAACCTGGTCGACTTTCGGTTGTGTATGACCTTCACAAAGCTTATTCAATCACAAAAGATAGTCAGTTTACACGTACCTACACATTAGCGGCAGGTGAACGGGAACTTAGGATTAAAGATGCTTTTACGCAGCCAATTCCCTATGAAACACACTTTATCACAAGAATAAAGCCCGACGTTTTCTCAGAGACCCTTAGTTGGAATCATGGACAATGGACTCTCCATTTTGACAAGGAATTATTTATGTTTGAGTTGGAAGAGCTGGAAATAAGCAATCATTTTGGCGAAAAGGAAACGGTCTTCAATTTGAAGTTTATTTCCAAAGATCATAATAGACTTGAGTTTGATATAAAGGTATCTTGGCTGGATGGTGAAAAGGATGAATAAGGTAGAAACAATGAACGCAACAAGCAGGAAGGATATTGCTGATATTTTAGAAAAATTAGCGGATCCGCTATTACCGCATTTTGACCAAGATGGACCCGGATTGAAGTTTGACACAGGCGGTACGCATTACAGTGAAAAAACACGTCAGATGGAAGCCTTATTCAGACCGCTGTGGGGAATCGTCCCATTGCTTGCCGGAGGGACAGAATACAAAGGACTGGAATCATTTATCGGCAAACTTAAGGATGGCTTTAATCCGAAGCATCCCCATTACTTTGGGGAAACGAATGATTACGACCAGCGCCTTGTGGAAATGGCTGTGATTGGGTTAGCCCTATGCATTTGCGGGGATAAGTGGTTAAGTTACTTTTCGGAATTGGAACAGAAGCAGCTCCATGCCTGGCTAAATCAAATCAATGAGCGAAATATTCCAAGAAACAACTGGCTTTTCTTCCGAATTTTAATTAATCATGGATTTCGTCTTAATGGCTTGGCCTATGATGCAGCAAGGCTGAAGGAGGACTTGGAGACGGTCCACTCGTTTTATCGGTCTGAAGGGTGGTATGTCGACGGTTATCCCGACCAAGTAGACTATTATGTGGCGTTTGCCCTCCATTTCTACGGATTGGTGTATGCAAAAACAGCGGTTGAGGAGGATCCAGATGCAAAGATTTTTATTGAGCGGTCCAAGGAATTTGCCCAATCATTTGCTTGCTTCTTTGATGGAAATGGGGCAGCTGTTCCATTTGGCCGTAGTATGACTTATCGCTTTTCCCAAGTGGCATTCTTTAGTGCCGCCATCTTTGCTGAGGTGGAAGTATTGCCATATGCAGAAATGAAATGGTTAGTGGTCCAGCACTTAAAACATTGGATGAAACAACGCATTTTTAGCCATGAAGGTTTGCTGACTGTGGGCTACTATTATCGAAATCAGGTGTACACGGAAGGATACAATGCCTTTGGTTCACCTTATTGGGCATTTAAGACCTTTTTGTTATTGGGTCTCCCTGAAGACCATCCTTTTTGGCTAATACCTGAGAAGGCCCCGAGCCTTCCTGAGAAAAAGTTAATTGCTCCGGCGCGGATGTTGGTGACACGGGACCAAAGCAATCACCAAGTTCAGTTGTATACAGTCGGGCTGCATTGTGAGCCACATACCCATTGTGATGCGAAATATGAAAAGTTCGTCTATTCCAGCGTATTTGGCTTCAGTGTTTCGAAAGGCCAATTGAACTTAAGGCAGGGAGCTTATGACAATACGCTTGCTGTCAGCTTGGATCCTGAACGGTATTATAAAATGCGTTATGAAAAGTCAGCATATCAAATTACGGAAAATTATTTGGCCACCGAGTGGCATCCATACGATGGCGTTAAAATACGGAGTATCATTGTTCCGTTTACACCATTCCATTTCCGTATCCATTTAGTGGAAACAGATAAGACGATCTATCTGGCTGATGGAGGCTTTGCTCTTGGGTTTGACATTGATGGTGCTGACATGCAAAAGAATATGGTAATGGAGCCTGAACATTTCAAGGTTAACAATGGTGAACATCAGGCTGGGGTGCTAGATTTTAGTCATCATTCACAATTGGAGTTTGTTTATGGTGAACCAAATTCGAATATCATTAGCCAACAAACCTATATTCCAACGGCAAGAGATCACGTGGCACCTGGCAAACACATCCTGATTCATGGATTTTATGGGGCAATGATGGAGGATACACTAGCTGAGCCTAGTTGTTCGATGGAAGAAAATGCTGTTGTTTTATCTGTTGGCCCAAATAAGGTTTCAATCCCAAAATTACTATTAGATTTAGAAACAAAAATTTAAGCGTGAAGGAACTAACCACGAGTAGTTTCTCAAGAATACGACCTTTTACAAAGAAGGAACCCTTCCTGCTTTGTAAAAGGTCTTTTCTTTACATGATTACAAAAACAAGGAAGGCAATTCATTTTTTTAAAAGGTTTAAATGAAGATAGTAAAAAATATGGCTGGATGCATCAAAATAACGTTAAATTGAAAATTTTGGCTTCCTTTATAATAAAGAGGAAGTTTCGAAAACAAGACGAAGCTTCTCCCCCAATCTCCTCCGGGAGGAAAATACCATGTCATATTTCCTCTCAAACTAGTATAATAAATTTGTACCAGTTTGAGAAAATTTGATAGGAATTTTGAAAGGGCTTTCTGTTGAAGCTCGACTCCTGGGGGGTGTAGAATGAAGAAAAAAATATGGTCTTTATTTATTTGCACCATACTCGTTTCCGGCCTAATTGCCGGCTGTTCGGACAGCGAAGGCAAGGTTGCGTCAGCTCCAAAAAAGGACAAGAAAATCACATTGAAATTCTATTCCCACGGGACCGAGGCGAACTACAACTGGAAGAAAACCATAAAGGCATTTGAAAAAAAGTATCCAAACATTGATATTGATTTAGTGGTTCTTAGTGATAAGGGAGACACGAGGGAGTCTATCAAAAAGCTGGACCTTGCTGCAGCATCGGGAGAACAAATGGATGTTCTGATGTTCAGTGATTCTGCTAGTTATGCTCAACATGTCAATATGGGGATGGCTGCACCCTTGGATGAATTTATTAATCATGAAGGATATAAGGTTTCAGAGGAATACAAAGTAGATACTCAAATAAATGGAAAATATTATGCACTGCCCGGTAAATTTAATCCATGGTATGTCTTGCTAAATAAAGATCATTTGGATGCAGCAGGACTTAAGGTGCCAACGGACTGGACCTGGGACGAATTTATGGAATATGCTAAAGCGCTTACTAGGGACGGCCATTACGGAACATACTTTCATGGACCACAGGACGGAGGCTGGCTGGAGTATATGAGGCTTGCACTTGCTAGTGAGCCTGAAAACTCTGAATTTGTAACGGGTGATGGGAAATCAAATTTAGACAACCCGCTGTTTAAGAAGTCACTGGAAATCAGACTTAAAATGGAAAAACAAGACCATTCGGCTGTTCCCTATGCGGATACGATTTCAAAAAAGCTTCATTACCGGGACGAGTTCTTTAACCAACACGTAAGTTCCATCATAATCGGGAGCTGGATGAACACAGAACTTGGCGGAACAGGCCTTTATCCACTCAGCTTTAATGTAGCTGTTGCCCCGTTCCCCAAAAATAAAAAAACGGATACTGGTGGATACACGCTGGTGACAACAGACTATATGGCGATTGCCGCCAATTCCAAGCATAAAAAAGAAGCTTATACGTTTATTCGCTGGTATACGACGGAAGGACAAATTGTACAGGGTAAAAATATTCCATCGTGGAACAAGACTAGTGACAGTGAGATAACAAAAATAATAGACAAGGTTATTAGTGGCACAAAGCATCCCGAAAAAGTGGATAAAGAGTCATTAAAAAGTGTGATACTGGATGCGAAGTCGTCCAAGTTTATTTCTCCGGCCCCTTATCAGGAAGAAATATATAAAGTTATTAATGAAGAATATGAAAAGCTAATTTTTGGTGAACAAGATATCGATGAAACAATAAAAGCATGTCAAGCAAGAACACAAGAGATTATCGAAAATAATCAATAAAACTGGGCAGGGGTAGTTTAGTCGACCAACTTTGATTAAAGGACTGAGCATATGGTGAAGCAGATTCAAACAATACTGTCGGCTCGTTCATTTCGTTATAAAGTAATTTTCATCTCCATCATCTGCTTGCTCATACCGGCAGCGATGACGTTATTTATCTATAACTATTTGACAAAAGATACTATTAGGGATCAAGCGTTATCGAATGCTAATCGGGAGTTGACCATAGCGAATGAATATGTGCAAAAGCTCTTCGAGGATATGATGTACATTACAAATTTCATCCAAGTAGATGCTGAAATGAATACTCTATTAAAGAGAAAATCAAAAGATACGATAGGGACATCCCCTGACCAAACCTATCAATTATTTATGGATGATAGCAAAATCAACGAAACAATTGATAATATCACGTTGCTCGGAGGAAAATCCTACGTCACCATCCTCTTAAAAAATGGAAAATCGTATACCAATTATTCGATTAATGAATATAATCCGACTGATTTATTTCATGAAGAATGGTTTAAACATTTAAACCAAACAAAAGGATACGAATCCGTTTGGATTGGCAGTGAACCAACCGTATTTAAATCGGAGAAGAAAAAGAATCCCTATCAAATATCTGTTGCCAGGACATTAAGGGATGAAAATTTAAACATTTATGGCTATGTTATCGTGACCATAATGGAAAGTAAAGTCAGTGAAATATTCAAAAACATGGATGGCCAAGAAGAAATGGTACTCTTGGATTCCACTAATCACATGCTTTCTAGCAGTAATCATTCAAAAATAGGGAAATTATTTGAGTACAGAAATCAGTTAAAGGAGAATAATTATTCAAATGTTTTTCGGGTTTCCAAGAAGAACTATATCCTTGCGGAGCATAAAATTTCTTTCACAGGCTGGAAGCTAGTTTCCGTTGTCCCTTACAAAGAAGCAACCAATAAAGTGAATTCCATATTTAACAAAGTCATTTTAGTACAAGTTCTGTTTTTCGCCATCTTTATCCTCCTAATGATTTATTTATTAAGGACCATTACAAAGCCGATTGCCCGTCTAGGAACAGTTGCGGACAACGTTCAGCAAGGAGATTTAACCATCCGCTCCCGGATTCACAGCAGGGATGAGATTGGAAAATTATCAAAATCATTTGATCAGATGCTAGACCGCATCAATGAAATGATTGAGGAAATTACCATGACGGAGGAGAGAAAAAGAAAAGCGGAACTGGATATGCTCCAAGCGCAAATCAATCCACACTTTCTATTTAATGTTCTGAATTCCATCCGAATGAAGGTTATGGTAAAAGGAGACAAAGAAAGTGCCAATATGATCAGTTCGTTGTCAAAGCTGTTGCGCATGACGATATCAAAAGAGAAAAAGACGATCGCTTTTCATGAAGAAATTCAGATTGTCTCAGACTTTATCAACATTATGAATATGCGGCAAAAAGAAAAAGTAAATGTGGAATTATCAATAGAAGAGGAAACAAACTCCATCATGATTCCCAGATTTGTCCTGCAGCCGATTATTGAAAACAGCATTATCCATGGTCTTAATCAGAGTGCAGGGACCATTAAAGTCATGACAAAGGCCGATGACACTAAAGTAATGATTGTGATAGAGGATGATGGGCAAGGGATGGACGAAGAGAATTTGATGCAGTTGAAGAGCAAACTCATCCCATCAAATGGCACTGATTACTCGAATAGCAGCAATAAAAAAGGCTTTTCTTCATTGGGTCTGTCAAATGTATATGAACGGATGTATATGTCGTTTGGCCCAGAATTCAAAATGGATATAAAAAGCGAACCAGGCAAGGGAACTCAGGTCATCCTGTCCATCCCTAAAGGAGGCATGAAGTCTAATGTACAAAGTAATGCTAGTTGATGATGACTATCCGGTAGTGGAGTTTTTATCTGAAACGGTTCAGTGGAAGGAACTGGGGATAACGCTTCAAAGCACTCATGAAAATGGAATAAGCGCATTGGAAAGAGCAATGGAAGAAATGCCTGACATCCTAATTACTGATATCGGAATGCCAAAAATGAATGGGATCGAGTTGACCAAACGACTAAAAGAGATTAATCCCGACCTGCAGGTGATTATATTATCCTGCCATTCGGAATTCGAATTTGCCAAACAAGCGTTAAAACTTCAAGTTCAGGATTATTTAGTTAAAGATACATTTGACCCCCAAGATTTGTACAATGTAGTTCTGAAGGTAAAAGAATCCCTTGACGACAAAAAACAGCAGACATTTGAGCAGCTTCAAATGCAGCATTTGTTGGACAGAAATAGAGAGAATGTAAAAGATCAATTCATCCGGAGAACCATTCATCAAACCCAAATACCTGAAAAGGAATGGTTCATGGATGCCAAGGCCCTGGGACTGGAATTAAATGAAGAAAGTTACATGGCGACACTTCTATTAGTCCATGATTTTCACAAAGTGAATGAACGGTTTCAGACCGAGGATATGCTCACCTATGCCCTTAATAATGTCATGGAGGAAGTAATGAAAGAGTTGAACTGGAATGCCCTTCACTTCTGCTTCAGTCCAAAAGAGTTCATCCTTTTATTTCCGTATTCTCAACCCATCAATTTAGATCCCTTTAATAAATCCTATGAAAATATGAAAAAGCTACAGAAGGCGTTGAAGGGGATATTGAATATTGAGGTATCGTTTTTGATTGGCGAGAATGTCTCCAACTTATCTAATTTAAAACAGGAGCTGTCCCAGCTATTAAATGCAAAGCATCAGAGTTTTTATATGCAGAAAGGCTCTATTGTAAAAAGGGGGACCTGTGTTCCTGCAGAGTCCGAAGACTTGTTTTCCTATTACGATAAAGCATCGTCGGATTTCAGAGAACTGTTGTTAACGAGAGATGAAAGCAAGTTAGATCCCATTTTCTCCAAATGGTTACAATTGATTGAAGAAAAGAATTACTCACCTGAGCAGGTAAAGGAATGGATCCTAAAGCTTCTGTTAGATCTCAAGATTAGGCTGCAGGCCTCGCATTATTTTCGTTCCGGGCATTCGATGGAATGCCTTCATCAAAAAATCCTGACTTGCGACTTTTTATGTGAGTTAAAATTCCTTCTAATCGATTACTTTAAAACGTTATTACACTTCTTAAATGAAGTTTACAATCGGACGAAACGCAAGGAAATTTTGGATGCCATCGGTTATGTTTCTGCTCATTTGGAAAAGAGGATCAGCCTTGAAGAGGTTGCGAGTCATCTGTACTTAAACCAGAGTTACTTTAGCCGATTGTTTAAGAAGGAGATGGGGGAAACCTTTGTTGAATTTGTGACCAAAATGAAAGTTGCCAGAGCTAAAGAATTGCTAGAACAAACAGCCGGCTCTGTTGGGGAAATTTGCGAACGGCTTGGTTACGATAATCAAAGCTATTTTATAAAGCTATTTAAAACTCATGTGGGAGTAACCCCTGTTGAGTATCGAAGCGGAAAAGTTTCAATAAGTTAAAATATTCTTTGTATTCAGGTCCAGTGTATGGCTGGGCTTTTAATCTTATAGGGGAAAGATTGGTCAAAAATGTTTATATAGTAATCAAAATAGTGTTAATCATCCAATCTGCCACTAACCTATAATGTAACTAAAAAAGATAACCCAGGAAACGGGTTGCCACATTTTTGAAAGCGATTCCCAAAGGTGCGCACCCCATTTGTTTCTTGGATAAGCAGGAAAGGTGAGAAAAATGGCAGAACAATTGCACTGGATTAATGAGGCGTGGGAGCAAGTAACAAAAAGAGTAACGAGAACAAGCAAAAGGATCGGTGCTAACTTTCCACATGCAAGTGAAAAAGGGTCATATATTTTGGAAGAGCCGTACTGGTGGACGGCAGGCTTCTGGCCTGGCGTCCTATGGCAAGTTTATCGGGAGACAGGGGATGATGCTCTAAAGCAACTGGCTCAAGAATGTGAGGCAAAGCTCGATAAGGTCCAAAATGATTATTACCGTCTCGATCACGATATGGGGTTTATGTGGACATTAACCAGTATTGCCCAGTATAAGATTACTGGAAATGAAGATTCCAAACGGCGGGCCTTGCTTGCTGCCAACCTTCTGATGGGGCGCTTCAACGTCAATGGAAACTTCATCCGTGCGTGGAATCCATGGAGTGAAGGAGAAGACAACAGAGGGGTCGCAATCATTGATTGCATGATGAATTTGCCGTTACTTTACTGGGCTTCTGAGGAAACCGGCGATCCTAGGTTCAAAAGTGTTGCCAAACGGCATGCTGATACAGTGCTGGAACATTTTATCCGGAGTGATGGAGGGGTTCATCATATTATTCGATTCGATCCTGATACCGGTGAAAAAGTGGAAGCGTTAGGAGGGCAAGGTTATGCCCCTTATTCTGCTTGGTCTAGAGGAACCGCTTGGGCAATTTATGGTCTGACATTAAGCTATCACTATACAGGAGAAGAAAAATACCTAGAAACAGCTAAAAGGGTCGCCCATTTCTTTATCTCTCATCTGCCAGAGGATTTTGTTCCTGTTTGGGATTTCCGACTTCCAGCTGAAGTCGCGTCCCCAAGGGATTCTTCCGCAGGTGCCATTGCTGCGTGCGGTCTCCTGTTATTAGCAGAAAAAGTACGGACGGAAGAATCACCTGTTTATCAAAAGGCCGGGGAGAAAATCCTTGAATCGTTATATAAAAATTATGGTGAGTGGGAAGGGACGGAAGAAGGACTGATTCTTCATGGTACCAGCCATTTCCCTGAAGGAAAATTCACCGATAATCCGTTGATTTATGGGGATTACTTTTTTGTCGAAGGACTTGCGAGTTTAAAAGGGTACAAGGAATTATTTTGGTAGAATTTCAATTCCTCATTTTTATATAAAATAGATAGGATGTGTGAAAAGTTTATGACGGTGATTCCAAACATAAGAAAAACCATTCCAACGATAGATTGGCTAACTGATGTAAATGTGTTTGCGGTTAATCGTGTTCCGGCGCACTCGGACCATGAATATTATGAATCAGTGGAAGAAGCCCAAAATGGTGCTCCCATGAGATTCCGTCAGGATTTGAATGGAAATTGGAAGTTTAGCTATAGTGTGAACCCGGGCATCCGCCCGGCTGAATTCTATAAGACAGATTTCCAATGCTCCGGGTGGGGAGACATCACAGTTCCTGGACATATCCAGCTGCAAGGTTATGGAAAACCGCAATATGTCAATACCATGTATCCATGGGATGGGCACCATGAGATTCGGCCCCCGGAAATTCCTGATGAACATAATCCAGTTGGCAGCTATGTTAAGTATTTTGAAGTCCCAGCCCGTTTTCAAGATAAACCGGTTTATATCTCATTCCAAGGAGTCGAGTCCGCATTCTTTGTTTGGTTAAACGGGGAGTTTGTTGGTTATAGTGAGGACTCGTTTACTCCGGCTGAGTTTGAACTGACTCCTTATCTAGTGGAGGGAGAGAATAAGCTTGCCGTTGAGGTATATCAACGCAGTACCGGAAGCTGGCTGGAGGACCAGGATTTTTGGCGATTTTCAGGAATCTTTCGCGATGTTTATCTCTACACAGTGCCGGAAATACATGTCCAGGATTTATTTGTCCGCCCGGAACTGGACTCCACTTTTACCAAAGGGACATTGAAAGCAGATGTAAAACTTCAAGGGCAGGCCCCTTCAAAAATAACAGCCGAGTTGGTGGATGCAAAAGGGAATCTCGTTGCCAGCACCACCGGGAACGAGAAGGAAGGAAAATGGTACATCTCCATCACTGTAGACAAGCCTAACCTGTGGAGCGCGGAAAATCCTTATTTGTATAAATTATATCTCCAACTCTATAACGAGTTTGGACAATTGGTAGAAGTTGTTCCACAAAGGATCGGTTTTAGAAGATTCGAGCTCGTTGATAAAATCATGCGGCTCAATGGCGAACGGATTGTCTTCAAAGGGGTAAACCGCCATGAATTCAATCCCCGCCGCGGACGTGCCATTACAAAGGAAGATATGCTATGGGATATTAAGACGTTGAAGCGAAATAATATCAACGCAGTAAGGACGTCCCATTATCCTAATCAAAGCTATTGGTACCAGTTATGTGATGAATATGGAATTTATGTCATTGATGAAATGAATTTGGAAACACACGGCTCTTGGCAAAAGATGGGCAAAGTAGAGCCATCTTGGAACGTTCCGGGCAACAGGCCCGATTGGGAGAACATTGTCATGGACCGGGCTATTTCGATGGTGGAGAGGGACAAGAACCATCCTTCCATTCTGATTTGGTCGTGTGGCAATGAATCCTATGCCGGAGAGGTCATCCTGAACGTATCCCATTATTTCAGAAAGACCGACCCAAGCCGCTTGGTTCATTATGAAGGGGTATTCCATAACCGTGATTATAATGAAACGAGCGATATGGAAAGCCGTATGTATGCTAAACCTGATGCTATTGAAAAATATCTGACGGAAAACCCAGAAAAGCCGTACATCAGCTGTGAGTACATGCATGCTATGGGCAATTCAGTGGGGGGCATGTATAAATATACCGCGTTAGAACAGAAGTATCCGATGTATCAAGGTGGATTTATTTGGGATTATATTGACCAAGCCATATATAAGAAGGACCGCTATGGCAATGAATACCTCGCATATGGCGGTGATTTTGGAGACAGGCCGACAGATTACGGCTTCTGCACAAATGGGATTGTGTATGCCAATCGGGAGTTGTCACCAAAGATGCAGGAGGTTAAATTTTTATATCAAAACTTTAAGCTTCTGCCTGACCAAACCGGTGTAACCATTAAAAATGAAAGCCTGTTCTCGAATACGAGTGACTATGAATTGGAATATGCCTTGTTCATAGAGGGGCAGGAAGTATACCGTAACACGCTGGCTGCCGCTGTCGGACCGCAAAGCACGGGACACTTTGAGTTTAACTGGCCTGCAGGCATCATGGCAGTTAATGGTGAGTACTGTGTCCATACAGCTTTAAAGCTGAAGGAGAGCACGGCATGGGCGGAGGCCGGGTATGAGATTGCGTTTGGGCAATATGTCTTCCAGTCTGGTTCAAAGGAGTTAGCCCTCCCTAAAGGTGAATTGCGGGTCGCTCATGGAGATGTCAATATTGGCGTACATGGCAAGGACTTTACGGTCATGTTTTCAAAGCAGCAGGGAAGCTTGGTTTCTTTGAATTACGCAGGAAAAGAGATGATTGCCCTGCCGCCGGCTCCATTATTCTGGAGAGCAACGACAGACAATGACCGGGGATTTTCCCAAGGCTTCCATTCTGGGCTTTGGTATGCGGCCAGCTTAACAAGGAAATGCGTGGATACCCAAGTGGAGGAAAACAAGGGACAAGTGACTGTTAGCTTCACGTATACGTTCTCAATTAACCAGGAGATTGAGGTGAGAACAGCGTACACGGTTTATCCTGATGCTAGTGTACGGGTAAAAACGGCGTATAAAGGTGCCGAGAGTCTACCGCAGCTGCCGATTTTTGCGTTTTCCTTTAAGGTTCCTGCAGATTATAATCAACTAGAGTGGTATGCAATGGGGCCGGAAGAAAATTACTCTGACCGAAACAAGGGAGCACGACTCGGTATCTTCCAAAATAACGTAACAGACAATTTATCAGGCTATGTGATGCCGCAAGAGTCCGGCAATCGTACCGGTGTCAGACGAGTAAGCTTGACGGACGGAAATCAGCAGGGAATGGAAATACGTTCTTTAACAGAACCATTGGAGTGCAATTTTTCTCCATATACAGCATTCGAGCTTGAGAACGCTCAGCATGTTTACGAGCTGCCTAACATCCACTATACGGTTGTCACTGTGGCTGGCAAGCAAATGGGAGTCGGCGGGGATGATAGCTGGGGGTCACCGGTTCATGAGGAGCACCTCCTCAAGGCGAATGAAAACCTGGAATTTGAATTTATGATTCATAGAGTTGGCATGTAATTGAGTAGACGTGAATTAGTGTTAGAACAAAAACGCCCCCGTAGTAATAGACTGACATAGGCATATGAGACAATAATAAAACACCTTCTTAGGCTGCCATACTACCATATTCTAATGGTGTGTGGTAGCCTAATTTTTCTTGGATACGCTCATCATTGTAATATTTAATATATTGGTCCACTTGCTCTCTGACCGCCTCTAAAGACATTGAATTAAACTTCACGTACTGGAATCCCTCTGATTTTAGATTTGAGTGGAACGACTCAATAACTGCATTATCCCAACAGTTCCCCCTTCTTGACATACTACTTACCAGGTTCTTCTCTTTTACTATATTTTGATAGGCATATGAAGTATATACACTACCTTGATCCGAATGGATGATAACGCCTGTAGGGTTTCCTCTTACTTCTAACGCATCTTTTAATGTATCTATAACTAAAGGTGTTTGTTGATGTGTATACAGTTTATAAGACACAATTTGATTATTGTATAAGTCCATTATGGTCGATAGATAGAGCGTAGATGAACCATATTGTATGTAAGTGATATCCGTTACCCACTTTTGATTAGGCAAAACTGCCTTAAAATCACGCTCTAATAGGTTGGGCGCAATAATAACCGATTCTCCTTGAGATTTCCATTTTCGTTTGGGTTTCACTCCGCACTGTAAATGATGTTTCTGCATAATGCGTTGAACTGTGTTTCGATTTAGCTTTATTTGATAATTACGTTTTAATAATTGTGTAATCTTACGGTGCCCATAACGATATTTCGTTTCAATACATACTGAAATAATTGTCTCTTCATACCTGGACAATTTGACTTCTTGATTGGATGCCCAACGATAGTAAGTAGCTCTGGGGACATTTAGAGCTGCTAAAATAGCTGTAACAGTATACTTTTTACGCAACCTTTGTACTAACTGGAGGACTACTGCTTTCTCAACTCCTTTTCGATCTCCAAATACTTTTTTAAGATTTCATTCTCCATTTTTAAATGGGTAATTTGACTCTCTTTCTTTTCCTCAGCACTTTGATAATCCGGCCCATGTCCATAGGTGTACTGTTTACCAATCGGCTGATTAAATCTGTTTACCAATCGGCTGATTAAATCTGTTTACTTGATTTTCACGATACCATTTCATCCATGTTTTAATTTGAGATACATTTTTTATCCCATAATTTTTCATAATTTCTTGATTTGTAAACTGCCCACTCATTTTATCCTTAACTACTGCCCACTTTGTTTCACTTGAATAAACGTTTTTGCCCACGCAAAAACACCTCCGAATTAGTACTTTTAATAAGTGTACCATTTCGAGGGTGTTTTATAGTGTCTCATTTCAGTAGGTTAGTCTATAAAGGAGGCGTTTTTGTTCTACTTTTTATAAATCAACGGCATGATGGACCAGCTCATAAAGGCGCAGCAGGTACCGATTAAAAATAAGAATGCGAAGGTAAAGGTTGTTTTTCTAACTCGATTGGCCTCTCCCGCAAAAACGTGGCGACTTAAAAGGAAAGAATATATTGGGAAAAGGATAAGTGTTGTAACAAAGAGCATGAAATTAAATCGATAATCGGCAAATGAGAATGGAATCATAGCCATCGGTTTATCGGATGGATCAAATAAAATTAAAGGAATGAAAAGTGGAAGTGTCACCATACCAATTTTCCAAATGACCTGTTTTCTACTTTGACGATTGTTGAACTTCCAGTAAAAGAACCATCCGAATCCATAAAAGCATGCGAAAATAAGTGTTTCGATAATAAGTGGTGATAGGTGCTGATATGGCAAAAACAATCGAATAAAAGAGAAAAGAATATATAGGATGCCCCCATATAACAATTGGAAAAGCGAACCTAGCATTCCACCCGATAAAAATTCTAAATACCTCAACAAAGTAGACCTCTTTCTTCAAAAATATGTCCTGTATGTGTAAGTCCGAATTTTCCTAATATTACCTACATATTACCATAAAGCGGCGCTTGCCTCTCACTTTTTTCAACAATAATGTTGATCTTTTTAACACTGTTGATAGGAGAGAAAGGCGCTCGACTAGTGCTGGAGTACGGGGCTCCCCGGCACGCCCACGGGAATGCTTAAGCGACTGGAGCGGAAATCAAAGGCCAAATTTAACAAAACCTTTTTAAAAAGTATGGAAGGAAAAAGATGTAAAAAAAACAATGAATCTAGTCAATATAATGCTATATGGATGAAAAGAATCTATGAAATAATGAAAGCGTTATCAAAGTTCCTTTGGAAAATAGGTTTTTAAAAAAGGAGGGATCTGATAAGAATTTTACAAAATGTTTTTAACCCCTAAGAATGACAGCATGCAAACACGCCTCCATAGAATAACCTCAGAATCTTTCAGTAATGCCAGGTAAGTTCATAAAACTCTAATAGAAATAGCGCAATCATATGTTGATTTCGTTTTTTTTGTCTTGAGCGAAAAGAGGGGAAGATTTTAAAAAATGGGAAGAAAAAAGGCTAAAAAGATATTCAGGGGTCTATGTGCGGCCTCCATGGTATTGGGATCCGTTGGATTTGTCGGTGCCAATGTTTCAAAGGCGGATGTCATCACGAAAACCATTACAATCAACGGCAACGATACAGATCAATATAATCGTTTTAAAGGCTTTGGAACGGTCACGGCCAACAATACATCCCGATTATTGCTTGATTACAAGGAAGAACATCCAAAAGAATACTGGGAAATCATGAACAAACTGTTTAATAAAGACACAGGGGCTGGGTTAACGCATATTAAAGTAGAGCTTGGAGCCGATGTAAACTCCTCATCGGGTACGGAGCCTGCCACGATGCGATATGCGGATGAACCAGCCAATGTACTTCGAGGGGCGGGGTTACAATTTGCCGCCGATGCCAAATCAATCAATCCAAATATCTCGGTTGAAATCCTGCGCTGGGGTGAGCCGCGTTGGACTTGGAACGGAGCAGAAAATAACGAATACGAGAACCGCTACCAATGGTATAAGCAGACTTTCGATGCGATTTATAAAGAGTATGGTTTTAAACTGGACTATATTGGAATCTCTCAAAATGAGAGAACCCAAAATAATAATGTTAGTGATAGTCGTAACGAAGTGGACTGGCTGAAATTTTTTACTTCAAGAATCAAGCAAGAACCCAACTATGATACAGACTATAAAGATATTAAACTGGTTGCAGCCGATGGGTATCGTGATACCAAATCCATCAGCCAAGTGCTGCTTAACAATCCGGATCTAATCGATGAAATTGATGTCATCAGCTCTCATTATGGACTGACGGGGTCAAATGAACTCAACCAATTGCAAAATAAATTGATTTCAGAGGGCAAACAGCCTAAAGAAAACTGGGTGTCCGAGGGAATTGCCCCAATGATCAATGCCAGGTACCGTGAAAACATGGAGCCGAATTATAATGGGCTTGGCGGAAAAGCAGGAATCATTGATGTCACATCAAGGATTATTTCTGTCTATAACTGGACCGGTGCGGGCAATACACCGCTTAATGCCGTTTCATTTGACTTCCAGCCTTCTGTCGCAGCTTTCTACGAAGGTGCTGCCTATAATCCAAAACACCTGATTAGCGCGTACGACCCATGGTCCGGTTTTTATGAAGCGGATGGCGGCTTAGAAGGTGTCCGTCATGTAATGAACTTTGTCGGACAGGATGATCTCTCCACCCCAGAAGATGAGAGCTGGATGTATGTAAAAGGGGCAACCTATAGTGACGGTGCCTTCTTCGACGGTGGTGTCGATGTCGATACGAGCACACACAATTATTTAACCTTAAAAGATCCAAAAACAGATGACTATACAACCGTTTTTGCCAATAATACAAAGAATACCCGAAAATATACGATTAAACTTGAAAACCTAAAAGAGAAAGAAGATGCCCCTGTCTATGTTTGGGAAACCCGTGGTTCCGATAAGGGAGAAAGCGTGGATGCCAACTGGTTTAAAAATGTGGGTAAGGTAACACCAAAAGACGGTGTATATGAGATTGAAGTAAAACCGTATTCTATCGTAACCATTTCCACATTAGACAAGAAGTCAGAAGTGGAAGGCTTTGAATATCAACCGGAACCGGTGGATGTTTCAAAAGACACCATCTTGCCGTTGCCGTATACCGACGATTTTGAATACAAAAAATATCCTGTCGATGAAAAAGGCAGGGATTATGTGGACCGCCGCGGTGGAACTCCACGATACACGACTGACCAGATGGGCGCTTTTGAGGTTGTGAAAGAAGCATCCCAACCTGCAGCAAGTGGGAGTGCTGCACGTACTGATCTGCAAATTCCGGATGCAAAGGCTCATGGAAACATGCTGCAGCAAAAAATGACTCCAGACATTATTGGAGCAGATTGGGCCGTTTGGGGAGGAAAGGATGGAACCGCATCTTCCAGCAATCCATTTACCAATATTGGTGACCATCGCTGGGTCAACTATAAAGCTTCCTATGACTTTTTACTAGATACGCATACACCTGAAGCAGCAGGCAGAAGCAACTATGCCTTAATTGGTGTAAGACAGGTGAAAGCCGGCGGCACGGATTCCAATGCGCCATACAATGCCCGTATTTTTGCGGATGGTAAATATGAAATTCTTAAGCTTGGAAAAGTGGAAAAGAGCGGAACGATTGAAAACTTCGATAACAAGGTATGGCACAATCTAGCTTTTGAAGCAAAAGAAAATGTGTTTACCCTGTATCTGGATGGAAAAGAAATCGATGCCTTTACGGACAAGGATTCCAGTGTTATGGCAGGCAGAGTAACAATTGGATCTGGTTATTACGAAACCCTGATGGACAACTTCCGTGTGGATCCGGTTAAAGGCTATACTTATACTTCGGATAAAATCGACAGTGCTCAAGGCAAGAAATATGATTCCGAAGAGGCGGCTTTGAATAATAGGGATACCTTGAATCCCATTGCCTATCTTGGCCAATGGGATTATACCCAAGCCGGTTATGCTCATTTTAACCGTACCCAAATGACGGCAACAACGACTGTTCCGGTATGGAACGGTGTAACCGTCGGACACAAGGACTCTACTGCGGTGCAAGGTACACTGAACAAAGTATTCTACTCTTCAGGTTGGTCTTCCAACAGCAGCAACGCGTGGGCTTCCGTTGGCGGGTCACTTGAAATTAAATTTAAAGGAACGGAAATCAGATTGTTCGGCGAAACCAATCCATCAAACGGCAAAGGTGACGTTTACCTCGATGGAGAGTTAGTCGGTGAAGCGAATTACGTAAATAATAGCAGTGTGACGCAAATGGTCTGGTCTGCTGCGGATTTGGCAGATAAAGAGCATACTCTGAAAGTGGTGGCTAAAGAAAAGTACATTAGCTTTACCAAAGCTGAAATTGAAACAACTGACCCAGTATTAGCCGTCCAAAAATTAGGACCGACTGATATTGTTAAAACATCAGATGAATCAAAGATTGAAAATAAAGAAAACACGGTTTATCTCTTCAGAAAAGGATCTGACTGGGGATCTAATACCACAAATGCGTGGGCGAATTTCAATGACAGTCCGTATGTTCTTATTAATTTCACTGGATCAGGAATTGACTTTTTGGCTCAACCTAATGCTGCACAAAAGTATAATTTTGAGCTTGACGGTACAGATGCAGGCAACTTTAGTGTAAATGCCAACGGTGTAATGTATTCAGTCAGAGATCTAGAAGAAAAGGCTCATACGTTAAAGGTATCTCTTAAAGATAATGCTAGAACCGAAACCTACATGGATTATCGCGGTGTTAACATCTATAGCACACCAAAAGCAGATAGTCCTAAGAGCAGCATGGTCTTCCATTTTGATGGATCTGGTTTCAATTTGTTTGGTGCAACTCCGGATGCCTTGATTGACGTTTATGTCGATGGCCAATTGATTGATGAGAATTACAGAATCTACGCGAAGGGCGACCGGCAAACGTCTTATAACGTTCGCGGACTAAAAGATGCCAAGCATACAGCTAAAGTCGTGATTAAAGGCGGTACCTTTACTTTGGATGGTATTGACGTCATTACTGGCCGAAATAAAGTGGAAGTGGATAAAACCAAACTTCAGAAAGTGTATGATGATAATCAAAGTCTAGACCATAAGAATTACACTGATGAAAGCTGGAAAACCTTCCATAAAGCATTTCAATCAGCCAAAGAGGTATTGCAAAATCCTGAATCCACGCTAGAGCAAGTGGTAGCCGCAAAGACCTCTTTACAGGCAGGAGTAGAAGGATTGGTTGAGGTACCTAACAATTAGTTAAATTCAGTTACAGAATAATGAAAGAGGCCTGTGCCACTTAAAGAGGTGGCATCTGGCCTCTTTCATTATGTGTGACTATAACATACTTTTTATAAATGGTATTTATATCCAATAAAGAGTTATAATGGAAGAAAATTATACAAACCTATGAATTAAAACTATTTATAATTAAGGTGATAATAATGGGAATAAGTCCTAAAGGTAGCTATCAAGCGGTTCCTCTTCAGAAAGTCCAAATAAAGGATCCATTTTGGACAAAGTATATGAATCTAGTAAAAGACACTGTGATTCCGTATCAGTGGGAGGCATTAAACGATCGGATAAAGGATGCTGAACCAAGTTATGCCATCCGAAATTTTGAAATTGCAGCAGGCAGAAAAAAAGGCGGGTTTGGCGGGATGGTTTTCCAGGATAGTGATGTGGCGAAATGGCTTGAAGCAGTCGGATACTCTCTTTCTGCGGAACGAAATCCCGACCTGGAGAACACAGCGGACGAAGTGATTGATCTAGTTGTTGAAGCGCAACATGAGGACGGTTATTTAAATACCTATTTTACCATTAAAGAACCGGGAAAACGATGGACCAATTTGTATGAATGTCATGAATTGTATTGTGCTGGACATATGATTGAGGCAGCAGTAGCTTATTATCGCGCAACCGGAAAGCGGAAACTGCTTGATGCGATGTGCAAATTTGCTGACCATATTGATGAGCATTTTGGAGTAGAATCCGGAAAAATCCGTGGGTATGATGGACATCAGGAAATAGAACTTGCACTAGTAAAACTGTATCAAGTCACAAACAATGAGAAATATTTAAAGCTAAGTCAATTTTTCATTGATGAACGAGGCACAGAGCCTAATTTCTTTGTTGAGGAGTGGGAGAAGCGCGGAGGGATGTCCCATTGGTCGGGACGCAGAGTACCTGCACCTCATTATCCAAAGTATAATCAAGCACATGTACCGGTTCGGGAACAGACGGAAGCGGTTGGCCATTCCGTCCGTGCGGTCTATATGTATACGGCAATGGCCGACCTTGTAAAATACACCAATGATGAAGGCCTACTTGAAGCATGCCGACGTCTATGGGAAAATATGGTCCATAAGCAAATGTATATTACGGGAGGCATTGGTTCCACTTATCAAGGTGAAGCTTTCACTTTTAACTATGACCTGCCCAACGATACAAACTATGCGGAAACTTGTGCATCTATCGGATTAATTTTCTTTGCCCAACGAATGCTTCAGCTAGAAGCGAAGGGGGAATATGCAGATGTCCTGGAGAGAGCGTTATATAATAACCTGATTGCGGGAATGTCAGCCGATGGGAAGCATTACTTTTATGTCAATCCCCTTGAAGTGTTACCTGAAGCGAGTGAAAAGGACCCAGGAAAACGGCATGTAAAACCGGTGCGGCAAAAATGGTATGGCTGTTCCTGCTGCCCGCCGAATGTGGCTCGCCTTGTCTCTTCATTAGGTGAATATATTTTTACATACAATGAGAATACAATATTCACCCATTTATATATTGGTAACGAAACAAATGTTACGCTTGCTCAAGGCAATGTCCATTTAGTGATGGATAGTGATTATGAATGGAACGGTCGTGTGAAGGTTACGGTGAATCCAGAACAATTCATTTCCTTTACATTGTCATTCCGTGTGCCAGGGTGGTCCTCTGCCGTTAGGTTTGTTGTCAATGGACAAGAACTGACTCCGGAAATTCGTGATGGTTATGCTTATATTCACCGCCAATGGCAACAAGGGGATCAGATAGAACTGCAAATGGATATGGAAATCCAGCGTCTGTACGCCCATCCAGAAGTAAGGGCAAATGCAGGGAAAATCGCTTTGCAACGGGGACCGTTCGTTTATTGTTTAGAGGAAGTGGACAACGGTAAGACGATTGGTTCGATTCTATTGCCATCAGATGCCGTGTTAATGGGTAAATTCGACCCATCCATCTTAAATGGTGTGGTGACTATAGAAACGTGTGCTGTTCAAGAAGAGAAATCCGATTGGGGTCATACGCTTTACAGGACCAAGCCAAAAGAGCTTGAGGAAATACGTATTAAAGCCGTCCCGTACTTTGTTTGGGGAAACCGGGAACCTGGGGAGATGAGTGTTTGGATCCGGGAGAAAATATAAATTCCATTTGTATAGACATAATGAAATGGAAATGGCCACTTGAAACCAAGCCTAAAAAATCATTCTATTGGTACAAAGATGTTATGGTTATCAATGGTAAAAATTAATAAGAACTAATGTCGAAGGGAACCTTGATAGGTTCCTTTCTTTTTTTTCTATCAGTTTTGAAAAAAGCTATTTTTTCACCAAGTTTTCACCGTTCTCTATTATTATTCATTACATCAGGTAGGAAAGGAGGATATAAGATGAATACTAAAGGTAAAAAAGGTATTTTCTGGGGAGCCATCGTTGCTTCTATGGTACTTGCGTTCAATGTGCTCCACTTTCTACTAGGAGGCAGCAGCGCATATGCCAGAGGTCCACAAGGACATGACTTTGGCGGCAGGGGAATGCATGGGGGCGGATTCGCTTCCCATCAGATGAATGCCCCTCACCCAGATGGCGGATTTCCTTGGCTCTTCCTAATCATAGGACTAGCTGTTCTAGTATTAGTAGTCAGATGGCTGAAAAACAAATCAAAGGCAGCTTCTATGCAACAGTTTATCGACACCTCTCTTGTAGGCACACATATACCAGTAACAAACCAAAATGCTAACCTTTTAGACCAATGGGAAAAAAATCTAAAAAGGAGAATGAATAACAATGGGTATTTTTAAACGAATAAAAACCATCACGTCAGCAGAAATGAATGGACTATTGGATGGGATTGAAGATCCAATTGCTATGCTAAATGAGTATTCCGGAGAAATGGAACAGGAAATTACAAAAGGCCAGCAAGCTTTAGACGGCAAATTTTTGTGGAAAAGAAACAGGCAGCACTCATTGCGGAAACTAGAGAGTTGGTAGCGAAGCGTGCTCGTCAAGCGAAGCTGGCCATCGGCCAAGGGGATGACGCAATGGCTAAGCTGGCTGTCCAAGAAAAGCTAAACCATGAAAAACAGTTACAAGTTTATCAAGAGCAGTTGGAGGCCATTAAAGGACAAACCCAGCTTCTAACTGAAAAATTGGACCAGTTGAAAGATACGTATAACAAAATCCAGCAAAAGAAAATCTTGTTAGCTTCCCGCGCTAACGTGGCGCAGTCGATGAAGCAAATCCAAAAGGCAACAGTTTCCTTTCATACAGATGATATTGCCAGAGGTGTGGCACGTGCCGAAGAGAGGATATTATTGATGGAAGCAGAAGTACAAGCAGGATATCCGTTTGCGGCGCCGTTAGCAAAATTTGACGCGGCCTATAGTAGTTATGTCAGTGAAGAAGAGTTATATCAGGAAATGGAGAAGTTGAAGAAGGAAAAGTCGCCTGCATTATAATTTAATTAAGAAGAGAAGCACCGCTTAGTGATGGTGCCTCTCTTTTTTTACTTTTTAGAATCAAAGAATTCAAATGAAATAAGTTTATTTTTTTCACTGATCTTTCACCAATCTCCTCTAGTATTTATTACACCAAGTAAAGAAAGGAAATTGCGATATGAATGTAGTCGTGAAAAAGGCTGTTTTCTGGGGAGTGCTTATTGCCTCCGGATTATTGGCTCTAAATGCGTTTCAATTTCTTTTAGGAAAGCTGCCGCTTATTTTTGGACTGCTATTTTGATTCTAGTGATAAGCTGTCTTAGGAAAAAATAAAAAGTTAATCATTATATAGAAAAAGCACCACCATTTAAGGTTAGTGCTTCTCTTTTGTTGCCTTTGGCCAAAAATAGCCAACCACCATACCTATTGCAGCAGGGATCATCCAGCCCAGGCCAAGATGGTAGAACGGTAGATAATGTTCGTAGAGTCCTTTCCATGACTCGAACAAGGAAACGGTTGCCCCTGGTAAGCTCCCTGCTAACGTGCTGTACCCGTCAACAAGACTTACGCAGAAGGTTAAGAACATCGACACCGCGTATACACTTTGCTTATGGCCGAATAACGGCGAACAGAGAGTCAATATGATGAGCACAATCGCTAACGGATACAACAACATTAATACCGGAACGGCAAATTGAATGATATTGTTTAAACCGAAGTTCGCAATCATAAAAGATACGAGACAAAGAACGAGTACAAATGATTTGTAGCTTAATTTAGGGAATATTGTTTGGAAAAACTCACTGCATGACGTAATCAGGCCGATACTAGTCTTTAAGCACGCCAGTACGATAATAACCGCAAGCAATATAGAACCAAATGGCCCAAAATAGTGCTGCGCCACTGCGGCAAAAATCAGCCCGCCATTGTCGAATGTACCGATTGCTGTGACACTCGAAGCCCCCATATAGGTAATCAATGCATATATCAGCATCATTAGTGCCATTGCGAAAATACCTGACTTCCAGGTAGCTTTAGCAATCTCTTTTTTATCAGTGATGCCTAGCCCCTTAATGGCGTTGATCACGACAATCCCAAATGCAAGGGAGGCAAGTGCGTCCATCGTGTTGTATCCCTCTCTGAAGCCAGTTATAAACGCCAACTTATTATAGTCCCCCACAGGCTGTTCAAAACTGCCCATCGGCTTGAAGATGGCAACCGCAATTAACAGGAATAAAAACACTAAAAACGCAGGTGTTAAGTATTTGCCGATATAGTCAATAATTTTCGCCGGGTTCAATGAGAAATAATAAACAATGGCAAAAAATAAAAAGCTAAAGACCGCTAGAAAGACACTAGTGTGCTCTGGATTCATAAATGGTTCGAATCCGACCACGAAAGGGACGGTGGCTGTACGTGGAATGGCAAAAAACGGTCCAATTGTTAAGTAAAGTGCCATGGAGAAGACAAGGCCAAATAGGGGATGGACGCGCCCTGCCAAGTCACGCAAGCCATTATTTCCCGACAACCCAAACGCCAAGATTCCTATAAAAGGAAGACCGATGGCTGTAACCAGAAAGCCAATTAGTGCTGGCCAAAAGTCGGTCCCAGCAAGTTGTCCCATTTGAATCGGAAAAATCAAATTTCCGGCGCCAAAAAATAAACCGAACAGCATCGTTCCAATAACTGCGTATGATGAAAATGAAATTTGTTGTTTCATGATTATAGCTCCTGTAAGTTGATTTCAACGTATTCTATCAGGTTTATTCGGTAATCGCTATAGCGTGTATCGTAATGGTCAAAATTAACACCTATATTTTTAAAAAGTTTTCACCAAGATTTCACCATTCACTATTATTATTCAATATATCAAGGAACAAAATGCAAGAGAGAGGAGGTTAGGTAATATGAGTACAACGACACTAATACTGCTTTACTTGGGGGCGGCGCTTGTGGGAAGCAGGCTCCCTTTTATCCGGGTATTTTTAGCCCATGTCCATAACTTGGTCAGCTTAGTGATCAGTGTGTGCTTGGAAGGCGGAAGAAATAAAATCCTACTACTTCGAGATGGTTCGGGCCAAACCAGTGGGAAGCTTGCCTCACCATTCAAAAAGGCCCTTATTTCCTACGCAGGCTATACAAGCGCTTCAATGGCAGCCCTCGGACTGTTTTATATAGTTGCACGAGGCAGCTATCATTTGGTCATTTATCTGTATATGGGGACTTTCTGTTGTGGTATTGTTGGCCGTGCCGGTCTACTTCCATTTACAAACGGCCATGCCTTCCCTATTCCGCCATCAAATGGTCTTGCCGGTGTCGGTCAACTACGAAATCATTCTTGTTCATATTAGTATTTTTCTGGCCTGTGTCCTTTTTGTCCAGTCGATTATTTGCGCCATTCGAGTATGTAAACAGAGCTTTTTGTCAAAAAGTAATCCGGCAAGGAAGGCAGCATTAGTACAGACGAAATTTGTTCCCGCCATTGTGTTGGGGTTGGCTCTAGTTTGTCAGACTATTTATGCCAGTTTCTAGTTTGTGCAAAATATTATCAATCTGCCATTTAGTTTTTAAAGCGTATTTGGCATATGATGATAATTGTTGGTTGACGCCTTGACAGCGTTTTCATAGTTACTTATATTGATAGTAAGTTCATATTACGAGATTGAAAGATGGAGCTCACAGGATATTACAATAGGATGTTATAAAACGTGAGCTCCATTTATTAAATCCTAGGCAAAACCGTATTTCACTAGTAGATTCAACGTAAATGGAGGAATGTGAAAGTGTCTGAACAATATCCAATTTTGCAAGGTGCAGAGCCATTTTATTTTGAAGGGAACCGAGTGGGAATCTTGGTATCCCATGGATTCACGGGGTCAACTCAAAGCATGCGGCCGTTAGGCGAGGCCTATGCTGCTGCCGGTTATACGGTATGTGGTCCGCGGCTGAAAGGCCATGGCACCCATTATGAAGATATGGAACAAACTACCTATCAGGATTGGATTGCCTCAATTGAAGAAGGGTACCAATGGCTGAAGGAGCGGTGTGACACGATTTTTGTTACAGGTCTTTCCATGGGTGGCACGTTGACACTCTATATGGCTGAAAATCACCCGGAGCTTCGGGCTATTATCCTCATTAATGCCGCCATAAGCATACCGGGGATGGAACCGGTTCGTGAACTAGAAGATATGCGATTTTTAGATGCAATTGGTTCAGACATTAAAAAGCCGGGGGTAACAGAACTTGCTTATGAAAAGACACCTGTTCGCTCTGTGAAAGAGATTTTGACTTTTATGGAAGAGGTAAAAGCCAATCTAGCCCAAGTTACCTGCCCCGCCTTAATCTTTGTTTCGGATGAGGACCACGTCGTTCCGCCAGATAATGCGCAAATTATTTATGATGGCATCGAGTCTGAGCTTAAGGAAATTCGCCACCTGCACGACAGCTATCATGTTGCCACGCTAGATCATGACCAACAGGCCATTATAGAAGGTACATTGGAGTTTATCAAAAAAGCTCTCTAGGGACCTATTGGATAAACAAGGATGAGGGCTTAGCTAAGGTGTACCTTAGTTAAGCCTTTAAACTTGGACAACCTATTTAGCAGGTTGTTGATTTAGCCTTTCGATTTCCACTTCTATTTCAGAGATATCGATCCGTTCAAACAGTGGTTTGATGTCCACAATTTCACGTGGAACAGAGCTTGAAAAGTTCCACTTAAGTTCCTCGCTTCCTAACATTTCATTCAATTGTCCGCTTGTGAAGGGTAAAAAAGGCGCCAGCAGCTGGGCTAGATTGGAAATAATTACGGTGCAGTTATAGATGGCATGCCCACAGGCGGCTGGATCGTCGTTGATCAGTTTCCAAGGTTTTTGTTCGTCAAAATACTTATTGGTAAACCGGATTAGTTCAAAAATTTCTTCCAAAGCCCTCTTAAATTGGCTTCCCTCTATTAAATTCCCTGCCGTCACATACAATGTTTCAATTCTCTTGTTAATCGCCGGATCAATCGAACTTTGTGGCACCTGGCCACTAAAATATTTGCTAATAAATTTTAGTGTCCGATTGACTAAATTTCCAAAACCACCAAGCAGTTCGGAGTTATGACTATAGATAAATTCCCGCCAAGAGAAGTCCGTATCGCGGTTCTCTGGGGCATTGATTGTTAAAAAGTAGCGAATCGAATCAGGGTGATATCGATTTAAAATGTCCGGCACCCATACCGCCCAATTCCGGCTTGTCGAAATTTTTTTCTTTTCCAATGTTAAATATTCGTTTGAGACAATCCGGTCCGGCAGCTTTTGCTGGTGAATTCCTAAAAGAATGGCCGGCCAAATGATCGTGTGGAAAGGGATATTATCTTTGCCATGAACATAATAAGAAACGGCGTCCTTGCTCCAAAATTCAGAATCATCCTTCCCCTTGTCCAATGCCCACTTTTTACTCGCGGAATAATAGCCAGAAACTGCCTCAATCCAAACATAGATTTTTTTCTCCTCGTAACCTTCGACAGGAACACGTATGCCGACGGGCAAGTCTCTTGATATAGCCCTATCCTGTAAGCCTTCATGGATATACCGTTCGGATAAATGAATCGCATTTTCCCGCCAAGAAGCGGTTTTTCTGGATTGATCGACTAGTTGTCTCAGTGGTTCTGCAAATTTTTGTAAAGAAAAGTAAAAGTGCTCCGTTTTTCTGACATCAGGAGTGTTGCCGCAGATTTTGCACTTTTTCTCCCGTAAATCCACCGGGTCCAGGATAGCAGAACAATAATCGCACTGGTCGCCCCTAGCCTGCTGCCCACAGTTTGGACAGATTCCTTCTACGTATCGGTCAGGTAAGAACTGATCACAGGTTGTGCAAAAGGTCTGTTCAATCCATTTTTTATAAATATAGCCATTGTTCAGCAACTCGAGAAAAATCCTTTGTACCGTCTGGTGGTGATGGGTGGTGTCGGTGCGTGTGTAACAATCATAGGAAAAGCCCAATCTTTTAAAGTTAGTTGCAAATTCTTCATGGTAACGGTCAGCAATTTCCTTTGGAGTAACACCTTCCTGTTTGGCCCGGATGGCAATAGGGGTCCCGTTACAATCACTTCCGGAAACATATAAAACCTTTTCCCCTTTTTGCCGATAATAACGTGCCAAAATATCTCCCGGAAGTAAACTTGCAATATGTCCAAGATGCAGAGAGCCATTGGCGTACGGCCAAGCTCCTCCGATAAAAATAGTCATTGTAACTTCCCCCTTTTTTGTAAAAACAAAAAACCCCGTCCATATCTAAAAATAGATAAGGACGGGGTTCTTAATCCACGTGGTACCACCTTAATTCACTAACTGCTCACACAATTAGCCTCTGCAAGTACGGAGCACTTTTTAGGGCTCTTATACTGTGGTTTTGATAACGAGTACCAACTCTCGCCGCAGCCTACTACTATCAAAAAGTTAGGTTCAGTACGGGGCTCAGAGGCCATTGTTCAAATGAATCACTTTGCTCCTTTTCAGCTCCCGAAGCTCTCTGTTGAAAGTATCATCATTCTACTTTTCCTCATCATTGCCACTAATTACAGTAAATTGAATTTATTATAAAGCTAAATAGGAGGCTGCAAAAGCCTAAGTTTTGCGACGTTCCATTTTTTTACTTAAAGTTTTTTCTACAAATTGAGGACAGAAACTCGACTTGTTAACAGAATTTTCTACATTACTTTACAATTATATTACAAATCCGACGGTATCATTGTTTTTCGGTCTTTTGAACGATAAACTATTAAATATATTAGGAGATTGAAATACTAATAGGTTACAAGAGGAGACTTTCAATGATAAAAAAATCGTTTTTTAAATACACTGTATCCGCTGCCATCCTTGCCACGATGATTCAGCTATCTGTTACACCTGCTTTCGCTGACAAGGTGACAGAAGAACAAATAAATGCTTCCAAAGCACAGGTTGATGACTTTGAAACCAAGGTGCAGCAATTAGATAACCAAATTAGCTTAGCAATGGAGCAAAGCCAAAAACTAAGCGGCCAAATAGAATCACAGCAAGTAAAAATTCAAGAAACAGAAGCAGAGATTGAACAAGCTAAAAAGGAGTTAGATGTTCACAAGCAAGTTTATGCTGAACGTTTAAAGAGCATCCAATCAGAAGGTAAACAGTCTGTTGCCACCTACGCAGAAATACTGTTTACATCTACAGACCTTTCCGAGTTTTTAACTCGTTTTACGGCTATTTCGAAAATTATTCAAAACGATACAGACTTACTGCAGGGTCTAAAAGATAAACAAGAAGCATTAGACAGTGCAGAGGAAAAATTACATACAGAATTGCATCAATTGGAGCAGAGCAAATCTGAATTAGCTGTTGAGCAGCAAAAAATTGAAGCCAACAAACAAGAACTGAACCAGGCGTTGCAAGAGGCACAGGCTAAACTCGATAGCCAAGAAAGCCAGTTGGCTGCGCAGCAAGAAGCAGAGCGCCAAGCACAATTAGCTCAGCAACGTGCCCAAGAAGAAGCAGAGAACCAGGCTAGATTAGCAGCTCAAAGCCAATCAGCAGCACCTGCACAATCAACAACATCTGCACAGCCAGCTGCAAAGGCTAGTGCTGGGAAAACAGTTTCTGCACCAGCACCAACCGTTACTGCTGTCAGCCCTGCAAGTCCTGAAGCTGCAAGTAAAGTTATTGCTTACGCAAAACAATTCTTAGGTGTTCCATATGTTTGGGGTGGTTCAACACCAAGTGGATTTGATTGTTCTGGATTTACTTCCTATGTATTTAGAAATTCAGTGGGCATTAGTCTTCCAAGGGTATCACGCGACCAGCAAAACTTTGGAACACGAATTCCTTTAAGCCAAGTACAACCGGGAGATTTAGTATTCAGGGGATCACCTGCATATCATGTTGGAATTTATATCGGAGGCGGTCAATATATCCACGCACCTCAAACAGGTGATGTTGTAAAAATTGCTTCGTTTAACCCATCTAAATTCACTAGCGCTTCAAGAGTATTACATTAAGATAGACGTTCCTCGAGGTAACATAGTTTCGTTTTATAGAAAAAAAGACCAAATCGCAACGATTTGGTCTTTTTGATTTAACTTGAAAAAACTAATGGAGCCCGAAAGGAGATATGAAGCGGAAAAGGTATTGAAAAAACACGTAGGATGTGTTTATTTTAAGAGGGATGTTTGGAAATAAAAACGCCCGGGGAACAACGTCCCTGAGCGTGATTTTCAAACTAGTTCATAGGTGTTTGCTAATTAAAATGCTGCTGTCCAGCCGCCATCGGCAACCAAAACTGTTCCATTTACAAAGCTGGACTCATCTAAAGCGAGGAATAGGGCAACAGCGGCGATTTCATCTGCTTCACCCATTCTTGGCATAACAGCATGTACCGCTTGTGTACGGCCCATTCCAAATTCATTAATATTTTTCATTGAGGCAGCAATGTTTGTTTTTACGCCGCCCGGTGCGATGGCATTACAGCGAATACCTTTATTGGCATACATGTAGCCTGTATTTTTAGTAAGGCCGACCACAGCGTGTTTCGATGCGCCGTAAGCAGCACCAGCATGAGCTCCATTTAAGCCTCCGGTGGAAGCGACATTAATGATGACGCCTTTTCCTTTTTCCAAAAAAATGGGGATGGCTTTTCGCATAGCACGCATGACACTTTTTGTATTAATATCAAAAATTAAGTCCCATCTATCGTCGTTAATGTCACCGACTGGTTCAAAACCATCCATGATGCCCGCGTTATTAACCAAAATATCTAAAGTGCCAAATTCCTTCACTGCTGTATCGATCATATTTTCGATGTCTTCCAATTTTGCGACATTCGATTGAACTGCAATGGCTGTTCCGCCGTTCTTCGTGATGGTTTCCACAACTGCTTTTGTCCCATCCATGTTGAGGTCAGCTGCTATGACTTTTGCCCCTTCTTTGGCATACAACTCAGCAATGGCTTTTCCCATACCGGATGCAGCCCCTGTTACGACGGCTACTTTATTAGAAAGCTTCATAAAAATCCCTCCCATTTTTTGAAAGCCCTTCCAATTTGATTGTATGCCAGATTTGTCGTTTTTTCAATAAATTCACATTAAACGTTGTTGCAAATTGGTGACAATTAAAGAGGAGAATCGTGCATTTTCGAATATATCTTTATTTTATTTTAATGACAATCTTCCCCTTTGCATGGTTTGTTTCGCTGAGCGCATGAGCTTCCCGGAGTCCTTGTTCACTAAACTCAAATACACTCCCAATGATGGGCTTTAATTTACCTTCCGCCATGAAATCGGCCAATTCGGAAAGTTGTTTCCCGTTCGGGACAAGCCAATGGAATTTCACATTAATTTCCAACTCTTCTCCCTTTTTTTCATCGGGGGGCTGGGCAACCGACACTAGGGTACCGCCTTTTTTTAACACTTGGAAGCTTTTATTTTGAATTTCGCCGCCCATTGTATCAACCACTAAATCATAATCTTCCAGTTCCTTATCAAATTCCTGTTGGTCATATTTAATGACCAGATCGGCACCTAATGATTTTAGAAATTCCTCATTTTTGCTGCTAGCGGTAGTGGCAACAAAGTAACCAAGGCTTTTGGCGATTTGGATACCTAAACTGCCGACTCCGCCGGAACCAGCGTGAATTAATACTTTATCACCTGCTTTTAATTGTGCAAAATTAACCAAACATTGATAAGCTGTCAATCCTGCAAGGGGGACCGCAGCTGCCTCTTCAAAACTGATATTGTCAGGAATCTTTGCCAGCAGGTGTTCCTGTGTCACGATGTATTCTGCATAGGTTCCCTGTGCTGTAGTTTCAGGCCTTACGAATACCCGATCACCCTCACGGAAATTGGTAACATTCGGGCCAACTTCTGAAATCACACCTGCCGCATCCCAGCCTAAAATGATGGGAAACTGAAACGGCAGCATTTCTTTAAGATGTCCTTCACGCAGCTTCCAATCAATCGGATTAATGGCTGCCGCATGCATTTCAATTAAGACTTCTCCTTCTTGGGGAATGGGTTTCGGTACATCCCTCTCTTTAAGTTCTTCCTTGCCTCCATATTGGTCGATCACAATTGCCTTCATTGTCTACATCACCTCAACTTTATATTCCAAGTTATTTTGTATCTATTACATCTTTTTATACGATTAAGATTTTCAAGCTTATAGGTAACTGCGGCACTTATTATATTATTGATTATCCAATTTATAAAGCCTCTGGTCTGGGCACCTGAAATCCATCCTGATGGTGTTTCTATTAATTAATTTATAAGCTACCCTGAAAATAAGCGAGTTTAAAATAATGACCAAACATTATAGACAAGGTCGCTTATTTTCATACCCCATGGTGCAAAAGTTTTGCATGGGTGTCTCTGTTAAACGATACGGTTAGTTTTTTTAACTCTGTTGATTGGAGCGGAAATCAACAGCCAAATTTAACAGAGCCAATATATAAAAGGTAGGGAAACGTTTTCCACTTCTATAAGGGAAAAAATCTCCATGGAGTTTTAAAAAACAGAATGATACTATCAAACTACAAAATACGACAAGAAAGGAGATGAAGAAATGCTGGAAAAACGGTACATTGATTTATTTCAACAGCTGAAAGAAGATGAATATCAAACGGCCTTATGCTTAGCTCAGAAAATCAATGTAAGCGATAAAACGGCAAGAACGCTTCTTAAAGATTTAAGTCGTATTTTTAAAGAACATGGTGCGTTTATCGAAATTAAACACGGACAGGGTTACCGACTTCAAATTACGAACCCCAAACAGTTTACTGTCTATATTAATGAAGAAATAAATCAAGGTATAGATGAATTGCCAAATAGCGTAGAAGAGCGGGTTCTCTATATTAAGGAGTATCTGCTGAAGAACTCTGAGTATATAAAGCTGGATGATTTAAGTGAAGAGCTTTACATCTCACGGAAAACGATTACTAACGATCTGAAAAAAATAGAAGATGATATCAAAAAATATAATTTGCAGTTGATTCGCAAACCAAATTACGGAGTCAAAATCCAAGGCGATGAATTCGACTTAAGATTATGTCTTGCAAGCTGCATGGGGATGAAATATGGGACAAAAGGTTTGACAGTCGACTCTCAGGAGAAGATGGATGAAATTGCGATTAGTATAAATTCCATCTTACAGCAGAATGAATTTCAAATTTCAAATGTAGCTCTGCAAAATCTTTTGATTCACATTTTTATAGCAATTGAAAGAATTAGGGAAAACCATCAAATTGTCATTGATGATGACCAGTTAAGTCCTTTTTCTTTAGAAAACGAAATCCTCCTGGCAAGTGAATTGGCGAAAGCAATTGAGCAAAAAATCTCGATTACATTTCCAAAGTCGGAAATTAAGTACCTGGCGATTCATCTTGCTGGTAAAAGGATCTATCGAAGCAGCAAACAGGGGAAGAATTTTGTCATTAGTCAAAATATTGATAACTTAGTGACCGAGATGTTAGAGAAAATCTATGAATCTTTTAAAATCGATTTTCGAGATAACTTAGATTTGCGCATGTCATTAAGTCAGCACATGGTTCCTTTAGAAGTTCGGCTAAGATTTGATATGACGATGAAAAATCCGTTGCTGATGGAAATTAAGGAACGGTTCCTTTTGGCTTATTCCATTGCGACTTTTGCCTGCGGTATTTTGGGCAAACATTATGGAAAAATTTTAGATGAAAATGAAATTGGCTATTTTGCGATGTCTTTTGAGTTGGCTTTGGAGCGTGATAAGTACAACATCCGGAAGAAAAACATTTTGGTTGTGTGTTCTTCGGGAGTAGGGAGCGCCCAGTTTCTGAAATACAAATACCTCGAAAAATTCGGGAATTACATTAATCAAATAGAAACATGTGATGTGCATCGGGTGTCTAAAAAGAATTTGGACTCAATTGATTATATTATTACCACTGTTCCAATTTCTGAAAAAGTGAAGGTACCGATATTGGAAGTCCAATACTTTTTAGAAAATAAGGATGTTAAGAATGTCATTCAAGTCCTGACGAAGGACTCTGGAGGCAGTATTTCACAATATTATAGTGAAGATTTATTTTTTACAGGACTGAATCTTTCAACAAAAGAAGATGTACTTGAATATTTGTGCCAAAGAATTCAGGAAGTTGAGGACGTACCTGAGGATTTTCAAGCAGCCGTTTTAGAAAGAGAAAAAATTGCTCCAACCTCGTTTGGCAATTTGGTTGCGATTCCCCATCCAAGCCGGACTCTAAGTAAGCGGACATTTGCAAGTGTCGCAATATTAAAGCAACCAATAAATTGGGATAACCAAGAAGTACAAGTCGTATTTCTGATATCTATAGAAAATCATCCAAGTAAGGAAATCCAAAAATTTTATAAAACCACTTCAAAGCTGCTGATCAACAAAAATTTAATAAGTGAATTATTGAGAAAAAGCAATTTTGAAACGCTGATCAGTTTATTAAATTTAGTAGAAAGCGAGATGGAGGACTAGTGGTTGATACGGAATATGCAGCGGCCTTTGAACTAATTGCCATTGCCGGGGATTCCAAATCGGAATCAATGCAAGCCATTGAGTGTGCTAGGGAATTTCAATTCGAAGAGGCAAAGGAACATTTAAAGAAAGCCAATGAAAAACTAAAAGGGGCACATGGTTCCCATTTCTCTCTAATCCAAAAAGAAGCGAGCGGGGAGAAAGTAGAGGTAAATCTTATTCTAGTTCATGCAGAAGATCATTTATCTGGAGCTATCTTAATGAAAGACCAGGCTGAAGAATTTATTGAATTATATCAAATTATTAAAGAATTGAAAGATCAAATCAAACGTTAAAGGGAGCGGATCATAATGAAAATCATGTTGGCATGTAACGCAGGTATGTCTACAAGTCTAGTAGTGGCAAAAATGGAAGAGGCAGCTAAGGCACAAGGAAAAGACTACAAAATCTGGGCTGTGGACTCAGGATCAGTTGAAAGCGAATTGGGTAACTTTGATGTGTTGTTGCTAGGACCGCAAATTAGCTATCAATTAAGAAAAATAACCAAACTAGTAGATGGAAAAGCGCCAGTGGCAACGATTAATCCAGTTGACTATGGTAAGTGCGATGGTGCAGCTGTTTTGAAATCTGCAGAAGAACTATTTCAAAAGTTTAACTAATCCTAGGGAGGGGTACCGCATGGGTTTAAACATGGATAAAGCAAAAGACGTTTTATTTGACGGTATTGAAAAGTTTACCTCAAATCGCCATATCAATGCGATTAAGAACGGTATGATAGCCTATGTACCGTTCACAATCATTGCGTCAGTAGCATTGTTAATCGCTAACTTTCCTTCGAAAGCCTACATAAACTTTGTGACAAAAATGTTAGGGCTTTCAGACCCGTCTATTTGGCAGGATAAGCTTAATTACTTTATGAACGGAACAATGGACCTGGCATCAATCATCTGTTTATTGTTCATTTCCTATAATTTAGCTAAAGAGTACAAAGAAACGGATCCGATGTATTCCAGCATTATTAGTTTGTGTGTGTATTTCCTATTAACGCCTTTAAAAGTGGTAAAAGGAACAGTCATGCTTGAGTTTGGAAAATTGGGGGCTACGAGTTTAATTGTTGCCATTGTTATTGCCCTGATCGTTCCTGAAATCTATCGCTTGTTAATGAAAAAGAAATTGCAAATCAAATTGCCAAGCTCCGTACCGCCTGCTGTTGCTGGGTCGTTTGCTTCGTTAATCCCAATGGCAATTATCTTCTTTGGATTCTGGGCAGTTAAGTTAATTCTACTTGCAACACCATTTGACAACATCCATGTCGTTATTAATACAGTGATAGGCAAGCCGCTTTCCGGTTTAGGGACTAGCGTTGTCGGATATACCATTTGTGTATTTTTAACCAATTTATTATGGGTTTTTGGTATTCATGGTTCCTCTATTATTATGTTTGGCGCCATTGCCCCAGTCTTGCTCATGGCGAGTGATGCTAACAGACAAGCTGTGCAAGCAGGTGTGGATCTGCCCAATATCCTGACTTATGAATTCTTCTCTTATACTGGTGGTGTTGGTTTATACATATGTATCGCTGCTTTAATTGTATCAAAGAGTAAGCAAATGAAGGAAATATCAAAAGTGGGTATTGTGCCTGCAATCTTCGGAATTCATGAGCCATTAGTGTTCGGTTATCCAATTATGTTTAACCCATTCTTAGGCTTTGTTTATATTGTAGCACCGTTTATTGGTGTGATCTTAACGTATATTGTCACTTCACTTGGCTGGGTAGCCAAGCTTACCGGTACGGGTGTGCCTTGGACAACACCTCCTGGAATATACGGATTCTTAGCAACCGGAGGACACATTTCTGGTTTGGTTTGGCAGCTAATACTAGGTGTCATTTATATCCTATTCTCCATCCCATTTGTTAAAATGTATGACCGCCAAAAATGCAAAGAAGAAGGCGACATGGAGAATTCCTCCGCTGCTTAATTCTGTGGAAATTTAATGAAAGCTGAAGAAGGAGTTTGTTATGAATATTATTGATGTACCGTTTAGCGTTTATGGTTCCTATATGGCAATCGCTTATTATAATGGAGACGAAAGCTATTTAAAAGTGTTTAAGAATGTACAGGGAGAAGGTCTTTATTTAAAGTCCGTTCGTGGAAAATCAAGGGGAAATAGTGCGGTTTGCAAGTTTGTTCCTTTGGTTGAACAAAAGCCTGTTGATTATACGTATGAAGCAGATTATGGGAAAATAGAATTAACAACTGCTTCCGGTAAAATTGGTATTACCTTTGATGGCGATTCACGGATCGTCATCAAAGGCACCGGTGAAAAGCTTGGTCTGCGTTTAGACTGTATGCCGATTAATGAATATGATTATAATTTTACACTAGAAAATGAGATTGAAAGCTTTCATATTATTAATAGCTACAAGACATTGACCAAATATATTGTAAAAAATGTAACGGGTACAACGAAACTTGTTCAGGAAAACAGCGAAACCATGTTAGGAAGTTTGGCTTCCTATATTGATGTGAATGCAGACGAATCAAGTGAATTCTTAATTGTCATTGAGGAAATTCCAACCCACATGATGAAGCCAACTAAAAAAAATTATTCATTTGAGGAAAGTGCAGCGAAGACGCTTAATGATTTTGAAGAGTTTTATGCAAAGTTTCCGAAAGTTAGACCGGAATATGATGAGACGAATCGTTTAGCTGTGTATGTGACATGGTCTTGTACCGTTAGAAAAGAAGGATTACTTGGCAGGGATTCTGTCTATATGTCCAATAATCATTTTCCTGGAATTTGGAGTTGGGATCACTGTTATAATGCCATTGGTCTTGCTGGGGTCCACGACCAGCTTGCCTATGATCAAATGATGATTCTGTTTGACCATCAGGATGAAAAAGGCCAGCTGCCGGGTTCTGTCAGTGATTCTACCCTCCGCTGGAATTTTGCTAAGCCTCCAATCCATGGACTTTTTGTGGAGAAAATGATGGAAAAAATGGAGTTCACACCAGAACAACTTATCGAAGTTTATGAGGGAATTGAAAAACAGATCAACTTCTGGCTCAATTATAAGGATTGCGATGAAGATGGGATTTGTGAATACCATCATGGCAATGATTCAGGGTATGATAATAGCACTGTTTTTGCGAACGGCTTTATTGTTGAATCACCCGATTTATCCGCTTTCTTAATCAAAGCGATGGACTTGCTAGCTAATGTTGCCGGAAAGCTTGGCCGAGTTCATGAGCAAGTTCAATGGAATCGCCGAGCAGCAGAGTTGACGGAACGCGCACTGGCAGCTTTTGTTGAGAACAACCAAGTAATTGCTAGAGAAACCCTAGGAAAGAAAGCCATTTATTCCGAGTCAATCCTGCCTTATACTCTATTAATCTTAGGCTCTCGATTACCGGAAGAATTACGAAGCTCTATGATAGCCACACTCAAAAGTCCTAAATTTACAACCGAGTATGGACTTGCTACAGAAGCCGTCGACAGTCCATTCTACGAGCCTAACGGTTATTGGAGAGGCCCAATTTGGGCACCAACTATGGTGCTTTTGATTGAAGCACTGGAGGACTGTGGAGAAACTGACTTTGCGTTAGAACTCACCGAGAAATTCTGTAAGCTTATAAAGAAAAGCGGTTGTGCGGAAAACTTTGATGCCATCACCGGCGATGGATTATGTGATAAAGCCCATACATGGACGTCAAGCAGTTTTATCTATCTTTGTGAAAAATTGGCTTAACCGAAAAAATCACCTTACCATAGGTGATTTTTTTGTGTTATGAGAACGTACTATTGAATTTACATAACTTCATCCATGACTTGCTATTAAGTCAAAGAGCCTATCGTCATATTTAAAAGAGTGAAACCCTTTTCTCTTTATCAAGTAACTTGTAAAATAAAACCAGAGGTAGGGATTCAATACTAATGTAAATTGACAACCAGTGCTGACACCATTAACTTAGATGTTAAACTTAAATATAAACAAAGGGGTAATAGGATTGCTTTATTTAGGAAAAGAACAACTCAAAAATGAGAAAGAACGTTTTTCTGCACTTGGCATCAAGACACCTGCCTATGATTTTGAGGAGGTTTGGAAGAACACCAAAGAATCCCCTATTTGGGTTCATTTTGGTGCCGGAAATTTATTCAGGGCCTTCCATTCAGTCCTGCAGCAGCATTTAATCGAAAAAGGTGAAACGGACAAAGGAATTATTATTGTTTCCACCAATAGCAATGAGGTAGCAGAAAAAATCTACCGTCCCCACGATAACTTAAGTCTTAATGTCGTTATGAAACTAGATGGGACACTGGATATGGAAGTGATCGCTAGCATCGCAGAAAGCATCACGACAAAAAATAATCCTGAATCGTGGCAGCGCTTAAAAGTAATCTTTCAGCAGCCATCACTTCAATTTGTTACGTTTTCCATCACAGAAAAAGGGTATGACTTAACAAACTTAAATGGTGAAATCCGTGAAGAAGTAAAAAGAGAAATCGCACAGGGGCTGGATAATCCCAACCATACAATGGTTATCATAGCATCTCTTTTATATGCAAGGTATCAAAAAGGAAAACTTCCATTAGCGTTGGTGAGTACAGATAATTTCTCCCACAATGGAGATAAGCTCAAAGAGGCAGTAGTAAAAGTCGCAGCCATTTGGCAGGAACTTGGCTTTGTGGAAGAAGGGTTCATGGAATATTTGGATGATGAAACCCGAATTACTTTCCCTTGGAGCATGATTGATAAAATTACCCCCCAGCCATCAAAAGATGTGGCGGACAGATTAATCCAACTTGGTTATGGAAGTGCCCAGTTGATTCATACAAATCCAAATCGTCCGGCAATCGCTGCCTTTGTCAATACGGAGGAATCGGAGTATTTAGTGATTGAAGACCGTTTTCCAAATGGCCGTCCTGCATTGGAAAAGGTTGGAGTGTATTTTACGGAAAAAAACATTGTTGACCAAGTCGAGAGAATGAAGGTATGCACCTGCTTAAATCCGCTCCATACAGCATTGGCCATTTTTGGCTGTTTACTTGGTTATTCGTCGATTGCCGATGAAATGAAGGATGAAGATTTAAAAGCCTTGGTTGAAAAAATTGGATATGTGGAAGGGATGAAGACAGTCACCGACCCTGGCATCATTGAACCAATGAACTTTATTAAAGAAGTCCTTGAAGTGCGTTTCCCAAATCCAAACAATCCGGATACACCGCAAAGGATTGCAACAGATACTTCGCAAAAGATGGCCATTCGGTTTGGGGAAACCATTAAGTTGTATGTCGAGAGGGACGACTTAGATGTCGCTGATTTAACATTTATCCCTCTGACGTTGGCAGGGTGGTGCCGTTATCTGATGGGGGTTGATGATGAGGGGAACGAAATGAAGCTTAGTCCCGACCCACTTTTGGACGAAGTGAAACAATATATTAAAAACATAGAATTCAGCAATCCTGATTCTGTGGGTCAACAATTACAACCTATTCTGTCAAACGAAAGAATATTTGGCATGAGTTTATATGAAATTGGGGTGGGAGGTAAAGTAGAAGACTATTTTAAACGTCTTATAAAGGGTCCGGGGGCAGTACGACGGACACTACATGAACTTATTATTTCATGTTGAAAAAGTATTTCCTGCAGCTATTCAATATGCTGAAAGCTTGAAAACATAACTAGTTTCAAGCTTTTTTCTTTTTCTAATTGCCGTTCTTTTCCCATTTACCTAATGGTAAAATTAGGTAAATATGAGGAGCCGATGAAAGCTATTGTTTATCAAAGATATGGTCCACCTGATGTCCTGGGATTAAAAGAGGTAGAAAAGCCTGCGCTGAGGTAACAGCTGTATGCAGCACAAACAAAGTAGAAACAGTGCGTTCTATTGGGGCAGACCATGTGATTGATTACAAGACAGAGGATTTTACTAAAAAAACAGATTTGTATGACCTAATTCTGGGCACGAACGGCTCAGCCAATTTCCGTATATAAGCGGGCCCTTAACCCAAATGGGTCTTTTGTTCATGTTGGCGCTTCCGGCTCTCAAATGTTTCAAGCCATGACTCTAGGCCCGTGGATTTCCATGACAGGGAAAAAGAAAATAGGCAGTTTTTTGCAAAGACCAAAGCAAAAGGACCTTATTTATATGAAGGAATTATTGGAATCCGGTAAAGTAAAGCCTGTAATTGATAGAATCTATACGTTGAGTGAAGTTCCTGAGGCATTTCGTTATTTTTCAGAAGGACATGCGCTAGGAAAAGTAGTCATAACGGTGTGATGGCCCAAGAATAAAAAGACGGTTCAGGTGAGTTTTCATTTGAGCCGTCTTTTTATTGTTTGTTTAATGAAATAATGGATAATAACCCATCCAGTTCTAATACTAAAAATAGTGCTTACTGGTAGAGGTGGTTAAAAGTGGGCAACATTTGGCACATTTATAAAACAGATTGGAAAAATATATTCCGAGTTCCTACGGTTCTCCTTTTAGTGGTTGGACTCATGTTCCTTCCGTCTGCATATGCCTGGTTTAATATTAAATCGATGTGGGACCCTTACGGAAATACGTCAGGCATCCAGGTTGCAGTGGTGAACGAGGATGAGGGAGCGGTAGTGCTCGAGAAACCATTTAATGCTGGGGCTGAGACGGTTAATAAGTTAAAAAAAAACCGTAAACTTGGCTGGGTGTTTGTAAACCGCAGTCAGGCTATTAAGGGGGTAGAACATGGGGATTATTATGCCTACCTCATCATCCCCAAAAACTTTTCTAAGGAACTTACAAGCATTCTGGAAGCAAATCCTCAGAAACCAGAAATTATATTTGGCTTAAACGAGAAAATCAATGCGATTGCGCCAAAAATAACAAGTTCTGGCGCATCAAGCGTTATGGCTCAAATTAGTGATGCCTTCACAGAAACAGTCGGAAGCGCGATCTTTTCAGCTTTTAACGAGGCTGGTGTCGAGCTTCAAAAAGAGTGGCCATCCATCCAGAATGTTGCCAGCCAAATCCTTGAGCTGGAAAAGGCTTTGCCACAGATTGAAGCCATGGGCAATAAAGCCATAGAATTAGAAGGAAAACTGCCCGACATACAAGAGAAAGGCCAGCAAATCATCCAGTTAGAACAAAGAATTCCCGAACTGGATAGTGCCGGTAACAGTATTTTAAAGGTTGAAGCAAGTTTGCCAACAGTGGATGAAGCTGGTGACAGGATTACGGAACTGCAGACTCGGCTGTCTAACATTGCAAGTACATCTGCTGTCATGAACGACGTAGTAGCCAGCCTAACGGAAGTCGAATCTCAAATTAACCAGGCACTTGACAACATAATTGCGGCGGAACAAACAGACACATCCGTCAATCAGGAACAGTTGAAGTCTCTTCTTAATGAACTGGTTACTATCCGTCAGGATATCCAAGACCATCGAACCAATCTTCAGCAACAGCTGGACAAAGTAGAGGGGGGGATTAATACAGCAGCCAATTTCATTAAAAATGATCTGCCGACAATTGAGGATAAGATTCATAAAGCGGCAGATTTTGTTCGTAACGATTTGCCGAAGGTTGAAGATAACATCAGAGAAGCTGCGGATTTAATAAGGACAAAGCTACCTGAGGTAGTGAGAGTGATTCATAAAGCAGCCGATTTGGCCAAAAATGATTTGCCGGGATTTGAAAATGAGATACGGACGGCGGCAGACAAAATCAGGAAATTTAATCAAAGTGTCAATATTCATGATTTAATCGAATTTTTAATGCACGATCCAGGAAAAGAAAGTAACTTTTTATCAAGTCCGATCCAGTTAAAAACGAAGAGGATATTCCCGATTCCAAACTACGGTTCCGCGATGACACCATTTTATACAATGTTGGCCCTATGGGTAGGGGGGATGCTGCTTATCTCGTCAATGAGGGTGGATGTTGAAAATCCTGATAAGCAATATAAGAATTACCAGCTTTATTTTGGGAGACTATTCACCTTTCTTACGATTGGGGTTTTCCAAGCCATCATTGTGTCCCTTGGTGATTTATACATTATCCATTCCTATGTAGTGGACAAGCTTTGGTTTGTGTTATTAAGTGTTTTTATCAGCATTGTGTTTGGCATTATTACCTACACTTTATGTTCGGTATTTGGCAATATTGGGAAAGGGTTATCCATCATTCTTTTGGTGCTGCAAATTTCAAGCTCTGGGGCCACTTTTCCTGTAACTGTCACCTCCTCTTTTTTTCAAAAATTGTATCCGTTTATGCCGTTCACTTATGCGGTGAGTATGTTACGAGAGACCGTTGGGGGAATGATCCAGGAAGTGGTCATCAAGGATGTTGTATATCTGCTTGGTTTTGCGGGATTAAGTTTTCTCATCGCACTCGTATTAAAAAAGCCTCTTAGCCCCTGGCTGGATCGTACCGCAGAAAAGGCTAAGTCTACTAAGTTGATACCCTAAGAACATGTAAATAAACATTATACTTACCATTAGGCACAATTGGGCGTTCTGCCGGTTGTGCCTTTTTCAGCTTTGAAGTAAGTCAGTTAGAAAAATATATAGGATTTTTTGTTATGTACCTTGTAATGCGATATACAAGGTGATACGATATAGTTGTTAATTTGATAGGGGGAGGTCTCTATGGACAAAGAAATGCTTAAGGGGAGCATCGACCTGTTGCTGTTGTCAATGATTTCAAATCGCGATATGTATGGATACGAGATGATGAAAATCCTGAAGGAGACGAGCGGCGAGCAATATGAAATGGGCGAAGGGACACTATATCCCGCGCTAAAACGGCTCGAAAAAAAGGAATGGATTGAGTCCTACTGGAAGGATACCGATTCGGGCAGAAGGAAATATTATCATCTCACTGATAAGGGTACTGCGGAGCTGGAAGAAAAGCGTAAGAACTGGAGCCTGGTGGAAAATTTAGTACGCAAAGTGGAAGAGGGGCTAACATGAACGAGCTTCTCAAAAACTATGTAAACCATATTGTTGCAGGTATTGATGGAACTCCTGAAGATAAGGCTGACATGGAAGAAGAAATGCTTGTCCATCTCGAATTATTGGCAAAAGAGAACATGGTAAAGGGTCTTTCAGAACAGGAGGCGGCTAAGATGGCCATACAGCAGTTTGGCAATCATGAAAAAATAGGACGAGAAATGCAGCAAGTGTTGTATCCGTACCGGAAGCAATTATTTATCTTCTTGGCAATGCTCTCTCTATTTTCCGCTTCGGGTCTCTACCTCGCCCACCTGTTAATTAATGGGGATGCCGAGTATGACTGGCTGATCACATCAATCAGCATTGGAACCATTCTGCTTGTGCTGGCATTTTCCCATTTTAGGAGTACCTTGAGAAAACGCTGGAGCATCATCCTTCTTATTGTCCATCTGCTGTTGTGGTCATATGGCCTGCTTGGTGCGGCGAACCTTTCAGGTGGTACAATTGAAAGCTTAATGCTAATTCTAACATGGCTGAATCTTATTTTGACCGCAGTTCTGCTTTATCAAACAGCACTTTTGCCAGGTGCGAAAGAAACGAAAGTTCCTAGCGGCAAAAAAGTGATTCATATTCTTTACATCACTACAGGCTTGATTATTTGTGCAGCATGTTTGTTTTTTATCTATGGCGGGCTAGTTATGATCGGAAAGCTCCATTTTATGATGCTGATATTTTTAACTCCTTTGGCTGTTTGGGGGGCTTTATATAGACTGCAGTTAGTACAGTGGGAACAGCGCGAGGAGATTGTGCTTTGGACGCCTCTACTCCCAGTTCTATTATCCCTTATCATCGTCGGCTATCTCCTGCTGCCATTATTTATATAAGGAGTTGCTATTATTGAACAGGAAAAAATGGCTGATTGTCTTATGTGTGCCGGCACTGTTGCTAATTTCGCTTCTTACAGCAGGGGTTCTCTTGGCTAAGGAAGACACTGAAAAGGATGAAGGACTTACGAATCAATACGATGTTTCTGTAAACAAGACGATTGCTTATGTAACTTATCAACTTGGGACTCCAGTTTTGAATGTATATAATGAGGAAAATAACGAGAGACAAACCATCGTTAAACTGGAGAATGATAAACGTATCTTAGACCCAAGTTTCTCAGCAGATGGAAAACTTTTGGCATTTGTTGTACAAAACAAGGATATGGAAAACGACCCGTTTTCAAGTGTACGTGTTATTGACCTTGAAACTAAAAAGACGAGGGAGCTTTTTTCGAATAAAGACCTTGTCACTGAAGTGGAGTTTGGAAAGAATGATACGTCCTTGTTTTTTCTCGGTGCCGGTACCTTTACGAATTACTCGCCCATTACCGGGAAACGGCCGCATGATTTTGATATTTTTCAATACAGCTTTACAACAGAAGCAATTGAAAAGTTGACTGATATGAAAAAATATAGCATGACCTCATTGGTTGTTTCAGGTGATGGAAGCATGCTTTATCTACAAAGTGATGATGATTCGCAGGCGAAAACGGCAGAAGAAATATTTGATACAAAACAACGGATTTTTTCCATTTCACTTGAAGACCCCGGTCATTACGTTGTTTCCGAACCAGATAAAAACTTAGATATATTTGATTTTGCCTTTACACCTGACGGGAAACATTTAATTTATCAAGCTATCGCCAACCTGGAGAGTGGCGGGACGTTCCAGTATGAGTTATATTCATATGATTTTGAAACCAAGGAGGGAAAGCAGCTTACCAACATGGAAAGTTATGCTTCACACCCAGTGGTTGCTGCTGAAGGGCAGACTGTTTATTTCATGGTCGATTCCAAATTTGGGAAAGACAATAATGGGGAATGGCATTTATACAAATTGGACCTAGAGGAAAAAAACCCCGTCGAAGTCTTCCTTCCATCCTGATATTAGATCTTCTTTTAGGAATAGATAATAACCCAGTCTAAAACGAACGTTTTGAACTGGGTTTGTTTTTTATGGTTTTAGTATGACTTTAATGCAATCCTCTGTTCTTGTATCAAAAACCTCATAGCCATGCTTGGCTTGATCTAACGGTAGCACGTGTGTCACCACATCACTCGGGTCGATTTTTCCTGAGGCAAATAAATCGTACAAGAAAGGCATATAAGGAATAACCGGTGCCTGTCCCATCTTAAGGTCAATATTTCGCTGAAATAGATCGCCCAGTGGAAATGCATTATAGCGGCCGCCATAAACTCCGGTAATTTGGATCGTGCCGCCTTTGCGGACAGCTTGGCTGGCGATTACTATAGCGCCCATTGCCCCGCCTTGAAGCTTGAGCCCGCTTGCCAGAAACTCCATCGGTGTCCACTTTCCATCCATTCCTACTGCGTCAATGACAACGTCGGCTCCGCCTTTTGTGATTTCTTTTAGGTATAGGCCAGTGTTTTCATGCTGTTCAAAGTTAACAATTTCTACATTGTTTGTCCGTTTCGCATGCTGCAGGCGATAGTCAATGTAATCGACCGCAATCACACGCTTTGCCCCTTTATACCAAGCAAATTTTTGCGCCAGTAAGCCCACAGGACCACAGCCCAAGACGATGACAGTGTCTCCATCTTTGACGCCGGCATGGTCAACGGACCAATACGCGGTCCCAGCAGCATCTGCCAACAGTACGAGTTTTTCATCTTCTACTTCGCAATCCTCTGGGATTTTAAACGGGGTAAAATTCCCGTAAGGAACCCTCATGTATTCGGCTTGCCCGCCCGCATAGCCGCCTGTGGTCTCGGAATAGCCAAAGAAACCGCCCATGTCGCCGTGTGGGTTGGAATTGTCACATTGGCTGGTCAGGTCATGCTGGCAATACCAGCAGGAGCCGCAGCTGACATTAAACGGAATGATGACCCGGTCGCCCTTTTTTAAATCACGGACACCTGGTCCTACTTCTTCGACCACTCCCATTGGTTCGTGTCCAATGACAAAGTCTGTTGGCGTATTGGGAATCATTCCATGTATCAAATGGAGATCGGACCCGCAAATGGCTGAAGACGTGATTTTCACAATGATATCGTCTGAATTTTTGATGGTGGGGTCTTTTACTTCTCTGACTTCAACATTTTTTATCCCTTGGTAGGTAACAGCTTTCATTTAAGTTTATCCCTCCTTTTATTCGTTTGGTGTGGCAAACATTCCGCCGCGGTCGGTATCGATAGGGTAGAGGTTCATTTGGCCAATTTGCATGGCGGTTTCGGCCCCTTTTAAATCAACAGGGTACTGGTCTTTAAAATTATGGGGATGCAGCCATTTATTTTTGATCATCAAATCGGAAATTTCTCCATGTAAATCAAGGGCTTCCATCATCTGTTTTGTCAAAACTCTCCTGAGCTCTGGGTTTGTTGTTTCGGGAATGGCGAATCCGTAATTTCGGATCCCGTTTTTCACCGAGATTAAAAAATCAAGAGCAAAGGCTGAGTCAGCCAAGTTCGGCATCCCTTCTGCGTTCCTGGGGTCTAGGTAATCTTTCACTTTTCCACCTCCTAATGAAGTAATTGGCTTTGCTGATAAAATGGCAGCAGTTCATTGATATGCTTGGTGTTAAGTTGTACGTCTTTCTCCATGAGCTGTTTTAGCTCATTATTGAAGCAAATACCCTGCATTAGTTTGGATCTTAGTAAACAGACGGTTTTTATATTAATGATTTCGTGGGTTTCTAATGTTTCATGCAAAGCTAACATTTCTTTATCCATCTACTCACCTCCATATTCGGTAACATAAGTATTTTCCCCAACCTGCTTTTTTTTTTATGCAATATATATAGTGAAATGAAATAACTTTGAATGAATGAAAAATGGAATAGAGGGCTTCAATTATTGAAAACATAAGGAAGTAATGAAAGAAAATGATGGAGTGAACAATAATGGTGAAATATTTAGGACTACATGAAACGATTGACCTTCATGAATTGTTGACCTTTAAAAATCTTTGCCTGACGAAATCAACAACAATGAGTCCGTTAGCGCAAGATCCAGAATTAAAGGCGATACTGGAAAACGATGTGACGACTGGACAACAACATATTGAACAATTGCAGCAATTCTTAACGAACCGGGAGGCACAGCAATGAATCAATTTGTTCAAAATTTACTTGGTATGGGCGGTATGACCGATCAGGTGATTGCAACGGATTTTTTAATTTCGACTAAATCGGGAATTCGAAATTACACAGTTGCCATAACTGAGGCTGCAACTCCTGAACTGCGGGCTGTGTTAAAGGAACAGTTGCTGGCGGCGATTCAAACACATGAGAATATTACTAACTTTATGATGGCAAAGGGATTTTATCACCCACATGAATTAAGCGAACAGCTGCAGGTAGATTTAACAGCTGCAAACACCGCAACAAATCTAGCACAAAAATCCAACAGTTAAAAAACAACGCAGTTTTAGCGTTGTTTTTTTTATGAACATACAATTATTGGATTGGCTGTGTAACCTTAGGCGTATGACGATAGTCTAAGTTGGTAAAGGACGGTGATGTACTTGAAGAAATGGCTTGTTGTAATGATCGTAGTATGTGTCCTTACTGTCTTAGTTTGGGCTAGCAAATCTGGAAATATGGAGGACACGAGGAGATTCTCTAATCATCTAGGATACGCAAGTGGAACTGTTTTTCAAAATGAAGATTACAAAAAAGTGGTTAATTCGAATAATCAGTTTGGGTTGGATGTTTTAAAAATAATCGGCGGGAATAAGAACGGCAACACACTTATTTCTCCAGTTAGTTTGTTTATGGCGTTATCGATGGTTTATAACGGCGCCGATGGAGAGACGAAGGAAGAAATGGGCAAGGTTCTACAGTCTGCCGGCATCGATTCCATTGAGATGAACAAAGCGAATGCCTCCTTGATGTCACTGCTTCAACGAAACTCGAAGCAAATAAATATAAATATGGCAAATTCCATTTGGCTCAATAATCGGTTTCATTTTCAGACTGAATTCGCTGACAACAGCAAGGAGTATTATCATGCAAAAATCCAGGAAATAAATGTGATGGATAAGCAATCCCCTAAAAGGATTAATGATTGGGTAAACAAGACGACCAATAGAAGAATAAAAAAAATGGTCGAGTCTCCATTGGCTCCCGATTTAGTCGCAATCCTTATTAACGCGATTTATTTTAAAGGGGATTGGAAATATGAATTCAATGAAAGGCAAACGGAAAAACGAACCTTTCATCTGACAGATGGGGCGACAAAAAAAGTACCTCTTATGGAATTGAATGAAAAATTGCCCTATTTGGAAACTGAAGATTTTCAAGCAGTTTCCCTCCCATATGGTGACGGCAAGTGGAGCATGAAAATATTTCTTCCTAATGAGAATTCAAGTTTAGAAGAATTTCAGGATCGGTTGACGTTTGATAATTGGGAGAAGTGGCAAACCAATTTCACCGTAAAAGAAGGAAAAATTCGATTGCCCAAATTTAAAATAGAATATGAGCAGTTAATGAATGAACCATTAAAAGAACTTGGTATGGTATCGGCGTTTGACGACGAGCGCGCTAATTTTTCAAAGTTGGTTACCGAGAAAAATCAAATATGGATAGATAGGGTCAAACATAAAAGCTATTTAGTGGTCAATGAGAAAGGGACGGAAGCTGCTGCTGCGACCTCTGTTGAGATGAAAAAGGAGATGGCACCATTGGGGGGTCCATTCCAAATGGAAGTGAACCGGCCATTTTTCTTTGCGATTACGGAAGAAGAATCGGGAACGATTGTATTTATAGGCCTTGTTTCCAACCCATAGAGCATCAACAATGTACCAATAGCCAATACTACTATGGGTGATGCATAAATGCTATGTCAAACAAGTGACGAATTACAACATTTTGTGGAAGAAGCAAAAAAGCATACAAAAGAGGGCAAGGTTGCCAATTACATTCCGGAACTGGGTAAAGCGAATCCAGATCAATTATCGATTGCGATTCATTATCCTGATGGGAGATGTATTTCGGCAGGGGATATCCAAACAAAAATGACCCTGCAAAGTATTTCAAAGGTGATTAGTTTGGCTTTCGTTTTAATGGATAGAGGCTTTCGTTATGTGTTTGAGCGGGTTGGGATGGAGCCTACTGGTGACCCGTTTAATTCTATTGCCAAATTAGAAACCATGGCGCCAGCTAAACCGCTAAACCCGATGATTAATGCTGGCGCACTGGTAGTGACGCATATGATTAAAGGAGATACTGTACAGGACCGGTTCAATCGGTTATTACGTTTTATCAGGGGATTAGCGGATGATCCTTCGATTGACTATTGTGAGAGGGTAGCTCGTTCTGAATTCGAAACGGCTGATTTAAACCGGGCATTATGTTATTTTCTTAAGCAGCATCATATTATCACGGAAGATGTGGAGACCTTATTGGATCTATATACAAAACAGTGTGCCATAGAAATGAATTGTTTGGATTTAGCAAGAATCGGGCTAATATTTGCGATGGATGGTAAAGATCCGCTGACTGGAAAACAGATTATGCCTGACGATGTGGCTCGAATCTGCAAAACATTTATGGTGACATGCGGGATGTATAATGCTTCTGGTGAATTCGCCATCAAAATCGGTATTCCTGCCAAGAGCGGCGTCTCTGGCGGGATTATGGGGGCTGTTCCAGGGAGATTTGGTATTGGAATTTATGGTCCAGCACTGGATGACAAAGGAAACAGTGTGGCTGGGATTAAACTGCTGGAACTTTTATCGAAAAATTATCAATTGAGTATGTTTTAAGTAAACCTTTGTCACCAAACAAAATCAAAAGTCTATCACTCGTCCTATAGTAAACATTGAAACATTAATGAACAGCTGTATATAATTATTTATACATAAAACAGCCATATGACAATGTTGGTCTTTAGGAAAGTTTGGTGACGCAAGTGACTAAAGTAGATAGAAGAATACTTAAAAGTCAGGAAGCAATTAAGCATGCAGTTATTGAACTAATGTCTGAAAAAAAGTTTGATGATATTACTGTACAAGATATTGCAGACAGGGCTAACGTCAGCCGAGGGACGATTTATCTTCATTACCTGGATAAATTTGATTTGCTGGATAAGATGATTGGAGAACATATTAACGAAATGAAGATATTATGTGCTTCAACCGCTGATATGGAATTTGCAGAAGCGAATCTGCCTTGGTTTGAGTATTTGGAGCAGAATTATTTATTTTTTTCGACGATGCTAGCGAGTAAAGGGGCTCATTCTTTTCGTAGGCAATTCCATGAGTTTCTCATCGAAGAATTCAAGGATGAAGTCAATATTTTGGAAGGAAAAAACTATGGATTAAATGGGGAGATCATTCTTCAATTTATTGTGACCTCTTATGTGGGAATTGTGGAATGGTGGATCACCAATGATATGCCTTATCCGCCTGATGTTATGGCGGAACAGGTAGGCATTTTGTTAGAACGGAATCTATAAATATTGATTGTTAATTCGTATTAAGGAACGGTGACTCAGGAGGTCGTAAATTAACGGCACTAATGAGTCACATTTTTTTATGTGGCAAATATGTAGCTAAGTTAATTTGTTTATAATAATAATCATGGGTACGTTAATGTATTATTGTTATATTTTGCGGAAAGCATGTTATGCAATATGTCCAATTTAAAATGCACGTGGAATTTGCTTGCCTACTAAGCAGAACTACCCAACTCCTTTGTCATAAAAACGCTGTTCGGGTCTTTGATGTAATCTGCAAAGGGCTCACAATATTCAAAGCCAAACCTCTCATATAGTTTTCTTGCCGGTTCAAAAGCAGCCATTGATCCCGTTTCCAAACTGACCCGTTTATAGCCCCGGATCAGGGCTTCCCCAAGTATGTGCTGGAGCATTCGTGTGGCTACACCCTTTTTTAGAAATGAGGTGGAAGTTCTCATTGATTTAATCTCTCCATGATATTTGTCGAGTTCTTTTAGCGCTCCCATACCTGCCAATTCAGAGTCTTCCCAGGCGCTCCAAAAGGTGATGTCCGGTTGTTTCAACCTTTCTAAAGTTAAAGCATGGATGCTCTCCGGCGGGGAATTCAACGTCATGCCATGAAGATGCTCTCGTATTAATTCAACCACCTCAGCCCCAGTTAAATCATCTTTTTTAATCTCCATAAAAAACCCTCCCAATTAAATCTTAAGTGTAATTTACAGTACTTTCTATAGTAATGTAAGAAAATATAACAATAAAAAGTTAGGTGGCCATTGTTTATTGTAAGATGCCCTATTCGAGGCAGGTTCACCGCCAATTAGTACGGTCCCTCTTACAATCCTTAAAAAACAACGCTGTATATTAGTAAAGGAAAAGTAGATACCGGATTAAACTATTTTGGAGTTTGTGGAAGGATATGGTTAAATTAATATACATGGTATTTATTGTGATAAAAACTAGCAGGATGTAGAGAATACAATTTTTACTTGTGTACTTACTTATTATTTATTTGTTGAATGGAGGACTAAGGCATGGCATTAGAAACAAAATGGGTTCGTTATGGGAAGAATCAAGAATATATCGGATACATGGCAAAGCTTGATCGAGTAAATGATAGTCTGCCAGCGGTTCTTGTTATCCAAGAAATATGGGGTGTAGATGCTCATATTCAAGATATTGCCGATCGATTCGCAAAGGCAGGCTACCTTGCTCTCGCACCAGATCTTTATGCTGAAAACGGGAATAGAATGGAAGATTTAAAAGAGGAACGCGTGGTAGAGGTGAGGGAGTTTTTAGATTCGTTACCACATACAGTTTGGAATAATCCAGGCGAAAGGGAGGAAGCCATTCGTCAACTTGAAGAAGGTAAGCAGACACGTGTAACAAAGACCTTTGAAAAAATGTTTGGCGGAATCCATTCCTCTGTTTATATTGAAAACCTATTAGCAGCCAACTCTTTTTTGCGTGAGGAATGTGAAGCTTCAAAAGGACAAGGTGTTGCTTCCATCGGTTTTTGTATGGGTGGTGCTCTTTCTGCTTTACTTGCCTGCAGGGATTCGCAATTAAAAGGGGCAGTCATTTTTTATGGTAATTCGCCATCTAAGGAAGAGATTAAAAACATTCATTGTCCTCTATATGGATTTTATGGTGCTCTTGATAAGAAAATCTCTGATCATATTCCCGCCTTTGCCGATCATATGAAAAGTAATGGAAAGATTTTTAAATATGAAATGTATCAAGACACCCCTCATGCATTCTTTAATGATAATAGGTCATCCTACAATGTTACTGCAGCAAGGGATGCTTTACCCAAAGTACTGGAGTTTTTTCAACAAGTGCTTGTAAAGGATTAATTATCTATAAATATTATAACCGTAACGTCAAATCCCCCCTTATCTCCTTGTATGGGGGCATTTGACGTGTATATCGGGTTCTATCAGGTGCGTTCCCAAATGATGGATAAAACTAGTTGTTCTTTTTGAATACAAAAAAATTTTTAACGTTATTAAACATTTTAAAAAAATTTGTGCATTAATGAACAAATTGAGGTTATTTAACAATTGTTTACATTCATTTTTGGAATATAATTATACACAATTGATGTTAATTATTGTCATAGATTATCTATTGGAAGTGAGGGTTATTAATTGGAATATACAAAACTTGGTAACACGGGATTAGATGTATCGAGACTTTGCCTTGGTTGTATGGGGTTTGGAGAAAAGGAAAGATGGATGCATCCTTGGGTAATTGATGAGGAAAGCAGCCGTACCATTATTAAAAAGGCCCTTGATTTAGGTATCAATTTTTTTGATACGGCAAATGTTTATTCAGATGGCACGAGTGAAGAATTTGTGGGACGTGCTTTAAAGGACTTTGCTAGTCGAGATGAGGTGGTCGTTGCAACAAAAGTGTATTTCGAAATGCATGAGGGTCCGAATGGTAAGGGACTTTCCCGTAAGCATATTATGAGCGAAATTGATAAAAGCCTTAAACGCCTCGGAACGGATTATGTGGATTTGTACCAAATTCACCGCTGGGATTACAACACTCCGATTGAAGAGACGATGGAAGCATTGCATGATGTGGTGAAGGCCGGTAAGGCAAGATACATTGGTGCTTCTGCCATGTACGCATGGCAGTTTTTGAAAGCGAACCATTCAGCTGAAAAACATGGATGGACTAAATTTGTATCAATGCAAAATCATCTCAACCTGATCTACCGTGAAGAAGAACGAGAGATGCTGCCTTTATGTAAAGAAGAAAAAATCGGAGTCATTCCATACAGCCCTCTTGCATCAGGAAGGTTGACACGTGATTGGTCGGAAAGCACTCTTCGCTCCGAAACCGATGAAACTCAGAAATCCAAATACGGTTCCACTGAAAATAACGATCGACTTATTGTGGAGAGGGTGGCGGAGGTTGCTGAAAAACACGGCGTTCCAAGATCCCAAGTGGCATTAGCTTGGTTACTGCAGAAAGAACCAGTAACGGCCCCTATTATTGGAGCAACGAAAATCTCCCATCTTGAAGATTCCGTGGGGGCTCTAGCGGTCAAATTAACAGCTGAAGAGGTAGCGTATATGGAAGAGCCTTATGCTCCACACCCTGTAGTAGGTGCTATAACTTCCAAATAAAAAGAAAAAACGGGGCCTGTCCCCCACTACTTTAAATTAGTAACGCAGTGGGGGACAGGCCCCAACTTTTAACTGCTTGCACTGGTATAATTCGCAAGGGCAAATTTCCAAAACCGGCGGGCCAGCCAAAAGAAAATAACTGCAACCAGTACAGATGCTAGGGTTGCCCCGCCATCCCATTTGCCAATTAAAGAACTTGCCGGTGTAAAGGTAACAAACGCTGCTGGCAGCACATACGTTAATGCCATTCGCAGCCATCCCTTATACATCGTGATCGGGAAGCGTGTTGTTTCAAAGAAGGAATTAAACAGGAAGGACAAATCATCCATTCGGATTACCCAAAAAGCGGTCGTCATCAACAGCATCCATAACGAATAAATAATCACTAACGCAGCTAGGATACTTAGCAAAAAGAACCCGACATCAAGAAAGGATGGAATGAAATGTTTTTGCCCCAGTCCATAAATGACGAGTCCTATCCCCAACACCACATCAATCAAGCGCCAGAAAACAAGATGCCTTAGGCTTACGAAAAACATGCTGTCAATCGGTTTGGTCAGCACATAATCGAGAGTGCCCATCCGGATATGCAAAAGAAGCCGGGGCATATTGGGGCGGAGCGCGAAATTAATTAACCCCTGCAACGTATTGAAAATGCCAAGAAGAATCAAAACATCCGCATAAGCCCAGCCACCAAGTTGATCCGTTTGATAGAAGAAGATTTGGACCATTAGGATGGAAACAATAATTCCAAGAAGGCTGGAAAACAGGTTCCCCATAAACTCGCTGCGGTATTCGAGTTCCTCAACCAGACAAGTTCGAAAGAATTCTTTAAATATACGCCAATAACGCCTCATGTTATCCCCCCACCGCTTGGTTTTTCTTTAAACCGGCATTCCACAGCAAACTGATTATCACAATCAGAACGACCGCCCAAATGAACGATCCTATAAATCCGATCATGAGGGTATGAGAATTTGCTGTACCTGTCAGGATTTCCAAAGGGAATCCAATCATATAACGGTAAGGGAAAAAGGTGCTGATCTGTTTGACGACAGGCGGTAAAAGGGAAAAAGGTGCGATTTGCCCGGACAGAAACAGTGAGACCGTTTCGAACATGGCGTAGATGGCGGTCACTTTGTTCATCCAAAAACATAAAATCCCAAATAAAAAACTCATCGCAAAACGGATCACTGCTCCAAGTAACAATGCAGCTAAAAACAGGCCCCATCCGGTAACAGATAAGTGCAGCCGAAGTGAAGGAATAAACAACGCTAAGATGATCCAACAAGGGACAAGGACAACTAAAAACAGCCCCTTATAAACAATATTCTCGGCAATTGCCCAATGAATTGGATGAAAGGGCCGGACAATTTGATAGGAAAAGGTGCCTTCCCGTATTTGTCGATCCATTTCCCAGACGTCCCAAGCACTTGTCAGGCGCTCCACCATAATCAGGGCCACAAAATATAGCACGAAAGATTCTCCTTGATCCGGATATATATTCATCCATACCATCATGGTGATCAAAGGCTGGACCATCGTGCCGAACATCCAGACCATGGTAGAGAGCTGGTAAGCAAACATCTCTACATATTTCATCCGCAAAATCGCCAGATACTTAGTGATCATGGGACTCCTCCTGGAACGCCAGGGTAATGACTTCTTCCATCGGCGGGTCTTGTATATTGAGGTCATTGATTTCATAATTAGCCAGCAGTTCAGAGGAGACAAGGGGGACACGGTCCCGAGCAACCCGCAGCGTCAATTTTCCATCTTCAAATGTAACCACTTCCCCGTAAGATTCCCAAGGACCACGGGTACTGGAAGGAAGTCGTACTTCCAACAATTTATAAGGAGTTAATTTTTCCGATAAAACTTGCAGTTCTCCGTCGTAAAGAAGCTTCCCATGATTAATAATCATGACCCTATCACAAAGGGCGGTTACATCCCCCATATAATGCGAGGTTAAGAGAATCGTTGTTTTATGCTCCCGATTATAGTTGGCAATGAATTGACGCACTTTTTCCTGCGTATTAACATCTAACCCAATTGTTGGTTCATCTAAAAACAAAACCGAAGGACGATGTAATAATGAGCAAGCCAATTCACATTTCATCCTCTGTCCTAGACTCATGTTCCGGACGGGCCGCCCGAGTAATGGCTGTAATTCCAGCAATTCAACCAATTCGTCTAAGGTTTGACGAAACGAATGGTCATCAATTTCATACACACTCTTATTAACAAGAAATGTCTCCATCGGCGGGATATCCCATATCAATTGACTTTTTTGTCCCATGACCAGACTCATAATTTTTTTGAACTCATTCTTTTGTTCCTGTGGTTTAAAGCCATCTACCTCAATGGTTCCTGAAGTAGGATGCAGCAGGCCGGCTAACATCTTCATCGTGGTTGTTTTTCCAGCTCCGTTTGGCCCTAAAAATCCTACAATCTCACCGGTATTAATGGTGAAGGACACGTCCTTCACTGCTTGAACGGTTTGGTATTCCCGTTTAAACAAACTGCGTAGTGCTTCCGTCCAGCCCTCCTGCCGGACATGGACGCGAAAAGATTTATTTAAATCTTGAACTTGTATCGTCATGTTTCCTCCAACTATAAGCCTAAATAGATTACCTTCACATGTATTTGATTATAAATAGAAATTGGCTGCATACAAGTATTAAATAAAGCCAATTTAATAGTAATCTACAAGGAAATGGTGGAATGCCTTGTAGATACCTCCCTTATGAGTCTAATGATTAGTCTTTTAAAATATATTTCTCAAAGGCGTAGGCAACTCCATTTTCATCATTGGTTAAAGTGACAAAGTCACTATTTTGCTTCACTTCTTCTTCCGCATTTCCCATAGCAATAGAGAGTCCGGCAGACTGAAACATTGGAATATCATTCTTCTCATCACCAATTGCTACCGTATCCACTAATGGTATATTAAAATGCCGGGCCATGGCTTTTAGTCCATTCCCTTTATTTCCGTTAATATGTGTGAGTTCAAGATTAAATGGAGAAGAAGAAGTAACATAGGTGCCTTCAATTGCCTCTAATCTTGTACGTAATCGTTCTTTCTGTTCTGGATCAAGTGCTAATACTTGGAATTTTTGTACCTTAATTTTCTGATTGTTGAGAATGTCCTCGTAATTCTCAAACAAAGTATGACCATATTCCCAAGGAGGTGTGGTGAACATTTTATAGTGTTTACTTTCGGTGTATTGCTGTGGAACACGGCCAGAAGATTGAACTTTATCAAATCGCTCTTTCCAATCCTTAAGGCCGAATGAACCTTTATTAGTAGTAAAGTTATACGGCATGAATTCTTTTTCAATCTCAAGAGCAATTTTTTGTGCTTGAAAGCGGGAGAAAGAGATTAATTCTATCAATTTTCCATCTGCATATAATGCTGTGCCATTATTGGCGCCAATTGGGCAATCTAATCCGTATTTTGCTATAGCCATATTAATCGATTTTGGTGAACGTCCTGAAAGTGCCATAACAATATGTCCTTGTTGTTGGGCCTTTTTTATGACTTGTAAGTTTTCTGGACTAATTTCTTTTTTTGAATTCAGTGTTGTACCGTCTAAATCAAGTGCGATAAGCTTCATAACGTTGTCTCCTTTTTGATAACTTAGATGTTTTTAAGAGATTTATAATGTTTACTTAACAAATAGATTAATAATGCAATGTTACCATTATAAACAGAAACAGGATGCTTACAATTGTTAAATAAATTCATTCTGTTCAATAATAAACAAAACCATTATATTTGTTCATTATTTGCATATTTAAAGTGAGTTTTACAGGGGAGAAATGAAGACCGCAGATTAAACGGAGTGATTAAATCTTTAATATTGGCTGTTCTTCTTGTATGCTAGGGAGAGAGAGAGGGAATGTAAGCGCTCTATTAGTCTGCGATATTATTTAAAAGCGAAGCAACCTAAAGGAGAGAGATCCATGGCAACAGTATCCGAGTTTACTTTTCAAACAATGGATGGTATTGATATTTTTGCAAAAAAGTGGATGAACAAAGATGTGGGCACGCCAAAAGCCATCGTTCAAATTGCCCATGGAATGGCGGAACATATCGCACGTTATGATACCTTTGCGAGGAATTTGGTCACGGAAAATGTGTTTGTATACGGGAATGACCATCGCGGTCATGGCGAGACAGGAAAAAAGGCAAACAGCATCGGATATTTTGCAGACGAACAGGGCTTCGAAAAAGTAGTTGAAGACATGCGGAATCTCACTACTATTATAGAAAAAGAATACCCCGATATTCCCATCTACCTGTTTGGGCATAGCATGGGATCGTTTTTGTCCAGACGGTATATTCAAAGGTTTGGGGGACTGCTGTCTGGCACTATTCTCTGCGGAACTAGCGGAAATCCAGGCATCATGGGGAAAATCGGCAAAGTGATTGCAGCACGAGAGTCCAAAAAGAAAGGTTCAAAGACACCAAGTCCATTTTTAAATAACCTGACTTTTGGCAGTTACAATAAAGCTTTTCAGCCCAACAGAACCGAGTTTGATTGGTTAACAAGGGACGAAAAGGAAGTTGATCAATACATAGCGGACCCGCTGTGCGGAGGAATTTTTACCGCTGGTTTTTTCTATGACTTACTCGATGGACTTCTGACTACCAACATGCCCCAAAATATAGGCGTGATTCCAACCAATCTGCCTATTTTCCTCATATCGGGAGACCAAGACCCAGTCGGAGGAAAAAAAGGAAAAGGTGTCATCCAAACCATGCAGCAATTTAAAAATGCCGGCCTACAAGACGTCAGTATCAAACTATACCCGGAAGCCCGCCATGAACTACTAAACGAAATCAATAAAAACGAAGTCCAAAACGATATAATAGAATGGATCAATGCACATTTGTGATGCAGGGGGACGGTTCTCTTGTCATTTTATAGAAGGCAAGGGTTTCACCGTGAGGAAGGAAAGGGATGCTAGTACCCATGAACCAGAAAATATTGCCTGCTTCGGGCAACATGAAGGAATTCGAGCGATTTTTGAAAAGCCCCTATGAAATTGGGGTGTTTTTGGATATGCATGTGACTCAATTAAAGCATATCAGTCAGATGGCAAAACAAAATGGAAAGAAGATGATTTACCATGTGGATTTAATCCACGGGTTGAAAAGTGATGAATACGCAACCGAATACATTTGCCAGGAATTTAAACCATACGGGCTGATTTCAACCAAGTCAAACGTTATTCAAAAGGCAAAACAAAAAGGAGTCATTGCCATTCAACGGGTTTTCTTGATTGATAGCCATGCCTTGGAAAAGAGCTATAAATTAATTGAAAAGACGCAGCCAGATTATATTGAAGTACTTCCTGGCGCGATGCCGTGGATGATTACAGAGGTTAAGGAACGAGTTCATATTCCTATCTATGCCGGAGGATTAATTCGTACGGCTGAAGAAGTCCAAGCAGCACTGGAAGCCGGCGCAGAGGCGATTACCACTTCAAAATGGGAATTATGGGACTATTTTGCCAGCAAAGGTTAAAATGATAAAATCAGTATTTTCAACGGGGAGGGGCAATAAAATGGAAAATTATATTCTGTCTTTAGATCAAGGCACGACAAGTTCTCGTGCGATTCTTTTTAATAAAAAAGGAGAAAGTGTTTTTAGCGCACAGAAGGAATTTACGCAATATTTTCCGAAACCAGGCTGGGTAGAGCATAATGCGAACGAAATCTGGGGCTCGATTCTTTCCGTGATTTCAGAGGTTTTATCAGAAGCGGGCATTACGCCAGAACAAATAGCAGGCATAGGTATCACCAACCAGCGGGAAACGGCCGTGGTTTGGGATAGGGAGACCGGGCAGCCTGTTTACAATGCTATTGTCTGGCAATCCAGACAAACGAGTGAAATTTGTGATGAATTGAAACAACAAGGTTATGATAATTTGTTCCACCAAAAAACCGGTCTGCTCATTGACGCTTATTTTTCAGGGACAAAAGTGAAATGGATCCTTGACCACGTTCCAGGTGCGCGCGAAAAAGCGGAGCAAGGGAAGCTGCTGTTTGGCACGATTGACACTTGGTTAATTTGGAAGCTCTCCGGAGGCAGGGCTCATGTGACTGATTATTCGAATGCGTCACGCACGCTGATGTTTAATATATATGAGCTTAAATGGGATGATGAACTGTTGGATATTCTTGGAGTGCCGAAATCCATGCTTCCTGAAGTCCACCCATCATCGGAAATTTATGCTAATACTGTGGATTACCACTTCTTTGGCAGGGAAGTGCCGATTGCCGGTGTTGCCGGAGACCAGCAAGCGGCCTTATTCGGCCAGGCTTGTTTTGAACAGGGAATGGCGAAAAACACCTATGGTACGGGCTGTTTTATGCTAATGAATACGGGAGTGAAGGCGGTTGATTCTAAGCATGGTTTGTTGACCACGATTGCATGGGGATTAAACGACAAGGTGGAATATGCGCTTGAAGGCAGTATTTTCGTAGCAGGGTCTGCGATCCAGTGGCTGCGCGACGGCCTTCGGATGCTTAAGGACGCCAAGGATAGCGAGGAATATGCCTTAAAGGTCAAATCAACAGAAGGCGTTTATGTGGTCCCTGCATTTGTTGGACTAGGCACCCCTTATTGGGACAGTGATGTCCGCGGGGCGGTTTTTGGTCTAACTCGTGGCACATCGAAAGAGCACTTTGTTCGGGCTACGCTTGAATCCCTTGCATATCAAACAAAGGATGTCTTGTCGGCTATGGAGGCTGATTCCGGTATCGAGCTGAAAACCCTTCGCGTGGACGGCGGTGCTGTCAAAAATAACTTTTTAATGGATTTCCAAAGTGATCTTCTCAATGTTTTGGTGGAAAGACCGGTTATCAACGAGACGACTGCTTTAGGCGCAGCCTATTTGGCAGGGCTGGCGGTTGGCTTTTGGAAAGACCAGGATGAAATTTCTAAGCAGTGGAACGTTGAACGGAAATTCACGCCGAAAATGCCGGAAGAGACCCGCCAGCAATTATATAATGGCTGGAAAAAGGCAGTTCAAGCGGCGATTGCCTTTAAATAAAAACATAAACAATGTGAATAGTATATGATATAATAAAAATAAGTTAATAATTGTCAGGAGATTTGGAGAGACCACAAAACATTATCTATAACGGTAATGTCTTTTGTGGTCTCTTTTTAATTGATTTTAACTTCAAAGAAAGACGGTCGGTCATAAGGACAAAAATTATGAAACTGTTCCAATGTTTGTTTTCATGAAACAGTAATGCAGAAGATTTTTGAAATCTAATTAGCTGGTGACTCTTTTTAAGTACCTCTAGCATAAAATAAAAGGCTTCTAATTCTAGGAGGAAAAACCATGGAATTTTCAAATTTGAATCGTGATAAGATCATAAAGCAGCTTAAAGAGGAGAATTATGATGTATTAGTCATTGGAGGGGGGATTACTGGAGCGGGAATTGCCCTTGATGCCCAGACAAGAGGCATGAAAACGGCGCTTGTTGAGATGCAGGATTTTGCTGCCGGAACCTCCAGCCGCTCGACTAAACTCGTCCATGGCGGGCTCCGTTATTTAAAGCAATTTGAGATTGGAATGGTAGCCGAAGTTGGAAAAGAGCGGGCAATTGTTTATGAGAACGGTCCGCATGTTACCACCCCGGAGTGGATGTTGCTGCCGATTCACGAAGGCGGGACCTTCGGAAAACTTTCAACATCCATCGGTTTAAGAGTCTATGATTTTCTCGCTGGAGTCAAAAAGTCAGAACGGCGCACCATGCTGTCAGCAGAGGAAACACTTGCTAAAGAGCCATTGATTAAAAAAACTGGACTCAAGGGCGGCGGGTACTACGTCGAATATCGGACAGATGATGCCCGGTTAACGATTGAAGTCATGAAAGCTGCCGTTGAGAAAGGGGCAATGGTTCTTAATTATTCAAAAGTATTAAAATTGGTCTATGAAAATAATAAAGTGGCTGGTGCTTTGATTCAGGATCAATTGACTGGCGAAGAATATGAAATTCGGGCCAAAAAGGTTGTTAATGCAACAGGCCCATGGGTTGACCAAATTCGTGAGATGGATCGTTCAAAAAAAGGCAAAACCCTGCAGCTCTCCAAAGGAGTGCACTTGGTCATTGACCAGTCGCGATTTCACTTGAAACAAGCAATTTATTTTGATACGCCAGATGGCCGGATGGTATTTGCGATTCCACGGGATGGCAAGACCTACGTGGGCACGACTGACACCTTTTATAGTGAAGACCCGGTAAGTCCATACATGACCGTTAACGACCGCAGCTACATTATCAATGCCATCAACTACATGTTCCCAGAGGTGGGAATCTGCGAGAAGGATATTGAATCCAGCTGGGCCGGTGTCCGTCCACTTATCAATGAAGAAGGAAAAAGCGCCTCGGAAATCTCCCGAAAGGACGAGATATGGGAATCGGATACCGGTTTAATCACAATTGCCGGTGGAAAATTGACAGGCTATCGCAAAATGGCAGAAACTGTCGTTGATCTTCTAGCTGATATGTTTCATGGGGAAGAAGGTAAAAACTATCCGGCTTGCCAGACGAAAAACCTGCCAATCTCTGGAGGTGACGTCGGAGGTTCAGAGAACTTCAACTCCTATATATCGACTCACTATCAAAAAGGAATCGATGCAGGACTATCAGAACAAGAGGCGAAAAAGTTGGTTAGGATATACGGCTCTAATGTGGATACAGTATACGAACTGTTAGCTGCGAAAAGTGAAGAGGCAGTACAATACAATTTGCCATTGGAGTTATTTATCCGTCTTGTCTATGCCATGGAACATGAAATGGTCGCAACTCCGATTGATTTTCTGAACCGCAGGACAGGAGACCTGCTGTTCCATATTCAAAACGTACAAAAATGGAAAACACAAGTGATTGCTTATATGGCAGATTGCTTCAAATGGACGGATGAGGATACACGAAAACATACTATAGCGGTAGAAGATGCCTTGAAAGCATGCGTATTCCCTGTTGATGAACCGCTGGAATATCCCAATGCTGTGAATGGGGAATAACTTTTTCATAGATTGATAATGAAACAAAGCAACGCACCTGCATGCGTTGCTTTGTTGTTAAAAACACCTATAAATGGAAATGGTCATTGCGGGTAAATTTTGTGTGATCGTTCTAGATTGTTCGTGGATTTCGAGTAAATGGGTATGTTGGGGATGGACCAACTCCTAACCTGCTAGCTCCACATCATCATCATCTGAGTAGGATTCCGTTGCTTTATCTCGGCACTCCCAGCACTCAGTCCGATTTCTCTCCATAATCGCTAATTCTTGGCCACAATTAATACAAACATCCATGGTAAGATACCTCCTTATTTTTTTCTGAAATGATATATAAAATAGGTGTTAACAATAGTAGAAAGTTAGCTTAACCGTATGGGGTATGAAGAGGTAAAAATGTTTGAACTTATACAACTATATTATATCGGAATAAATATAAAAATGTTGACGAAATATTGTCATTTTTGTGAATTTTTTTGACAATATTGCGAGCATTTCATTTACTAAGATTTGATGTATGAAATCATGTAGAAAGGGGCGGTTGTGAATGCCCCTGCATTATTCCTGAAGTCGGTGTATCTCCCGCGCTATGGATTCTAAAATATAGACAACGGGCACTTGTGTCGTAATATTTGCGTGTTCAAAAAATTCTTCGGTAACAAAGTAAGGGATATTGATATCAGAAATTTTCGCAACCGTTGAAAGTTTATCATTGGTAATACTGATAATTTTACTTCCAATCTGTTTAAGCTGGTTAAGATGGGTGACGGTATACTCATTTTCCCCTGAGACGGATAACGCAATTGTGATGCTGTTATGCCGCAGCTTCGAATGGATGGGGAAAGAAAAGTCTTTAATGTACATGGAGAACTTCCCTAAGCTTGAAAAATATCGGGCACCATATTCCGCTAAAATGCCGGAACTGCCAATCCCAATAAAAATAACGTTATCTGCAAGAGTAACTAATTCTGCAGCCTGCTTAACTTTTTGGTCAAGACCCCCTTTTAAGGTCCGTTCAAAAAATTCTACGATCGAGTGCTGGGAACTTTTAATCGTCGTCATAGCCTCTTTCTCCAAATGCATTTTCAACTTTACCTTAAACTCGGAGAAACCCTCACAATCTAGTTTACGGCAAAAACGCAAAATCGTCGCAGTCGATACATGGGTCTCATCCGCCAGCTCCCGAATCCGCATATAAGCCACTTTATCACCGTTGTGGCAAATATAACTATATATAGAAGTCTCTAACTCGTTGAAAGAAGCAATGATGTCACTAGAAAACATAGAATCATATTCCCTTCTAAAGGGTCAGCCCTTCACCACATTAACGTGCCGGGGGCCTGTCCCCCTCCTTATTAACGCGCTACTGTGCTGGGGGACAGGCCCCCACTCAATTAACGCGTTATCATACAAAGTGTTTGTGTTTCTATTTTAGCATGCCGGGTTGAAACGTGGTGTTACATTTTTGTAACAAGTGACTATTGACGTTATATCAAACTAGTTTGCCTTCTCTTATTTACTATGAATGGTAAAACGATTACGATTACTGCATAGTCTTTTAATCATATTTTGAATGAATTATAGATAAGCAGGAGGGAATAGTATGAAAAAGTCTCGTTTTCCTGAAGGGTTTTTATGGGGTGGCGCTACAGCAGCCAATCAATTAGAAGGTGCTTATAATGAGGGCGGCAAAGGCTTGTCCATTTTCGATATGGTGAAATTTGTGCCAAAGGAAGAACGTGGGAATGACTTCTCGATGGATGTATATAGTGAGAAAGAATTGGAAGAATTATTGGCCGATAACGGTGAGGGCAACTTCCCGAAACGCCGCGGTATCGACTTCTACCATCGCTATAAAGAGGATATTGCGTTGTTTGCGGAAATGGGCTTTAAAACCTTCCGTTTATCCATCTCTTGGCCGCGGATTTTTCCAAATGGAGATGAGCTGGAACCAAACGAAGAAGGATTAGCTTTCTACGATCGAGTATTTGATGAGTTGCTAAAATACGGTATTGAGCCATTGGTTACAATATCTCACTATGAAATCCCGCTTCACCTAGTGCAAAAATACAATGGCTGGACCGACCGCCGCTTGGTCGATTTCTTTGTCCATTATGCTGAAACAGTATTCAAGCGTTATAAAGACAAAGTGAAATACTGGTTAACGTTTAATGAAATCAATATTTCTACGCATTCTCCATACATTGGTGCGGGGATTCTGGTAGACCGCGTGGAAAATAAAGAGCAAGCTGTGTACCAAGCGCTGCATCACCAATTTGTTGCCAGCTCAAGAGCAGTAAAGGCTTGTCATGAAATCATTCCTGGTGCCCAAATCGGCTGTATGCTGGCCCGTATGGAGGTATATCCGGAAACTTGCAACCCAGATGATGTATTAGCGGCATTGGAAGAAGACCAGAAGAACCTATTCTTTACTGATGTTCAAGTACGCGGCTATTATCCAAGCTACATGCTAAGCTATTTTGAAAAAAATAATATCCAAATCGACATGCTTCCTGGCGATGAAGAACTCCTTCTTCAGCATCCAGTAGACTTCTTATCCTTCAGCTACTACATGTCCATGGTTGCCAGCGGTGCAGATAAAGAAAAGGAAATCGGAAACTTCTTCATGGGAGTCAAAAACCCTTATTTAGAAGCATCTGATTGGGGCTGGCAAATTGACCCTAAAGGGCTTCGGATTACTTTGAAGAAAATGTATGACCGCTACCAAGTGCCATTATTTATCGTTGAAAATGGTTTAGGAGCATACGATCAAGTCGAGGAAGACGGCTCCATCAACGATGACTATCGGATCGACTATATGCGGGCCCATATTGATCAAATGGGTGAAGCGATTCAAGATGGGGTAGAAGTAATGGGCTACACAAGCTGGGGCTGCATTGATTTAATCAGTGCGAGCACTTCCGAAATGTCCAAGCGTTACGGATTTATCTATGTCGACCAAGACGATTATGGCAATGGTACGATGGAAAGAAGAAAGAAAAAATCTTTCGAGTGGTATAAAAAGGTCATTGCGACAAATGGAGAAGAATTGTAATAGAAAATATAAAAGTGCCTCATCCGACTGGGTGATGGCACTTTATTGTTGTTAAAGGAAAATTTTGGTTGACGCATGACCTAGCACATAATAAGATAAAAAAAATTTAATCGTACGAACCTTGGGAGGAAGATGAAGAGTGCTGCCTAGGGGTCTATAAATCCATTAGATGCAAGGCTTTAAAAACCAATAGGTTAAATTAAGGAGGATTATATATGGGGAAAGTATTTTCGTCGATACATCCAAGCCACGAAGAATTTATAAGAAAGCAGCACATCTTCTTTGTCGGGTCAGCACCAATGTCAGGGGACGGACACGTCAACATTTCCCCGAAAGGGCATGATGTTCTGCGGATATTTTCACCAACTGATGTAGCTTACTTAGATCTAACAGGAAGTGGCAATGAAACTAGTGCACACATAAAAGAGAATCAAAGAATCACTTTTATGTTCTTAGCCTTTGAAGGCCCTCCGATGATACTGCGCCTCTACGGGAAAGGGAAAGTGATACTACCTGAAACCCGTGAATGGGATAACATTGCCGGCCATTTCAACATTCTCCCCGGTGCGCGGCAAATTATTTATGCCAAAATTGAGAAGGTAAAAACATCATGTGGTTTTAGCGTACCTTATTATTCGTACGATGGTGAAAGGGATACACTGCAAAAATGGGCTGTTACTAAGGGTGAACAAGAATTAGTGGAATATCGAGAAAAGAAAAATTCTTTAAGTATGGATGGGATTGTTACTCCAATTGGATTAACGTTTGCTGATAAAGCTTGAAAGGAAAAACCACATCGAGACAAACAAAAGAGGATAACCGCTTTAAGGGCAAGATATCCTCCACAATGAATCATAACATTTGTATAACTTTCCTTGCCGAATCGATCCCGTTCTCGATACAATCAGGAATCCCCACACCATAATAAGAACAACCCGCAAGGATGATTCCAGGATAGGAAGCTGCCATTTTGCTTTCAAGTGCTTTCACACTATTTGGATGGGTAATCAAATAATTCGGCATCTGATCGTTCCATTTGGTTACTTGACTTACAACAGGCTGAGCATTTATCCCAAGGCTTTTGTGAACATCTTCAAGCGCCGCCCCGATCAGTTCTTCGCGATTCAAATCCTTCAAGGAAGTGAAGGAGGGATGGCTGCTTTTATAAAAGAGCCTGACCAACAGGTTTCCAGACTTTGAGGTATGCTCCCATTTCCGACTTGTCCATGTGCAGGCGTTGCAGGATAATTCATCCGTATTAGCGGTAATGAAGCCCGTCCCATCGGCTGGAAGTATGCTGTCTGGAACATTAAAACCAAGATAGACACTAATCAACGAGCTATTTTTCAATCCGGAAAATTCACTTTGAATATTCGAATTATCAAGTATGTCTTGCGCTGCTGAATGTGGGATGCTAAGGATGATGGAATCCGCGTCAATCACATCCTGATTGCTAAGAAATACTTGATATTTTTTATGGCTGTTTTTGATAGTGTATACTTTCGTGTTTTTTAAAATTTCCGTATCACCAAGCTTTGCCTCTAGGCCATCAATAAGGGAGTCTAAGCCGTTTTGAAAAGAAACAAACTTCCTTTCCCCGCCTTTAAATTTCTGCTTATTAGCTTCCAGCCCTTTGATGATGCTTCCATATTGATTCTTGTAATCAATTAAATACGGTAGGGTGGAGGCTATGGTCAGGTCACTGAGTTTGCCGGAATAGACACCGGAAAGCACTGGGGCGATCTGTTTTGCTACAATTTCCTTCCCGAGAAAATACTCAAGGAACGCACCAATGGAATCGTTCTTGGTAAACGTTTCATTTTTCGTATAAAAATCCTTCAGCGCGGCAACTTTTCCTTCTGCTGATATCAGGGTGCTTTTTGCTAAGGACTCAATGCTTGCTGGTATACCGAAAACCGCATCCTCCGGTATAGGCTTTAATTCACCATCAATATAAATAAAGGATCGGCCTGTTGCATTGTAGACCACATCGTTTTCAAGACCAAGTTCTTGAAATAGCGGCATCGTCTCTATTTTGCGGGCTACAATCGAGTCGGCCCCTGCCTCCATGACAAATCCATTTTGTTTGACGGTTCGGATTTTTCCGCCAAGCTGTTCAAACGCTTCTACTAGAACCAGCCGGACATCCTCACCGGTAGTCATCTTCCACTTTTGTAATTCATACATGGCAGATAATCCTGTAATTCCGCCACCAATTACTACTACTGTTTTCACTTGAGTCACCTCGAATATAAAACCATATGATACATATGTCCTTTACAGTGTACCATACCATCGGAATTTGATGTAAATGTGTCAAACGGAAGGCAACGTCCATTATCATGCGGGGTAATTTTGTCAATCATCTGTCTTGAGAAGAAACCAGTGCTACCTGCTAAAAACCTAATTGAAAAATGTTCTCAATTGTTATTGACGATGGTTGAATTTGGTTATATTATATATTTATGATAATGATAATCATTATCAATTACATAATAAAGGGGAGTTGGTCGGATTGAGGAAAAAACTAGGTTTGTTTTCTCTGATTCTCACAATACTTATTATAGTAGCTGCTTGTGGAAGTCAAGAGAAAACGAGTACAAGCGCAAGCAATGAAGGGAAAAAAATGCAAGAAGAATCAAAAGAAATGACCATCAAACATCAATATGGAGAAGTTGTGCTTGAAAAGAACCCGAAGAAAGTCGTTGTGTTTGATTTTGGAGTACTGGATACGTTAGATGCATTAGGGGTGAAAGTCGTTGGTATTCCGCAAGCGATCGTGCCAGAGAGCTTAAAGAAATATGCCGGGTCTGAATACACTAATGTAGGCAGCTTAAAAGAGCCCGATTTTGAAGCAATCAACAAATTAAAACCAGATGTCATCTTCATTTCAGGAAGACAGGCTGAATTATATGATCAATTTGCAGAGATTGCTCCAACCGTTTATATGGATGTGGATTACACGAACTACATGTCCTCGCTTGAAAAGAATTTCAACCTGTTAGCGGAAATCTTTGAAAAAGAAAATGTTCTTGATACAAAAATGAAGCAGCTGGAAAAAAGTGTTGCTGAACTAAACGAAAAAGCCTCTGCCTCTGATAAAAAAGCATTAATTTTATTAGCGAATGAAGGAAAAGTCAGTGCGTTTGGACCAAGCTCACGGTACGGATTTGTTCATGATGTGTTTGGGTTCAAAGCAGCAGATGAAAATCTAGAAGTTTCCCAGCACGGTCAAGGTATTTCATTTGAATACATTTTAGAGAAAAACCCAGATATACTATTTGTTATTGACCGTTCAGCTGCAATCGGTGGAGAAGCTGGTGCGAAAAAAACAGTGGAAAATGACTTGGTTAAGAAAACCACTGCCTATAAAAATGGGAAAATTATCTACCTAGATCCGATCAATTGGTACATTGCAGGAAATGGTATTGAATCCACACAATTAATGGTGGATGATGTGAAAGCAGCACTTAAATAAAAACGTCAAAAAAGAGCTCTCGAAGCACTCGATACGATATTGTATCGAGTGCTTTACTATATCCAAATTATTGACATCTTGTCTGGAAATTTATATGCTATAAATTATATTTGTATACAAATGTATGCTAGGGAGGGGTTTAATTGAAGCATGAGGATTTGAATGGTCACTTGAAAGGTGAGAAGCATCGGGGAGGGGGTCATAAGCGAAAGAATCATGGTGGGGCCCAAACCTTCCGACGAGGCCGAGCAATAGATTTTTTAGAAAGACTCCGGCTAAAGCGGTTATCCTTAAAACAGCAATTAGAGGCGCCAGAGTTCCAAGATATTAAACCGGTTATTCTTGGTGAGTTAAAAGCGATTGAACTCATCATAGATGAATTTATCCAGCAATTTGAACTCTATGAGGTAGAAGACATGAAAGAGACAGCGAGATTGGGAGAATGAGAGGATGTAAAGACCTCAGAATAATCCCAAAGGATAAGCCCAAATGCCCGAAAGGCGGTAAAAAGAGCTGGGAGGGTAACTAGGAGAAGTCCCAAACGCCCGATAGGAGTCGAAAAGAGCGAGAGAGGTAACTAGAGAGAGCACCAAAAGCCCAAGCGGAGGAAAATAAGCCGCCAAAGGTAGATAGAATGTCAGGTGAAAGGAGAAATTTCATGTGGGGGTTAAGACACTACATAAAGCCATACTGGAAATCAGTTTTAATCGCACCCTTATTTATGCTAATTGAAGTATTTTCTGATTTGCTCCAGCCAACCCTTGCGGCCAAAATCGTCAATCAAGGAGTGGTCGGGAGGGATTTGCAAACTATCCAGCACACGGGAGCACTGATGGTTATGGTAGCGGTACTTGGTTTACTAGCAGGGGTTGGATGCAATATTTTTGCCAGCCGGGCATCGCAGAATTTTGGTGCCGATATTAGGGAAGGCCTATTCACAAAGGTGCAAACCTTCTCTTTTGATAATCTGGATACCTTTCAAACAGGATCATTAATTACCCGGATGACCAACGATGTCGTCCAGGTACAAAATCTATTAAGAATATTTCTACAATCACTAATCCGGACACCCGGATTATTAATCGGCAGCGTGACCATGGCTTTATTGCTGAACCTCCGTTTAGGACTTATCCTTTTGGGGACATTGTTCATTTTGGTTATTATCCTGATTGTCATTATTCGATATTCTTATCCACTGTTTTCCAACGTCCAGGCTAAGCTAGATGCAGTGAACAACCGGCTGCAGGAAAATTTGGCCGGCATTAGGGTCGTAAAAGCCTTTGTCCGCTTGGATTATGAAAATGAACAATTTTATCATGCCAATAAAAACTACGCACAGTCGGCCATAAAAGCTGCTCGGGTTATCGCGATGAATACGCCGATTGTCACACTCATCATGAATGTCTGCTTAGTTGGCATCTTGATGTACGGAGGAAACCTGGTTTGGGTGAAGTCTGTCCAAGTGGGGGATTTGGTGGCGTTTATTAACTATGTCACACAAGTTCTTTCTTCCTTGCTAATGGTGAGTAACCTCCTTGTAAACATCTCACAATCCAATGTTTCAGCCAAACGGATTCAACAAATCCTGACAACGGAACCGACTATTAACAGTGACCCAATAGCAAAGGATTCCAATATTCAAGTAAAACATATTAAGTTTGATAGAGTTGGATTTTCATATGGAGGATTATCTAATCAAGAAGAGTTGGTCTTGAGGGATGTCAGCTTTGAGGCTGGTCAAGGGGAAACCGTCGCCATCATCGGGTCGACAGGTTCCGGAAAGTCCACGCTTGTCCAGTTGATTCCTAGATTATATGATGTCACGTCGGGCTCCATTTTACTGAACGGGAAGGATATCCGCCATCTGCCTTTGCCAGAGCTCAGAGGCCAAATCGGAATGGTTCTCCAAGAGTCTTTTTTATTTACAGGTTCCATAAGTGAAAATATTGCCTTTGGTAAACCCGAAGCGACACAAGCGGAGATTGAGAATGCTGCCAAAATCGCCCAGGCGCATGATTTTATCACAAGACTTCCAAATGGCTATGAAACAAAGGTGGGGCAAAGAGGCGTCAATTTGTCTGGCGGACAAAAACAAAGACTTGCCATTGCCCGTGCCCTGCTGGTCAAGCCCCCCATTTTAATATTGGATGACAGCACGAGCGCTCTGGACCTTGGAACGGAAAAACGGCTCCGTGATGCCTTAGCCAATATAATGAAAGAAAGTATCACGTTTTTAATCGCTCAAAAGATTTCATCTGTAATCAACGCTGAAAAAATTCTTGTCATGGAGGATGGCGCGATTGCAGGATATGGGACCCATCAAGAATTGATGGAAACATGTGCCGTCTATCAAGATATTTATCGGTCCCAATACGGCGGGGGGGAGAAGGATTATGTCGAACAACAGCAATCAAGCTAACAGCAATCCAAACCCTTTCCAAATGTCTAACCGGGGACCGCGTCCAGGGGAGGTTCCGAAAGAAAGGTCAAAGAATGCGAGGGCGACCCTGCTTAAGATATGGTCCTATTTAAAAAGGCAGCGTCAAGCCCTGTGGCTCGTGGTCATTGGCACGGCTTTAGTTTCCTGCTTCACGCTATTGGGACCTTACTTAATCGGAAAAACGATTGACCATTATATTGTTCCGCACAAACTAAGTGGTTTTCTGCACATGGGCTTGGCTTTGCTTGGTGTTTACCTTTTAGGTGCGGTATTTACCTGGCTCCAGCAATATGTGGCGCGGGGCTGGCCCAGAATACCGTCAGGGACATGCGCCAAGATCTTTTTGAAAAATATCAACAGTTGCCGATTCCGTTTTTTGACCAACGGACACATGGGGAACTGATGAGCCGAACAACCAATGACCTGGAAAATGTGTCTAATACACTAAACCAGACAGTAGTTCAGCTCATCTCCAGTGTGTTTATGCTCGTGGGCAGCGTAGTGATGATGCTGAGCTTGAGTGTTTGGATGACTTTGATTGTCGTTTTAACAGTGCCGTTCATTACCACAATTACGAAAAGAATAACCAAATATACACGCAAGTATTTTTCTGCGCAGCAAAAGAGCTTGGGTGAAGTGAACGGGTTTGTCCAAGAAAGTATATCGGGTCAGCGGGTCATTAAAGTATTTGGAAGGGAAGCTAAATCACTTGAAGAATTCCGGGAAATGAATGAGCGGTTGCGAGCGGTGGGATTAAAAGCTCAAAGCATTTCCGGTTCGATGGGTCCGCTGATGAATGCGACACGCAATCTGACTTTTGTCATTATTGCCGCCGTTGGCGGAGTTTTTACCTATTACGATATCATCACAATTGGAATTATCGTAAGCTTTCTTAATTATTCCAGCCAATTCAGCCAGCCGATTAATCAACTGGCTAACCAGTATAATTTACTTCAATCGGCCATTGCCGGTGCAGAGCGGGTTTTTGAGGTAATGGAGCATGAATCGGAATTTTTAGATGAGCAGGCAACAGAGTTTGATCAAAAAATAATCGGAGACGTCGTTTTTGACCAGGTCCGCTTTGGGTATGCACCAGATGCTCCTGTACTGAAAAATGTTTCGTTCCATGCCCAGCCTGGCCAGATGATTGCCTTGGTAGGCCCAACGGGGGCAGGGAAAACGACTATTATTAACTTGTTGACGCGATTCTATGAAATTCAATCCGGCACGATTCTTATTGACGGGAAAGACATCCGTAGAATGAGCAAACAATTTTTAAGGAAACAAATTGGACTTGTGCTGCAGGATGCTTATGTGTTTTCCGGAACGATTCGGGAAAACATCCGTTATGGCCGTATGAATGCGACTGACTTAGAAGTGGAGGAAGCTGCGCGTCTAGCGAATGCTGATTCGTTTATCAGAAAGCTCCCCAAGGGATATGACACGGAGTTAAAAGCGGAGGGAAGCAATCTTAGCCAAGGCCAAAAGCAGCTATTGACTATTGCCAGAGCCGTGTTGGCTAGTCCTGCCATTCTCATATTAGATGAAGCAACCAGCAGTGTGGACACCCGAACGGAGTTCCATATCCAAGAGGCAATGAAGGCTCTAATGACGGGTAGAACCAGTTTTGTCATAGCCCACAGGCTCAGTACCATTTGTGAGGCAGACACGATACTGGTCATCAATAATGGTAAAGTTGTTGAACAGGGGTCACATGAACAGCTCCTAACGAAGCAGGGTTTTTATTCCGATCTCTACAACAATCAATTAACTCAGGGGTACGCAGGCTAATTCATAATTTACAAATCAATGGAAAAATGGGATAATAAGGGAAATAGCGAAGGAGGGAAGTAAGTTTATGGAACCAGCTAATTGCCAATATTAATTTTCTAAAAATTAATAGGAGTTTGTAAGGAGTGAAAAATTGCCTAATTATGCAGGCTTATTTGTCATGCTCTTTATGGACCAAGGTAAATTAGATGGTAACTTTCTTTACTGATATCGGGATTATAATTTGAATACTTTATCTAAGTATTCCGCATGCTTTAGCAAATTTCTGCTTTGGCTGCATGATTATATTCATGAGTGCACAAGACTGTAAGAAGAACCTCTTCTTATGGTCTTTTTTATTTGAAAGGCTCTGTTAAATTTGGCTGTTGATTTCCGCTCCTGTCGCTCAGCGAACCGCGGGCGTGCCGGGGTGCCTCCTCGGCGCTTAGCGCCTGCGGGGTCTCCCCAGCCCCGTACTCCCGCAGGAGTCGAGCGCCTTCCGCTTCAATCAACAGGGTTAAAAAATCAACATTATCGTTTAACAGAGCCATTTGAAAAGTAAATAGTGTCTTTTTTGCCTTGTCCATAAGATTGCAAATCATGGATGAAAGAAGGAAGTCCTATGTTGGAATTAAAAGTGAACGGTATTAAAAAATTCATGGAAGCGACTCTTGTCGTAAAAAACATAACCTTTGAAGCCTATGAAGGAGAGAAGGTTGGGATTGTTGGTGCGAACGGCAGCGGCAAGAGCACGGTTTTGAAATTAATCGCAGGCATTGAACCAATGAACTATTACCCAGGGTATCCGCAAACATCAAGCCCAGGATACGATGAAGGACTCATTCACCAGCCACGAGGAGCGACCAGGGCGTATCTTGAGCAGACACCCGTTTATCCGGAAAGGTTGAAAGTCATTGAGGTATTAAATTTGGCATTTGAGGAAATTGACAGCATCGAGAAGCAAATGCGCGAGATAGAGGAACAAATGAAGACGCTGGAAGGTGTTGGCCTGGAGAAAGCCTTAAATAAGTATAGTGATTTGCTTCAGTTATATGAAGTAAAAGGCGGCTACGAACGAGAAGAGAAATTAAGCAGGGTTTGTACTGGCCTTGATTTTTCCGATAGCTTTTTAAACATGGATTTTGACCTGCTCAGCGGGGGAGAAAAAACGACGGTCGTGCTCGGGAAGCTGTTAATCCATCAGCCCGATATCCTATTGCTGGATGAGCCGACCAACCACTTGGATATGCCATCCATCGAGTGGCTGGAGGGGTATCTGAAGACCTACAGAGGAATTGTCTTGATTGTGTCACATGATCGTTATTTTCTCGACAAAGTGGTTTCGAAAATTGTAGAAATCGCGGATATGGAATCCATCACCTATAAGGGCAATTATTCTTCGTTTGTCAGCCAGAAAGAAGAAAATATGCGAATCCAATTTGAGCATTTTCGGGAGCAGCTGAAAAAGATAGGAAATATGGAAAAGACGGTCACGACTTTGAGGGACTGGGCGATGCGCGGAGGGAATGACAAGTTCTTCCGAAGAGCGGCAAGTATTCAAAAGAAGCTCAATAAAATGGAGCGTATCGATAAACCGATTTTGGAAAGAAGAAATATGCGGCTTGATTTTAAAGAGACACAGCGGTCCGGAAAAGAAACCATTAAAGCAATCGGACTTTTTAAAAGCTACGAGGACAAGGTGATTTTACAGAATGCCGACTTGATGATTCATTACGGAGAAAGAGTGGGTTTGATTGGTCGGAATGGAAGTGGGAAAACCACATTCTTAAAGATGCTGTTGGGTGAAGTGCAGCCGGATGAAGGAGTGGTTGAATTAGGTGCAAATGTAAAGGCAGCTTATTTGCCGCAGAACATTATTTTTAAAAATGAAGAACTTACGGTACTTGAGGCATTTAGGGAGGATATTTCTATCCTCGAGGGAAAAGCACGGGAGTATCTGGCAAAATTCATGTTTTACAAAAGAAGTGTTTTTAAAAAGGTAAAGCATTTGTCAGGAGGCGAGTGCAGTAGGCTGAAACTGGCGATACTTTTATATCAGGAAATCAATCTCTTAATATTGGATGAGCCGACTAATCATTTGGATATCGATTCGATTGAGACTTTAGAGGAAGCGCTTGAAGATTTCAAGGGAACGATTTTCTTTATCTCACACGACCGATATTTTATTAATAAAATGGCTGATCGGGTAATAGCTTTAGAAGAGTGTTTATTGCGAAACTACCTTGGAAATTATGATGATTATAAGAGCGAAAAAGAGAAAGCAGCCCTTCAAGTATGGCAGAGGCCCGTTGCAATCGTTGAAAAAGCAAGCACCAAACGAAAAGGTAATTTGGAGGATTCCAAAAAGGATACGGCAGCGGTCAAGGTTCTCGAAAAGATTGAAATCCTAGAAAGGGAGATTCGTTTAATTGATTTATCTATGATCACCGAACAAATAGATTATGAAGAACTTAATCGGCTGTATGCTAGAAAGCTGGAATTATCCAAAGAACTCGATGCGGCAATGGAGCTGTGGTTAAGTTCGTAGGTAAGGAAAAGGATGTGATTTTATCGATGCGTCAAGGTTAAAACGCCCAGTTTATCCGATGCCGGAGGATGTAAAAAACAAATTAGAGGAGGAGGGGCTAATGGAAAAGTACAAGGTAAGGCCTCCTTATCAACAGAATGATTACATTGGTTGGATTACTCGTGCTAAACGGCCAGAAACAAGGGAAAAAAGATTAAAGCAAATGATCGATGAACTTTATTCCGGCAATGCTTATATGGGAATGAAATATAACGGTAAATAATTACTATTTCTTTTGAAAAAATAGAGCCTGATTTCTGTGATGGAAATCAGGCATCTTTTTTATAACCAATTTTAGTGGCTAAAAATTAATATCCTGTGAAAATTCAGTTTATTACCAAAAATATACAGCAGTATGCGTTATAATGAATGTAATTACATAGATACTTTTAGGAGGGATTGAGAATGGTGGCGAAACAAACGATATTTGTAAATGAATTTACCAATGGAATTTTGGATCCTGACCAGGAGATGCTTGGACCTGTCGAAGATGGTGGGCACATTATTGCCAATACAGCGCCAGGCTGTTGGGGACCGATGATTACTCCTTGCCTTCGCGGGGGCCATGAAGTGACAAAGCCCGTGTATGTTGAAGGAGCAGAAGTCGGTGATGCAATCGCAATCAAGATTAAAAATATTCAAGTTACGTCAACCGTTACTTCGTCCGGAAATGATAAACCTGTTGAGGGTAGGTTTCTAGGTGATCCATTTGTTGCAGTCAAATGTCCTGAATGTGGAGAAATGCACCCTGAAACATTTATAGATGGAACAGGGCCAGAGGCAATCCGCTGTAAAAATTGCGGGGCTGATGTGACTCCATTTGTGTTTACAAACGGCTATACAATTGCTTTCGATCCTGATCGAAAAATCGGGGTTACATTAAATAAAGCAGCCGCTGAAAAGGTCGCAACAGACGGGAAAAAATACATGTCAACTCCTGAAAACTCTGTTCAAAATCCTATTGTGACGTTTGCGCCACACGATATGGTTGGAACGGTTGCTAGACTTCGGCCATTTCTGGGCCAGCTTGGAACCACTCCTTCGAGAAAGTTTCCTGACTCACACAATGCTGGTGATTTTGGGCAGTTTTTAATCAATGCCCCACATGAATACGGACTTTCTAAAGAACAACTTGAAGAGCGCACGGATGGCCATATGGATATTAATCGGGTCCGTGAAGGCGCAATTGTTTTATGTCCGGTAAAAGTCCCTGGTGGCGGTGTTTATATAGGGGATATGCATGCCATGCAGGGAAATGGTGAGATTGCCGGTCATACAACTGATGTTGCCGGTATTGTTTCGCTGCAGGTACATGTGATAAAAGGCCTGAAACTTGAAGGACCAATCCTTTTACCAGTAGAGGAGGATTTGCCATATTTAGCAAAGCCGATGACTAATGCTGAGAAAGAGAGGGCGCTAAGTGTAGCGAATCAATGGGGAGTAGAGAAATTGGAAGAATCACTCCCAATCTCAATCATCGGTACCGGTGCAAACCTAAATGAGGCAACCGATATTGGACTAAAACGGGCAGCCGAATTATTTGGTATAACCATCCCTGAAGTGATGAACCGCGCTACTATAACTGGGTCAATAGAAATAGGGCGCCACCCTGGGGTTGTGACGATTACCTTTCTTGCTCCAATCCATTATCTTGAAAAAATAGGGCTGACGGAGCTGGTCAGAAACCAATATTTAAAATGAAAATACACGGATCTTGTCGATATTTCCCGGGGAAAGCTTCTTGATGGGATAACATTATTGTACAGTGAAAGAGCATCCATCGGTTGGATGCTCTTTTAAAATTTCACTTATATCGTCAATTTATTAATAAACGCCTTGAATTATATCTTTAACTTGAGCATGATAGAAGTTTTTGAGTTTGTCCAGTTCTTCCTGAGTGAAAGATACTGTATCCAATGCTTGTAGGTTGCTGTCGATTTGCTGGACGTTCTTAAATCCTGGAATTACACAGGATACTTCTTTTTGGTCAAGAATCCAGCGTAATGCAGCACTGGCCATTGATGGTCTTCCTTTGCCAATCCACTTCAATTGATCTGCTAGTTCAACGCCATTTTTAAACCCAACGCCGGCAAATGTCTCACCAACATTAAACGATTCTCCACTTTCATTATATCGGCGGTGGTCGTCCTGTTCGAAGACATGCTCTTTTGTAAATTTGCCTGTCAGTAATCCACTAGCAAGCGGTACCCTAGCAAGTATGCCGACTCCTTGTTCGTAGGCTTTTGGAAAAAGTTCTTCTAATGGTTTTTGACGGAAGATATTAAAGATAACCTGTAACGCTTTCACGTTAGGGTGTTCTAAGCAAATCAATCCTTCTTCGACGGATTCTACACTAACCCCATAGTTTCTGATTTTTCCTTCCTTTTGGAGCCTGTCTAATACATGGAAAACTTCTCCGTCTCTTAATATTTCCGTTGCTGGGCAGTGGATTTGATAGAGATCAATCGCTTCTCGTTGCAAACGCTTTAAACTAGCGTCACAATAAGAGCTTATGGTTTCATAAGAATAATTATTGGGGTCGGTAATATCCCCTTGACGGCAAAACTTTGTAGCGATATAAATTTGATCTTCCTTCCCTTTTGTTGCTTTAGCTAGCAAATCCTCACTATGCCCATTACCGTATACGTCAGCAGTATCAAAGAAGTTTACACCTTGATCAATGGCGTATTGGAGAGCTTTTAGGGCTTCTTCATCATTGGTTTTTCCCCAGCTGCCGCCAATTGCCCATGTCCCGAAACTTACTTCACTCACCTTTAATCCAGTATTTCCTAATGCACGGTATTTCATATGTATTCACCTCTCCTTAAATATCATTATATCTCATGCATACCTAACGTGAAATGATAAACAAAAAGAACCCCTCCTAATTAGGAGAAGGGGCAATAATATTTACTGTGGTAAAGCGTTAATCGGCTGGGGGACAGGCCCCGTTAATTTACCAGCAAACCATTGATCGAAGAAGTCATAATATCCCTGCTTCATCACGGTGCTGGAGAATCTCTCGAAACCAGCTAACCGATTGTCCAAGGAATATTTAACAGGTGAGGCAAGAGCCATGTTTACTAGCTCAAACCAGTTTTGATCGTTACCTGAAAAAGCATGTGTTGAATCTATGTGGCTATAACAAGGATGTGAGGGTTTCACAATTATTTTTCCCATTGCCAACGCTTCCGTTAACGGCATGGCGAACGTATCAAACTTAGAACTATTCCAATACACTTTAGCTGTATTCATCAAAGCAAAAACTTCATCCTGTGATAGTGCAAACTTTAGCTTCACATTGTCCGGTATTGTATATTTCTTCACACTTTCCCGATATCGCTCCCCGCCAAATACCATGACCACTTCGGCATGAGGATTTTGTCTAGCATATTCTAACACCAGAGCGGGCTGGCGATTCTCTTCGTCCCTGCCAATCCAAAGCACCCGGTTGTCGACGATTTGCGAAGGGTCAAAATGCTTTTCAGCTAAACGTTCATCAAACCCTATTGGAATCACCGTGACATCATTGACACCAAACTTTGAGTGCAACTCCTGTTTGAGAAAATCGGTCTGAACGATGGCCTTGTCGACAATGGCGTAAAAAGGTTTCATCATTTCATAGCCAGTCAGGGCTGGATCAGGAAAACTATGCGGAAATAGCACGCTATTTTTTATAAACATCTTTAAAAAAGTAAAACCTGATACCGTATAAATTACATGGTCAATGTTTTCAGCATAGAGTTTGTCCAAAACAATATCGTAATTGACTAAATCGCCTTTTTCATGTTCGTACCCTGGAAGATGGTCATATCCACTAACATACCGTTCCGGTGATATGAACACAATCTCAACCCCAAACTCATGGCAGATCGCTTTTAATCGCTCCGCAAAAATTCGAGGTCCATGGTTTTCTGTAAACTGTATCTTTCTCATGACTAATCCAACTTTTTTCATAAAACACACACCCTGCAGTTTAAGTCTCCATTTATTCCAATACAATGATTGTAACATAAAGCCTTATTTGTAGTTTCAGATGTATTTTTCCCTAAGTCAATTCCTTTGTACGTTTTGTTTTTGTAAACACTCTGGATAAAACTTGAAATCAGTGTTACTCCATTTTATTGTTAAAGAAAGGCAATTAGCTTTATAAGCAGCCAAGCGCCGTGATGGGAGTGGGTATATTGACGACTTTGCATTGGGACCATGTCGTTCATTATGTTAATGATCTCCAAAAACCAATAAAAATGTTTCGGGACAACGGACTATTTGCTTTCAAAGGAGGTTCTCACACAAATTGGGGAACATATAATGCTTTGAGCTATTTTGGATTGACCTATGTTGAGTTTTTAGCGGTTGAGCATCGGGACGTGGCTATTCGTTTGGAGGGGCCAAACGTATTAGTTAAAGACACCGTTAAGTTATTGCCTAATAATGAGGCATTGAGACGAATTGCCATTCGTACAGACAATATAGATGAGACAGTTGGAAGGTTAACGGCAAACGGTATAGAGCCGTCACCCGTTATGGCAGGAAAACGGTTGGACTCCCGAGGCAAATTGATTGAATGGAAGATGGTCACCATTGATGGTGATTTTCATGGGCTGGTATATCCGTTTTTTATTCAGTGGAAGGAGTCCGATGAGGAACGGTTAAAGAATCTAGCTGAAACAGGGGTAATCCAGAACCATCCGGCGGGTGATGTTTCCATTGAAAGTGCCGTTTTTACTGTGTCAAACCCTGAGGCTGCAGCAATGCATTGGCAGCAACTATTTAATCTCCCGATGGTTGGTTCTTCAAGTCTGGCAATTGGAGGCAAGCAATTTATTTTCACAAAAGGAGATACCAACCAGCTCACCCAAATTCATTTTAAAACCACATCAAAAAAATTAGATGGAACGACACTTGCAATCGGTGAAGGAAACTATGTGTTTAGAAAAAACGTGTGAATTCGACAAATTTTGCAAAAATAGGATTGACAGCCACGATTGAAAAAGTTTAAAATCAATTATTATTTATATTGAATATTAGATGGATTGTTACTGCTCTGCAGGCAAAACCTAAATTTGTAAAAAGATGACTATTTAGTTGTGTCTTTTTGCAAATTTAGGTTTGTTTTTTATCGTTATTATAAATACATTAATCGAGGACGAGTGCGTTATGGAAATAGTAAAAATCTTAAACAATAATGTCGTCGTATCAACTAATGCAGCACATCAAGAAATTGTGGTCATGGGCAGAGGGCTAGCTTTCCAGAAAAAAGTCGGTCAGGAAATTGATGCTTCTAAAATAGAGAAGACGTTTGTGCTGGAGACACAGGGCATGACGGAAAAACTGGCAAAATTGTTAAAAGAAACGCCAGAGAAATATTTAAATATTGCTTCCAAAATCATTGAATATGCTCAGTCTCAGCTATCGTATAAATTGGATGACTATTTGTATGTCGCTCTAACCGATCACTTAAGTTTTGCCATCAGCAGACATAAACAGGGAATTGAGCTGAAAAATCCTCTGCAGTGGGAGATACGCAAATACTATAAACAAGAATACCAAGTGGCATTACGGGGACTTAATATAATCGAGGAAGCGACAGGTGTGCGGCTTGGGGAAGACGAAGCGGCATCCATTGCGCTGCATTTGGTCAATAGTCAGCTTTCAGGTGAAAATATGGCAGCGGCTATTCAAGTCACTGAAATGGTCAATAACATACTGAACATCGTGAAATACCATTTCAAAATGGAACTGGACGAAAACTCGTTAAATTATGAGCGATTTTTGACCCATCTTCGCTTTTTCGCTGTCCGTTTTGTACGAAGAGAAAAGCTGGAAGATACCATTGATGAATTTTTCTATGATCAAATTTCTTTAAAATACTCTGAGGCCTTTAATTGTACCCAAAAGATTGCTACCTATTTAGAAAGCAACTTTAAATGGTATCTGTCTAGGGATGAAGAAATTTATTTAACCGTGCATATCCATCGAGTGACAAACCGGCATCAGCTCAACAAAAACAAGGAAGAAAAAAAATAAAAGTTTTTTTATGAAAACGTTGACACTAAAATGTAAGCGTGTTATTATCCTAATATAAAGTTAAATAGTAATCCTTCGAAGGGATGTTACCTGTAAAGGGCATAACCTGATCTAGTTTGAAAACACATACATGCCAGTGTGTGTATTCAAACCCGGATCAGGTTTTTTATTTCTAAAAATCCAATTTGAAAGAAGGTCCAAACCATGAAATACGAGCAATTAGCCAAAGATATCATCCAAAATGTCGGCGGTCGTGAAAACGTTATCAGTGTTGTTCACTGCATCACCCGCTTACGGTTTAAGTTAAAAGATGAAGGTAAAGCTAACACAGAAGTGTTGAAAAATATGGACGGCGTCGTGACAGTTATGAAAAGCGGCGGCCAATATCAAGTGGTCATTGGCAATCATGTTCCAGATGTTTATAAAGATGTTGTTGCAATCGGAGGCTTCCAATCAGCATCTCCTGTAGCAGCAGACGAAGAAACAGATGGCAAAAAACAAAATTTATTTAACCGCTTTATTGACATGATTTCCAGCATTTTTACGCCAATCCTTGGTATTATGGCAGCTGCTGGTATGATTAAAGGCTTTAATGCACTGTTTCTATCACTAAAACTATATGAAAACACATCGGGAACTTATCATATTTTAAATGCAGTCGGTGATTCCGTATTCTATTTCTTCCCTATTTTCCTTGGCTATACAGCAATTAAGAAATTCGGCGGGAGTCATTTTATCGGTATGGCAATCGGTGCTTCCCTGGTTTATCCAACCTTGTCGACATTGTCAGCAGGTAAGCCATTGTACACGTTGTTTGATGGAACTTTATTCTCATCACAGATTCATATCACGTTCCTTGGATTACCAGTTATTTTAATGAGCTATTCATCTTCTGTTATTCCAATTATCGTCGCAGCGTTTTTTGGTGCTAAATTAGAAAACTGGTTTAAGAAAGTCACTCCAGATGTAGTAAAAGCATTCTTAGTTCCATTCTTTACATTATTAGTCATTGTTCCGTTAACTTTCTTGGTCATTGGACCAGTTGCTACTTGGGCAGGACAACTACTAGGACAGTTTACTCTATGGATCTATAATCTAAGCCCAATTGTTGCAGGTCTGTTCTTAGGTGCTTTCTGGCAAGTATTCGTTATCTTCGGACTTCACTGGGGTCTTGTGCCACTTGCCATCAATAACGTATCAACTTTAGGTTATGACACTATTTTAGCTACTGTTTTCGCAGCATCATTTGCTCAAACAGGTGCTGTACTTGGTGTTTGGTTGAAAACGAGAAACCAAAAGCTTAAATCCTTAAGTATTCCAGCTTTCATTTCAGGTATTTTCGGTGTAACTGAGCCAGCTATTTACGGTATTACGCTTCCAGCGAAAAAGCCATTTATCATCAGCTGTATCGCAGCAGGTGTCGGCGGTGCGATTTCTGGTATCTTTGGTGTTAAAGGATACATCATTGGTGGTCTTGGAATCTTCGGACTTCCATCATATATCTCTCCTGACAAAGGAATCGGTTCTGACTTTATTGGTTCTGTAATCGCTATTATGGTAGCATTTGTATTAGGTTTCGTTCTTACTTACCTATTCGGTATGGGTAAAGAAAAAGAAGCAGGTCAAACTGCAGGCAGTGAAAAGGTTCAAGCTAATGCAACAGAAGTAAAAGTAGCAAATTTAGTGGTTGCCAGCCCATTAACAGGAGATGTAATGTCACTATCTGAAATCAATGATGCGGCGTTCGCTTCAGGTGCACTTGGTAAAGGTGTTGCGATCGAGCCATCAGAAGGCAAATTGGTTGCACCGGTTTCCGGTACTATTTCCGTCCTATTCCCAACGAACCATGCTATCGGAATTACTACTGATGAAGGTGCAGAACTATTGATTCACATTGGTATGGACACTGTCCAGTTAAACGGCCAGCACTTTACGGCACATACAAAACAAGGTGCACGAGTAGAAAAAGGCCAATTGTTAATCGAATTTGATATCGCGGCAATTAAAGCAGCAGGTTATCCTGTAACCACTCCAGTTGTCGTAACCAACCCTGATCAATATAAGATTGTTACTACTGAGAAAAAACAATTAAAAGCTGGAGATCTATTAATCCAAGCATAATAACTACTAGTAAATGGGAAGGGAAGCAGTTGAATGCTTTCCTTCCGTATTTTGAAAGGAGTTTTACATAATGACAAAAACAACTTTTCCAGAGGGTTTTTTATGGGGCGGCGCGATTGCTGCCAATCAAGCTGAGGGAGCATATTTAGAAGGTGGAAAGGGACTGACAACAGTGGACCTATTGCCCACAGGTAAAAAGCGTTGGGAAATTGCCCAAGGTAATCTTGAGTCTTTTCAACCAGAAGAAGGAGAGTTTTATCCTTCCCATGAAGCGATTGACTTTTACCATAGATATAAAGAGGATATTGCTCTGTTTGCCAAAATGGGCTTCAAGGCGCTTCGCCTTTCGATTTCATGGGCAAGAATTTTTCCTAACGGCGACGACGCAACTCCAAACGAAGCGGGTCTGAAATTCTATGATGATGTGTTTGACGAGCTGTTAAAATACGGGATCCAGCCGGTTGTGACCATTGCCCACTTTGATGTTCCCTTATCGTTGGTCGAAAGATACGGAAGCTGGAGAAACCGCAGACTGGTAAACCTTTTTGAAACCTATGCTACAACACTGTTTAAACGATATAAAGATAAAGTGAAATATTGGATGACCTTTAACGAAATCAATATGTTGCTTCACCTTCCGTTCGTAGGCGCTGGCCTAGTTTTCAAGGAAGGGGAAGACAAGAATCAAATTAAGTATCAGGCAGCACACCACCAGCTTGTGGCAAGTGCCCTTGCCGTTAAGGCTTGCCATGAAATGATTCCAGATGCCATGATTGGCTGTATGCTGGCAGCAGGACAAACTTATTCATACACATGTAATCCAGATGATGTATTTGAGGCAATGAACAAGGACCGGGAAAACTTTTTCTTCATTGATGTTCAATCCCGAGGCAAATATCCTGGCTACGCCCTAAGATTTTTCGAGGAAAATCAATTAGATATCCAAATGGAAGAAGGCGACTTGGAGCTTCTGGAAGAAGGCACGGTTGACTATATAGGGTTCAGCTATTATGCCAGCCGCACTGCCAGCACGGATCCGGAAGTGTTGAAAAATGTAACCGGAGGCAACGTGTTCGGGTCCATAGAAAATCCATACCTCGAAAAATCCGATTGGGGCTGGACGATTGACCCTAAAGGCTTACGAATTACCGCCAATCAGCTGCATGACCGCTATCAAAAACCGTTGTTTATTGTCGAAAATGGTCTTGGTGCTGTTGACGAGGTGACTCCTGAAGGAGAAATAAACGACGATTACCGCATTGATTATTTGAAAAAACACGTCGCCGCCATGGGCGAAGCGATTAAAGATGGCGTGGAGATTCTCGGATACACCAGCTGGGGACCAATCGACTTGGTAAGCGCTGGAACCGGCGAAATGAAAAAACGCTATGGCTATATTTATGTCGATCGGGACAATCAAGGAAATGGAACACTCAAAAGACTTGAGAAAAAAAGCTTTAAATGGTATAAAGATGTTATCGCCTCTAATGGTGAACAACTTTAAAATTTTATCTGACTTTTAAGGATTGTTACTGTCCGGCAGGCAAAACCTAAGTAGGAATGCTATTGGTGTACCCAAAGCATGCTTATTTAGGTTTTTTATTTTGAAAGGAGAAATGCAACATGGCAGAAAAAACATTTAAGGTAATTGACCCAGCAGGGCTTCATGCAAGACCGGCTACCGTTTTGGTACAGGCTGCAAGTAAATTTAATTCCGATATTCAACTAGAATACAACGGAAAAGCGGTAAACTTAAAATCCATCATGGGTGTAATGTCTCTCGGTGTCCGTGAAGGCGCAGATATTAAAATTATTGCAAATGGCAGTGACGAAGATGCTGCACTTGCTTCTTTAGCAGAAACGTTAAGCACAAATAATTTAGCGAAATAAGGAAGACTGGAGGAGTAAACCATGGGATACAAATTTCCAAAGGGTTTCTTATGGGGCGGTGCAACTGCTGCTAACCAAATGGAAGGTGGTTTTCATGAAGGCAACAAAGGCTTAAATATTGCCGATGTTCTTCCTGGCGGGAAACAGCGGCTCAGCATTTTGGCAGAGCCTGGTTTTAACTTTGAAATCGATCCTAACAAATATTATCCAAACCATGAGGGTATCGATTTTTACCATCGTTACAAAGAGGATATTGCTCTGTTTGCGGAAATGGGTTTCAAGGCATTCCGGATGTCGATTGCCTGGACACGAATTTTTCCAAGAGGGGACGAGCTCGAGCCAAATGAAGAAGGTTTGGCGTTCTATGACCGAGTATTCGACGAGCTTCATAAGTACGGTATCGAACCGGTAGTGACGATTTCCCACTACGAAATGCCAGTAACCCTCGTTAAAGAGTATGGCGGCTGGAGAAACCGTGAAGTGGTGACCTTCTTTGAACGCTATGTAACGGCTATCTTCAACCGTTATAAAAACAAGGTAAAATACTGGATGACATTTAACGAAATCAATAGCGGTTTAATGATGCCAATCATGGGCCTTGGTTTTGCGATTCAAAAGGAAGAAGACAAGTATCAGCCGACCTACCAGGCCTATCATCACCAATTTGTCGCAAGTGCCAAAGCAGTGAAACTTGGACATGAGATCATCCCTGGTTCTCAAATCGGCTGCATGATTATTTTTGCGCCGACCTATTCCTTTGATTGCAACCCTGAAAATGTCATGTATGCCCTTGATCAAGAGCGCTTGTTTAACTTCTTCTGCGGTGATGTTCAGGTGCGCGGTGAATACCCAGCGTTCATTAAGCGCTACTTTAAGGAGCATAATATCAACCTGGAAATTCAGCCTGGTGACCTTGAATTGATCAAGGAAGGAACAGTGGACTATATCGGTTTCAGCTACTATATGTCCCGTACCGAGAAGAAGAATAAGACACAGGAAGAGATTGGCCAGGGGAATATGATTGGCGGCGTCAAGAATCCATTCTTGAAAGCCAGCGACTGGGGCTGGGAGATCGACCCTGAAGGTCTCCGCATTTCTTTGAACAAGCTATATGACCGTTATCGTGTCCCTTTGTTTGTTGTGGAAAATGGCCTTGGTGCATATGACAAGGTGGAAGAAGACGGTTCTATTAATGACGATTATCGCATTGACTACCTTCGTGAGCACATCAAGGCGATGGGCGAATCGATTGAGGATGGCGTTGATTTAATGGGGTACACAAGCTGGGGCTGTATTGACCTTGTCAGTGCTTCATCTGGTGAATACTCGAAACGTTATGGTTTCATCTATGTCGATAAACATGACGACGGCAGCGGCACTCTTGAGCGCAGCCGGAAAAAGTCGTTCTTCTGGTATAAGGATGTAATCGCGTCTAATGGAGAAAACTTATAGAAAAGCTAAAGCCGGGACTAGGTCTCGGCTTTTATTATGGGATACAATATCAGTAGTTCGTTCTATGAAGACAAGATTTATGAAAATTGGGGTATCTAACTATTTTGGCTCTTTTCTAAAGGCTTGTTGCTATTTTTACATTTATAGACCTTCGGACGAAGTGTAAGCAGATCGGTTTATTATTAGCGACCAATCTCTCCAGTAGATCTCGAGAACGGTAGCTAATAGCTTTTTATTAACGACCGAACTCCCGAAAAAATCGCGAGAATGGTAGGTAATAGCCTTTTCGTGACAAAACTCAAGTCCGATTATACCCCTAATTGGATAACGAGTATTTGAAGACGCACTTTATCAGTACTTCAAATAAGAAAACAACAATATCCACGAAAACAGCCAAATATTGCTGAAAAGGCCGGAGGATGGTTACTGGTGAAAAGACTCTACGAGATTACATCTATATCAAGTGGTTCTATTAATAAGGAAACAGGTTATGAATTTGTTCCTAAATAAAGAAGCCAAGACAGCCGTGGTTATACATATACTGGTAACCTTAAGAGGGAAACTAACATTCTAGACGAAAAAGCCAATAATTATAAAATAGGGGAAGCTGTGCTGAAGACCTTTCAACTTTGTGAATAGAAAGTACCTTATCTATGATAATGGAGCGGTGCAGGGAAATGACTACCATAGTGTTTCTCTATTTTTTGTGGATAAGGGTTAAACCATAAAATAGAAATGACTTGGTGGCACACCAAGCCATCTCCAGAAATCGTAGAAAAGCTTCCTGATTACTCGAGCCTCCAGCTGTGTTGACGGGTCCTTGTTTTCTTTATCCCCTTATGTTCAATCGTAATTGTATATGGCTTTAATTCCGGCAATGATTCACCTTGTTTAACCTCTACACGTCGGGCGTTCTTGACTTTGCCGCCGCCATGTCCTACCTCCACATAAACACCTGATTGCCTTGCTATTTCCCCTGGCTTTAATGCAGCCATAAAGCAACTCCTCCTATTCCCCAAATTTTCTGCTGCCCCAATATAATATGTCTAACCATTTAACAATATGGCAACAAGTATAATATGTTAGCGAAAACTGCTAGGATATACGATATTCCCAATTGTTTCATTGTTCGATATACTAGTTTAGTGGCTAAAATTGACGTATAATAAATGTTTATGAATTCCTTATTTCATGGGGAGGTTTAAAATTGACTATTACAAAACCAGAAGAAATGGTTGTTGAGATAAAGAAATTAGATGAAAAGGGTTCAGGACAAGTTAGCGTTTGGCTTGAAACTGAACAGGGTAACAAACGGAAATTAAGGCTTACCATCCCGCAAACGCTCCCTGGAGAAAAAGTGCGTGTAACGGTGGACAAGCCGGATCGCAGAAGAAGAAGGGCAATGCCGGATGAAATCCTTGAGACACATCCAGAAAGAATTGGGCCGGCCTGCCCGCATTTCGAAACCTGCGGCGGCTGTGTATGGCAGCATTGGGATTACCGCGGCCAATTAAACCAAAAAACGTTCCATGTGAAACATGCTGTCGAATCACAAGGATTTGACCCGAATCTTGTAAAAGACACGATTGGCATGGACGAGCCTTGGCATTACCGCAATAAGATGGAGTTTACGTTCGCTACGGATGGATCCCTTGGTCTCCACGAACAAGGCAATTTTAGAAAGATTATTACTCTTGAATCCTGCCTGATTGCCGGCAAGGAAATGGTTGAAGCAGCCATGGAAATTGCAGCATGGGCAAAAGAATACCGCTTAACAGGTTATAACAAGGACCTTCACGAGGGTTTGCTGCGCCATTTGATGGTCAGACAATCGTTTGCAACAGGGGAAATGATGCTGGCTTTATTTGCAACAGAGGCTCCTGAGGCACATCAACAGGCGGCAGATGATTTAGTGAAACGGGTAGAACAGAAGTTTCCTCAAGTGAAAAGCTTGTTATGGCTTGAAAATACCGACTGGGCTGACCGCACACAATCGGAAAATACAAATGTTTTGGCAGGCCGGGATTTTATTTACGATGAAATGAGCGGCTATCGCTATCGTCTTTGGTTTGATACGTTTTTTCAAACAAATCCGACACAGGCGCAAAAATTGGTGGATTTAGCTTTAGAAATGGGTCAGCCAAAGAAAACGGAAAAAATGATTGACCTTTTCTGCGGCGTCGGCACCTTCTCATTGCCATTTGCCAGCCGTGTAGGAAAAATGGCCGGTATTGAAATTGTCGAGAGCTCGATTGAATCAGCTAAACGAAACGCCAGTGATAACGGAATTACTAATACTTACTTCTTAGCTAGAGATGCGCGCAAAGGGATTGACGAGGTGTTGGAGAGCTTTGGGAATCCAGAGTTATTAGTATTGGATCCTCCTCGCTCAGGTGCAGGCGGCAAGGTAATGAGAAAAATCGGCCGCTCGAAACCAGAAAGAATCGTTTATATTTCTTGTAATCCAGATACGTTCGCAACAGATATTAAAGAATTGGAACCGTTCGGTTACGAGTTAAAGGCTGTACAGCCGGTTGATTTGTTTCCTCATACCGTACATGTGGAGTGCGTGGCGCAGCTCATTTTAAAGTGTGACTAAAAAAAGAAATCCAATATCGTAAAATAAACTTTATCCACATCTTATTAACATTGAAATAAAGTTTGTATAAAAAAGTAAGTGAAAAAGCCAGTTATCCCCAACATATCAACAATAATGAAAAAGCGGGGAGAAGGAAAACCTTTATTTTAATAGCGAACAAAGGAATAACGAGGAATTGAGTAGTTAATTAGGCACAAGAAAGGCAACTAACCCTTTGGGCATTGCCTTTTTTGTGTTTTAAAGTGGTTTACAAAGCTGTAGTGAATATGGATAGTGCCATCGTGGTTAAAAGTATACTTTTCAATTAGAGAGTGCGGGACCTGCAGATCGGCTTGAAGCCATGATTTGTGCGGACATATAACCATCAGGATTATACATAATGAATCCTTTTGCATCTTAACCTAAAACCTTTTAATTTGAAACCATTCGTAGAATTATGATGTGATACGATATTCAATTTGAGGGAATTATAATGAATAGTGTAAATAGAAGAACAGGAATAAGTGATAGTAATCTTATCTTCATGTAAAAGGGTTGTTCGGCAAAATCAGCTAAATGATTTTAGAGGACAACCCTTCTTTTCATTGTATGAACACTATTGAAAACTAATCCTCAGAGAACTCAGAGTCCGGTTTAACCCAGGCCTGGGACCAATTCTCAATTGCTCTTAAAATGGGTTCCATGGAAAGCCCCTTTTCCGTTAAAGAATACTCAATGATGACAGGAGTATCTGGTATTACCTTACGATTTACTAGCCCTTGAGACTCGAGGTCCTTTAGACGATCTGATAATACCTTTCCACTTATACCAATAGAAGACTGAATTTCATTAAACCGTTGCGGTCCCAATAATAATTGATAGATAACCAAAGCTGTCCATCTCTGACTTAAAAGGGAAATGGCCTTTTCAAATTTGGGGCAAATTGTAGGTTGTTTCATAATTATATATGCACCTCTCTTGATCTCTATTATACCACAAAGTAGATACTAAATTACAAACTGATATTTAATTACTTGACATTATTTGATTATATAAATATACTAACTTACATAAAGTAACTTAATAAAAAAATGTACTCTAGGAGGTTAACTATATGGTATTTCACATGAAACCAACAACTTTTGTTGGGGATGTAAAAGTGAAAGTGTTAAATTTACAACGTTCAATCGAATTTTACAAAGATATCCTGGGATTCGATATTTTAGAACAAACAGCTTCAACAGTCAAACTAACAACAGATGGGAAAACGAGTTTCTTATCACTGGAACAACCTGAAAATGTCATACCAAAACAGGGAAGAACGACTGGTTTATATCATTTTGCAATTCTATTGCCAGGCCAAACGGATTTAGCCAATATTGTCTTTCATTTGAAGGAAAAAGGAGTTCGCTTTGGATCTTCTGACCATCTTGTCAGTGAAGCATTGTACCTTCACGACCCCGATGGGAATGAGATAGAAATTTATCGTGATCGTGTTCCTGCTGAATGGAATTGGGACGGCGGTGAAGTGGCAATGGCTGTTATCCCATTAGATTTTGAAAAGTTGTTAATGCATGCTACACCGGATAATCCGTGGAAAAAAATGCCTGCTGAAACGGTAATGGGTCACATTCATTTACACGTGTCAGAACTTAAAAAGACAGAAGAATTTTATGTAAAAGGACTGGGAATGGATGTTGTCAATCGATTTGGAGAACAGGCCTTATTCCTTTCCTACGGAAACTATCACCATCATGTTGGGGTTAACACATGGAATGGCATTGGGGCTCCATCTCCCGCCAACAATAGTGTAGGACTTGAATCGTTTACGCTCATTTTTGATAATGAAGTGGCTCGTAGCCAAGCGGTAACGAATTTGAAGCAGATTGGTGCAAAGGTTTTAGAAGAAAACAATCAATTCTTCACCTTTGATCCTTCTGGAAACAAAATCGAGTTAGCTGTATAGGATGGGAGGTTCTGAAATGGTTACTAAAAAAGGTGCCGGTATTGAAATTGGTATTTACACACTTGCAGATATTGGCCCGGACCCCCTGACTGGAAAAACGATAACAGCTAAAGAACGAGTAAAAGAGATTATTCAAGCTGCAAAACTTGCTGATGAGGCAGGACTTGATGTATTTGGTGTAGGAGAACACCATCGTCTGGATTACGCCTCTTCTTCTCCAGCAGTACTATTGGCTGCTATTGCACAAGTAACCAATCGTATTAGATTAACAAGCACAACAAGTGTTTTAAGTACGCTCGATCCGGTTCGTCTATTTGAAGATTTTGCTACATTGGATTTACTTTCGGATGGGCGGGCTGAAATCCTGGCTGGAAGAGGAGCATTTATCGAATCATTTCCTCTATTCGGGTATAGCACAAACGATTATCATGAATTGTTTGAAGAACATATGGACCTTCTCTTAAAACTGACCCAAAAGGAGACCGTCACATGGTCGGGAAAGTTCCGTTCTTCATTAAATAATGCTGAAATTGCCCCAAGAACGGTACAAGAAAAATTGCCAATTTGGATTGGAGTCGGAGGTACACCTGAAAGTGCAGTTCGTGCTGGAAGATTTGGAGTTGGAATGGCTTTGGCTATATTGGGTGGTAATCCAAGACGTTTCAAGCCACTTGTCGATCTTTACCGTCAAGCAGGAATAGGCGCAGGACATTCGCCAGAAACATTGAAGGTTGGTGTAACTGGCCATGCTTATCTAGCTAAAACAACCCAGCAAGCCAAAGAGGAGTTTTATCCTTATTATTCCAATTACTGGGGATATGTGAACCGTCAACGTGGAATGGGGACAAGGATGTCAAGAGATGACTTTGAACATATGGCTAGTCCGGAAACCGCTTTGTTCGTGGGGAGTCCGCAGCAAGTAGTCGAAAAAATCCTTCAACAATACGAACTCTTTGGGCACCAACGTTTTTTAGCGCAGTTAGATATAGGTGGTCAACCGTTTACGAATGTAGCAAAGGGTATTGAATTGTTGGCAACGGAAATTGCTCCAATCGTTCGAAGAGAAACAGGTAAGTTATAAAAAATTTTAGATGGTTGATAAAAAGGGGTACCCATGTGGAGATTTCAGCCAGTGGGTACCCCTTAATTTTTATTTAAAAGACTTTCGTGGTCCAATCCTCACAATTCCAAATATCGGTCGCAATTTCACGATAGAAATCAGGTTCGTGGGATACCATCAAAATACTTCCGCGATATGCCTTTAAAGCACGTTTCAATTCTTCTTTTGCGTCCACATCCAAGTGATTGGTAGGTTCGTCTAGAATTAATATATTTGTTTCTGTATTTAAAATTTTACACAAGCGAACTTTGGCTTTTTCGCCACCAGAAAGGACTTCGACTTTACTCTCAATATGTTTCGTCGTTAATCCACATTTTGCTAGAGCCGCGCGGACTTCAGCCTGATTCATACTTGGGAACTCGCTCCAAATTTCTTCAATACAAGTGTTATAGTTGGCCTGCTTCACTTCCTGCTCGAAGTAACCAATGTGTTGATACTCACCACGTTCCACTTTACCCTCCAGGGGATCAATCAACCCAAGGATACTTTTTAATAGAGTTGATTTACCAATACCATTTGCACCTACAAATGCAATTTTTTGTCCGCGTTCCATTTTTAAATTTAGAGGGCGGGAAAGCGGTTCATTGTAACCAATAACAAGATCTTCTGCCGTGAATATATAACGACTAGCTGCTCGAGCTTCTTTGAAGTTAAACTCTGGTTTCGGTCTCTCTGCGCTCAATTCAATAATTTCCATTTTGTCGAGCTTCTTCTGGCGGGACATTGCCATATTACGAGTCGCAACACTTGCTTTGTTACGAGCAACGAAATCTTTCAAATCCGCAATTTCTTGTTGTTGACGCTTGTAAGCTGCCTCTAGCTGTTGCTTCTTCATTTCATGTATTTTTAAGAAGTTATCATAGTCACCAACATAACGATTCAACTCTTGGTTTTCCATATGATAGATTAAGTTAACAACATTGTTTAAGAATGGAATATCATGTGAAATCAAGATAAATGCATTCTCATATTCCTGCAAATAGCGCTTCAACCATTCGATATGCTGCTCATCCAAATAGTTCGTTGGCTCGTCAAGTAATAGGATTTCAGGTTTTTCTAGCAAAAGCTTAGCTAGCAAAACTTTCGTACGCTGCCCGCCGCTAAGATCATCTACATCCCGGTCAAGTCCAACGTCGTCTAATCCAAGACCACGAGCAACTTCCTCAACTTTTGAATTAATTCGATAAAAATCATTACTATCTAACGTTTCTTGGAGCTCTCCAACTTCTGCAAGTAATGCGTCGATATCAGCACCTTCATCACCCATTTTGGCATAAAGTTCATTAATCTCTGCTTCAGCATCAAAAAGATATTGAAAAGCAGTACTCAAAGTGTCGCGCATCGTTGTACCTTTTTGGAGTACAGCATGCTGATCTAAATACCCAATACGAACTTTTCGTGACCACTCAACTTTTCCCTCGTCGGGTTGCAGCTTCCCAGTCACAATATTCATGAAAGTGGACTTACCCTCACCATTTGCTCCAACTAGGCCAACATGCTCTCCTTTCAAAAGTCGAAAAGACACATTATTAAAAATTGCACGATCACCGAAACCGTGACTTAAATTTTGTACGTTTAATACGCTCATTCTTTTAACTCCTTATCTAATGTCACATGTGGATATTTTACTAGATTTTTGCTTCTTTTTATATGTTGAAATTTTTTTTGGTGAAAATTAAAGTCTGCCCCATCTTAATAAAATGAGATTATTGATTAATTTATACGCGGGTGTATAACAATGGGGTAAGTCTCTATTATACAACAGAACCAGAAGGTAAAATATGAGTTATTCCTATATGGTGATAAATGCAGAAAACAGGAAGAAGTTGGGTGACTTCTAAACTATGCCTTTTTAAAACAACTGTAAACTTATCAACACCCCATGTGTTGCCACATATACTCTACGCATGTGGAGTGTGCCGCTACTCCTTTTAAAGGTGTAACCCTAAAATAAACTTTTCCGAACCAATTAAATATTATGTCCTGTTGGTTTGAGAAATCATATAAGTCATTTGTTGGATTGCAGGATTTATATGATAAACATATTCATAATCAGGGGGAAAGAAGATTAATAAAAGAACAATATATATTTATAAGAAACTCGGTTTTCAGTATGAAGGAGAATTAATCGATGAGTTTTTGCTGACGTTGAATATGAATATCATAATGCAATAAGAATGTGCATGATTCAACGTCATTATTTTAGTAGGTATTCTTGAAATATAAGCCTGTAAATTTGTTAAATGAGTTTGAAGGGGCTGTATTCATTAAAAGAAGGATTAAGAAGTTGCTGAAAAACATAAGTGGTCAAAAAGAGAATTAAACGATTTAAGGGAAAGGGTAGCAATAGCTTCCTTATCCTTCTTATTTTAAAGAACTGGACTTAATAGTTTCTTTAAAAAAGTCTTATAAAGCTGTGTGTAGAGTTACGATTCTTGTGTTGGGTAGAAAGCAACTCTCCCAACATAACATTGAGTTATCTTCAAAAGAGTAATTTATCTACTCTATTTTGATATTGCCCCCTGCTAAGTACCTTACATAGGAAAAAATTTATAGGGCATTACTAAAAATTAGTTAAAATGCAACGGGGTGCATTAATGAGTAAAAAGACTATAAACAATAAAAAGTCCGAAATGAGTGAAACAATTAAAAGAAGTTTAATCGCCGTAGTTACGGTCATAGGTTTATTTTTGATTGTTTTCTCTTTTCGAAACGGCGATGAGCAAGATGAAAAAGCTGATGAGGTAATAAAGCGGGAAAAAATAAGACTGAAGATAGAAAATATGTCTTATGACCCTAAAGGGAATAAGGTATATGCAGAAATTTCCACAAATTTACCAGATGGGGTTGATGTTACTGCTTGGCTCAATTTTCCAGATGAATTGTCTGCACAAGATGTAAACATCGATGCGACAATCCATGAAGGAAAAAATACAAAACTTACCTTTCCTATAAGTGAAGGCAACCAAGTAATTAGCAGCGACTATGGGATAGAATTGTTTATCAGTGTGTACTATGATCCTGATAATCCTGACTATAAGGTAAATACATCTATGATTGATGATCCGAGAGTCGGCGGGGATTCTCAAGAATTGGACGAGGAGTATAGTGATTCAGATACGGTATTTGTCGAAAGGATATTGGAAGAAGACCCTATCAGCGATGAGGACTATAGTTTATTTCATTATAATATTACCGTCAATTCAGAGAACACCTATCCTTTAAAAACCAATGTTACGATACCAGAAAAAAATAATCAAACCCAACCAAATGAGGGAAGAGAACTTTCACAAGAATTTTTAGAATATAACCAAAAGTATTACAAATCCTATAAGAATTATTTGGATCTTCTTGGCAGCAATTTTGAATTAATAAAGGATGGGGATTACAGCTCAGATTTAATTGATGACTTAATTACCTGGGCCAATGAATTCAATGAACTATTGGAAGTATATGAAAATGACGCAAAGCCGAGTAATGATGCCGATCAGGAGCTGTATACTATTACAAAGGAAATGATTGCAGAACAAAGAAAAGCGAACAAATACATCTTAGAAGGATTAAGAAATAATAATGGTCAATCAATAACAAATGCCGGACCATATTTGAATTCGGCTGCGGATTTATACATTATAGGAAATAATTTGCTGGGAAAATAAAGGTTTTTTATATTAAAGCTCCTGTTGTAGAAGGTGTTGGCCTGGTATGTCTCCGAGTCAAGCAAGTCCTCAACAAAGGAGTCTTTAATTTTGAAAAAAACTATAAATGATTCTGATGCAGGTACGGTACTTTAGGTTCCACAATTTGTTGTAAGGTGTATTCTTGAAAAAAATCTAAGTAAATCTACCAATATCTCTTTGTGTTGTCCATTACAGTCCTCGTATTGGAGTGTGTGGCACAACTTATTAGGAAAAAGATAGATGATTAAAGAAATTACCTAGACTACCCCAAAACTTTTCGTATTAAAACCATCATACTGGGGGTGCCAGGCATTTTCTATATTGTTTTAAATTCTCTCCTTTGCAGTGCCTATAGCTCTTTTCTCCACAAATTCTTTAAAATTCTTTACAGCAGGTGACATATATCCATTTAGCCTCCATACCATTTGGATGGCTCGAAAGCATTTTGGTGACTGTACGCGAATCAGTGAAATTTTACTTTCGTCAAGATTCGGGATGTAAGGCACAATGGCAACACCTAAATTGGCTCCAACTAAGTCTGAGACTGTCCTCTCTTCATATCCTTCAAAAACCTTCCTTGGAAGGAATCCTGCTTCATGACAGAGATTGTCTATTAAATCATGAAGGGCTGTTTGCGGCTTGAAAGAAATAAATGGGTCGTCCGCTACTTCACTTAAATTTACCCGCTCTTTTCCTGCCAGCCTGTGTGCAGTTGGAACTATGAGGAATAGTTCTTCAGACAATACGGGTATGGAACACAGACCTTCATGCGGTTCCAGCGGCGAACAGAAGCCAATGTCAATGTTAGCGGCCTGTATCTCTTTTAAAATTTTACTCGAAATATTTTGAGATAATTGAAACTGGATGTTGGGAAATTCTCTTTGAAAATCACTGATTAAATCAGGTACAAAAGTGGAGCCAAGCGTTTGGATAAATGCGAGCGAAATGGTTCCATGGTTAGGATCGACCATATCATGGATTTTTTGTTTTACTTCTTTCATTTCTGATAAAACCTGATTTGCAGAGTCAAGAAAAACCTTCCCATATTGGTTTAACACGACACCACGGCTTTTTCTTTCAAATAAAGGGACACCTATTTCCTCTTCGAGCCGCAAAATAGAGCGGCTTAATGCTGGCTGTGAAAGATTTAATTTCTCGGAGGCGTTTGTAAAACTCTTATGTTTTGCAACGACATGGAAATAAAAAAGTTGGTCAAAATCCATTCAATATTCTCCTTGTAATGAAATGATATTACTATTATGCATAGATGGTATAAAAAATACAATTATGTACGCATAACTCAGGGGCGTATAATAAAAGGGTCGCTTTCCTTACAAGAAAACAGTAGTAGAACATTCAATTGACTAAAAAAGAGAATTTAAGGAGGAAATAGGATATGGGTAAACCAAAACTATGGACTAAAGACTTCATAAATATTACTACTATCAGCTTTTTTATTTTTTTAGCTTTTTATATCTTATTAACGGCACTTCCAATTCAATTAACGAAAGAATTTGGCGGGGGTGCGGACCAGGCTGGTTTATTATTAACATTATTTTTAATTGCAGCTATTGTTATTCGGCCATTTGCTGGTAAGTGGGTAAGTGGAGGATCACAAAAGAAAATATTGATTTATTCTGCAGCAGCATTTTTTGTTGCCACATTATTTTATCCATTTGTCTCAAATATTTGGGCATTATATATCCTAAGAATTTTACATGGTATCACTTTTGGAATCATAACTACTGTGAAAGGTACCATTAGTGCAGAGATCATACCAGATTCAAGGCGAGGTGAAGGGCTAAGCTGGTTCTCATTAGCAATGGGTTTGGCGATGGTTGTTGGGCCGGTAATAGGTCTTAATTTAGCTAACATTCGAGCATACAACACAGCATATATTCTTTGTATTGTCATTTCAGTAGTAAATATCATACTGTCAATGGTTATTCATGTTCCAGAACAAAAGCAGTCAGAAAAAGCTTCAATAGCGAGTAAAGGGTTTAATCTTAATGACTTGGTTGATAAAAAAGCCGCACCATTTGCACTTGTCGTATTTATTTTAGCATGTGCCTATTCAGGGATTGCTTCGTTCTTAGCATTGTATGCACAAGAAATTGACCTTGTAAAAGCCGCTAGTACGTTCTTTATTCTTTATGCGGGATTAATGTTTGTGTTCCGTCCATTTACAGGTGTATGGGCTGACCGTTATGGGGCAAACAAAATTGTTTATCCTTGTATTATTCTATTTGCCATTGGGATGGTGATGCTCTCATTGCCTCAAACAGCAGTCATTATGATTGTGGCAGGTGCGATTATTGGAATCGGATACGGTTCTGTTACACCAATTCTCCAAACACAAGTTATTAGTTCGGTAGAAAAACATCGTGTCGGAATTGCCAATTCATTGTTCTTTAATTCAATGGATTTAGGAATGGCTATTGGTGCATTTGTGCTGGGTATTGCAGCAAATTCATTCGGATATAGCAGTGTTTTTATTTCTGGAATCGTCCTTATCGTGGTAGGAGGTTTTGCTTACTTCGCTTTAGCAGGCAGGAAGAAAACAGAGGATCGTCATGTAGTCGAAGAGTATAACTAAAAGGTAATTGATCCCTTAAAGGAGAGAAGAAAGGGGAGCGGTCTACGTGCAAGTACGAGATTTTATGATTCGTAAAGTAATTACTGCTAAGCATTCAACTACTGTCAAAGAACTAATTTCTATTCTAGAGACCAATCGAATTGGCGGTGTCCCAGTGGTTGATGATAAAGGAAACTTAGTGGGAATTGTATCAGATGGGGATATCGTTCGATTTCTTTCCCCACATAAAGAGAAATTATATTTAGCTTACTATATAACCTATTTAGAAGACGCTCAAAAAATAGAAGATGTATTAAGGGAAAAAATGAATACCCCAATTGAGGAAATTATGGTAAAGAAACATATTAAGACATTATCCCCTGATGATGACTTTGAAACTGCCATTCGGTTAATATCCGAACATCATTTTAAAAAGATTCCTGTCGTGAATGGAGCAGGGAGAGTGGTAGGGATTATAAGCCGTGGAGATATTATCCATAATTTATCGAAATCTATATTTAATGAAGAATCAGTCCAGGAATAATAAATTTCATACTAACAGCACCCCATGTGATGCCGCATACTCAGCACATGTGGAGTGTATGTGGCAAAAAAGGTTTAGAATAATATTAAGTGCTCTCGAACTTGAGGGTGCTTTTTTTATTTCCAACCATCTGTTGGATAATTCATAATTTTTTCTCAAAACGTTAGCCCTCACTTCCCAGAAGGTTTATAGTATTGTTATATACTTTGGATTGAAGGAGAAGAGGTAATCATATGATCTCAGAAAAATACAAGCAGATGTTACAAGGAAAATCAGTTATTAGAGAACTGTCGGAATTTGCGGCAGAGCGCGGCAAAGAAATCGGTTATGAGAATGTGTTTGATTACAGCCTAGGCAATCCTTCGGTTCCTGTTCCGGAAGAATTTACCCAGGTGATGATAGACTTGTTGTCCACTAAAAACCCTGCAGAACTTCATGGCTATAGTCCAAGTTTAGGAATTCCGTCCGTCAGGAGAAAAATAGCGGATTCCTTAAATCGACGGTTCCACATGGATTATACGGAAAATCATATCTTTATGACCACAGGTGCGGCCGGAGCAGTTGCCCATGCTGTAAGGTGCGTGACCCAACCGGGAGATGAGGTGCTGACGTTTGCACCGTTCTTTCCTGAATACCATCCATATATTGATTTGACAGGGGCAGTACTGAAAGTGGTTCCTCCTAATACAGAGGATTTTCAGATCAACTTCTCGTTGTTTGAAGAAATGTTGACCGAGAAGGTCGCTGCCATATTAATTAATTCTCCCAACAATCCGTCTGGAGTCGTTTATTCTTCCGAGACCGTTCAGAAACTGGCCAATCTTCTTCGTCAAAAAGAAAAAGAATACGGGCATGAAATTTTTATTATTTCTGATGAACCTTACAGAGAGATTTTGTTCGAAGGGGTAGACTCCATCTATGCATCTAATTACTATGAAAATACCCTTTCCTGTTATTCCTATTCTAAGTCTCTATCACTGCCGGGAGAACGAATCGGCTATGTTGCGGTCAATCCTGCTTGTAAGGATTCTGATTTAATTGTGAGTATGTGTGGTCAAATTTCGAGGGGGATCGGTCACAACTGCCCGCCATCTTTAATTCAACTCGCTGTAGCAGAAGTAGTGGATTTGACAGCAGATATGACTGTCTATGAAACCAATATGAACTTACTTTATGACAAATTAACTGAACTGGGATTTACCTGCGTAAAGCCAGACGGTACATTTTATATTTTTCCAAAGGCATTGGAAGAGGATGCCAACCTATTCTGTAGGAAGGCATTAAAATATGATTTAATACTGGTACCAGGCGATAGTTTCGGATGTCCAGGATATTTCCGGATGGCGTATTGCATTGATACGGAAAAAGTCAAACGATCATTGGCGGCATTGGATAAATTCGTCAAGATTGAGTATGAAAACTAGAAAACAAAAAATATGCAGTTGAACAAGCAGGAACCGGATAATGGTTCCTGCTTCCCATTTATCTGCAAAGGACTAAAAAAGGTTTGCATTTTTCAAGTAAATGAGTATATATTTATTCGATTGGTTGTTCTTAATTACGAACGATAAAATATATTAAAACAGAATTCATTTAGCATGAAAAGGAGAGAGCCGAATTGGAGAGTCAAACACAAAACGATTCAGTGATAAGGAATTCCATTTTGATTCGGATTACAGGAGTCGCTAGGAGGTTAGGGATTGGCTTCTTAGCAGCCGTGATCACGGGAGTTATATCTGGGCTATTGCTTCGCTTCATCATGAGAATCATTGCCCTTGCCTTCCCCCATATGGCGAGAGGGTTTACTTTTCAAGGAACGTTTATATTAATAATTGTGGGTGTAGGCTTTTCATTGGCGAACAGTATTATTTTTACGGCCATTTATCATTATTTGCCAACGGGGTGGGTACGCAAGGGAGTACTGTATGGTTGTATAAACTTGGTGATTTATGGGATCCCTTTCTTCTTATCGAATCCTGACAATGATTTATTTGGTCCCCAAGCTCCTTTAGGAATTGGCTTATTTTCTGCATTGTTTATTCTGGGCGGACTTCTTCTATCCTATTTGGTTGATAAAATGATAAGTTGGTTTGGCCAATCAAAGACGAGGATTGTTTTCAACTATATCTTTTTTGGAATGTTAATTGTACCTGCATTAGTGATGGCTGGCGGGATCGTTTATGAGATTTTTCATGATCTAATCCCTTCTATTCAGTCAAATTTTTGGTAGAATAAATGCACCTTGGATTTTTAACAAGTTGATTGAAGGACGTGAAGTTTTTGCGAGAAATAGGGTCTCTTATAAAATATATTCTCCGCGGCATCGTTTTCATTGTTTATTTTCCTTTTTACCTGATTTGGCAGGCTTTGAAATTTATCTGGACCTATTTAATTGGTGTACCGCTTCAATGGCTTTGGGAAACAATTATTTTGCCGGTTCTTGTATTTATATGGAAAATCATTATAATACCAATCTGGCATTATATTATTTATGTTCCGTTTCGTTGGTTGTGGCACAGAATCCTGTTTCCTCTTTTCTCCTTAGTTTGGAATAATGTATTAGTTCCATTTTTAAAATTTGTATGGTATTATCTGTTATTTCCGCTTCTGTATTATGTTATTTATTATCCGTTTTATCTGTTGTGGAAATATGTGCTGCGTTGGTTTTACCGAGAGATTTTTATTCCGGTTTTGCGCGTTTGTAGACTCATTCTAAAGTACTTGCTTAACGGTCTTAAATGGTTATGGCTTCATCTCGTCTACTATCCTGTCCGCTGGATGTGGAAGACCTTTATTTATTACCCACTCCGTTGGGTTTATCGACAGGTCGTTAAGCCAGTGCTCGTGTGGTTTAAGGGCATATTTTATTAGCAAAAAAGGAACCTGTCGCATTAAGATAGGTTCCTTTATTTTGCAAAATTGTTTAATCGTTAGCGAATGGCAGTTGCCGCCGGTTGAATGAGCCCTTTTACAGATGCGGTTTTGACCCATTCCGGGTATTCCTGCATCAGCAAGTCATACAATTCCTGCTCCGAAACGGCTTGAGGATCTTCCACACTAAAGAAATCAGCATTGTCTATGTATCTTCCCGTTAAGTTATCCAGCTGTTCCAAAAAGGTAAAGTCGGATTGAAAGAGGGCGCGGAATCCACGTTTTTTGGTGCCTTTGTTTGATTTTCCTATCGCCATGAACTGCCAAAATATAGGTTCGTAAGATGAATTTTGCAGATGACTAATGGTTTCCTTTTCATCAAAAGTAGCTCCATCCGTAACAAACATGACATAGACAGGGATGTCTTTTGAGAATGGCTTGTTCCGCTTGGAAGCTGACCCGATATAATGCTGACGGATTACGTGCATTGCCTTTCCATAATAGGTGCTTCCCTCAAGTGGGTATTGTTTGATTAACCGGTTCACAAAACCGTTAAAGTTATCAATCGTCAACTCGCCTGCATCATGCGCTTTGCCGCCAAATAAAAAAATATCAATCGAGCCATCATCATCAAAACGGGTACCTAATGCCAAAATTCTTTCCGCAAACTCTTGAATTTTTCCAGAGCGGTATAGGCCCGACATCGACCCGGATATATCCAAGCATAAAGCAACCTTGGCAGTGTGATTTTGCAGGCCGACCTTCTCTAAGGAAACCTTGGCTTTTTTGGAAAGGTCTAATATTTTTGGTGCTTTTTGCTCCATCTTTTTTTCAAGCATGACCCGTTTCGTATTAACCGGAGGCGGTGTTGGAGCTGCAGCAACAGGAGGCTGCTGTGGAGATGCTTGCACTGGCGCTGCCGATGTTGTCGGTATGGAAGGAGTAGCAGGTTGATTTTGCTCTTCGGCCACCTCGCCGCCAAAGTCCTTCAATAAAGCAGCCAATCCACCATCAAATCCCCGTCCTACAGAAGAGATTCGCCACCCTGTTTTATTATAAATCTCAGCAATAATGACAGCTTTTTCATTTTTAAAGTCTTGCCCTGTAAAGGAATACTCTAGGATGGTTTGTCCATTTGCTTGGATTTTAAGTGACCCAGAGGAGATCATTCCCATCGTTCCTTCGCCGTCAATCGTTGCTGTAAATACGAGATGTTGAGCAGCTGCAGGCAGCTTCGATAAATCGACCTGAAAAGTGCCGGAGCCGCTGCGGTGCGAAAGCAGATGAATCTCATTAGCAGGCGATTGGAGCTGATTATAAAAAATCATATAACGGTCATCCGTTAGATTTTTTTCTCCGCTCAAGCCAAAACAGGTAATGTCGATTTCAAAGCCAGAGGCTACATTGACTTCGATTTGAAGCTGAGTAGAAGGAGTGTAGTCGGATAACTTAACCTTCTCTCCACGAATTAATATTTTCATCGTTTTCCCCCTTATTATGGTAATGCATAAAATTATTTTACACTAAATTTCCATATAAAAGGAGAAAATTATGGGTCCAAGAATGGAGTCATGCATGAAGCAGGAGAACCGTCCCTGTTAATTATTCCTTAATACGGTAATAAATCCGTCGAGTATGTGGTGGCTGACTGTAAAGCCTTTGCGCTGATAGAATTTTAAGGCTTGGTCATTGCCGTTTGATACAAAGATAAAATGATCTGTAATGGTTTCAAATGACTGCAGCCAATCCATAGACTTTTGAAAAAGGGTGCTGCCAATTCCTAAACTTCGATAGTCTTCTTTGATATAGAACTGGGACAGGCAGCCTACTTCTTCCGTTTGGACGGAGCCGAAATCGAAAAATGCGTCACAATTTAACGTAGCAAAACCACCCGAATAGGTTTCCTTTGGAGAAATATTGCTATACGCATATCCCACCATTTTCTCCCCCACTTTTGCGGTAATAATATAATTTGCAGTCGCACTTTGAACCGACGGAATCATTCGTGTTTCAAAACTCATGTTTTCAAAAAACTCCGGATGAATAGACGCCTTCGTCTTCTGGTAGGCCATTAACTCGTTGCATAAATCTTGAATTGAATATAAGTATTCTTCAGTCAGCACTTCGTATGTAATGTTCATCATAACTTTCCCTTCTATTAACATACTTTTATTCCTATTTTATAGGATTCTTTCGAAAGTAACACTGTTCATTATGGGGCCATTGAAAAGGGGCGATAACATTTTATTTAGATAGGCGAAAAATCGCTGTTTTCTCTTAGCAATCGTGTTATAATATTGCGTATTATTGGTGAGTTTACATTTATAAAAAAAGAAGTGTAGCGAAATGAAGAGCATGGCGTTGAGGACGAGGCAGAGAACGGTTTTTTTGTTAAATAAATATTTAACCGGTGATTCGATCGATTACAATCAAATCATTGATATTATTATTCCTTTGTTTGTCGATCAGGCCTTCTTGGTGTTAATGAGTTTGCTGAATACGGCAATGGTGAGTTCTGCTGGTGTGGCGGCAGTGAGTGCTGTCAGTATGGTAGATTCATTGAATATCTTTTTGGTGAATGTCTTTATAGCGGTTGCTACTGGGGGCACGGTAATCGTGGCCCAATTTAAGGGCAGCGGTAATATGAAGATGGTATCAAAAACAGCTACACAAGCGATATCGGCTGTGACGATTTTCTCTTTGTTGCTGGGGGCACTCGTGATTGTTTTTCATTCGCAGATGTTAACCCTTCTGTTTGGAAAGGCGGAAGCCGATGTTATGCAAAATGCCAGAATCTATTTAATCGGCAGCTGCCTATCCTATCCGTTCATCGCCATCTTCCAAGCAGTAACAGGTGCGCTAAGAGGCGTTGGTGAAACGAAACCATGCTTAAACCTATCGTTATTACTGAACCTGAGCAATACAGTTCTTAACGTATTATTGATCATCGTATTCCATTTGGGTGTGGAAGGTCTAATTATCGCGACGATTGCGGCGAGATTGCTGGGTATGGCCGCATCGTTATTGTATATCATTAAATACAACGATACGATTCATTTTAAAATAAGAAATGCCATTCATTTTGATTTTTCCATCTTAAAGAAGGTCATGTTTATCGGACTGCCTTTTGCGGCTGAACAAATTTTTTTCAACGGGGGTAAGCTGCTCACGCAAACGTTTATCGTAACATTGGGGACATTAGCGATGACGGCAAATGCGATCGGCGGGTCGGTTACTCTATTATTTCAAATTGGGCCCAATGCCATTGGTATTGCCTTGGTGACAGTAGTCGGCCAATGCATTGGAAGAAAGAATATACAGGATGCAAGGAAATTTACCAAATCATTGATGGGACTTTCTTCGATTCTTTTTGTGGTCACATCTTTGATTTTACTTCCTTTTTTCCCGTTGTTAATGAAGTTGTTTCATACACCAGATGAAATTGTCCCAACTATCTTTACCTTAATTGTAGTATCTGCGATTGCCCAGCCATTATTATGGCCGATCAGTTTTAATATGCCCGCTGCATTAAGAGCAGCAGGAGATTCAAATTTCACTTCTGTTGCATCGTTACTGTCGATGTGGCTGTTAAGAGTGGTGCTTGGTTATCTACTCGGTATTACCTTTGGATTTGGTATAATTGGGGTTTGGGTCGCCATGATTATCGAGTGGGGTGTGCGGGGGACGATTTTTGTTTGGAGATTTAAAGGGAAAAAGTGGTATGCACATAAGCTTGTATAATAAGAGATAAATAGTATGGCTAAAGGGTCTGTCTTTTTATAGATAGGCCCTATTTAAATGCGTTACATCCCAATTGTAAGGAAATTGTAAGGAATCGCTACGTACTAGATATGGAAACCGTGCTATCGTTTTTGGAAACAATGGTCGATTAAAGGGTGAATTGTAATGGTAAAACAGTTGAACAGTGGTCCAGTAATCCAAAAGGAAAAAGAAACCGCCACTAAAATGATCCATTTGTATTGTAAAAAGAAACATCATCAGCGTCAACTATGCCCAAAATGTCAAGACTTACAGGACTATGCTCTTAAACGGCTTTCCTATTGTCGGTTTGGGAAGGGAAAAACGGCGTGTTCTAATTGTAAAGTCCATTGCTACCAGCGTGATTACCAAAACCGAATAAAAACGGTCATGCGTTATTCCGGCCCATGGATGCTGGTCTATCATCCGGTTTATGCTGTAAAACATCTCTTAAATAAATAAGAAAATTTTTTATTAAAAACCTCTAGAAATATTATCCAAAAAAGTATAGTATTAATATTGGATATAGAGAAAATTTGCTCTAATCTATAATGATTAATTTGTCATTAAGACATTTAAATTAGAAGGCAATGATTTTCTAGATGGATGCTAGAACTTAAGCCAAAATAAGCCACTGTTAGGGGTGCGCTTATTTTGGCTTTTTTATTTTCTAATATGCGGTGGAGGGGAGGGATTGGATGCAACATGGAGTCGATGAAGTAAAACGACGAAACTGTTTGCTCGATATATATATTGATGTAAATTTGGAACGTTATTTCTCCGTTCTATCAAACGATGCAGATCCCTTCTTTATCGTTAATATGTCTGGAAAATTGGCCTATGTGAACAAACACTGTGAATTACTTTTGAAGTGCCCTAAAATAGAATTAGAAAAGCTATTTCTCAATGATCTTTTTAGTCCGACATTTATAGATGAGAGTCAATCCTTTTTTCATCAAAAGAGCCGGGATAAATTAATAAATTTTGATTCAAAAATCACCCTAAAATCGAGGGAATTCATGGATGTGAACGTTACGGCATTCCCAATTCTTTTTGATAAGGAAGTAGTGGGCAACTATGTTGTTCTAGAGGATATCACAATGATTAAAAGGGAGAGAGAGCTGCTCGCTGAAAAGCAGGCAGTGGCCGGACAGCTGGCAGCCGGAATCGCCCATGAAATCAGGAACCCGATCACGGCAATTAAAGGATTCCTACAGTTAATCATGAGTGAATATACAGGGGATATGATGTATTTTAAAGTGGTAGAATCAGAAATAAATAGAATCGAAGGCATTTTAAAAGAACTGATGATTCTTGCTAAACCAAACCAAACCCACTATGAAGAAGTAAACATCCATGTGCTGCTAGAACAAGTTCTCGCCCTGATGGAATCTCAGGCGTTATTATATAATGTAGAGGTTGAAAAAAAGTATAGGTTTACGGATGAAACCATAATCGGCGACCAAAATCAGCTTAAGCAAGTGTTTATTAACTATATCAAAAATGCCATTGAGGCCATGCCAAATGGAGGAAGTCTCTTCATTGAGGGGTCTTATTCAGATATATCCTGGGTCCAGATTCGAGTAATTGATCAAGGGGGAGGCATCCCATCAGATATTATCGGACGAATTCACGAGCCATTTTTTACAACGAAAGAAAGTGGAACGGGACTTGGCATGTCTGTTAGTTACCAAATTATTGAAGAGCATAAGGGGAAGGTTAAGATTATGAGCAATACGCAAGGAACTTGCGTTGAGGTCCAATTACCAATGGTAACTTAATATTGCTAGATAAGTTGTTATCGTGTTACACTAAAGGAGTCTAATGTCTAGCAGTCATTAGGTTTGCAATCTATATTGGTAAAAAACTAAATGATGCTCAACATATGTATGGTAAATGGAAGAAACTATATAAATAGTCGTCTTACCGTGGCCTGACTTCTTAACCTGGAAGTTGGGCCATTTTTGTTATTGCCGAAAAAGGAGGGATAGTCATTAAATCGACCCAAGAAAATTTGCTTTATCTTAGCAGTGTGTTCAGCAAACTGGTTAAGCGCAGATTTGGCAAAGGCCCTGAGACGTGTTATGTGTCTCTTAAGGGGATGAGATTATACGTCTACTTAAAGAGCTATTTGACGCCGGCAGAAGAAGTTTTGCTGGAAAGTGATGAGTTGTATCTGGCACATAAATTCCGTTCTAAAGTGATTAATGCCGTTATCAAGGAATTTATTCCGGAAGTCTCAGAAGTGTTGGGAGTGGAGTTTGACCGCTTTTACCATGACTGGAATTGTGACACAAATACAGGAATGATTCTGTTGGAAAATGGTTTCTCTAATGATGTGGCGAAAATTGACATGCCTTTTGAAAGGGAATTGGCTCAGCTAATTGAAAAGGTAGGCATGCATTATCATAAAAGCCCATCCCAATTAAAGGTTGTGAAATACACACACAATATTTGTGCGATTGAATTAAAAGAAGTGTTGTCACAGCTGGAGGAACTTGTCTTTAAGAAAGGGAACATGGACCTGCTGCTCTATCAATCTATTGAGATTAAGCGGGGATATATGATGCACAAGATCCAATTCGAGGATTTATTTCCCCGTATTATTGAAGATTTATTTATGTTATGGGATTATGAGAACGATCGCAATTATTTAGTCTTTGTTTTTACCAGGTAAATGATTTTTGTATTTTTTTCAATGAAGCCGGCTCGGGGCCAATGGTCCTGTGCCGGCTTTTTTATTAAGGAAAGGACAGGAGCAACAAGCTTTTTGCTCCCAACTATTTTCGTGCAAGTGCAAATGAAACAGTCTAATTTTTTAAAACATGAGTATGATTTTAGTAAGAGAAGGAGGGATAGGATGAAATCAATTGGAATACTAGGCGTCGGCCAAGCCGGCGGGAATATAGCCGAAATAGCTGCCACCATGGGCTTTCAAGCCGCGTTGATCAACACGAACCAGCGCGATGGCGCGGTCAATGCCAGAGTGGAGAAAAAGTACTTTGTTCCGGGTTACAGTGGTGCCGGGCAGGATCGTTCTATCGGTGTGCGGGCGGTTAATGAAAACTACCGGGAAATTATCGATTTTGTACAGAAGTCTTTTAAAAATATTAGGCTTTTATTGGTGGCCTTCTCTACTGACGGCGGCACCGGGTCCGGCATGAGCCCGTTACTTATAGATTTACTGATAGACCAGTTGCCAGGTATTCATATTGGTGCCATTCCAGTATTGCCAGACCGCAATGTATTAGCGGGCAACAGGATTAACGCTGCGGAATGCATGGAGGAGCTTTCTAAAATAACTGGGCTTTCGTCTGTATTCCTCGTGGATAATGACCAGTTGCGCAAATTAAACCCGCAATCCAGTAAACATCAAATCTATCTTTCCTCTAATCGACAAGTAATGGAATCCATCAATCATGTGCTGCAAGTAACCAAAAAAAGCTCCTTTTATGGGAATTTTGATGAAACTGACCTTATGAATATTCTCAATACTAGAGGTGTAACGGTCATAGCTTCGACTGCCATCACTGATGCCAAGACTACAGCAGATGTGGCTAGCAAAATACAACAATCTTGGGCAACCTCCATCTTTTGTCCGGTTGAATCTGCAGGCGTAATTCGTGCCGGATTAATTTATGAAGGTCCTGAGCCAATCGCTAAACTGATCAATATCCCATCAATCTTTGAAAGAGTAGGGGAGCCGCTGGAATTATTTGAGGGTACTTATATCTCTGAATCTGACCCGACGGTAACAACCATTTTAGCAGGGCTGTCATTTCCCAGCCATCGCCTCCATGGTCTTGAAGAAACCCTTGAGAAAAATAAGGAACGCTTGCAAAGCCTAGTCAATAAGGAGCATACCCAAAACTATGAGTCGAAAGTTTCTTGGGCTTCCGGTTTAAAGGCTAAAACGCCTCATAAATCCACGGAATCCGTATTTTCTAAATTGAATAAATATCAAAAGTAAATGATAATGGAAGGCTGGCTCATTTCGGAGTCAGCCTATTGACAGTGGCACCCCTTTGTAGGCGAATTACTTTCTTTTTCTTCCGACAGCTGCCAAAAACAGGACAAATTCCTCTTCTCCGTCTAATTGCAAAATCTCATCCACCATCTTTTGGTCATATATGCCAATAGCGCAGGCTCCAGCATTAATTGATTCACTGGCTAAATACAAGTTTTGGCTGACATGTCCGATATCGATAAGAATCTTCTTGTGGGCGGAAACGTCATATTTCCATTCCGAGCGGTAAGGGGTCGTACTCCACGCAAAGGCTACGGCTGCTTTTTTGGCGAAATTCGGGACAAATGGCTGCTCGAGTGTGATTGCATCGAGTTTGTTGTCAATTTCATCCAACTGAAACATAAATAATAGCTGGTGTTCGATTGGTAAATACCGATAGATTCCCTGTGGAATGCCGTCAACCCGCATGATAAATAGATAGGTTTCAAACGTATGGGTGGCTCCACTGCAGGGAACAGTTCTCAATGTCAGTCCGGTTTTAGTCGAACCGGAAATGCCCTGAGTGGCCCAAAGCAAATAAGATAATTCTTCCAGCGTCAATGACTCTTGACTATAAAAACGGGTGCTTCTTCTATTTTTAATAAGATGGTAAATGTCATGTTTTTTCACCACGTTTTCCGTAACCTCTGGGAGAGGGACAATCGTTGATTCGGGTTCATATGCCTTTATACTTGAAGGCTTTGGAAGTCCGTTCATCTTGTCTGTTCGGATTTTCTTAAATTCAACAAAGTTAGACTTTAAAAAATTTCTCTGAAGTTCAAATCGTGTCATGCTTATTTCCTCCAGTCCTATCAATAATCTTAAACGATTCTTATGAGAACGTCTGTGACCTGCGTCATTACATTAGGAGGCAGTAACTGGAAATATAAAAAAAGAAGCTGAAATTAAACAGCTTCATTTTGTCTAGCAGTTTTTTATCGACTCGATACTTTATTTAAAAATTGTAAGGTTCGCTGATTGCTGGTTTGTTGGAAAACCTGTTCCGGTGTTCCCTTTTCGACGACAACACCTTGGTCCATAAAGATGACCTGATCGGCCACGTCTTGGGCGAATTGCATTTCGTGAGTGACAACGACCATGGTCATATTTTCTTTGGCTAAATCCTTCATCACTTTTAAAACCTCTCCAACAAGTTCGGGGTCTAAGGCGGATGTAGGTTCATCAAACAGTAATACCTGCGGATCCATCGCCATCGCCCTGGCAATCCCAACACGTTGCTGCTGACCGCCAGATAATTGATGAGGATACATATCGGCCCGTTCTTTAAGTCCGACTTTTTCTAGAAGTTTTCTTGCCTTTGCCTCGGCGTCAGTTTTTGATCGTTTTAAAACCGTCACTTGCCCTTCCATGACATTTTCTAAAGCAGTCAAGTGAGGAAAAAGGTTATAGCCTTGAAAGACCATCCCGGTGTTTTTTCGAAAATCCACTACTTCCTTTGATTTCAGTTTCGCTCCTGCCTTAAACTGGATGATTTGATCACCTAGCTGTATATTACCTTGATCCGGAATCTCCAAAAGGTTTAAACACCGGAGCAAGGTGGTTTTTCCCGAGCCAGACGGTCCGATAATGACGGCGGTTGTCCCCTTTGGAATGGATAGGTCAATTCCCTTTAAAACTTCAAGCGTACCAAACGATTTATGCAAGTTCTGAATTTGTATCATCGAGTTTCACCTCCATTATTTAGCGACACTTCTCTCAAACCGGGCTTCTAACCAGTTCTGGAGATAAGAGAGAACGGTACTGAATATCAGGTAAATGAAGGCCACTTCGATGTAGATCCAAAGCGGTTCGTAGGTATAGGCAGCAATTTGCTGTCCTTTCTGGAACAGTTCCGTTACCGTGATTGTGGCCGCAAGCGATGTGTCTTTGACTAAACTGATAAACGAGTTGCCAAGCGGCGGCAGGGATACACGAATCGCTTGTGGAATGATGATACGCCGCATCGCCTGAGATTTGGTCATCCCAATGGAATAGGCAGCTTCCCACTGTCCTTTCGGGATAGAAAGAATCGCGGCCCGGATAATCTCTGAACTATATGCTCCAACGTTAATCGTAAAGGCAATCACGGCTGCAGGGAACGGGTTTAAAGTAATGCCTAAACTCGGCAATCCATAGAATAGAATAAAAATTTGCACTAGCAAGGGGGTGCCACGGAAGATCCAGACAAAGAATCTGGCGATTACGTTAAGCACCTTGATATTGGTAATCCGGGCCAAGGCGATAAAAAAGGCCAAAATGAGCCCTAATACAAAAGTAATTAATGTCAATGGAATCGTAAACTGGATTCCTGCTTTTAATATAGGAAAAAAGGAATCACTAAGGATTCCTACAATACGGTCAAATCGTTCTTGATCGGCAAACATTTGGCTCCAGTCCTTTACTTAGATACGTCCTCGTTAAAATATTTGTTTGAAATTTTTAGGTACGTACCATCTTTTTTCATATCAGCAAGAGCACCATTCACAGCCTTAGCCAGTTCATCTTCACCTTTCCTGAAAAGGAACGCATTGTTTGTACTCTCAATTTTGTCATAAGCGACTTTAATTGGCAGTTCCGGGCGCTGCTTTTTCAAATCAAGGTAAGAAAGACTGTCGTTAAGTGTTGCATCAATACGGCCCGAAGTAATCAGGTCTATGGCTTGATTAAATCCGTCAACCACGGTATTGGTAGCTCCATGTTCTTCAGCAATTTTGCGGTAGTTACTGTCTAGAGATTGTCCTACTTTTTTGCCTTTCAAGTCATCCAAAGTTTTGATATCGTTATTATCTTCACTTACAATTAAAACGGCTTTTGAAACAATATACGGATCGGACATGTCGTATTTCTCCAAGCGCTCAGGGCGAACTGCCACTTCGTTTGCCACCATGTCATAACGTTTGGAATCAAGGCCGGCAATCATGCCATCCCATTTAGTTTCAACAAAGACAGGTTTAATTTTCAGACGTTTGAAAACTTCTTTTGCAATTTCAACATCGAAACCAGTTAACTTTCCTGAATCATCGTGAAAGGTAAACGGAGCGTAGGTTCCTTCTGTTCCAATCGTGATTTCACCTTTTTCTTTTATTTGATCGTAATGGCTTTGTTTTTCGCCAGTACTCTCTTTTTTATCATCATTATTGCCGCATGCACTTAAGGCAAAGGCAAAAAGGATTGCGGTAAAGATAAGTGCAAATTTCTTCATGTCTTTCAACTCCTAGTTATTATATTGGAATAATATTATTAGACCTTTACTAAGATATTACGGGAAAATTTAATTGTCAAACAAACGGTTCTAACCATCCTTAATGTCTCACCCAATTAATGGCTTTATTCTAAAAAAATTTAAATCCATTGGGCCTTACTCAGCTTCTTAAAATACGTTCTACATCAAATTCATTTATATATTTTTAGGTGGAATGCATGATTTCCAATACCGCACGTAAGTATTAAAAAGCAAAACATTCACAGAAAGGAGAAAGATCTTTGAGAAATCCAATGAATGGTTATGGGCCTTATAATATTTACAGTTATTTTGTCGGTACAAACCCACCTACATCTTGGAACCCATCTCCCAAGAGTCCCAAAATCCATCAGCATGCTCTTTTAAGTCCGTTTACCTTTGTTGTCGGGGATGTCACCATTAGGGAAAACTCATTTGTTGCTCCGTTCGTCAGTATCCGTGCAGACGAGGGCACTCCTTTTTATATTGGCCGTAATACCAATCTCCAGGATGGTGTGATCCTTCATGGTCTAAAGGACAAATATGTTGAAAAAAATAATCAAACATTTTCTATTTATATTGGAAATGAAGTTTCATGTGCCCACGGTTCCCTCATCCATGGCCCAAGTTTATTAGAGGACAATGTATTTATCGGTTTTAAAGCAATTGTCTATAACGCTAGAGTGGGAGAAGGCAGTTTTATTTCCTCTGCGGCAGTTGTGACTGGGGGAGTGACACTAAAGCCTAAAAGCTTTGTCCCTCCAGGAGCCTACATCGACACGCAAACAAAAGCCGATTCATTAAAAGAAGTGCCAAAAACCGAAGAGGAGTTTGCAAAAGAAGTCCAGCGTGTCAACCAAGAGTTTCCGTCCGCGTACTCACTATTATTAGGGAAAACAAGATGTTCCTGCGGACTGGCCTGCTAAAGCCTCACATCAGGATTTCCATTTCACTTCTGCCTATATAGGAGTGAAATGGGCACCACTATACAATCATTAGGAAAAAACATAATCAACTTTAGGTTGTATTCAAACAAAAAAACAATTTTTCATCAATTCTTCATTGAATTAAAAATAAAATCTATTAAAATAAAAGAAAGCGATGACATTATGGTGTTCTTTTAAATGTTAACGTTAACATTAATACAAGGAACTCAAACTCAAGGAGGCCGCAGAATGAAAAAGTACGTTATTTGTGGAGTCAGTAATCGGGCAATCAATATGTTTATAAAACCATTAATCAACGAATTCTCAGAAGAGAATCGTATTGTTGGGCTGCTCGACCCAGATTCACTGCGTTTTAACGTTTGCAAAGAGCAATTTCCACAGTTGGAACACGTCCCTACCTATTCACCAGAGCAATTTAATCAAATGATTGACCAAACCCAACCTGATTATGTTGTTGTTGCAGGCAGAGATGATTCCCACGTGAATTATATCCTCGGAGCGTTACAAAACGATATAGACGTAATGACAGAAAAGCCTATGGTAACGAATGCTGCCGATGCCTATCGTGTGATGCAGGCGGAAAAAGAGAGCAAAGCAAAAGTAATTGTGACGTTCAATTATCGTTATAACCCTTTCCATCGTAAAATAAAGGAAATGATTCTTGAAGGAAAATTGGGAAGAATCACATCAGTTGATCTAAACTGGTATATCGACACCTTCCATGGCTCCAGCTACTTTAGGAGATGGAACCGTAACCGTGAAAATTCTGGAGGCTTATCCATTCATAAATCGACCCATCATTTTGATTTGGTGAACTGGTGGCTCGACCAAAAGCCCGAAGAGGTGTTTGCCTTTGGTGCCCTAAACTATTATGGTCCGAACGGCGACCTTAATCCTCGCAAAGTGCCTAGCCGGTTTTGCGGAACATGTGAGGATAAAGCAAATTGCGATTACTTCATGAGATGGAATCCTCGCAGCGGCACCAACAATGTAAAAGATGACCACCTTCTTGCAGGTGTGTATAAAGATGTTCCATATACTAATTATCGTCCTGATGCTTGTATATATGATGAAGAGATTAATATCGAAGATACCTACACTGCAACAGTGAAATATGATGGTGGCAGTCTGCTGAGCTATTCTATCAATTTTTCTCTTCCGTATGAAGGGTACCGTCTGGCGATTAACGGAACAAAAGGCCGTATCGAAACAACAGAATTCCATGAACCTTCGCGGATACCGTTTAAATACCCTGAGCAGACCATTGAATATTTTCCGCTTTTCGGCGCCAAAGAAACCATTGAAGTTGTCAAAAATGCTGGGGGCCATGGCGGAGGGGATCCAGTGTTAATTGCGGATTTATTCCTAGGACCAGACCCGGCCAGAAAATACCCAATTTTAGCTGGTTCAGAAGCAGGTGCTTATTCAATTGCCGTTGGGGAAGGAGTATGGCGTTCTGTTCAGGAAAACAAGCCAATCAAGATTAAGGATTTACTCCAAGAACCAAAGGAATTAGTCCAAAAATAATTTCTCTGAAAGAACATACCTCCAGTCTCATAAGAGACAGGTGGATGTTCTTTTTTTTATTGCCTCGTGTAAAACTTGCATTCTCTCATTATCTTAAAATATTATAAAAAGTCCGAAAAATTATTAATTTCAACTGAAATCGTTTTCATTTAACATTTGAAGTGAACAACCAATTTGCAGGGAGGCAGCATGTTATGAAGGATGTACAAGTGGAAATTGAGAGTTCCAAGCCGATAAAGCTAAAGCCAACCAGATCTTGGCGTACCTATTTGGGTGGAAAATTAATTGATCAACTGCATGGAATTGACGATCCAAAGGATAGCCATTTCCCGGAAGAATGGATGATTTCCATTGTTTCAAGCAGAACAATTGGCCGCGAAGACGATGGGTTGAACAAGATTGACCTTTCAGATACGGACATTACCTTAAAAGAAATAGTGGAATCTAATCCCGAAGAGTTTTTAGGAAAAAGACATGTTGAAAGAATCGGCTCTCAGACAGGGGTTTTAGTCAAGTTGATCGATTCTGCCGAGCGGTTAATTATTCAGGTGCACCCTGATAAGGAGAAGGCACAAGCTTTCTTCGGTTCAAAATATGGTAAAACCGAGTGTTGGCACTTCGTGGGGGGCAGAGTAATCAATGGGGAACCGCCTCATGTATATGTTGGTTTTAAAGCAGGTGTCACAAGGGAACGGTGGGTAAAGCTGTTTCTGGATCAAGATATCCAGGGCATGCTCAGCTGCCTTCATAAATACTATGTTTCACCTGGTGATACTTTCCTCATTGAGGCGGGCGTTCCCCATGCCATTGGGCCAGGCTGTTTATTGGTAGAAATTCAGGAACCGACAGACTACACGATTCGAATGGAAAGAACATCCCCTTCAGGATTGTATATTGAAGATTACTTAATTCACCAGGGAATCGGTTTCGATAAAATGTTCGATATCTTTAAGTATGAGTCTTTTTCTTGGGAAGAAACGCTAAAAAAATGGCAAGTCAATCCCCAAGTCTTAACTGAATCAGAGGGGAATCGGGAAACCGAACTAATTGGATACAGGCAAACACCATATTTTCGGATGACCCAATTGGAAATTACTGATCAGATGAGGATTCAAGGGGACGGAGTATTTTCGGGAATCTACATCCTATCCGGCAACGCATCCATCATTACGGATGGAATAACCCAAAACGTAAACAAAGGTGACCAATTGTTCATACCATCCCAAGTTTCCAGTTTTACCATTATTAATAACGGGGATGATCCATTGAAGGCGTTGAGACTATTCGGACCAGAAGTTTGAGGCAGGCCATATTGTTGATCTATTTGGGAATGGCAGGCACTAAAAGAATGGAATAATCGCAGTTTAATAAAATCGATTTGACAGGTTACGATAAATTTAGACAAAAAATTGCCTAAAATATCTTAAAATTTTAATAAAACATATTAAAATCTTTAATTTATTAAAGAAACCGTTTTCATTAGAATGGAATCAAGAAAGGAGGAAATCAGATGGATCTTTCAAGTGGAGTTACTGAAACATCGATCGAAAGCAAAAAGACAGTGAAAAAAAAGAAAATAAATAAGGGTAATCTTACCCCCTATCTTTTTATACTGCCTTCCCTTATCTTAATAATAGGATTTCTTTTTTACCCAATAGGAACTGTATTTTATTACAGTCTTCAAAACTATGATATAGCAGCGCCTTTCTATAATGGCTTTGCTGGTCTGGACAACTTTAAAACCATCTTTACGGAAGACAAAATGTTCCTGCCAAGCTTGTTAAACAGCTTGAAATGGGTTGTATCAGAAGTAGGACTTCAATTGGTTTTTGGTATGATCGTTGCCTTACTGTTGAATCAAACTTTTAAACTTAGAGGATTGGTACGGGCGATTGCCTTTATTCCTTGGGCGATTTCTGGGGTACTTGCTTCATCAATGTGGTCGTTAATTTTCAACGAACATATGGGGGTACTGAACGATTTACTCTTGAAATTAGGATTGGTGAATGAACCACAGGCTTTCTTGGCTGGTACCACTACAGCATTTACAGCGGTAATCCTAGCCGAAATGTGGCGAGGAATTCCATTCTTCGCGATTACCTTGCTGGCTTCCTTACAAAGTATTCCTACAGAATTATATGAAGCGTCTAAAGTGGATGGCGCAAGTAGATGGAAAACCTTCATCTATGTTATCTTACCGCAATTGAAAAATACGATTGTTTTGACAACCTTACTAAGGGTTGTTTGGGAATTCAACAACGTCGATCTTTTGTTTAACTTAACGGGCGGTGGTCCAGCACATTCTACAACCACACTAACCATGTACATTGCTGACTTAGCGGTTCATGGAAGCAATTTCGGGTATGGCTCTGCATTAACAGTCGTTTCCTTCGGCATCTTGTTAATCTTTGCGATGATTTATCTGAAATTATCCCGTTATGAAAAGGAGTGACGTCTGGATGTTATTTAATAATAAAAAAGTTGATAAATTGCTAACTATGTACCTTCCGATAACTTTCATGCTGTGTTTCACCATTTTCCCTCTATACTGGACAGTTAACACAGCGTTTAAGCCAGAGGGAGATATTATCAAACGTCCATTGCAGTATCTACCGGCTCATCCGACAATTGATAACTTTGTTAATGCTTGGACGAATATCGGATTTGCCACTTTCTTTAAAAATAGTGCAATCGTCGGCGTAACAGCTGTGATTGTGGTTCTTGTCTGCTCAACCTTATCAGGTTATGCGTTAGCAAGATACCAGTTTAAAGGAAAACGGGCTTTCATGCTCATGCTCTTATGTACCCAATTTATCCCAAGAGCGATGATGATTATTCCATTGTTTATCATATTCAAAAATCTCGGATTAATCAGTAGTCCTCTTTCCTTAATCATTACGTATTCAGCAGTTGAAATTCCGTTTACTACCATCTTAATGAGTGGGTTCATTGCAAACGTACCAAAAGAATTAGAAGAAGCTGCTATGATAGATGGCTGTAATAAACTGCAATCATTGCGCCATGTAGTGTTTCCGTTATTATTACCAGGTATAGTTGCAACAGGGGTATTCACTTTCATTTATACTTGGAATGAATTCTTAATCGCCTTGATGTTGACCAACAAACAAGACAAGTTTACCCTCCCAGTAGGATTAAGTTCCATGATGGGTGAGTTTAACGTTAACTATGGGGCTTTGGCAGCAGGAAGTGTAATCGCTTTAATTCCGGCAATCTTGTTATTCGCCTATGCGCAGAAACACCTTGTCAATGGTATGGGTGGGGCTGTGAAAGGTTAATATTAGAAAACTCACCGACTGGCGAGCCCTAAAGGGCGGTTCATGAGGCGTAGTTGTACTTATGCATGACAGGAAAGTTTTATACTACCCTGTCGGCTAAAAAAATAAAGGGAGGCAATTTCATGTATAAGAAAAAATTAACAACGACTGCTCTTGCGCTTACCGTAGCATCCAGTATGTTTCTAACTGCATGTGGCGGGAGCAGCACAGAGGAAAAAGCCAGCACAGAAAAAAAACCAGCCGCTAAAACTGATGAACCAGTAACATTAACATTCTGGGATGAAAACGCAGGGCCAGCTCGTACACCAGTTTGGGAAGAAGTCATTAAGCGATTTGAAGCTAAGTATCCTAATATTACTGTTGAATATGTAGGAATTCCGAACGCTTCCGCAAAATCAAAATATGATGCAGCCATTGCTGCTGAAGATACTCCAGATGTAGGTTCTATGCAAACTACATGGCTTCCAGAGTTCTCTATTCGCGGAGCTTTGAAACCACTTGATTCTTACTATAAGAAATCAGAAGTCAGCAAGAAATTGAACGAAGGCGCTATTAATGTAAACAAAGAAATTACCCAAGATAAGAAACTTTATGGTATTCCATATGCACAAAACTTGGATGCCCTGTGGATTCGTTCAGATTGGTTTGAGCAAGCAGGCGTAAAAGAGCCAAAAACTTGGGACGATTTCTTCACTGATATCGAAAAATTAAGAGACCCAGCTCAAAATCGGTATGGCTTTACTATCCGCGGTGGTGCTGGTGCGTCCTTCACCATTCAAAGAGCGATGTTTGCTTACAGCGGCTTAGATTACTTTGATAAAAATGGCAAAACGAACATCAATGATCCAAAACACGTAGAGTTTGTTGAAAAGTACTTCTCTTACTATGACAAATGGACTCCAAAGAGCGATATTACAAACGGCTATAAAGAAATGACAGCTGCATTTGATACTGGTGTTGTAGCAATGGTGCACCATAACCCAGGTTCTTATGGCGAGCACAGCAAAGCATTACCAGCAGGCACTTATAAGATGATTCCACTTCCAACAACCGACAAGGGCCAATATGTGGCTGAAGGTGGAAACGCTGTTAACCTAGGTATGTTCAAATCAACAAAACATCCTGATGAAGCTTGGAAATTTATCGAATTCGTGAACTCTGCAGATGCTCAAAGTTACTGGAATGAACAAACTGGTCAAATTCCGACTAACAAAGATGTATTAGATGATGATTGGGTACAAAACGCACAACATATTAAAGTGGCATTCGAAGTTTACAACAATCCTAAAACAAAAATCTATATGCCACCATTCTATTTGCCTGACTACCGCTCCATCCTTGACACTATTGTTGACCCAGGCGTACAAAGTGTTATGAGCGGAAAGATGACTGCTAAAGAATTCTTAGATCAATGGGCAAAAGCAATCGAAGATTCCAAAGCAAAATACGACAAGACTTTTAGCAAAAAATAAGCTAGCCTTACTGGGTGTTGATACGATTAACACCCAGTTTGTCTATACCTCTAAATTTGCAAATCAAATAGCAGAATCCGCAAAAGAAACTAGTATTCTCGCAATTAAACGGACATTATAGGTAAAGGAGATAGGAGAAATGACAACCAAACAAATCACAACCGAAACTCCGTTATTGATGGCGGAAAAGGCAAGCCGTGCACTGATGGAAACGTTCCGTGCTGAGGACCTTCCACCAGTAAATGCTTTCCATTATCATCAGGGAGTTTATCTCTATGGGGTATACCGAGTGTATCAAGCAACAGGTAATGAAGAGTATTTTGAATATATCAAGGCATATTACGATAACTTGATTGATGAAGAAGGCAACGTCTGCTTTGATCGTGACCAATTGGATTCAACAATGGCAGGAATTTTACTGTTCCCTTTATATGAAAAGACTAAAAATCCAAAATATCTGATTGCTGCAAAACGTTTAAGGAGTGCTTTAGACACCATTAACAGAACGACCGAAAATGGTTTCTGGCATAAGGAAAAATATCCATATCAAATGTGGCTAGACGGCCTGTTTATGGGTGGACCTTTCATGCTGTTGTATAGCCAGCAGTTCCATGAAGAAGAATTGATTCAAATGGTGCTTCTGCAAGAAAAGCTGATGAGAAAGCATATGACGGACGAAACAACCGGTCTGCTTTACCATGCTTGGGATGAGAAAAGGGTACAGCCATGGGCAAACCGTGAAACCGGCTGTTCACCGGAATTTTGGGGACGTTCTGTAGGTTGGTATGGCACAGCCTTAATCGATTTGCTGGAAATCCTTGGTGACAAGAAACGTGGTCAAGAAGAATTAATCAAATCGCTTCAAAGCTTTATCCCAGCCATTGTCCAATTCCAGGATGAAAAGACCGGTCTCTGGTATCAAATCGTTGATAAAGGTGATCGGGCAGACAACTGGCTCGAGTCCTCCTGCTCTGCATTATTTATTTACTTCATTTCCAAAGCAATTAAACACGGCTACGTGGATGATTCTTATCGTGCAGTCGTTGACAAGGCCTACAAAGGGTTGCTGGAGTACATGGTAGAAGAAAAAGAAACAACGCTGAATCTAAATGGTATCTGTATCGGCACATCAGCAGGTGTTTATGATTATTATGTGGAACGTCCTACCTCCACGAACGACTTGCATGGAATGGGTGCCTTCATTTTAGGCAGCATGGCTTATTACGACCTTATTAAATAATTTGATTTCACTTCTAAGTTTTTAACATACGGACAGTAGATATTAACCTTTCCTTATGCCTGCATTTGAAGCATAGGGAAAGGTTTCTATAATTTTTGGGGAAGGAGGACTATTTTACTAGATTGTAAAACTAAAGACATGCCAAAGGTGGTTAAAGTAAATGAAGAGATATAATGTATTTCTCTCGATGATGTTAGTAACATTACTGGTTTTCAGTAACTTCGGTGCAAAAACATTTGCAAAGACAGACACCTCTGTACCCTCATCGCCTGTAAATTTACAAGTACCAAACCTTGCTTTTGATGAAGACAGCATTACCCTAGTGTGGGACAAACCACAGGATTACAGTGATATCGTAGACTTCAATGTTTATATGAATGGCAAAAGGATTGGAAGCGCTTTAAAAGATAACGGAGGACCAGCAAAGGCCTATATTGATAATTTCTATAAAAATATCGACAAAGACAATTTCCACGTTGATATTCTGATTCATAATTTCACAGTAGAAAATCTTAAACCAAACAAGTCATATGAGTTTTATGTGACATCTGTCAATACAGATGGTGTTGAATCTACACCATCTAATAAAATTGTGGCAAAAACAACGCCTGTGCCTGACGTTTTCAATATTGTAGATTATGGAGCTACTCCAAACGATGATACGAAAGACACAAAAGCAATTCAGGCAGCGATCGATGCCGCAACACCTGGGGCGAAAGTGGTAATACCTGAAGGCAAGTTTATCTCTGGAGCCATTTGGCTGAAATCTGATATGACATTACAAGTTGACGGCTATTTACTTGGATCACCAGATCCTGAAGATTACAGCGGAAATTTCTGGGTATACGATTATTCGACAGATGAGCGCTCCTATGCACTCATTAACGCCCATACTTATGATTACGGAAGTATTAAGAATATCCGCATTGTTGGAAAAGGAACGATAGATGGAAATGGGTGGAAGCAGGATCCCAATTCCCCAACCGTCGATGAAGCAGGGAATGAATTGCCTCGCTTACTGGCCGGTAACAATTCCAAAGTAACTGGCGATGTAAAAGTTGAAAATGGAAAAATGAGCCCGCTCCACCTTGATTCTCCTAATACATACGGGATATTGGCAGCAGCCCAAACGTATGCAGCTCAAGTGGATGGGATGAATGCTAAGTCGGCCTATTCTACTCGTTCCAATCTCATTACGGTACGCGGTGTTGATGGCATGTATTATGAGGGAATTACCCAACTGAACCCGTCTTTCCATGGGATTGTCAACCTTCATAGCAAAAATATTGTCGTAAATGGAACCACAGCTAAAACCTATGATGCCAATAATGCTGATGGCTTCGAGTTTGGCGATTCGCAAAACATTATGGTTTTTAATAATTTTGTAGACACTGGTGATGATGCTATCAACTTTGCGGCAGGAATGGGACAAGCTGCAGCTGATGAAGAACCTACTGGAGAGGCTTGGATTTTTAATAACTATATTCGCGAAGGCCACGGTGGAGTGGTTACAGGAAGCCATACCGGCAGTTGGATCCAGGACTTTTTAGTAGAAGATAATATCATGTATAAAACAGATGTCGGCCTGCGCGCAAAAACGAACACGCCAATGGGAGGCGGAGCAAGGGATATCCTATTCCGGGACAATGCATTGGAAGGCATTGATGGTGACGGCCCGTTCGTCTTTACATCCTCTTATGAAGATGCCAATGCCGCTATTCTTTATGAGCCAGCACAGCAAATATCGCAATTTAAGAACATTCGAGTAGAGAATACAACAGTTCGCAACCAAGGTGGAAGCAAGAAACAATCGATTCTGGTAACAGGAAACAGTGACGTTGGTGAGGTCTATCACGAAAACATTATATTTAAAAATGTAAAATTTGATAAAGTCTTTTCGACTAATTTGAACTACGCAAAGGATTTAAAATTCATTAATGTATCGTTTACAAATGTTCTCGATAATGGTGGAAATCCTTGGAGGATTGCAAACTCAACAGGTCTTGTATTTGAAAATACAACAGCAGCTCCTGACGATGCCGTTCAGAAACCGGAATGGTCTAAAGAGGCAGCTGTAGAAGCAGTTTCGTCGGTCGACGGTAAAAGTGTAACATTAACATGGAGTGGAGCGTCAGACAACACAGGCGTTGCAGGATATACAATCTTTAAGGATGGAAAGAAAATCGGAAACACTTATACAACAACGAAAAATACAACCTTTACGGTTACTGGATTAACCCCAGCCAAGGAGTACAACTTCAAGGTGGAAGCAACGGATGCAACGGGAAACCGTACTTCCGATGGTCCGAAAACCCAAGTAACAACAAGTGGAAAAGCAGATGAGACTGCTCCTATTGTTCCAAGCAATGTCGAAATAAAAGAGCCTGTAACAACTATTCCTGCAAGTGATACTTTTAGCGGGAAAAAAGTAGAGGTGGTATACCCTGGATTCACTTGGGCATCGGTTACTTGGCAGGCAGCAACCGATGACACGGGTATTGCCGGATACAATGTTTATGCTAACGGAGAATTACATGGATTTGCTGAAACCAATAGCTATACCTTAACTGACCTTCAACCTGGTACCAAATATAATATTGAAATTGAAGCAGTCGACTTGGCAGGAAATACAGCCCGATATGGTTCTTCCTATGAACTGGAAACAGCTGTCCCATATAGCATCGGGGCTCCAAAATTTGCCGGCGGCATCCATGCGGAAATGGGAGACGATGGGAAAAGTGTAACCCTTTCTTGGAATGAAGCAACCGCTGCTAATCAAGAAGTTTTCGGCTATCGTGTATATGTGAATGGCCAACCGATTAAACCTGAAGGGGCAGAATTTACCCCAATCAATACTGACATGACCACAAAAGAAACCTCTTATACCATTACAGATCTTAAGAGAGGGAAAGAATACACCTTTAAAGTGGAAGCTGTCGCAAAGGGAATCAAATTTTCCAAACGTGAAAGATTAGCTGGCAGTGAGGAAAATCTTAACGGTCTTGTAGCAGTTCCAGGCTATAGATGGAGTGGGTCTGGACCAAGCATAACCCTTACCCTTAACAAGGATTTTAGCCGCAGTAATGGAAATGGAAACGGTCCAAAAAAATAAAATAATCATATTTTAAAAGAAGAGAAAGTTTTCCAACTAGTGGAAAGCTTTCTCTTTGCCTTTAATGAGACAAAACTCACTTCGCGAATGAAGAATTTCAGATAAAATATACCTGTTTACCAAGCGGCAAATATAGTTTATTGTTTAAGTAGGAGCAAACGCTTCCATGAATTGCTTACAGGGAGTCTGGTAATGATGGCTGCAAAGATAAAGAAGCTTTTCCAACGTTATTTTTTCAATTCCTTTAAATCCACAATTAATACACTGTATCTTCCTATCATTATTATTTTTATATTCATTTCAGGCTGGGTCTCATCCATGCTTGCTACTTCACAAATTGAGGAAAATGCCTATAAAAATGTCAATGATACCATCTTTCAAACGAAGAACTATCTCGATTACATGCTATCAGATGTCTTTTTGCAGCTAGTGTCGCTATCAAGTGACCCAAAGGTGCAATCACTCCTGTACGCAGAGGAGTCAGAAGTTGAACCTGAAACAAGGATCGAAATTGACCGCAATCTGCAAATGATTTATTCCCGGTATAACGTCATTCTGGAATCAGTGCTGATCGATTATGAACGAGGGCAGCACCCTTTTTATCGAACTCCTTATAATACGTATCCAACTATTAACTATAAAGATTACTTTTCTAAATTCAAAGGGAATAACGAAGGGTACTATTGGGAGAATCTACATCCTGACCTCAATTTTAATAAGAACAATAAGGTCATATCGGTTTTTAGATTAATGGAAAGTGAAAAAACCAGAGGTACCGTATTATTCAACCTGCGGGCGGATTTTTTTGAACAGGTATTGAATAAATCATTAATCGGGAAAAATGGTTACTTGACTTTAGTTAGCGCGGATGGAAGTTTCGAATCAAAGAATGTAAAAAAAGAGTACAAGCTCGACGATGTAACACTGCATTCTTTACAAATGGAAGATAAAGAAAGTGGACAGTTTACCTATAAGAGCAGTATGGGTGAAAATATGATTGTGATCTACGACACCCTCAATTCAAACAATTGGAAACTAGCTGCCGTTGTTCCTGAAAGTGAGATTCTGAACAAGGTGAATTATATCAAGCATTTTACGATTTTATTGATCGTCATGCTGGCTTTTTTCGCTATATTTCTAGCAAACTTTATCGGTCGATACATTTCAAAACCACTCCAAAAGATGGCCTATCAAATGGGGAGATTTAATGAAAAGAATTTGGACCTTGACTATCCGTTATCAGGACCACAAGAAATGAAAGTACTTCATAACGGCTTCAAGGAATTAATTGTACGGATAAATACGTTAATGGACCAGATTCAAATGGAACAAGAAGAAAAACGGCAATTGGAATTTGCGATTATGCACGCCCAAATCAACCCGCACTTTTTATACAATACACTTTATTCGATTAAGGGATTGTGCGATATGGGTCTCAACCACGATGCCAGCCAAATGATCAGTGCGTTGTCCAGTTTCTTCAGAATTGGTATCAGCAAAGGAAGGGAAATTATCAGCATACAAGAGGAAGTGGAGCATATCCAGCATTATCTATATATTCAAGAGATGCGCTATGGCGATGACTTTGCCTACCACATAGATGTCGAAGAGGAAATTTTATCCTATAATATTATTAAGCTTTCGTTACAGCCCTTGATTGAAAATGCGATTTACCATGGTGTGAAACAAAAGCGTGGCAAGGGCACTATCACCCTAAAGGGCTATCAATTGGACAATGACATTATCTTAGAAGTTGCGGATGATGGCAATGGAATAGAAAAAAGTAAATTACATGAGATTACAAGAGAGTTGGAGTCTTCCTATCAAGATAAAAAGACGTTTATCGGAATTGGCTTGAAAAGTGTCAATGAGCGAATTAAGATTCATTTTGGAAAAGAGTATGGCCTGACGATTTTGAGTGAACCAGGTTATGGGACAACTGTGAAGATCCGAATTCCCAAAACAAAAGGGGAGAGTGTGAAACATGCATAAAGTAATTGTTGTAGAAGATGACAGAATTATTCGACGGGGACTATGCCAGGCCATTCCTTGGGAGAAACACGGATTTTTCGTAGCAGGGGAAGCCGCTGACGGTGCAATGGCTCTTGATTTAATAAAAAAAGAACAACCGCAAGTGGTGGTTTCTGACATTAATATGCCGTTTATGAGCGGCCTTGAAATGGCCAAACATGTAAAAGAAGTCAGCCCAGACACGAAGATTATCTTTTTAACTGGATACGAAGAATTTAAATATGCCCAAGAAGCTATCAAATTGAAGGCATTTGATTACCTGTTAAAACCTGTTACGGGTGAACAGCTGCTTGAGAAAGCAAAAGAGGCGGTAGCTGAATGGGAAGCAAAGATGCTAAATGAAAAACGTATCCATGAATCCTTGCCGCTTCTACAGCAAAGCTTTTTCCAAAGGTTGGCTGAAGAGGGCGACCGGCAGATGGATATTGAGCAGGAATTATCTGATTTGGGGATCCAAATGGCGGGGCCGTACTACTCTGTTATTCTTTTGCAGTACAATAAAGAGGGAGAAAAGCCAGGCTTTAAAGAGCAGGCCGTACAACTGGCTGAAACATTGGCTATCAATCTAGATTCCGTCGTGATGGATGTAAGCTTTAATCAGTTCGCCATCGTATTATCTCTTGAGAATAATGGTGATGGCACCAAAGCACATCTTGCACAGGAGCTGTTAGATTTTGTGAACCGAGAAGCAAATGACCCCGTAACCATTAGTTATGGCAGAACCTACTCCAACCTATTTGAAATTAAAAATGCTTTTCTGGAATCCTGCTTAGCCATGGATTTGCGGCATATCATGGGAACAGGCAGAGTCATCTCCTTTGAGGAAACCGTTTCGCGGGATGAACAACAGGAAAATGAAATCGTGAAATTGCAAATCAAAATAGAAAATGAAATCAAGTTAGGACTTCCCGATAAGGCAAAGTCGACCCTTGAAAGATTAAAACAGGCCATCCTTGATACTAAAACAGTTGGATTGTCTGATTTGCGGGTTCTTGCCCTAAAATTCAGCACGATGTTGTTTTTTGAAATGGAAAAATGGAATGAGGAACAAACGGAGAGCTTTAACTCTTCAGAAATGTACCAGGACATAATGCGCCTGCAAACGCTCGCGGGCATGATGGAAATTCTCAATAAACTCATTGAGCGATGGTCGGTGGTCATGTCCAAACGAAAGGAAAAAAATAATTTTAGCCATGTGGACCAAGCGATTAAGTATATGAAAGAAAACTATCATGATCGGGGATTGACCTTGCAAAAATTGGCCGACGTGATCCATGTTAGTACCCCGTACTTAAGCAATCTGTTTAAAGTAGAAAAAGGGTTTAACTTTGGGGACTATTTGTTAGAGCTGCGGATGAAAAAAGCGATGGAACTGCTTCGGGAAGGAAAAGTAAAAACCAGTGAGGTCAGTGACAAAGTTGGCTACAGCAACCCACAGTATTTCAGTATTTGTTTTAAAAAATATACAGGTTACACACCTGCAGAATATCGGAAAAGTTTCTAAAAAATGCTCCATCAGCAGGTACAGTTTATTTCTACTGATGGAGGTTTTGCTATGTCTTTATAACGGAAATGCAGCTTCCAAGTCCATAACAATGTTTTGTTTACATTTCTTCATCGCTGTTAGGATTTCGTGAAGGAATGGCTCATTGATTCGGAAAAAAGGAATGCTGACACTAAAAGCACCGAAGTTCTTTTCATTTATACTGAGGCTCATGCCAATGCAAAACACTTCATCTTCATGTTCGCGGTTATCAAAAGCATAGCCAAGTTTGCGAATTCGATTCATTTCATCCATAAACGGCTGCTTTTCAGTAATTGTAAATTGGGTAAACCGAGTAAACTCTGTTTCGTCGATATAAGCTTCGATTTCTGAATCAGGTTGCTCTGCAAGTACTGCCTTTCCCATTGCTGAGCAGTATAACGGCAGATTTTTTCCAATTTGAGAATATAAACAAATCGGCTTATTGCTTTCAAGTTTACTGATATAGACAATATGAGATTTGTTTTTGACTCCGAGGTGGACAGTTTCTCCAGTTTCGATTTGCAGCTGTTTTAAATAAGGCTGGGCAAGTTCTTTGATATCATATTGATTCATGGCCCTATTGGCATACCGGATCAGAGAAGGTCCTAATTTAAATTTTTTGGCTTCCTCATCCTTCCGGACATAACCAATTACAACTAGGGTATCGAGGATTTTTAAAGCAGTTGAATTCGTTAATCCTGCCCCTTTTGCAATTTGATTTAATGTCTGTGGCGTGTCCGTTGAGGACAAGTAGGCTAGTATTTGATCGGCTTTAATGAGAACCGTTCCGTAAAGCTGCTTTGTCTCTGTCATAGTTCCACCCGTCTTTTTCGTATTTAATTTTTTAAGATAAGTAGTAAAAAATTTAATAGTTTTTATAAGATTTAGTATATGGATTGTAATCCTTAATACAATTATATATAATTGACTTGTAAGTTTCTATATAATAAATTTAATTTCCAAATAAGAAATCAAAGCTGGTAGGGTGATTTAATGAAAAAAATAAAAGCGCTCACAAAACTATTAGATTGTGGTGTAGTCGCGGTCGTTAGAGCAGACTCTAAAGAAGAAGCGATTAATATCTCGGAGGCTTGCGTAAAAGGCGGCATCAATGGGATTGAGGTCACTTTCACAGTGAAGGATGCGGATGTTGTCATTAAAGAACTAACATCTTTCTATGAAAATAATCAAGAGGTTGTAATCGGTGCCGGTACGGTTCTTGATGCCCCAACAGCAAGAATAGCCATCTTGGCGGGTGCTCAGTATATTGTGAGCCCAAGCTTTGATGCCGAAACTGCAAAACTATGTAATTTATATCAAATTCCGTATATGCCAGGCTGCATGACAATTACGGAAATGAAGCAGGCATTAGAAGCCGGTGTAGATGTTGTCAAATTATTCCCCGGCAGTGCTTTCGGTCCAGACTTCGTGAAAGCGGTTAAGGCACCGCTTCCACAGGTGAACATCATGCCGACCGGTGGGGTTAGCTTAGAAAATGTGGATCAATGGATTAAGAATGGCTGCGTTGCAGTCGGTGTCGGAGGCAACTTGGTAGCGCCGGCTAAAACAGGTGATTTTGACAAGGTGACAGAAATGGCCCGGCTTTATGTAGAAAAAGTTCAGGCAGCTAGAGGGGCATAAATCTATGAAAAAAGTCGTTACATTTGGTGAAATCCTACTCAGATTATCGACCGATATGGGAGAAAGAGTGACCCAGGCAAGACAAATTAATATGCATTATGGCGGGGCTGAGGCCAATGTCAGCATCTCACTAGCGCTGTTTGGCCATGATGTCTATTTTGTCAGCAAAGTACCTGAAAACGTGCTCGGAGCAGCAGTAGAAAGTCATTTAAAATCATATGGTGTACATACGGATTTTCTGCTGCGAGGCGGAGACCGGCTGGGCACCTACTATGTAGAATCCGGGGTGGGTCCGCGCAGTGCTCAAGTGACCTATGACCGCAAGTACTCAAGTGTTTCACAGCTGACATTAGCAGAACTCAACTGGGACGAAATTTTTAAAGATGCTTCGCTGTTCCATGTAACAGGTATTACTGCTGCGTTGGCACCTGGCATGAGAGAAATAGTTTTATATTCTTTACAAAAAGCCAAGGAATATGGGGTCACCGTTAGCTTCGACTTTAATTATCGGGCAAAGCTCTGGAGCCAGCAGGAAGCGGCGGAAACAATCAAAACCTATTTGCCGTATGTTGACATATGTTCATGTGGTGAATTAGATGCCATCTACCTATTAGGAATTGCAAAAGCAGAGGAATCTTTGGAACCGGTTGAAAAGTTGACTTACTATTATCAAAAAATTACCGAGCAGTATCCCAATATTAAGTATATAAGCTCAACTTTCCGAGGTGTCATTTCTGCATCAACCAATACGCTTCAAGGAAACTTCTATAGAGATGGCGTGTTGTATCAGTCAAAGGTGTTTCAAATTGATCATATTGTCGACCGTGTGGGCGGTGGTGATGCCTTTGCAGCAGGAGTCCTTCATGGCATTTTGAAAGGGCTTGCGCCTGAAGAACTTATCGGCTTTGCCACCGCAGCATCCGTGTTAAAACACACAGTTTATGGCGACTGCAACATCTTCTCGGAGGATGAAATTCTTTCCTTTGCTAACAGTGCACCGGGAAGAATTGTTAGATAACTATTTTTATAGGAATAAACAGGTTTAAGGAGGAAATAGAAAATGGAAACACGTTATGCAAATCATCCAGAGGAAATTAAACGCTACAATACGGAGGAACTTCGTAATCAATTTCTAGTGGAAACACTGTTTGAACCAGGACAAGTACATTTAACTTACACACATGTGGACCGCATGATTTTTGGCGGCGTCACACCTGCTGAAGAAGAACTTACCATCAAGCTTGACAAGCAGTTGGGCGTTTCTTACTTCCTTGAGCGCCGTGAGTTAGGGATCATTAATATCGGCGGTGAAGGTTCTGTTATTCTTGACGGCGTGGAATATGATATGGTGCGCTATGACGGACTTTATGTTGGCAGAGGCACGAAGGAAGTCTTGTTCCGCTCTAAAGATGCGGCTAATCCAGCAAAATTCTATATCAATTCAACACCAGCACATCACACATATCCAACAGTGAAAATCGATATTAACAAAATTAAGCCGCTTGAAGCTGGCGAACCAGGAACATTAAATGAAAGAAAAATTCACCAATATATTCATCCAAATGTCTGTGAAAGCTGCCAGTTGCAAATGGGATTGACCATGCTTTCACCAGGAAGCGTTTGGAACACCATGCCATGTCATACACATGAGCGCCGGATGGAAGTATATCTATACTTTGATATGGAGCCAGATACCCGCGTATTCCACTTCATGGGACAGCCAAACGAAACAAGACACTTAGTCATGAAAAATGAACAAGCTGTTATTTCCCCAAGCTGGTCCATCCATACCGGAACGGCTACAAGCAACTATACATTTATCTGGGGCATGTGCGGCGAAAACATTACGTACGATGACATGGACTTTGTTAAAATGGAAGATTTGCGTTAAAAAGGAAAAAGTCCTAACTTCATAGCGTGAGCCTGAACCAGGATGTTTCTCAAAGTTGTTTAGTCCAACCTTTTTTAAAAAGGCACTATTAAATTAGACTGGTGATTTTTGCTCCAATCAACAGAGGTAAAAAAATCAACATAATCGTTTAACAGAGCCAAAATATAAATATATTTATTGGAGGCTAAATCAGATGACTACGCAGTTAGATAACTTCTCATTGGATTTCTTCGCATTAACAGGCAAAGTGGCAATTGTAACAGGAGGAAATACCGGTCTTGGCCAAGGTTATGCGGTAGCAATGGCAAAAGCTGGTGCCGATTTATTCATCGTAACCTATGACAAAAACTGGGACGAAACAAGGGAATTAATTGAAAAACAAGGTCGTCGCGTTGAATTTTTTCAAGCGGACTTAACCAATAGAGACGCCATTAAAGACGTTGTGGCAGCTTGTGTGGATGCTTATGGACACATTGATGTTCTGGTTAACAATGCTGGCACCATCCGACGTGCGCCGCTTCTGGAGTACAAGCAGGAAGACTGGGATGCTGTAATGGATATTAACTTAAACTCTGTCTATTTCCTAAGCCAAGAAGTCGCAAAGGTCATGGTAGAGCAAAAGAGTGGTAAAATTATTAACATTGCTTCGATGCTGTCATTCCAAGGTGGTAAATTCGTGCCTCCATACACAGCCAGCAAGCATGCCGTAGCTGGAATTACCCGAGCATTTGCCAATGAGCTGGCTCAATATGGTGTACAGATCAATGCTATTGCTCCTGGTTACGTAGAAACAGCAAACACAGCGCCAATTCGTGCGAATGAAGAACGAAAAGAAGAAATCACTGCCCGCATTCCGGCAGGACGCTGGGCAACTCCAGCAGACCTAATGGGTGTAGTTGTCTTTCTGGCAAGTAAAGCATCTGATTATATGAATGGACACATCCTCGCAGTTGATGGCGGATGGCTTGCAAGATAATCTAGGATTGTCAAATAAAAAGCCGTATCACACTGGAGAGTGATACGGCTTTTCCAATCAATCCCATTATTATACAAATCGCTAATGGATAGTACTTTCATTTGCGAGTGGCAGGAGGCCGCAACATGATAACAAATGAGGTATTTATTGAAAAAAAGGAAGTCTTAAGGAACATTGATTTATTAATGAAAAACCTGACTAAAATCAATGATGATTCCGGTGAATTCTTGCTGAATTTTGATGGATTGGTCGTAGATGACAAGAGTTGGAATGTATGGAATTGGCCACAGGGTGTTGGTTTGTACGGAATTTATAAGTTTTGGCGATTAACCAAAAATGAACAAGCCTTGACGATCATCAAGGAGTGGTTTAATGCCCGTTTTGAAGAAGGAGTTCCTCCAAAGAATGTTAACACAATGGCTCCCTTGTTAACGTTAGCCTTTTTATATGAGGATACAAAAGACCAGACATTCGTTCCGTATTTAGAAAAATGGGCAGAATGGGTTATGTATGACATGCCTCGTACAAAAGAGGACGGGTTGCAGCATATGACCTATGGACCTGAGAACAAGAATCAGCTTTGGGATGACACCTTAATGATGACGGTCCTGCCTCTTGCAAAAATAGGCAGACTATTACACAAGCCAGAATACATTGAAGAAGCGAAAAAGCAATTTTTAATACACATTAAGTATTTATCGGATAGGAAAACGGGATTATGGTTCCACGGTTGGACATTTGAAGAGAATCATAATTATGCAGAAGCTTTATGGGCGAGGGGAAATTGCTGGATTACAATTGCCATTCCAGAGATTATTGAAATCCTTGATCTCAAGCCAGGAGATTTCTTCAGAGATTTCTTGATTGAAACATTAATTCGGCAAGTAGAGGCGTTGGCAAAATACCAGCACGAAAGCGGGTTATGGCACACGCTTATCAATGAACCAACCTCTTATCTTGAGGCATCAGCGACTGCGGGCTTTGCATATGGCATCCTGAAGTCTGTTCATAAACGCTATATTAGTGGTGATTATGAGGTAGTAGCCCATAAAGCCATTCGAGGATTGCTGAACGAAATAAGCGAGGACGGAACGGTCCAAAAGGTATCTGTTGGAACAGGTATGGGAGATTCCTTGCAGTTCTATAAGGATATAAAAATTACGGCTATGCCATATGGCCAATCACTTACAGTTCTATGTTTATCTGAATTCTTGAACACGTATATTTAATCAACTTCTTTAGGCTCTGGTATTGGGGAATGCCAGACAACTCACACAATTTCAAGGGGGAATATTTCAATGACTTCACAATTAACTGATTTTTCATTAGATTACTTTTCACTAAAGGGGAAAGTGGCAATTGTTACAGGAGGTAATAAAGGTATCGGTCAAGGATTTGCCGTTGCACTTGCCAAAGCGGGTGCTGACCTGTTCATTGTGACTCATGGACGCGAGTGGGACGAAACCCGGGAGCTGATTGAAAAAGAAGGCCGCCGAGCCGAGTTCTTCCAAGCTGATTTATCAAAACGCGAGGTGATTGTGGATGTGGTAGCAGCCTGCAAACAGGCATACGGCCATATCGACATTCTTGTCAACAATGCTGGCACCATCCGCCGTGCCCCACTGGTTGAATACAAACAGGAAGATTGGGATGCGGTGATGGATCTAAACTTGAATTCCGTTTACTTTCTTAGCCAAGAAGTAGCGAAAGTGATGGTCGAGCAAAAAAGCGGAAAAATTATCAACGTAGCTTCCATGTTGTCTTTCCAAGGCGGCAAATTTGTTCCGCCATATACGGCAAGTAAGCATGCTGTTGCAGGATTAACGCGAGCGTTTGCGAATGAATTGGCCCAGTATGGCGTTCAAATCAATGCAATTGCCCCAGGATATGTAGAAACGGCGAACACGGCTCCTATTCGTGGGGACGAAGAACGCAAAAAAGAGATTACTGCCCGCATTCCGGCAGGCTACTGGGCTACACCGGTTGATATGATGGGGTCCGTGGTTTTCTTGGCAAGTAAAGCGTCTGACTACATGAATGGGCATATCCTTGCTGTTGATGGCGGATGGCTGGCTAGATAATCAAGAACAAACTTGGCCGTACCTGTCCTGAAGGGGTACGGCCTATTCATAAGGATTGATGATCGTGACAAGGCTCAGGGCGCGCAGTTTTGAGTGACTTTCGGTAGTAAATCGACTTAACGACAAAACCGAAGAGGA
>NZ_HG942075.1 GCF_000612665.1 Neobacillus dielmonensis
GCACCCATGCTGGGCGCACGAAAAAAAAGAGTTCAGGCCAGTGGCCTAAACTCTTTTTACGCCTCTTGGGCATTTTGTTCGCCAAGCAGCTGCCGGTGCTTAGCTGCGGCATTTACTTGTTCATCGGCATGATAGCTTGAGCGCACCAGCGGACCAGCTTCACAATGACTAAATCCCTTGCTGAGAGCTATCTCCCTAAGTTCATTAAATTCATCCGGGCTGTAATATTTTACTACTTTTAGGTGGCTTTTCGTCGGCTGCAGGTACTGGCCGATCGTCATGATGTCTACATGGTTAGCCCGTAAATCGTCCATTACCTCTAAAATTTCCTCTTTAGTTTCACCAAGCCCCACCATCAGACTCGACTTAGTGGGAATACTGGGCTGCATTTCTTTTGCCCGCCGCAAAAATTCTAGAGACCGATCATATTTAGCGCGAGCCCTTACTCTTGGAGTTAACCGCCGTACCGTCTCAATATTGTGATTAAGAATATCTGGTTTGGCATCCATTAATGTCTGTAAGTTTTCTTCCTTTCCGCCCATGTCTGAAGGCAGGACTTCAATTGAGGTAAATGGATTTTTCCGTCTAATGGCTCGAACAGTTTCTGCGAATACAGCAGCGCCACCGTCCTTTAAATCATCGCGGGCAACAGCAGTGACGACAACATGTTTTAAATTCATAATTTGAACAGAGTCCGCCACGCGCTCCGGTTCTTTCCAATCTAGTTCTGTTGGCAGACCCGTTTTTACGGCACAAAAGCGGCAAGCACGTGTGCAAACATCCCCCAAAATCATGAAAGTGGCTGTTCTTCTCGTTCCCCAGCACTCGTGAATGTTAGGGCAGCGAGCCTCTTCGCAAACCGTGTGCAAGTTCTTTTCCCGCATGAGTTTTTTTAAACCTGTGTACGATTCGTTTGTATTGAGCTTTATTTTCAACCAGTCTGGTTTTCTGACTCTTTCCTCATCCTTACTCATTTGGTTCCCTCCTTGCTTGGTATCTATGTATAATAAGTATCCTTTGTCACTTTAACATAAAGCAATTAAAATTCACAAGCAAATTAGACCTTTCACTATGCTCAGAAGCACATAATTGCACTTTCATTTATTCTTTCTTAGGTTGGCTTCTTCTGTTACCAATTATTAGTGATAATGATTTATGCAAGATTTCATAAACTAAGTTCGTACAATAACTGGAAAGGAGAATTTCCTTGCGGACTGTTATGATACTTGCAGCGTTTCTGCTTCTATCCTTGCAATGGGCGGCCATGGATGTGTCAGCCAACCAGCAGGAAGCAGACCCCTATCTGGAAAGAATGAAACTATATAAGAAAGTGGAAACTGTGACGCAAATTCCTTGGTATTACTTGGCTGCTGTTGACCAATATGAAAGAAGCATCCGCCAAGTCCGCCGGGATTTGCCAAAGCCTGACAGTGTCATTGCGATTTATTTTCCGCCTGAAAAATGGGCTGGCTTAACCAATCCCAATCCCGAAAATGAAAATCCAGCTATTATTCAGTTTTTTAATGGATTTGGGGTAGATGGGGACGGGGATGGTAAAGCCAGCCTAAAAAATGATGAGGATGTTTTATACGCATTTGCCAATTACCTTCTTTCCTATGGGGTAGACGACGAAAATATAAAAATTGGTCTATGGAACTATTACCATCGTGATAAATCCGTTGGGATTATTACTGGAAAGGCAAAAATGTACAGGCATTTTGGCCGGCTGAATCTTGATCAAAATGTTTTTCCCGTTCCTCTGCGCAGCAATCACAGCTATCGAAGTACTTGGGGTGATGCACGCGGTTGGGGCGGCCGCAGGATTCATGAGGGAACTGATATCTTTGCCGGATATGGTGTGCCAGTACGAGCCACATGTTATGGGATTATTGAGATGAAGGGATGGAACAAATTTGGCGGCTGGAGAATCGGCATTCGTGATATCAATAATACCTATCACTATTTTGCCCACTTAAGCGGTTTTGCCAAAGGCCTTCATGTGGGCCAGATAGTCGAACCAGGTATGGTGATCGGCGGTGTTGGAAGTACAGGATATGGTCCGCCGGGAACCTCAGGCAAATTCCCGCCTCACCTGCATTATGGAATGTATAAAGACAATGGCTTAACCGAATGGTCATTTGATCCTTACCCACACTTGGCCAAATGGAAACGATTAGAAAGAGCGAGCCTTCGAAAAAAATAAACATATATTTATAAAAGGCTCTGTTAAATGATAGTTGCATGTATTAACTCTCTTTATAGAGGGGAAGGCGCTCGACTCCTCGAATTCATGCGTGGGCGAATTCGAGGATGAATTTCAAAAAGTCCTGCGGGAGTATGAGGGACTGAGGAGACCCGCAGGTGCTTTCATCGCCGAGAAGGCTCCCCGGCACGCCCGCGGGTTCAGGAGCGACTGGAGCGAAAATCAACAGCCTAATTTAACAGAGCCATAAAAAATGCTGTTGAGTTGCAAATCAACAGCATTTTTATGGATTAATTTTCATTACCTGTTTTATTGGTATCCGTTTTCTTGTCGGGAACTTGAATGGAAGGTGATGTGCCCCCGCCCCCATTATAAAACTGTGGTACATCTCCATAAATTAGAGCACTGCCTACAGGAATACTTTGTTTAAGCTTGGTAATTTTCGTAGCAAATGGAGTAATAATCTGTACAGAGACCTCAATTTCGACTGAAACTTTAATCCAGGTATTATTTATTCCTATATTTTCGGATTCAATGTGCACATCCGGCTCGACTTCACCAATAGCATTAAATTTTACCGGGATTTTAGGACCAAGATTCCCCAATAACGCAATATTAGTGGCTTGACCTAACGGAACATACCAAACAATCCCATCTTCCTTTCCTGTATCTTCTGTTTCAATTTCCACGTCGGTCAATTGCTCAAGTGATGCAATATTACCCTGCCTTGCCGACTTCAGATTCTTTTGTATTTGAGCAGTTGTTTCAGCTAATACCCTGTTAATTAAGTCGGTGTTCAGCTGTGCATTTTGTCCGGTACCATTTTGTCCGGGAGAAATTTTGATGACCTCATTATTATCCCCGACATTTGTGGTCCGTTTGGTGATTGCTCTATTTATGACTAATGAAGCAATGTTTCTTGTTTCAGTTTCGGCATATCTCATCAAAGTGGGTTCGATGCCTTTATTGACTAGCCAGACTCCGATTGCAGTGGTAAGAAGGAAGAAGACGAAGGTTAACAATAATATATACCGAAATGGCAGTGGTCCTCGAGGCCGGCGATGTTTACGAAATTTAGCCAAAAAAAATCACCCCTTCAAGCTATATGTATGCTTGGAAGAAGTGAACTAGCCCTGTTTATTGAGAAAAGCATCACGCTGTATTGTACATTGGATACGTAGAGTTAATAGCACCCAAAAATGGTTAAATCATTTTTAGCATGGCCTCTCTGCCAATCATGCCTTTATGAATTCCTAGCTTTTCCGCTTCTACGGTAACCGACTCCAGGGGAGCATCCAGAAGCTGTTCGATTGTTTTTACTCCTACAGCCCGCCCCGCAATAATATTTCTGTCCTTTAACTTTTCATTTAATAGCCCGACATCTAAAGCACCGCACATAATATATCCCTTATCACTTGTCACAACCAGCAATGTGGTTTTTGGCAGTAAAACCGTAACAGCCAAAAAGGTATGAGCGCCTATTTCGACCGGTGACAGATTAATCAATTTTCTACACTCCTTTCCTCTATACCACATTATGATAAGAGTCAAGAAAGCGTGTAATGCAGGCACCTATAGCTGCTGAAGCTTCCATTTTAAAATGTCTCTTAGGAACTCTGGTAAAAAATAATGCTTTTGTTTAGCAGCTAACACATCCTTAAAGAAATGTCCAAAAGTAAACATGTCCGGCAATGCCAACGTGTATATGGCTGATAACTCCAATTCTTTCCCATCTATACCTACAATTTCATTATTGAACTGTAAACCTGCATAGATAAATTTTCCAATCACGTGGCCTCTAAATCCTAAACCTTTAATTTGCATTTGCTGCAGGCTTTCCTGCTTCGTCTCATGGAGAATGGCCAGCAACTCCTGGCCCGTCAGTTCTATTACGCACGGGTTAATGGGATGGGGACAAATAGTCAACAAATCGAAATCTGTTACAGCACCTGCTAGTGGGCCTAACAAAAGGCCAGCATTGATCATCGCACAGTCGGTTTTGCACCACTCTTTAAGTGCCTGACACAGAAGCTTTGACAGTTCTGTTTCTTTGAAAGGATCTGCTTTTAAAGGCTGTTGTAAAAACGTGATATTTTGACTCAGCAACATTTTGCCTCTTTCAAAATAGCTCTCCGCCTGCTCTATTTCATCCTGTACTGATGGAAGCTCTTGAATGTCATGGGCAATTGCTTCTCTTTTAATGATTTTTCTCTCTTCATCTAGCTTTAACGTTATTTCACCAACATAATATCCATATTTACCGGCCGCCCCCATAAATGTGTGATTGACGATTTTCCCATTTTCAAACACATGATGGGTATGTGCGCCAAGCAGAACGTCAACTTCCGGATAGAGTTCCGCAATCCTTTCGTCCTCGCGAATGCCAAGATGAGATAATAAAACAATCATGTCTGCTTGTTTTTTTAGAGTGTTAAGCAATTTTTTAAGCTCTAATAGGGGGTCTGTCACCTTCCAGCCCAGCAGTTGGTAAAGCTGAGGAAAAGGGGCGGTCAACCCCAAGACACCGATGCGGGTACCCTGCTTTGTTTGAATAACGGTATAAGGCTTAATCCATGATGGATATTCTCCATTTTCTAAATAAAAATTGGCAGTAAGAACTTCAAATTCTGCTTCATCGTATAGATGATGCAAATCATCATGAGGCAAATTCACTCCTTCATTGTTGCCAATCGTAACCGCATCATATTGGCTGTCATTGAGAAGGTGAATACTTGCCTTACCCATGGTGGCCTCCGTATAAGGATGCCATCGGTCAATGAAGTCGCCAATATCAAATATAAGCACTTCATCTCCATTTTGCTGATGCCTGATTTTGCTTTGTTTTAGAAACTGTTGAATTCGCGGCCAGTTCTCCAAATGGCTATGAAGATCATTTGTGTGATAAATATGTATCGTTTCCATTTCGACCTACCCTGTCACTCCTTGATATATTAACCGAATTCCGACGATAATTAGTATGGTTCTAATGAGCAAAACGATGGTTTTACTTTTTAACCGGGTATTTAAGAACACACCCACCTTAGCTCCAATCCACGCTCCTGGCACCAATGCCAGGGCATAAAGCCAGTTCACATTTCCTAATGCAATATGTGTAATTGAACTAAGAATGGAAGTTGGCAAGATCATAAACATCGAAGTGGCAGTAGCGACATGCGGTGGGAAGAAGAAAAATAAAATCATGGTCGGTACCATTAAAGAACCGCCGCCAATTCCGAATATACCTGATAAAAATCCCACTACAAGGGCTATAATGATGCCTAGAGCAGGGTTAAAGCCGTATTCAAAGGTTTTGCCACTGTTATCAGTAAACGTCCGAGTAATTCCCCTATCCTTTTTGTAAGGAAGCGGCCGAAACTTATCTTTAATGATTAAAACAAAAGATACAAACAAAATAAAAGTTCCAAAATAGATACTAAATGAGTCCAAGTCGAGCTTTTCGGTCACCCATGCTCCAAGAATACTACCTGGCCCGCTGCCGATAAGGAAAATCAAACCGCTCTTGTAATCGACTGTCTTATGCTTCATATAGGCCATGGTCGAGGACAGTCCAGTAAAAATCATGGTAAACAATGATGTCCCGACGACAATCTGGGGCGTAAGATGGCTAAACGATGTTGTAAGGGTAGATAAATAGAGTAAAGCCGGAACAACAATAATTCCTCCCCCCATGCCAATCAGCGAACCGACAGAACTGCCGGCGATCCCTATTAATACTAATAAAACCCATTCCATTTGATGTCTTCACCTTCTGGTTTAATAAAATCTTTTTACATGTTTAAAATAAATCGAGCTGCCTTGGGGCTAATCCATGATATTGAATTTGCAAAAGGTCTATCATTTGTTTGGCATTGCCGGCTGCATCCCCGCCAGAGTTGTTATTAAACAACAAATAAATGTTGGCAGATTGTTGTTCTAAATGATGAATATGGTTTACCCATTCCATTAGTTCTTGCTGATTATACTTGTACAAATAACGAACATCCCGCCAATCCTCTCTACTCCGTTTCTGTCTTTGCCAGCCATGCACGTTACGTCCATGGAATCTGACAAGAGTTTGATCCCGATGGGTGGTATGCAAAACTGCTGGTATAGAGCCCTCACCTGACTGGGGTTCATCACAAATACTATGAATCCACTTTTCTGTTTCCATAAACTCTAGGGTATTCTGACGATAGGGTGGAGCATACCATGATTGGTGCCGGAACTCAAGCGCACAAGGGATATCTTCCATTTCGTGTTTGCACCAGCGTAAATAGTCCACGTTCTCTCGTTTGCATTCAAACCAGGGTGGAAATTGGAACAGGACCATAGCGAGTTTATCTTTTATTATGTATGGTTCCAATGAGTCTTTGAATGCTTGGAACATTTCACGTTTGGTACCGAAGGGGAGTTCTCCGCGCATGTGGCCAGTCATTCCTTGATAGGCTTTGACGATAAATTGGAAGCTGGGGGGAGTATCGTTAACCCATTTCAATGCGTTGCGCTTAGGTTGGATTGCATAAAATGACGTATCCACCTCGACAATCGGAAAATGGCCGGCGTATTCCTTTAGTTTATCCCTCGAGGCGATCTTGCCTGGATATAAACTTTCATGATCTCCCCAGCCTGTTAAACCAATGTAAATCATCCGGCTCACCTCCATTCATTAATAATAGCATAACCTTTTTACTATCGGTAACTTGGTATATAATCGATCGTATTTAATCCATTATCATAGAAAAACCCGCCTGCCATCATTAGCAAGCGGGTCTTTTTTCATAGTGTTAACCGATGGAACCTTCCATCTCGAACTTGATTAATTGTTGTAAAAACGTCATGAAATCAAATCCAAAAAAAGCCTTCAAACCCTTGATATAAAGGAACTTCTTCAAATAACCTAAAACCCGTAATAAACTAAACTTGGCACGGACTTGGCACGGACTTGGCACGGAGTTGGCACAAAATCGGGAAGGACTGAAGCCGCAAAAATAAGTCTTTTCAGGGTTTCAAAATGCTATATCGGCGCTTTGCCAAGATGGAAAAAAGAGAACCCTCAGACTACAATCTGTGGTTCTTTTCATATACTCACAAATCTTCAGTCCAAACATTAATTAAACATTTACATTGCTCCCAGTTCCTTTTGTTTATTACATAATCTTTAAAGTTCCTTCCATTTGTGGATAATTTTATATTTTCCTGTATTTTTTAGTAATTTATTGTAAAATTATAATGAAGTAATTAAGGGAGGAATCTACATGGTAGGTCAAGACTGGCAACAGGAGAAACTAATGGAGTTAATTGAAGATTACGAAATTCCAATTGTTAAAATTAATGAGAAGAGAAACTACTGGTTAGTTAGAACACAAGCAGGGGATTACTACCAGCAATTTTATTTTGATAATTTTATTGCTATCGGTTGGGATGAATTTAATGATTTGGAAAAAATCAGGACAACCGAAAAATCAATTATTGTAAAGGAAATGGAAGTTATATATCCTGAAAATAAAAAGCCTGGATTAATCTACAGCCAGATAAGTCGTTTTTTGTACGAAATGAAGCCAGGTGACGTTGTCATGATACCAAGTACAAATTCAACTCACATTTCGTTTGGTGTAATTGAATCCCATCCTTTTGTTCAAAAAGTGAAAGAAAGTGATATTGAGGAAGGGGCATGTCCATTTCAAAAAAGGAGAAAAATCAAATGGGAAAAAACCATTGCTAGAGAAGAGCTTGATCCTTACCTATATCGGATGATGCAAACTCATTTAACAATTAGTAATGCAGGGGAATATGCTGATGCCATCGATAGAACACTTCATTCCTTCTACTTGAAAGATGGACGAGCACATCTCGTTTTACAGGTAAAAAAGGAAGAAGAGATTGCAGCCATAGATTTAATTGATAGCATAAACAACATTTTAGAAATAGTACCTTTTATTGAAAATCCAGATAATCCTGAAGAATCTTTTGATAAAAGAGTTATAGACATTAAATTGAGGGTACAGTCGCCTGGAATAATGGAGTTCGCTTCAAACATTGCGCCTTGGGCGGTAATTGGGATTGGTGTTGTTTTAACTTACGTAGTTGGAGGTAAAATTAAGGCCACTTTTACTAAGGAAAAAACAGATATAGAGGCTTCCTCTGAAGGGCTAATTGAAAAACTTCTAAAGCATAAAAAAGAAAACAATCAACAAAAATTAAAAGAACTTGAAGAAGAAAACAAGAAAACCATTAATAATCTTAAAATTAAATTACCAGAAGAAACAGAAAATCTTCCTAAGGATAAGCAGGAAGATTAGTCATCATCTTTATATGGTGAAGAAAGCTTAATGAATTTCTTCATAAATATAAGCGAAGTACAAGTGTAAATTATCATATGGATTGGAAATCCGTATAATGTCACTTTATTTAATCTAAAAAGGAGACCGATGGTGTATTTTTGAACGAGGTAAAGAAAACCAAAAACCATCATAAAAGTGCCTATTAAAGAAAGAACATGTAGGACCTTTCTTGCATGCGGGTTGATTTTTAAAACCTCCCTTTCCATACGCCTCTCTCCTTTCTCATGTTATGATTCCTATTTAAAAAAAGAACAAAATTTGCTGTAGTATATTCTAATATTATACCCAATTAAATACAAAAGCAATATTATGGAAAAATAGGCGTTTGTATATCCCACCTCATTACGATGACTGTGGAGACAGCCAGTACCACATTGAGTCCCATTTTTTTAACACCAATTTTTATTTAAAAAATTCAAGAATATTCTTATTTAAATATTAAACTTTTACTGCTACTTACTATTATCGGGAATCTTACATTACTCCGCCAAAATTAATCAATAACATATTCTAAAACAATACGATCATTAAATCCCCCTCGTTCCTCCTTTTTCTTAGCCTTTATCTTTAATACTTTATCCAATTCAAAGTTAAATGCAGATGCTATACCTTCAATTACTTCTAATATATCCGCTAACTCTTCTTCGTTAGGAGTAGCCTTAAACTCCTCCAATTCTTCTATTAATTTTTGTAGCAACAACGGCTTAACCTCTTGTTCGGTAGCAACGTGTGTAAACGGTACTTTGTTATCCTGTTTAACGATTTGCGGAATTTTATCCCGTACTAATTTGTTATAAATTTTTTCACCCACTAACATAACGCCCCTATCCCTTAAATGAAATCCAAAACCTTTTAACGTAATCCTTTTCTATGGCAATTTGTAATTGATCATAGTCCTTCGTGTTATTTTTCATACGGTCTAACAGCTGTTTATTTCGCTCTTCCAAACGATTTATATCTTCTTCTGAAGGCAAACGGTTGGACTTTTCGGAGTTTTCCCCTTTATGGCAGTAGACCAAGTTCCATAAATCATCCGAAAACATGTAGGACCACGGTATAACATGGTCAACCGAAACCTCGTTATCAGCTATGTTTTCACCGCAATAAAAACACTCTCTTTTGCAGCCCTCAGACATTAAATCAAGGTATTGATGAAACTTCTTTAATGAAGTCCGTCTAATGTTATTTTCATCTATTGCCCTTACTTTTCTAGAAATCCGTGGACTATAATTAAAACCCTCTAACATTTGTGTCCAACGGTAATTGATTACGGTGAATAAAAAATCACTGTACTCTTTAAGAGCTAACGCATTGGTTTTATTAAAAAATACCTTGCCCTCATTACGGTCCAATTCATATATTTCGTATGTTTCACGGTTAAGATTTTTAAAACGCCAACAAACATCTTGTTTAAGTGTTCTAACAATGTTTTTTAGCGTGAATTCATATTCACGGGCTAATCCGATTGTTTTAAAGTCTATCTTTTCAAACCTTATTGGCTGTACAGACTGCTTTTTATTAAAGAATAGCGTTATTAAATCTTTAGAATAAGTAATAATTCCAGGTGGTTTCTTTAAGTTTGGACTTTGTATTAAATCAAAGTAAATTGTTTGATTCCAATAATACTTTAAACAAAGTTTTGCAATATCGTTAAAATCAAATACAACAATATCTTCAATAGGTTCGTTAGTATTAACTATTAATTCAACTAATGCCTTTGACCACGCCATTTTATATGTATTATCAAAGCTGCAATTCAAAATAAGGTCATTCCACTGTTTAATGTAAATGTCCATTGTTAAACCATTCCCCGTTATTCTAGTCAAATAATTATATCAAATATTTCCATTTATATTAACATTTATATAGAGCAAATTTGTTCATAAATTTGTCGAAAGGATTAAATAGAAACTAGTCGAAATTTCACTAATAGGAGGTGAATTTATGGCAACAAAACTAATTACTGTTCCAAGAGCGGAAGCAGAAATAAGAAGGCTGCAACAATACATAACTTTGGTAGAAGAATATCAAGCAGATACCTTGGAAAAATGGATTATCAAGGAATATGCCTACACGAACAGCATTACAGAAGTTGTTAAGAGGGCAAATGCCAAAGGATTGGCTCTTGACCAAACTTATGCAAAATCCGTTTTAAAAGGAAAGGCAAGTGACGAGCTTCACAGAATGTTAAGGTCTGGCTACCTCGCACGATTGAAACCTAAAAAAGAGAGACTTTACTGATCGTAAAAATAATCAAATCAACTCTAATCTCCATTTAAACCGACTCTTATTATTAAAATGGTCAAATAAAAACGTCACCCATCTTAGGTGACTGTTTTTATTCTGATTCTGATTTTACTTTATTAAAAGCCTCTACAAATCTTCCTAATGCTAATTCTGGGTCATGCTCTCTGTAATCAACTATAATGTAATTATATCCTAATGACTCAGCATATTCTTGTTTAATTCGGTCATTCTCTTGTTCTTGCTTCAGTGTGCGTCTACCATGTTTATTTTTATCTCCACTAAAAAAGCTTTCATGGGTGTAATGTTGCTTGCCATGCACTTCTACAATTGTATTTTCAAAAGGAAGCATAAAGTCATAGCGTCTTCTGGAGTCGGGAAACTTGTATTCTTGTATAAATTTGATACCTTTTTTCTCAAGATATTCCCGAATGATCCTTTCACCTTTTGATTCAGTGCATATTGGGCAGCCATATCCCGACTTATAATCTCTTGGGGTAATCCAATGTGCTTCGTGCCCACATTTGAAATCAATAAGGACTTTAGTTCCAGAAGTTATATATTCACTTAATAGTGTATGACCCTTCTTATTTACCAATTCAATTAATTTTTCCTTTGCCTGTTCTAGACTCTTACCGCTACACCTTGGGCACCCAAAGCCCCTTTTATAATTTCCTTGCCCTATCCAATAAGGTTCATGTCCGCAATTAAAGTCAATTAAGACTTTACCTTTTGCACTGGTGTATTCACTTAACAAAACATGACCTCTCTCTTTGACAACCTCAATTAGATCCTCTTTTGATTGTTCTGAAGATGTTCCTAGACACCTGCGACACCTGTTACCATTTTTATAACCACTAGGTGAAATCCAATTTGGTTTATGTCCACATTTAAAGTCAATTAGAATTTTTGTATGACCACTTACATAATCACCACCAACCCATTCATGACCATTTTCTTTGAGTAGGTATTCTAATTCAATTTTAGAATTATCACTTTTCAATTTAGCACTTTGATTAGTCCTTTTCCTTCCACACGCCATACAACCATGACCATCTTTATATTCAGGTGGTTTAATCCAATGTGGATCATGTCCACATTTAAAGTCAATCAGCACTTTATTTTTACTGTTAGTATACTCACTAAGTAATTCATGCTCATTGGATTTAACTAATAGTTTGAAAACTTCTCTACCTCTGGATGTAAACTTCTCTGATAAGTGCTCTCCTCTACATTTTGGACAACCAATCCCTCGCATATAATGATTAGGTTTTAACCAGTGAGGATCATGTCCACACTTGAAGTCAACAAGAACTTTAGTTTGAGAATTAATGTAATTACTTAATAATTCGTGACCATTTTGTTCTAACAATTCTGCAAACTCATCCAAACCACGTTTAACCTTATACACATAACTACCATCCTTCTTATACAACTTAACACTATCAGCTAATTTAATCCCTCTGTATGTGTTGTTTTCTTGTTGTTGCTGTTCCATTCCGATTCACCTCCTATGTTATTTAGTGCAGTTTAATAAAAAAATACCAACCCATATAAGGCTGACCAATGCATGATGTCGCTTAATTCAAAACCTTTACTCCGACTATACTATCGAATGCCACCCGTTCAAATTCGCAAGGCTTCACCTCTATCCGAAGTTCATGAGTTATCGGATCAACGTAATGGACACGACCAGAAATGTCGTGAGTAAATCCCTTATGCCATACGGTAAGCTTTACCGCTTGATTGTATTCTGTTGCGTATGCTATCCGCAGGTCAAACTCCTCAGTCTGATTTTCGTCTAATAACGGCTTAACAGTTCGAGCCTGATCCTTGAACATTTTACTGGTCATTTCGAATGCTAGCGGTATAAAAGAAGCAGTCTGCCATTTCATTTTACCACGGTCACGTATTGTCATAATGAATCATCTCCTTTGATACCATTATATACGAACTAACGTTCTGTATGTGAATAAATTTAAAGACCACATTTACAGCGGTCTTTGACAAAATAGTTTCTCCTTGAAGTTTTTCCTATTTGGGGGTTAAACTAGGTATCCCCAATATTTCCTTCATATACTTTTTAAATGCATCATTTTTCCAGAATCCCAACCGAATCCCGTCAATTCCTCTAGTCATCAGAACATAGTAAATATTCAACACAAACAAGGTAAACTCTTGTGCATTTTCTGGGCTTTCATCGTCTTTGGAGAACTTGCCGTTTACATTATGAAAATTCTCTGGATTGCCGAATAATCGGCCCTGTGCGTCGACTTGAAGATCATTGCCGACTAAAACGCCGACTTTATTCAAATCGATTCCCTGAACTGCAAAGACGGAGCCAATCTGCTCCTCAGCATCGGCATCCTCTGAATTAATCCAATTTTCTTGAGTGGAATTCCATCTTCGTTTGATATTTCCTTCACGCCAATGAGTGATTGACGGGTCTTTGCCATCAGCCTGCTTCCAAGGTTCAACTAATCCACCTAGCACGCGGTTTATATGTTCAGGATTGAAATTTCTGTCTTCTTCTACCCAGTCAATTAAATTCTTTAAAGGTTCTGTTTCAAAATATCCAAAATAAGCATCAGCATCACTATCTTGGAACACAGCTCTGTCAAATTTCGAGTTAAAATTTGTTTGTTCTAATAGACCTGTATCCTTATACAAAAGATATTTTATGCCATTTACAAAATCTTCTGAGGTATAGCTCTTTCCTGCTGGAGCTTGGATTCTAAATTGCGTTGTTAAGTATAACTTTTCAAAGTCTTTGGTTGCTTCATTGAATTGCGCACGTGTCATATTAGCAGGGCGAATAGCTTGCAATACGTCATACATTAACACGATTTGACGGCCTAATTTTTTTAAAGCCTCCAAGTGGTTCTCATCCTGGGCAAATCTTCCCTTATACACTTTGTTGAAAGATGCCATTTGCTTGGAAAATTTTCTAGAAAGCTTATGAGATTCGTCAACAATTACAACATCATAATTTTCATCGGCATTAATCAGCTGTGTCGAGGTAGCAAGTGTCAGGTTACTGTTGTTCATTCCATATACTCTAAAGATATCATTTGCCGTTTTAATCCAATTAGGCTGCAAAACCACTGCTATTCGCTTATTAGGTTTTTCTTTCAACAGCTTAGCTACCAAATGAGTCATCAATACGGTTTTGCCAGTCCCTGCATCGCCATTAATCACAAAGCTTTTATCAGGATTCGATTCAATCTCCTTAAGAAAGTCCATTTGCTGGATTGTTAATTCTTTGATTGGGCTATATTTGACCAGCGCTCCATTGCGCAACTCCTCTAAAGTCGGTGTGCTTACCCATCCATTAGGGTATAGCTCTTTTTCCCAAAAAGGCAAAATGACTTCTGATGCAACCTTTTCTCGTTCTCGGTAGTCATTGACGCTGTTTCCATTGGTCCGATTAATTATCTCATCATTATCATATTGAACCAGCTGCTTTTTAGATTTTGGATTGTCGGCCATAAAGTAGGTTATCAGCTTGCTTTCGACATCATCTAAGGCTGAACCGTTGAAATAGGATGAAATAAGAATAATTACTTGGTCGAAGTCTGCTATATTAAATTTTTCCTCTTGACCATTGTAGTGCTGCTTATTCCTCTCAGTAAAGTGTTTCGTTTGACCAATGTAAATCTTTTTCGACTTCGTTCCTTTGTAGATATAAACGACATTGCCATTTCTAAGAATATTTTGTTCAGGATGGCGAAGTTTATAGAAACCTTCCAATTCTCCATTTTTCACTTTCAATGTTATACAGTTGTACTTAGCCACTGCTTAATCCACCTCATCCAATTCATTATATTTCTTTTTTTGACCAAAGCTTTTGGGAACTGGATATTTTCGGGCATTTTTAATCAATTTTTCAGTGATGATCTCATCAATATCAAATCCTAAATTATCGGCCATCATATAAGAGTAAATCAGCACATCTGCCAGTTCTTCTTTTAGTCGCTCAGTATTTTCCTTGGATTCCTCTGGTGTTTTCCATTGAAATAATTCCAATAATTCATTTGCTTCTAGAGAGATGGAAATGGCCAAATCTTTTTCATTATGAAATTGCCGCCAGTTGCGCTCATCTCTAAATTGATTAATCCGCTTCATTGATTCACTCATATTAAATTCCTTTCATACCTTCCAGAAAATATTTCTGGTTGACCATTTTTTATATGGTTTTATTATAACAGTAGCCAGGGGAGAACGTATCTGCCCGTGGGGCTTGACCCCGTCAGCTAAACCGTTCGCCCACTCAGCCTGTGGCAAAAATTCGATTAGTCAAACTTATTATAATAACGCGTAAACAAAACTTGGATAATTCGGTACAGAGGTAATGAGTTCATCATATTTATCAAGTAAGTCCAAGACATCTTGTAATAGATGTGCTTCAGTCGGAATTGCTCCTGCTTGATAATATTTCGCAGCAATATTGGAATATTGATAAAACCAGCCTGTAGAGGTTGGCTTATTAATTCGCAAATCAATTGGCCCAGTAATATACCCAGTAGTGTCCCCTAATTTTCCCAGCAATTCACAAGAGCAACTTTCTAAATATCGGCTGTGCTTTTGACGACGAGATGAAGGTACTTTCTTAACTGAATTCAGTCCCTTTAAATAATCAACTCCCTGATTTAAAGATAAATACATGCCAGACCCATCCTTGGCCAGTAAAAATACGCAAAATAAGTGAAATCTTGTTGTCGTCGTATATTGTTTAAAACAAATTGCGTCCCAAGGCACATCTGACTCAAATGTTTGCCCTGACGAGCCATAGATGTGTAATGTTCGTGGAGAATTACCAGCTAACAAATAATTTAATCGTTTTGGAATATCCCCTTTTAATAATAGTCGATTATTGATCCCATGTGCTTTGTCCGCCAATACCTGTTCAAATAATACTTGTAACATAACTATATCCCCCCACCTTTGTTATAAACCCATAAGAATATTTTAAAATATCCGTGAGTTATTTTCATTATAATCTTCCAAAAATTACAATGTCAATTAATAAAATGCTGTATTTTTAGGTTTTTTTTAAATTACACAAAAAAAACACTTTTCCAAAATGGAAAATTCGAATATAATTAGAATAACAAAAACGAGAGGGTATGATGGTTTTGACACAGATAAATACACAATCATTAAATGAATTATTCAAAAAAACTCGATTAAACAATCAACTTACTTCATCTGAAATGGCTGAGCGATTAAAAATCAGCTTGACTACATTATCAAAAATTGAAAATGGGTTACGCCAAGTAGATGCTGAAACTCTTCTACGTTTGATGCACCTGTTTAATATTTCTCCATCACTTCAAGAAATGGAAGATTCAAACAAAACATCTTTACCGATGTACACAAATGATCAGTACGTGGAAAAAACACTTAATCAAATAAATAAAATTATGCAGCGCTTTCCAAAGTTACGCGAAGAACCCTTCAAAGGAAATCCACTAAAAGAAATGGTCGTAGACGAACTGCCAGTGCTCATTACCAAAGCATTCTTTTTAGATGAAAACGACTATAAGATTACAGGTAGTATCGGAAAAGGCCAATTTGCGGAGGTACCATGGCTTTGCGTGTTCTTAAAGGACATCACGAAAAGCGCAACGAAAGGTTATTACATCGTTTTTTTATTCAGTACGGATGGGCAAAGTGTCTACATGAGCTTGAATCAGGGTTGGACATTCTTCCATGAAAAATACGGCACAAAGGTTGCACGAAAAAAAATCCAGGTTGCTGCACAAAACTTAAAAGGAGAATTATTACTTAATGAAAACGAATGGATCACTGGACCAATCGATTTACAAGCGCATGGTATTTTAGCGAAGGGATACGAAGCAGGAAACATATTTGCAAAAAAATATTATTTTAATGAATTGCCGAGCATCACACAATTTAAAGAAGATTTCTATACATTACTACAATCGTACAACGAAATTAATTTGCTGCGTGGGAAACGATCTGTTGATGAATTCACGGAATCTCTACTATTACTTGAAGACGGACTATTTTTTGACGTAGATGAGGATGAAGACTTCAACCTAAATGTGCAAAAAGAGCTAACAAATTTAGACGAAGAAGCGGATATGAATCAAGAGAATGATGCAAAAAAAGCTCGACAACCAGTTATTCAAAAAGGTGGAAAACCAAAATATACACGCCGTGTTAAAGTTGCTGCCGCTGCATTAAAGAAGGCACACTATAAATGTGCACTCGACGAAAACCATACCACATTTACAAATAAATCTAGTGGCAAACCTTACGTCGAAGCGCACCATCTCATTCATATGTCTACACAAGGTAATTTCGAATATGAGCTCGACTGTTTGGAAAATATCGCGAGCTTATGCCCTACATGTCACCGCTTACTACATCATGGGGCAGACCACGAGAAAGAACAATGTATAGAAGCACTCTACGACAAAATGGTTAACGGCTTGTCCAATAAAAAAATCTATCTACCATTACCTGAATTGAAAAAGCTTTACCAAATGGATAATTAATAAATCGGAACGCATGCGAAATAGGATCGACATAATGAACACGGCCGATGATACCAGAATTAACCCCGTTATCCCATATCGTCGCCTTACCAGATGGTTGTATTCGGTTGCGTAAGGTATGCGTAAATCAAACCCCGAGGCTGGGTAAATTCCCAGTCTTTTTTATTTTCACTAGGACTTATATCGTATGCAAAAGTTATACATAAACAGGTAGAACTAAAAAGAGCAGCTACATCTACTGTAGCTGCTAAAAGATTGGAGGATTTTTTTGCAATTAAAATCAAAAAGCACTTGAAAATAAAACGTCAGCTTTTAAGTCTGGGCTTTTAATCTTTGCAGCCGCTTTTGCAAGATGCCTTTCTTTTTTTCAAATACCTTTAACCGTGATTCCCGATAGTCATGATATTCAGCTGAACGATGAACTTGGTACGCCACCATTTTGTACACCTCCTTCAATGAAGATTAATTAGTGCCTCTTCCAATTTGCTTAATTTCTTATTTTCATTCTTCATATCATCAGTGATCTTTTTAAACCCAACAGGAGTTAACCCCAAGCAATTTGAATAAGTCAAAATATCTTTTCGTAAGGTTTCTAAGACACCAATGAGAGGACTTTTTTTCATGCTGTCATTGTTCCTTGTTGTGGGTTCAACCACTTTAAATTTCGACTTTTTCAGTTCTCTTAAGAGGTCATTATATTGCTCGATTAAGCCAGAATAAATTTGAATGGACTGGTCAAATTCTGGTCTGTAGATTCCCAGTCGCTGCATATTTACTTTGGTCTGGTTTTCAATCTTGCACATAATGTCACCTCCAACTTTTTTCAAATGTACCGCGTATTTAGAAAAGCCTCCCTTGGCGCCGATCTTCCCATGAGCTTAATTTAATCTTAGACCTAGGGGGGATTTATTTTAAATCAGTCGTAGCCATTCCATAGCATCCTGTTGGAGTGCTGCCATTAAATCACGATCATTAAGCTTTCCATACCTTTTATAAAGCTTTTCTCGAATTTCTTTCTGCACTGGAACCGAAAAAGAAAGAACTCGATTATCATGCTTGATTTTAGTTTGCCTTTCACGATCTGCGATAGCTTCAAGCATTAACTTTTGATCAAGGCTATAAAGGATTCCTCGAACATAATCACCTATATCCAGCCCTTCTTCAGCAGCTTCTTTTATTACTGTCTTCCGTAAATCTTTTTCCAGCCATATCGTGCCTTGGTTAACATGTCTGCCTGTCTTAGTCAATGTCAATCCTTCAAGGCTGTGCCTCTCTTCTATTGCTCGTTTAATCGTTTCCTCATGATTATCCAGATTCCAGCGGCTTCTTAATCTACCTAAAGCTTGCACATCGGCATTTCCCAAAAATATTGGAAGTAGGTTTTCTTCTGGCGGAATCATATATTGAGTTGCCCGTGGCTCTGAAACATTCAAATCAATTACTCTCATTTAGTCTGTCTCCTTTAGCATTTAATTGTTCTAAACCCACTCTGAGAAAAAAGTTATCCTGGTATTGTCGAGCTTTTGCCTTGTTTTCTGGTTTCTGCCGATATTTGCGATAATACGCTTTCCGTCCTTCATCAATCAGCGCTTGAATCTCGGCATCCTTTTTCACTAATTTCACCGCACTTCTTTAATTTTTTATTTATTTTATTATGTGTAATTCAGTTAATATTTACGCATACTATATACTTTTGTTTACAACAAAATGAACCATTAGACCTTTTAGGGGTTCATAGCGTCGAAGTATCTTCTTAACCAATCAACCCATATTTCTATGAAATCAATTACCCTTCAACACAGACCGCTTTCCAGTACCACATCACCTGCTCTAAACAAGTTTAAGCCGATACTGTTTATAAAAATGATCTGCCGCTATTATAAAAAATTCGAGACCTTATACTCAAAAGAATTCTATAATCCGCCCCATTTTGTTTAATCATTCTAATCTTTATTCCAAAGAACGACCACAAAAACCATACATTTATTGTTCGAATATGGTTTTTGTATGGTTGGTTTCAACCTTACAGCCCCAAGGTTTTCATATCAAATAACCACAAAACCACAATTTTTTCCTAAAGTTATTTTTTTATATTTTTTTATCAACAAGATAATCTTTATTTATTTTAAAATAAAAAAGGGTACCAATATTAAATATATAAAAATTTTAAAATTAATTCTTTAAATAATTTTATTTAACTTTTTTTGAAAAAAAATTGTGGTTTTGTGGTTTTTTCTTTCAACCTCTTGAGAGAGTAGGAATTGGGCTGAACACAAAAAAACCACATCGACCATAATTTAGTAAGAAATTGTGGTTTTTGCGGTTTAATAACTTACTTTTCTCTGAATAACCAGTCTGATTTTCCTTTGACTGATGTATTCTTGAAAACTAAGCTGTGAACTTCTAATATAGTTTCTTTTAATTGCTTATTGGTTAGGGGAGTTCCGCCAACATTCTCTTTATGCCATGTTAGATAATCATTCCCGTTATCGTCATTATAAACTTGAGGAGAACGTTTATTGATAAAATACTCTTTACCTTTAGAACGAACCCAAGCAAGGGCCGTATTATTTTCTTCATGATAAGATTCCGTATAATCCCTAACCTTTTTACATTCCGTGAACTTCCGATTTTTGTATAACCGTTTATAAGCATCGATCACAAGCTTCAGCCAATATTCCAAAGCTTCTGGCGATGTTAATTTTTTTTGAATGTCTGGGTCTTTAACCTTTGGCTTTGCAAGAGCAGGACACCAAACAGCCCTTCGTTTCCAAGCTTCACCTTTTTCATTAGATTTCAATATATGGTTCGTTGTAAAAATCTGAGATGCAGAAATGGGTTCATTTATAGCCACTTCATACAACTTTCGCAATTCCATGTCGTCATACGCCGCCAAATTCTTAAGGGTTTTCATTTGGTTTTCGTTAATCGGTTTGTTTTTAAGGTCATCACTGCAATTAGCAAGTTTCCCTCGCATACTAAACAAATACTTTTCATCCGTGATACGTTCCAATGAAATGGATGAAACATTTTCAGCCCCTAACAAACATCTTATGACATTCATTAAAACACCTTTCCCATTTTTGCCGTCGCCTTTGAAAAATGTTGCTCGCTGGAAATCTTCATGGCGCTTTACATTAAGATCGGTAATCAAACCGTGCGCAATGGTTTCCAGAATGAATTTAATGTAACTCTCATCATTTTCAGTAAACGTCATGAGGAAATCATCCACGATTGATACAGGTGCAACATTCGGGTAATACGGAATATCGATGTAATAAGGCGTAAAATCTGTATAATCCCTATCCAGCCATTGTCCATCATACAAACACCCATTTTTAAATTTTATAACCCATCCTTCTGATGGTGCTTTAACTGATGGCGCACAAAATTCAATCTGTCTGATTACTTCGTTAACATACCGAGTCTTTTGCCCTTCAAGTTCTTTTGCGATGGCGAGTTTGACAACATCACCTGTACGATAATGATTTTGAATGTAAACATATAGGCAGCCTTGAAATTTTACAATTTTTAATTTATCAATCAAAAGCCTAGCTACCTGATATTCGTTATTTTTTTCAGCCTTGATTTTGTCATCTTGAATGATTATGTCTAATTCCTTTTGTGTTAATATAGCCGCGAATATTTTCCCATCTGCATTTTCGTTTATAAATCTCATCATTTTCTCATAACTTTTTAAATGCCTAATTTTAAATTTATGAGCGAATAACATCGCCTTTTTTTGATTTATTTCACTAGAATTGATTTCTTCTTGATCCATTTCCTGATAATCTGAATCATCTGCAAAGTTATAACAATCCTTTGCATCTTTAATATGGGTTAAACATTCTGGCAGTTCTTTTAAGATACCCTCATTATCAACCCATTCACTTTTTTCTGTCATTTCATAGTCAGCATATTTAATTATTTTCCATTCGACTTCAAAACCTAAAGCACAAATCCCTTTCGGTTCATGCTTATAAAAAACAGGTTTTTTGAACCACATTAGAGCACTACCGCTATCTGTCCACCATATTTCTGTATCAATATCCAAGTAATCACGTACATATTCGGCAAATTTGTCTGACACATCCACCGCTATTAAATCATCTGTTTTTGTAAGCATTGCTTTCTTTTCTGTTTTTTTTACCAAAAATAAAAACTCCTTTATTTATGATTCCCATCCCACCAAGGAAATGAAATTACAAAAACAAAAGAGTGACATTATTATGCTTAAACTTGTCTATAGGTGGCATAATGATTAATGAACTTCTTTTTTGATTATAATTTCAACCTTGGCAAAAGGTTATAAATAGGCTATGACAAAAAGGAAGGTTGATTAATCACATTGGCATGCAACTACAAAGAAGGCTCATAGCTATACGCTATGGGTCTCCTTGCTTTTTGTCAAACCCTATAATCCTTAATATTAACTAAAAATCTGAAAGTGAAATCGATCGAATGAGCGTTCTCATAAATACCTATCCCATGGTTTGTGCTTCCATGCTGAGGTTATTCTTTTCTTATTTGCACTCTACAACACCACCTTTCTTTCTAACATCAATTGACCAACGTTTGATATATTCCTCTACTTCTTTACGAGGAAATAACCACTTCTTACCCACTCGTAAAGAAGGAAAATTCGGATTGGATATAAACAATTTTTCTACCGTTGGTCTGCTTAACGAAAGCATACTACAAAGCTCATTGACATCTATAAGCAACTTTTGTTCCTCAATTTCATCCACACGTTTACGTACTTCTTCCAAATATAATTTTTTTAATTCATCATCATTGACCGATATGTTTAACATTAGCGAACAATCCTTTCATCTTATGTTTACCTTTTGCAACCACACGTATATCATATCACTTCATGTTTTACTTTTGCAAATTACATTAAAAAAGATTTACTTTTGCAACCATTAGGATTAAAATAATATAAAGTGTTTAAAAAGAAAGAGGGGGAATGAGATTTGAACAAGTTTGGGGAAAAATTACGGCAATTAAGAAATGAAAAAAAACTTACCATTAGAAAACTTAGTGAGTTATCAGGGGTTGCACACTCCTATTTATCTCAAGTGGAAAATGGAAAACGAGGAATCCCAAAAGTAGATACGCTTGAAAAGATTGCTGCGGGACTTAATATTCCTTCTATTGATTTACTAGTACAAGCAGGATATATTGATCCAATTGATTTTATTAAAATAGAAAACGAAAAAGAAGATATAGAATGGTCACTAGCAGATCAAGAACAGGAGCCGTTCTCCCTTGATTATTTACTGGAATCCAATCATCCAATATTTTTTCAGGAAAGGCTTTTGACAAAGGAAGAAAGAGCAAAAATAAAAAGCCTTATAGAGATTTTTTTAAGGGATTAAAAGGGGAAAAGAAAAGATGGCTAATATAAGAAAATTATCAAGCGGAAAATATCAGGCACGTGTTCACAAGGATGGAAAATTAGTAAGCCTTGGGACCTTCAAAACTAAAAAGGAAGCTGAAATTGCAGCAGCAAAAGCTGAAGAAAGAAAATATTATAATCAAACTTTAACTGATAGAAATATGCCTTTTGAATATGTTGTGGAACAATGGTTGAAATGGAAAAGGCAATCAACAAAGGATTCAACCTTTAGGCAGCTTGAAGTGATTATAAGAAATCATGTAATGCCCCCATTCGGACATATGAAAATTGCAAAAGTGAATAGAAGCCACGTGAAAGATTGGCTTGCCAAATTTAATGAACTTGATGAAAATGGAAAGCAAAAATATTCAATTGGTTCAAGGCGCAAATATCTATCAGTTATTAAAAGTATTTTGTTCTATGCTGTGCAAGAACTTGAAGTGCTTGAAAAGAATCCAGCGGATAGGCTGAAGATTGAAGTACAGGATAATGTTGCTTTGAAAAAAGAAGATGAAAAGGTTAAATATTTTAGCCTTGATGAAATGAACCGATTATTGGACTTTTTAAGGACATACAAGCATCAAAGATTTCATGAATATAGGTTGTATTATATGTTGATTTTGTTCTTATATAAAACAGGTTTAAGGATATCTGAAGCCCTTGCATTAAGATGGGATGATATTGAAGAAAATCTGATTGATATAAAGAAGCAAACAAGCCGTGATGATAATAACAATGTAATTCTTACAACGTTAAAAAATGATACGTCATATAGAAAAATAAGCATTGATGAAGAAGTTATTCGTGAACTAAAAAAATTCAAGGCAAAGCAAAATGAATTGATTCTTGGAAATCCAAGATTCCGCAAAAACAGTGATGGAATTATCTTTCAAAATTATAATGGGCATTATCTCACACCATCTGTTATCCGTGAAACGATTCAAAAGTATCATAAGGCTTCAGGGGTCGAATATAGGGGCTTACATGCTTTCAGACACACACACGCTGTTTTGATGCTTGAATCAGGTGTAAGCCTGTTATATGTATCAAAACGATTAGGTCATAAAAATACCAAAACAACAAGTGAAACTTATTCGCATATCACGGAAAAAATCGAAAAAGATGAACTTGCAAAATTCGCTTCTTACACATTAAGATAAATATGAACTTGGCAAAAAGTTGGCACGAACCGAAATTTGGCACGTGCCAATCATAAGAAAAACCCTTGATTTACAAGGGTTTTTTCTTTGTTAACCAATAGAACCTTCCATCTCAAACTTAATCAAGCGGTTCATCTCAACAGCATATTCCATTGGGAGCTCTTTAGTGAATGGCTCGATGAAGCCCATTACGATCATTTCAGTAGCTTCCTGTTCAGAAACTCCGCGGCTCATTAAATAGAACAATTGCTCTTCTGATACCTTTGAAACCTTCGCTTCATGCTCAAGCGAAATGTTATTGTTTAAAACTTCATTGTATGGAATTGTGTCAGAAGTTGATAAGTTATCCATAATCAAGGTGTCGCACTCAATATTGGCACGAGCACCATCAGCTTTACGACCAAATGATACCAAACCGCGGTAAGTTGTTTTCCCGCCATGCTTGGAAATCGACTTCGAAACAATTGTAGAAGAAGTATTAGGTGCCAAATGAATCATTTTGGAACCAGTGTCCTGTACCTGTCCTTTGCCTGCAATCGCAATCGATAATGTTAAACCGCGAGCGCCTTCACCTTTTAGAATAACAGCAGGATACTTCATCGTTAACTTAGAACCGATATTACCGTCAATCCATTCCATCGTGGCATTTTCTTCACAAACTGCACGCTTGGTAACCAAGTTGTACACGTTGTTGGCCCAGTTCTGGATGGTTGTATAACGGCAATAGGCACCTTTTTTGATAATGATTTCAACTACCGCACTATGCAGGGAATTGGTTGTATAAACAGGCGCTGTACAACCCTCTACATAATGGACACTTGCGCCTTCATCCACGATGATCAATGTTCTTTCGAATTGACCCATGTTTTCTGAGTTAATCCGGAAATAGGCTTGCAATGGTGTATCAACCTTAATGCCCGGTGGCACATAAATGAAAGATCCACCAGACCATACAGCAGAATTTAAGGCAGCAAATTTGTTATCAGTCGGCGGAATTACCTTCGCCCAGTGCTCACGGAAGATGTCTTCGTTTTCTCTTAGAGCGGAATCGGTATCCTTAAAGACAATTCCCATTTCTTCAAGGTCTTCCTTCATGTTATGGTAAACAACCTCAGATTCATACTGTGCGGATACCCCGGCAAGATACTTTTGTTCTGCTTCAGGAATCCCAAGTTTATCAAAAGTTGCTTTAATTTCTTCCGGCACTTCGTCCCATGATTTCTCTGACTTTTCAGATGGTTTAACATAGTACGTAATTTCGTCAAAATTTAACGAATTCAAATCTCCGCCCCATTGTGGCATTGGCTTGCTGTAGAAAATCTCTAATGACTTCAAACGAAAGTCCAGCATCCATTGAGGCTCGCCCTTCATTTTGGAAATTTCTTCGACAATCTCACGTGTTAAACCGCGTTTTGAACGGAATATGGAAACGTCTTTATCGTGAAAACCATATTTATAATCCCCGATTTCCGGCATTTTTTTCGCCATCGTCGATTCCTCCCTTTCCTAAATGAACGGGACTATTAAGTGCCCCATTCATTTTTATTAATGTTGGCCGTCCTCTTTTAATCCTTTTTCCATGGCCTTCCATGCTAGGGTTGCACATTTTATTCTTGCAGGAAACTTAGAAACACCCTGCAACGCCTCGATATCACCTAAATCGAGATTATCGTCTAAGTCTTTTCCTTGCATCATATCTGAGAAGAGCGTTGCCATCTTTAACGCATCTTCGACTTTTTTGCCTTTAATTGCTTCTGTCATCATGGAAGCTGATGACATGGATATGGAACAGCCTTCTCCATCATACCTGGCATCCTTTACAATTCCTTCATCAACTTTCATCGTTAGTTGGATTCGGTCGCCGCAGGTAGGATTGTTCATATTAATCGTAAGACTGCTATCCTCTAGAACCCCTCTGTTACGAGGTTTTTTATAATGGTCCATTATTACTCTTCGATAGAGTGCATCTAAATTAGAAGACATCGCTGAAATACTCCTTTGTTTTGACAAGCCCTTCAACGAGTTTATCAATATCCTCTTCAGTATTATATAGGTAAAAGCTGGCACGTGCTGTTGCCGAAACCTGCAGCCATTTCATCAAAGGCTGAGCGCAATGGTGTCCTGCCCGAACTGCAATTCCTTCTGCATCTAAAACTGTTGCCACATCATGTGGATGGACATCGTCTAGGTTAAACGTCACCATGCCGGTACGCTTTGCTGGGTCTAGCGGTCCATAAATGCTGATCCCCTCAATCCCAGCCATTCTTTCCAATGCATAGGCAGCTAATTTATGATCATGCTCTGCTATTTTTTCCATTCCAACTTCATTTAAAAAGTCGATGGCTGCACCGAGACCAATCGCACCGGCGATGATTGGTGTACCGCCTTCGAATTTCCAAGGCAGCTCTTTCCACGTTGAATCATACAATTCAACAAAGTCAATCATTTCGCCGCCGAATTCAACAGGTTCCATGTTTTCAAGCAGGTGTTTTTTTCCATAAAGAACGCCAATGCCGGTAGGACCGCACATCTTATGTCCAGAAAAAGCAAGGAAATCACAATCCAAATCCTGAACGTCAATTTTCATATGCGGCGCGCTTTGTGCCCCATCAACGACCATTACTGCTCCATTTTCATGGGCAATTTGGGCAATTTCCTTTACAGGGTTAATCACACCGAGAACATTTGAAACCTGCATAACTGATACGATTTTGGTATTAGCCGTCACAGTGGCACGGACATCGTCTAATGAAATCGTTCCATCCTCTTGAAGCGGAATATACTTCAGTGTTGCGCCAGTACGTTTTGCAGCCTGCTGCCATGGAATAATATTACTATGATGTTCCATGTAAGTAATGACGATTTCATCGCCTTGCTTTAAGTTAGCCGTTGCATAACTGGCTGCCACCCAGTTCAGAGAAGTGGTCGTTCCTCTTGTAAAAATCACTTCTTGAATCGATTTGGCATTGATAAACTTACGGACTTTCTCACGAGCACCTTCATATGCATCGGTTGCCCTTGTACCTAATGTATGCACACCGCGGTGCACATTTGAATTATATTCTTTGTAATATTTTTCTATGGTCTCAATGACCCGTACAGGCTTCTGCGAAGTGGCTGAACTGTCTAGGTAAACAAGCGGATGGTCGTTTACTTCTTGGTGCAGTATAGGAAACTGGCTGCGAATATCTTGGATATTCATTTAACGCACTTTCCTTTCAATCACTTCAACCAATTGCTCTTTCACTTTTTCAATTGGCAATTCATTGACCACTGGGGCAAGGAAACCGTGTATCACTAACCGTTCTGCTTCCACTTTTGGAACACCCCGGCTCATTAAATAATAAAGCTGAACTGGGTCAACTCGTCCAACAGATGCAGCATGCCCGGCCATTACGTCATCTTCGTCGATTAGCAAACCAGGGTTGGCATCGCCGCGAGCTTTTTCACTTAGCATTAACACACGGGATGTTTGCTCTGAATCAGACTTTGAAGCGCCATGTTCAATTTTGCCTATTCCGTTAAAAATAATTGTCGCGCTATCTTTTACCACCCCATGGTTTAATATGTTACCTTGAGTATTACGGCCAAAATGAACGACCTTTGTGGTAAAGTTTTGCGTTTGATCTCCGCGTCCAACTGTCACGGTTTTGGTATCACCATAGGAACCATCCCCTAATAAATTGGTGGTGTTGTCAGAGATGGTATCTCCTTCATTCATTAATCCAAGAGCCCATTCGATGCGTGCATCTCTACCGGCAGCCCCGCGTCTGTTGACGTAGGTAGTCATGCCTTTCGCAAGGTGGTCAACAGCACCATATTGGATTCTGGCATTCGTATTAGCGATCGCTTCTGTTAAGATATTGACCAGCCCCGCTGACTCTTCAACGGTAGAAATATAGTTTTCAACATATACCACAGAACTATTATCTTCAGCGACAACCAAAACGTGGTTAAACAGATTAGCATTAGCATCATCATGTAAAAACACAGACTGAATTGGTTCTGTAATTTCTACATTTTTAGGTACATATAAGAATACGCCACCGTTAACGAGCGCTGCATGTAATGCAGTAAGGCGATGTTCATCAGCATTGATGGCCTGTGTCATATAATATTTTTTCACAAGGTCGCCATGCTCTTTTACTGCTGTCAATAAATCCGTAAAGATAACACCCTTTGCTTTTAGGTCCTCTGAAAGAGAAAGAAAAGCAGGGGTTTGGTTGCGCTGGATATATAAATTAGCGTTTGCAGCATTTACATCAATAAGAGCTTTTAAATTCTCTGGTAAACCTTCAATAGAAGAAAAAGATTCACTTTTAACAGTATGCTGATCAAATTGAGTAAAGTTCCATTTATCAATTTTCGTTTTATCAGGTCTTGGCATTGGCAGAATGTTTAACTGCTCAAGAGCTTTTAAGCGAAGCTCTTCAAACCAAGCGGGTTCACTGTTTTGCTTAGCAATTGAACTGACAAACCCTTTATCGAAAGGTAATTTTGTTTCGGTTGTCATGGTTATCCTCCTAACTCTACGCTTATGCTTCTTGCTCTACTGTTTCATCTTCAATTCCGAGCTCTTTTTTAAGCCCTTCATAACCTTCTGCTTCTAAGCGCTGTGCCAATTCAGGTCCGCCTGATGTTACAATACGGCCCTGCATCATGACATGTACATGGTCAGGAGTAATATAGTTTAACAAACGTTGATAGTGAGTAATAATTAAGCAGCCAAAGTCCTCGCCGCGCATTTGATTGACACCTTTCGATACGACTTTTAAGGCATCGATATCAAGTCCAGAGTCAATTTCGTCTAGAATAGCGATTTTTGGTTCAAGCATCATTAATTGCAGAATTTCGTTACGTTTCTTCTCTCCGCCGGAAAAGCCTTCGTTTAAATAACGCTGTGCCATGTCAAGATCCATTTCAAGGAACTCCATCTGTTTATCCATTTGACGGATAAATTTCATTAAGGAAACTTCATTTCCTTCACCGCGGCGAGCATTAATAGCAGAACGAAGGAAATCAGCATTCGTTACACCGCTGATTTCACTTGGATATTGCATAGCCAAGAAAAGACCAGCACGTGCACGCTCGTCAACTTCCATTTCTAGGACATTCTGCCCGTCCAAAGTGATGCTTCCACTAGTTACTTCATATTTCGGGTGACCCATAATGGCAGAGGATAAAGTAGACTTACCTGTTCCATTAGGACCCATGATAGCGTGGATTTCTCCACCCTTTATTTCAAGATTAACCCCTTTTAAAATTTCTTTCCCATCAATAGCAACGTGCAGATCTTTGATTGTTAAAGTTGATCCAGCCATTTTTATACCTCCGTATATGTTTAGTACGCTATAAAAAAAGAATCAATATGATTCTATTCTCAATCTATTCTCATTACAATCTTATAACAAATAGAATTTATTATCAACTTTTATGCAGTGAAAACTCGTGACTATTTTCACTCTGAATAGCCTAAATGAGAATAGATTTATTTTTAGGTGGGATTTAAAAAAACCAAATCCTATGTAACTACAATCTGTTAAAAATCATACCGCATTTTTCGTCATTAACCAAGAAAATCCTCAATAATTCCACATGTATTTTTTACCTAAACATAGTATTTAATGTACAAAGAAAGCAAAAGCCAGTGAATTCACTGGCTTTTGCTTATACTTTAGAATCATTATTCTGAAACCGGTACAACGGCACCTTTATACTTTTCAAGAATCCAATCTTGAATTTCTTTAGAGTGAAGCACCTCTACTAATGTTTTAATGGCCTCTTTGTTTTCATCGCCTTTACGTACGGCAATGACGTTAACATATGGTGAATTTTCATCTTCGATGGCAATGGAATCTTTAACTGGATTTAATCCTGCATCAATCGCATAGTTTGAGTTGATTAACACGGCATCGCCTTCATTGTTGTTGTAAATTTGCGGAAGAAGCTTTGCTTCATAGTTAGCATCAAATTTAAGGTTCTTTGGATTTTCCACAACATCTTTAACTTCTGCTTTTGTTTTATCAATGCCTTCTTTAAGCTTGATTAATCCTTGTGCTTCTAATAGTGAAAGAAGACGGCCATGGTCTGCTACAGAGTTGCTCATGATTAAGTGTGCGCCATTAGGAAGGTCTTTTAGGCTTTTGTATTTCTTGGAGTAAACTCCGATGGGTTCGATATGAATGCCGCCAGCGCTAACAAAGTCATAACCAAACTCTTTAATTTGTGCATTTAAGTAAGGGATGTGCTGGAAGTAGTTAGCATCCAATTCTTTAGAATCTAATGCTTTGTTTGGTAGTACATAGTCAGTAAAAGTTTTAATTTCTAAGTCAATGCCTTTTTCTTTTAAAATTGGTTTTGCTTTTTCAAGTATTTCAGCATGTGGGACAGTTGATGCCCCAACAACTAATTTAGTTGTTTTTTCATTATCCCCAGAAGATTTTTCCTTCTCCTCAGAAGTGCCGCAAGCTCCCAGTGTCAGCAGCACAGTTAAAGCAACTAATATCGAAAGTATCTTTTTCATTTTCATGATCTCCTTTTATCTTTTATCTATTTTTGAAGTGATGAAATCACCAATAAATTGAATGACAAAAACAATGATAAGAATAATGACTGTGGCCACAAAGGTGACGTCGTTTTGGTTCCGCTGGAAGCCGAGATTATATGCTAGATTCCCCAGGCCGCCTGCGCCAATCGCTCCAGCCATTGCCGTGTATCCCACTATTGCGATACCTGTAACCGTTATTCCAGATATAAGTGCTGGCAATGATTCAGGCAGAAGCACCTTCCAGATTATCGTACCTGTGGTCGCTCCCATAGACCTTGCCGCCTCAATAACACCTTTATCAATTTCCCTTAGGCCGATCTCCACTAACCTAGCGTAAAACGGTGCCGCCCCAATGATTAAAGCCGGAAGGGCAGCCGTTTCTCCAATCATGGATCCTACTAAAAAGGTAGTAAAAGGAATTAATAAGACGATCAGGATAATAAACGGAATAGACCGGAAAATATTTACTACAGCACTTATGACTGTATTTATTGGTTTGTTTTCCCACAGGTTTCCTTTAGATGTCAAAAATAGCAGCATTCCCAACAAAGTCCCGAGGATAAAGGTAGCCACAACCGAAATGGCTGTCATATATAAGGTTTGTTTGGTTGCTTCCCACATGACCAGCCAATCGACATTCTCAAGCCATTTACCACTGTTATCCATTGCTGACCACCTCCACTCCAACTTGCTGGGAACGGATATAGTCAATCGCTTTATTGACTTCCTCTTCTGCCCCATCAAGGTGAATGAATAACGTCCCGTAAGAACCACTTCGGGTCTGCGAAATTTTGCCTTGAAGGATGTTGGCTGTGACATCATGATTACGTATTAGGTTTGTGATCAGCGGCAGTTCGGCAGATTCGCCAATAAAGGTCAACTGCACCACTTGCCCCGAATGGTATCGTGATAGCAAATGTTCAACCGTTTCATTTGTTTCCTCCGGCTCAGTCACCTGTTTAACAAACCGCTTGGTGATCGGCTGCTGTGGATTTTTAAACACATCCAACACCGAACCCAGTTCCACGATTTTGCCACTTTCCATCACGGCTACCCGATGGCAGATTTTTCGAATCACATGCATTTCGTGGGTGATTAGCACGATGGTTAGCCCAAGCCGCTTATTAATATCAACCAATAAATCCAAGATAGAGTCGGTTGTTTGCGGATCAAGCGCGGAAGTTGCTTCATCACAAAGCAGCACTTTAGGGTTGTTAGCCAGAGCCCTCGCGATTCCGACCCGTTGCTTTTGTCCGCCGCTGAGCTGTGAAGGGTAAGCATTTTCTCTTCCTTCAAGACCCACCAGCTTAATTAGCTCTGCGACCCGTTGCTTTCTTTGAGGTCCGCTTACTCCGGCAATTTCAAGTGGAAAAGCAATGTTATCACTAACCGTCCTTGACCAGAGTAAATTAAAATGTTGGAAAATCATGCTGATTTCCTGGCGAGCCTTCCTAAGCTCACTGCCCTTTATTTTAGATATTTCCCGTCCTGCTACCGTAACGGTTCCTTCTGTTGGTAGCTCAAGACCATTCAACATGCGAATCAAGGTACTTTTCCCGGCACCACTGTATCCGATGACCCCAAAGATTTCGCCGTCCTGGATATCTAGGTTGACGTGATTTACCGCAGTTAAATCCTTCTGCTTTGAGGGGAAAATTTTACTGACGTTCTTAATGGATATCATTTAATCACCTACTTCAACTTAAATATAGGATTTAACAGTAAAGGATACTTTATTAGAAAAAATAAAAGCCTTTCTGCGCAGGCAGAAAGGCATGAAAAATTAAAATCCTTTCTCCCATCTCTCAAAGCCAATGCTTTGTGTGAATTGGCACCATTTCAATAAATTGACGGTTGCCGGGCTTCATCGGGCACATCCCTCCACCTCTCTAGATAAGAGCAATCCTATATTCAATTTAATTTAAATTCATTTCTGAAATTTAATACAAAAGCAATGCTATCACTGAAAAAAGCAGGTGTCAATAAAAATATTCTATCCTTTTACCTATTTACTTGTGGTAAAATTAGGCATTTGTTTTTAAAGAGGACAAACCTGTTGCCGCTTCTATGGCTTGCTCTAAATCTTCAATCAGGTCTTCGGCGTTTTCAATTCCAATCGATAGCCGGATTAGATCCTCTGAAACACCGGCAGCTTTTAGTCCCTCAGCATCCAATTGCTGGTGAGTGGTGCTTGCCGGATGAATGATTAAGCTTTTTGCATCCCCAACATTGGCAACATGTGCCCATAGGGAAAGAGAATTGATCAGTTTCGCTCCCGCTTCTTTACCACCCTTAATGCCAAAAACAACCATGGAGCCAGCACCTTTTGGCATGTACTTTTTCGATAACTCATAATCAGGATGTGAGGGATGTCCTGGATAGGAAACCCAATCAACAGCAGGATGATTTAATAAATAATCGACGATTTGCTTCGTGTTGGCAACATGCTCTTTCATCCGGACATGCAGGGTTTCAAGGCCGAGAGTGAACTGAAAGGCATTTTGCGGACTTAATGCCGGTCCAAGGTCACGCAGCAGTTGAACACGAGCTTTGATGATATAGGCAGCCGCACCCAAAGCTTCAGCGTAGACAAGGCCATGGTAGCTTTCATCCGGAGTGGTAAAGCCCGGGAACCGTGAAGAATTCCAGTCGAACTTACCGCCATCTACGATAATACCGCCAGTGGTGGTGCCATTCCCTAACAGCCACTTGGTTGCGGAATGCACCACAATATCGGCCCCATGCTCAATTGGCCGGCACAGGTATGGGGTAGCAAATGTGTTATCAATAATGAGCGGCACTCCAGCTTCATGGGCGATTTCCGCCACTTTTTCGATATCCAGTACCCTCAGACTTGGGTTACCGATTGTTTCAGCAAAGACCGCTTTTGTTTTATCCGTGATGGCCTCTCGGAAGCTCTCGGGATTTTCCCCATCAACAAATTTCACTTTAATACCGTATTTCGGTAACGTAACGGCAAATAAATTATATGTTCCGCCATATAGGTTAGCTGCCGAAACGATTTCATCCCCAGCTTCTGCAATATTGAGAATGGCCAGTGTGATGGCCGCCATGCCGCTCGCTACCGCAAGTGCTCCAACTCCGCCCTCTAATAAAGCAACACGGTCTTCAAATACCGTTGTGGTAGGATTATGAATCCGAGTGTATATGTAACCAGGCTCCGATAAGCTGAACAGGTTAGCCGCATGTTCGGTATTTTTAAATTGATAGGCATTGTTCTGATAAATTGGTACCGCTCGAGCTCCCGTCACCGGGTCCGGAGATAACCCTCCGTGGACACTGAGTGTTTCCAACCGATATTTTTTCTGATTTTCTCCCATTGTTCTCTCTCCTCTCAATCACTTTCTTATAAAAAAACACCCCCAGTTCGCAAGAAGAGGGGGGCGTCTCTTCTTATCTTTCAGAGCAAGTGCTCTGCTGGAATTAGCACCGTGTGTCATACCGGTTGCCGGGCATCACTGGGCCAGGTCCCTCCGCCTCTCTTGATAAGAATTTGTATATGAATGTCATAATCTCTTGAATGTTTAAAATTATCTTACATGATGTCTAATTCCGAGTCAATACCTATGATTAAATTATTTTTGCGAGCTGCGGGTCTGCTTTTACCAAATAAAACAGTGATTCCAACATCAGTGTTGTGCGTAATGGGGCTGTCACTTTTAATGCGCCATTTTTTTGGAGAATCCGCAGTTTTTCTTTTCCTTCAAACAGCAAGGTGAGGGCAGATTGGTGGCCGCTAATTGTAACGTTCGGTAGATTGTCTTTTTCGGCCTCAATGGAGATTGCCCCGTTTTTTATTTTCAGCAAGATGGTTTGCTGTTCACTGTTAATTTGCAACTGAATATCTGCTTGTTCTATCAAGGGTAATATATCTGTCCGCCCTCTAACGATTAGTAAAAAGGTGTTAATGACATCTAACATAATCACCACTCCGATCTTGTCTCTTTATCATTACTATTCAGCAATTGCCGAGGAATTCCTTTTAAAAAGACTCGACAATTCTTGTAACAGTATTAAGAATTATGTCGGATTCAGAAAATATTCATATTTTTGCCGGGGAATTTTAAGTCTTTTTTGTAAAATATAGTTAGCATATTTAAAGGAGGTACAAAATGGAGACATTTATGAAACAGCGGCCTGTTCCGAAGGAGTTAAAGATCCTCCGGGCACTAAAGCCCCGAATAGTTTTACCGGAAAAAGACCGCAAGCGTTATGTGAATTTGGAGAAAGGTTATGAAGGGGAAGTGATGTTTGATGCTAGAGCGGAAGAGCTTGCAACCGATCGGTATATCCTGAATGATTTGTTGCTGGTTCCTTTCAAATTGATTCAACATTTATAACCCAAGGGACGCTTTCTTTATACGAAGTCAAAAATTATGAAGGTGATTATTTTTATGATCCTGAAACAGATAAATTTACTTCCCGGTATAATCAAGAAATAACGAATCCCCTCCACCAAGCCGAGCGCTGCGAGATTTTGCTTCGGCAACTGCTGCATTCTAAAGGACACAAGGTGCCAATCCAATACTTCGTCGTTTTTATTAATCCAGAATTTACGCTTTATCTTCCAAAGCCTCACAAATCGATTATCCTCCCAACACAGGTAAACCCTTTTATTCGCAAATTGGCTGCGACACCTGCCAAGTTGACTGCTTCTGATAAAAAGCTTGCTGATTTATTAATGTCTCTGCATAAAGAAGAAGACCCATATTCTCGTTTAACTTTTTATGATTTCTCTATATTGGAAAAAGGGATTGTAAGTTCATGTTGCCGGTCATTAGCTATCGTAATTTCCGATGGGTTTTGCACTTGTACAAAGTGTGGCTACAAAGAAGAGATTGATTCTGCTGTTTTAAGGAGCATTGAAGAGCTTAGATTGCTGTTTCCTGATTTAATAATTACAACAATTGGGGTTTATCAGTGGTGTGGGGAAACCGTCTCGAAAAAGACTATTAGAAGAGTTTTGAAGCAAAGTAGCAATACATTCATAAATAAAAGGAGATGGTCCTATTTTGAGTAAACAACTTCTCTTAGTTACCGCGTGGCACGCATTTTCTCCTTCGCGGGCATTTAGAGCCCTTCTTAGTTACTGTGAGACCCTCATTTTCACCTTTGCGGGCATTTAGAGCCCTTCTTAGTTACCGCGTGACCCGCATTTTCTCTTTCGCGGGCATTTAGAGCCCTTCTTAGTTACTGCGAGACCCGTATTTTTTCCTTCGCGGGCATTTAGAGCCCTTCTTAGTTACCGCGTGACCCGCATTTTCTCTTTCACGGGTATTTTAAACTTCTCCATTGACTGCCGTCATTATGCTTTTTTAGTTAGTTTTTTCAAATAAATTATAAAAAGCAGATGCCCCTCGAGCATCTGCTTTACTAATGAAAATTCTGCTGAATTCGTTCCAATAAATAAGGAATTGAATGAAATGCGTATAAGGTTTCAATGACCTCTCCCTTTTTTACAAACAGCAGGCAAGGGACGCTTTCAATCCTAAATTGCTCTGCCAAGTCCGGGTAAAAGTTCAGGTTCATTTTTCCCATTTCGGTATTCACCAGTTCCTCGACTACTCGGAGCATCTTACCGGCTAACTGGCAAGTCCCGCACATTGGAGTATAAAAATAAACTAATCCCGTCCCCTTATCATCGAAGAACAATTCCAAGTTATTTCGATTCCATTCATTCATACATCATAATCCCATTTCTAAAAATTCCTTGTGGACGTCAATATTTGCGCCCAATAACACAGTTGCCAGATGCTGCACTGGGGCCGTTGCCACCTCGCGATACATCCGGTCAATATATAAATGCTCTGCATTCGGAAACTCGCGTTTAAACAACTTGCGGAGCTTCTCACCCGATTCATCCGCATCCACCAGTATATAAATATCCTTGTCTTCAAGGAGATCAATCCACTCATCCAACTTGGAATGACTAATTGTTCCGTTCGTGCAAATTATGTCCAATGGCTCTTTGATAATGCTCATTACTTTGTTTTTATCTGATTTTCCTTCGACAATAAGAACTTTGTCAACATACGCATCATTCATTTCCATCACCTGTAAAAGAAGTGGTTTACTGTTAACATATTCGAAAAGATATATTATCGTGTGCCTTCTTCTAAGTATGTTAACTATATCATTATTGTCTGGTAAAAAATAGGATTTTGCTCAGACTAGCACCAGCCACCATCATCACAGTCTGTATATTTTGCATCACGGCCCTCGGTTACCGTAACATGCTGATAAATTTTATTCTGGTCCACTTCAAAATGATGTGACAATTCAGCATCAAGGTTCTCTTGCAACTTAATCTTGCCAATTGACTCATTATCCAAAAACAGCTCTATTTCACCATTTCGCAGCTTCCCGACAACCTGATTCGTTACATCCTTCTTCTGTTGTTTTAACACCATTTTTTCCACCTTCCTAAAGCATGTTTATCCTTAGGTTTCCCAGAATAACTGGAGAAAACGTGGAAAATAAAGCCTATCAACGGCAAAAGAAAAAAGCGCCTAAAAGGACGCTTTTCTCAAGGGCAGGGTTATTCTTCGTTAATCATTGCCTCATATTGTTCAGGAGTTAGCAGTTGGTCAATTTCGCTGGTGTTAGCTGGCTCTATGACAATCATCCATGCCTTTTCGTATGGAGATTCGTTGACAAATTCTGGGCTGTCATTTAACTCCTCATTCACTTCCACAACTTTGCCGCTTACTGGAGCATATAGCTCGGATACCGTTTTAACAGACTCTACACTTCCGAACGGTTCGTTTGCTTTTAATTCCGTACCGGCCTCAGGAAGCTCAACGAAAACAATGTCTCCTAATTCATGTTGGGCAAAATCGGTAATTCCAATACGGACGCGGTTTCCTTCCACTTTTACCCATTCATGTTCTTCAGAAAAACGTAAGTCCTTTGGTACACTCATTGGTTGATCCCTCCATTATAAATAAGATATCTAAAACGATATCTAAAAATAACCATCGTTATTGTAACCAGTTTTTTTCAAACTCTTCTTCCTTAAAACCTAAAGTGACCTTGTTTCCATCTGTTACAATTGGTCGCTTGATTAGCATCCCATCGGAGGCAAGTAAATCGAGCAATTCATCTTCAGAAGCGGTCTTGAGTTTGTCCTTTACACCAAGTTCACGGTATTTTAAACCGCTCGTATTAAAAAACTTTTTCAGTTCCAATCCGCTTTTTTGATAGAACTCTTGTAGCTTCTCTCGGGATGGCGGATTCTCCACAATATGTATAGCCTCATATGACAGTTGATGCTCATCCAGCCACTTCTTAGCGTTTCGGCATGTGCCACACTTCGGATACCAGTAAAACGTCAAAGACAATTCGTTCACCGCCTTTTACCTTTTATCACCTACAACACTAAAATCTTACCACAACGATTTGCAAATTCCTATTCAACAAAACTTGTTCTATGATTATTTTTCGACAATATCATTAAAAATCCCTCTATTCAAAATGAACAAAGTCCCTTTCACATGGAAAGGGACCGTAATCAATTAAACGATGTAGCGTTCAGCTTCGATTAATACATCAGCTGCTTCGCGTTTCTTAGCAATTACATTAATTGGTGTATGGCGGGTAAATTTGCGCAATGAAGTCAACATCATTCTTAATGTGTCGCCTTGCTCAACGGCTACTAGAGATTCTTTGGCAATCGCCTCAATATTATTAAAAGCTTCTTGGCAGAAAATTTGTGTGTAAAGAAGCTTTTGTTTATTTTTATCTAATCCATCTTTGGCAATCGCTTTTTCCGTCCGCAACACAACAGATTCCATAGCATAGACAAAGGATGTAATATCGGCAATGTTAGCCAAGACTTCTTGTTCTTGCTCTAGCTTTTTGCCATATTTCTGGGCAGCAAGACCTGCTGCAAGTAAGGTAATTTTCTTGGCATTTCTTACAAGATATTTTTCTTGTGCCAGCGGCTCATCGCCTGGCTCTTCTGGCATCATCATCATCAACTCTTCTTGAAGTGCCATTGCTTTTTGGAATAGTGGAAGCTCACCTTTTATTGCCTTTTTCACAAGTGTGCCAGGAACAAGCAGGCGGTTGATTTCGTTTGTTCCTTCAAAAATACGCTGAATGCGGGCGTCACGGTAGGCTCTTTCGATTGGATACTCCTGCATAAAGCCGTATCCGCCGTGAATTTGCACGCCTTCATCCACAACATGAGCTAATACTTCACTGGCGAAGAATTTATTGAGCGAGCACTCAATTGCATATTCGGCAATAGAATTAGCCAGTTTCTTAATGTCTTTTGTTTCTTCTGTTGAAAGCTTGCCTTGGTTTTCTTCATATAAACCGATTGTCCGGTAAACAGAGCTTTCAGCAGCATATATTTCGGATGCCAGTGTACCGAATTTTTCTTTTGTTAAATTGAATTGTGAAATAGGTGTTTTAAACTGCTGACGGCCATTGGCATATTTAATCGTCATTTCAAGAGCTTTTTTAGAACCGCCGACAGCACCGACAGCTAGCTTATAACGACCAATATTTAAGATGTTAAAAGCAATGACGTGGCCTTTGCCGATTTCACCTAATAGGTTTTCTACAGGCACAGGGACATCTTCTAAAATAAGTGTGCGAGTAGAGGAGCTCTTAATCCCCATTTTCTTCTCTTCAGCACCAGTCGATACGCCAGGAAGATCACGGTCAACAATGAACGCTGTAAATTGTTCGCCGTCAATTTTTGCATAAACAACGAAAACATCAGCGAAGCCAGCATTGGTGATCCATTGTTTTTCACCGTTTAAGATGTAGTGTGTGCCTTCTGCATTCAATTTAGCTGTCGTTCTAGCGCCAAGTGCATCTGAACCGGAACCTGGCTCGGTCAATGCATAAGCTGCTAATTTTTCACCAGAAGCAAGCTTTGGAAGGTAGCGTTTCTTTTGGTCCTCGTTTCCGAAAAGAACGATAGGCAGGGAACCTATTCCTACATGAGCGCCGTGGGACAGGGCAAAACCGCCGCCGCCAGCCATTGCTTCAGTAATAAGAGAAGAAGTAACTTTATCTAAACCTAATCCCTCGTACTCTTCTGGAACATCGGCTGCTAAGAGGCCAAGTTCTCCAGCTTCTTTTAGAAGTTTAACCGTAATGTCAAACTCATGGTTTTCTAATTTTTCAAGCACGGGCTGGACTTCTTTTTCAACAAAATCTTCTGCCGTTTTGGCAATCATTAAATGTTCTTCAGTGAAATCTTCTGGAGTAAACAGTTGATCGCACGTAATATCCTCAACTAAAAAGCTTCCGCCTTTGACAACTTTTTTTGTTTCTGTCATGAATAATTCCTCCTAATTTATTTAGATTGGGGCGCTCCTCAGAGGAACACCCCTCCAGGCTTACAATAATTCAAATACGCCAGCGGCACCCATTCCGCCGCCAATACACATGGTGACCACACCGAATTGCTGTTGTCTGCGTCTTAATTCATGAAGAAGTGTTAAGGTCAGCTTCGCTCCCGTACATCCTAGCGGATGACCTAGAGCGATGGCACCGCCATTGACATTGACTTTCTCCTCATCCAGTCCCAATTCGCGAATGACTTGAATAGATTGGGAAGCAAAGGCTTCGTTCAATTCAAATAAATCGATATCGGAAACCTCGAGTCCAGCAAGCTTCAATGCTTTTGGCACGGCTACGATTGGTCCAATTCCCATTACTTCAGGCGGCACTCCGCCAACGGCAAAGGATCTGAATCGAGCTAATGGCTTCAAACCAAGCGATTCGGCTTTTTCTCGGTCCATGACCATCACAGCTGCAGCACCGTCACTTGTTTGCGAGGCGTTACCCGCTGTTACGGAGCCTGTTACAGAGAAGGCCGGGCGCAGTTTGGCTAACGTTTCCAGGTTGGTGTTCGGACGAACCCCTTCATCCTGTGAAAATTGGAATGTTTTTTCAACCAGCTTGTTGTCCCTTCCAACCGAGCGGATGGTCACGTCAACCGGGACAATTTCATCTACGAATTTCCCTTCTTGAATCGCTTTATAGGCGCGCTGATGACTTCTTACTGCAAAGGCATCCTGTTCTTCACGGCTGATGCCATATCTTTTTGCCACTTCTTCGGCTGTATGCCCCATTCCCATATAATATTCGGGAGCTGTTTCTACTAATTTTGCATTTGGCCGAAGTACGTGTCCGCCCATTGGCAGCAGGCTCATCGATTCAACCCCGCCAGCGATTGCCGTATCGGTATGGCCCAACATGACGCTTTGCGCTGCATAGGCAATGGCCTGCAGGCCGGAGGAACAGAATCGGTTTACCGTGATGGCGGGAACTGTATCAGGCAGTCCTGCAAGGGCCCCAATATTTCTGGCTACGTTCATCCCCTGCTCAGCTTCTGGGGTGGCACAGCCTATGACTAAATCATCGATATTTCCTTCGTAATTTCCGGCACGCTTCAACGTCTCCTTCACGACCAATGCACCGAGGTCGTCAGGACGGACCGCCGCAAGCGATCCTTTTTTCGCTTTGCCGACCGGGGTTCTTGCACCGGCAACGATTACCGCTTCTCTCATGAAAGTTCCCTCTCTTTCTATCATGTTTAAAAAATACAAATCTATTTTTCAAAAGGGGCAATTTACTGCCCCTGACCTGACCTAGTTTCTTAACGGTTTGCCTTTTAACAGCATGTGCTGCATCCGCTGCTGTGTCTTCGGCTCACGGATTAAGCTTAGGAATGCTTCTCTTTCGAGATCCAATAAGTACTGCTCATCGACTTCAGTGCCATATGGGACCTTACCGCCGGCAATGACATAGGCAATCTTTTTAGCAATTTTCATATCGTGATCGGATAGATATCCTGAAAGCCGCATTCCTTCCGCGCCTAACAGCAGGGTTGCATAACCTGGTTCACCAACAACAGGAACTTTTCGGCGTACTCTTGGTTTATAGCCTTGTTCATGTAAGGCAAGTACAGCTTGCTTGGCATCATATAGCTGATGATCGCTGTTGATGCTGATTCCATCAGCAGCACTTAAGAAATTATTATCCCGTGCTTCTGCTGCTGAAGTGGAAACCTTAGCTGTAGCAATCGTTTCAAATACTTTGTTGGCGACTGCCTGCAGGTCAACCTGCACTCCGTTTGGAAGGCCTTCTAAGTGTTTAATATATAATTCTTTGTTTCCACCGCCGCCCGGAAGCAATCCAACTCCAACTTCGACAAGACCCATGTAGGTTTCGGAGGAAGCTTGGATTTTGGATGCTGGCAGACATACTTCCGCACCGCCACCGAGTGTCATGGAAAATGGTGCTGCAACCACCGGCTTTGAGCTGTATTTTACTTTCAGCATCGCACTGTGAAGCTGGCGTACAACCATATCGAGCTCGTCATAATTGTCGTCTTGGGCTTCCATCAGCATCATTGCCAGGTTAGCACCGACACAGAAATTTTTGCCTTGATTACCAATAACCAAGCCTTTATAATTCTTCTCTACTTCATCAATGGCAAAGTTAATCATTTGAATCGTATCGAAACCAAGCGCATTGTTAGGGGAATGGAATTCAAGCAGCGCTACACCGTCGCCAATATCAATAAGGCTCGCACCGCTGTTCTTTTTAATAACCCCTTTTTGCTTTTTAAGCTTTTTAAGATCAATGACTTTTGGATTAAATTCGACCAGCTTGTATTCACCGTGATCGTAGAAGTAAAGCTCACCATCTTCTTCTTTGTAGAAGGAAGTAAAACCTTTTTCCAGCATTTCTAAAACCCAGGCTGGAACATCTATACCCGATTCCTGCATTTTTTGGACTGACTTTTCTATACCAATCGCATCCCATGTTTCAAATGGACCCATCTCCCAGCCAAAGCCCCACTTCATAGCGCGGTCGATGGCGACGATATCATCAGCGATTTCGCCTAACAGCTTTGCTGAGTAAACGATATTTTGCGTAAATGTAGTCCATAAAAATTGTCCAGCCTTATCATTTGCATAAACAAGCGCCTTCAATTTATTGGCTGTACCTTTTTCTTGCTTGGCAAGCTCAATGGAAGGTGCAGACAGTTTTTTACGAGGGCCATATTCTAATGTATTTGGATCTAGTTCTAAAATTTCCTTGCCTTTTTTCAAAAAGAATCCTTGGCCAGTTTTGCTTCCCAGCCAGCCATTTTCAATCATCTTATTTAAAAATTCCGGTACCTTAAAGACTTCTTTTTCTTCGCCTTCAACCTTTTCGTATACGTTGCCGGCGACATGATAGAACGTATCTAACCCGACTACATCCAATGTTCGGAAGGTAGCACTTTTTGCACGGCCGATCAGCGGGCCTGTAATCGAATCAACTTCACCTACACTTAGCTCGGCTTTCATCATCTCTCGAACAGTGACAAGAAGACCATAGGTACCGATGCGGTTCGCTATGAAGTTTGGTGTATCTTTTGCTACAACTACTCCTTTACCTAATACATCTTCACCAAAGGTTTTCATAAAGGATAGAACTTCCGGGTCTGTGTATTGAGTTGGGATTACTTCAAGCAATTTTAGGTAGCGTGGTGGATTAAAGAAGTGTGTGCCAAGGAAGTGCTTTTGAAAGTCTTCGGAACGGCCTTCCACCATTGCTTCCACTGAAATTCCAGAGGTGTTGGAGCTTATAATACTTCCAGGTTTCCGGAATTGGTCTACTTTCTCAAATACTTGTTTTTTTACATTTAGGTTTTCAACCACCACTTCGATTACCCAGTCGACATCTTTCAGCTTAACTAGGTCATCCTCCAGGTTGCCTGCTTCAATTAGGGCAATATTTTTCTTTGATGTCAGGGGTGCAGGCTTTTGCTTCAATAGTTTTTGAATATTGGCGGCACTGATACGATTGCGTACCTGTTTGTCCTCCAAAGTGAGTCCTTTTGCCGCTTCTTCTTTTGTCAATTCCCGTGGAACAATATCGAGCAGCAGTGTCGGAATACCGATATTGGCCAGATGGGCAGCAATTCCTGATCCCATTACGCCGGATCCTAGTACAGCCGCTTTTTTAATTAGTTGGTTCAACATTGTCTCCCCCTTCAGAATTTTTGAATGAATACTCATTCATTTTTTACTTAAAAAAAATAAGCTGAATGAGTTTTACTACTAATAACTATAAAATATTTCAAAAAATTGTGCAATCGGTAAATGTGGAAAATTGAAATTTTTTTGACAAATGCAAGAAAAGCGGAAACGCTCCGGTCAGCGCCGTATGAGCTGGAGGGCTCCAACTCTGATAAGTGAAAGCTCGCTGACTGGCAACCCGTTAGGCGAATGCAGAGGCGTAGTTAGTTGAACTTATGTGTTCGGAATTTTTGAGAAAAAAACTCCTATTTAGCTAAAGGAAACACGAAGAGCAGAAGGTGCATTCGTACTTGACTTATCGTAGGACGGAGACCGAAGGACGCTAGGGCGTTCCTCGAAATAGCTATCGCTTTTTCTTCGTGCAATTCTAAGCTGCCAAGCTTCCCTTGGTGCAGGACAATTCTTAAAGTCAATATATAAAGTCCAATAGTAATGGGCAATCTACAAGATGAGGTGATAATAATGGCGAAAATGAAGAAGAACCCTTCTAAAGCTGGGGTTAGTGCAGCCAGTGTGAAAGGGAATGCAGGTCCTGGCCGTGAAGCAAGCGGTGTCGATAAACAAAACAGCCAAAACAGTCAGTATAAACGCTAAAAAAACAGGCTGGGATGCCTGTTTTTATTTTTTCTGTTGATTTCGATGTTGTTCATTGAGGACCTTAATTTCCTGGATTAGCTCCTTCATTTCAGCTCTGGCATCCGGATAAAGCGCACTCCAATGACTGATTAACGCCGGCATGGTTTTCGCAATATGCGTATAAAGCGCCCAAGCTTTTACCTTTTGTACTGTTTCTTTATCTGCTTTACCAACTAATAATTCACTATATTTTTCGAGTAATGCCTCGAATTGCTCAACAAATTGATCTTCCATGGTGCCACCTTCCATCCCTATGCAGTTGTCGAAAACATATATTTTTTATAATGGTAACGGATTGAGAAGATTAAGCCCAGTCCCATCATATTCCCCATTAAGGAACTTCCTCCGTAGCTTATAAACGGCAGCGGAATCCCTGTGATTGGCAAAACGCCAATGGTCATCCCGATATTTTGGAACACGTGGAAGGTAATCATGCTGATTACGCCGACACAAATATAGGTGTAAAATTGATTTTTGGTTTCCATGCCTACTTTGGTAATATGGTATATCAATAGGAAGAACAAACTAATCAGCACACTGGCGCCAATAAATCCATATTCCTCGCCAACAATACTAAAAATAAAGTCTGTTTGGCTTTCTGGCAGATACACTTCACGGTTGCCAAAACCTTTTCCGCTTGTTTGGCCCGATCCGATAGCCAGCATTGACTTCGTTAACTGAAACCCGGTTGAGCTTTGGTAGTTATACGGATCAAGCCAGGAATAAATCCGCCCGAACATATACTGCTTTACACCCAAATATTTTTCCAGCACATCAGGCTGCCATAATACAAAATAAAAAATTGTGGAAACAAGGAGGATGCCGGCAGAAAAAATTGGCACTAGCAGCTTCCAAGTAATTCCCGAGATAAAAATCATGCCTAATAAAATGGCTAAAAACACGAGTGATGTTCCCAAGTCCTCTTTAATAACCAGTACCAATGGGCCGAGAGTAACCAATCCTAACTTTATTAACAGCCAGAAATCAGTTTGAACCGTTTTTAACAAATTTTTTTGCTGGTGATCCTCTATAACCCGTGACAAGGTTAAAATCAGGAATACTTTCACAAATTCCGATGGCTGGATCGTCCCAACCCCGGGAAGCCGAAACCAGTTTTTTGCCCCATTGATTCTTGGTGCAATCGATTCAGGCGCAAGAATCAACAAGATCAGGAGCACAAGCCCCAATCCATAAGCGTACCAGGAGATTTTCCGGAGCTGGTCGGAATCCAATGTCATTACTCCTGCGATAATGCCACAGCCAACACCATACCAGGCAATTTGCATAATTAAAAAATTACGGTCATATTGCCCAGTTGTCTGGGCACTATAAATCGCTAGACAGCTTGCTAAAAACAGTAATAATACTATGAGAACGAGACTATAATCCAGTTTGGAAGTTGTCGTTTTATTGGAAGTCATGTGAAGTCTCCACCTTACATTAAACTTGTACATTCCTTCATTATATTTTTTTACAAACAAAATCACAACTTCAAAAAGGCCTATGGATGGAATTACATATTAATGGAAGTTCCCTCCATGGCATAACACACCTTATATAACCTCTTTTTTGAAATATAATTTTTCCACTTCTTCTGCCATCCAATTCAAATTGTTAGGCACCTGTGGCAAGCCATATCCGATGTATAGCGGTGTAGTAACAAATCGGGGAACAATTTTTGCATAAATCTTTTTACTTACATGATAAAAAAATACATTATAACTCGAAGCCTTAAAAGGAAAATGGTTCAATATATAATGGACTGCTGTTTGTAGGTATTCAGCAAACTTTGGCTGATAAAGGTTGTCTTCCATACTAATGTTAAATTCATAGAATCCCACCTTTGGTTTGCTTGATAATGTAAACCTAACACCCTCTTCATAGGCAATCTGGATTCCTTCAAACATATCTTGCACCACATGTTCCATGTAGTCGAGGTCTTTTAATCCGACAATCTGCATATGTGGATGGGCAATTGTGCCTCCTGATAACGGGCCGTGATTTTTGAAAAAGATAACCGAGCGATATTCTCCCTTTTGCTCCATTTCCAGCCAATGTCGGATGCCAAATTGAATCAGTCTATGCAGGTGCTCTTTTGTGTAAGTCGATAATTCAGCATGACAATCGTCAGTTTCAATAAGTACCGTTTGATACGCATTTTCTAATACTGGATATTTATTTTTCAATAGAATAATTGGGCCGTCGACTTCAATTAAATCTGTCAGTTTATCCGTTTCACAAAATGGACATGCCGTCTGTTTGTTACGATAGTTCTCAGGTTTTTTGACACCAATAGCTGTATTAAAATGAAGATGTTTATTTTCCAAACCCGTTTCTCCCCTCAAATGCGTATATTTCTATTTTATGGCAGGCCTTACCGCGATTGCACCTTTTTTGTTCTAATAGACTTCAATTTTAATTGACCGATTTTGAAGCAGTTACCTAAAATTGAGAGATGTACATGATTTTGTAAATGATGGCATATTTTTATCATAGGACAGACTGCCAAAAAATTGGAGAATGTGAGGGAAAGTATGTTAACGAAACTAGAAGCATTTATCCTTGGGATCATTCAGGGGCTGACAGAGTTTTTGCCGATTTCCAGCACTGGTCATCTATATCTCGGGAGAAACTTATTTGGATTGCAGGAAGCAGGACTTTTGCTGGATACCATGCTTCATGTCGGAACGCTGCTTGCGGTATTTGTTTTTTACAAGGATGAATTTATTAAGATTATCAAAAAGCCATTCAGTAAATTGACTTTTTTATTAATTGTTGGAACGATACCCGCTGTCATTTTTGGACTTGCCTTTAAAGATTATATTGACGAAATCTCCAAAACTGGTGTGACAATTGGCTGGGAATTCTTAGTCACTGGTTTATTCTTGTGGCTCGCGGATTCAGCAAAAAACGGTTATAAGAAAATGGATGATATCAGCTACAAGGATGCTTTCGTGATTGGAACATTTCAGGCAGTTGCCATCATGCCAGCGATTTCCCGGTCAGGGATGACCATTGTTGCCGCTCTCTGGCGAAAACTAGACCGTGAGACGGCAGCCTATTTTTCGTTTCTCTTATCCACTCCAGCGATTGCCGGTGCAATTGTCCTGCAAGCAAAGGATTTGTTAGGCGGCGGCGGAGAGGAAATTTCCTTGTCAGCGTTGCTGGTGGGAATTATTTCTTCTGCTTTCTTCGGTTATGTGGCTGTCAAATGGATGGTCGGCTATTTGAAGAAGCATTCATTAAAGCCGTTCGCCGTCTATGTCTGGATTTTGGGTCTTGTCGTTTTATTCTTCCAATTCACCGGTAAATTCTAATGGCCATTTCAGTTGAAATTTGGGTAAACGAAAAAACGGCTCGAACAACTAGTTCGAGCCGTCAGATTGTCGAGAAAGGTTATTTTTCTCGGCAATTTTTCATTTTACTTGAATTAAAATATGATTTTTAGAATTGATTATCGCCTGCAATGGGGCCTATTGATTTCCGCTCCAGGTGCTTCGCTTTCCGCGGGCGTGCCGGGGAGCCTCCTCGGCG
>NZ_HG942076.1:0-181751 GCF_000612665.1 Neobacillus dielmonensis
ACTGCGGTAATGCGGTATTCTGGCGGGGGTCTGTCCCCCATTGCGATAATGCGGTATTCTGGCGGGGGCCTGTCCCCCATTGCGGTGATGCGGTAATCGGCCGGGGGCCTGTCCCCCACTGCGGTAATGCGGTAATTCAAGTTAAAAAGGAGGTTCAAGTCCTGCTAGGTGATGGTCTTGAACCTCCTTTTTGTCTGTACATGGATACTGATGTATTGCTTTTTGTTATTATACTTTTTTCACTAGTTTCATTTTAAAACTTTTAATCTTGGAGTTACCGTGTTTCATGGTGTAGATTCCAAGTAATTCGAGAGCAATCCCACTGCCATAGCCTAACCCTTCAATGAAGTCCGGCAAATGGATATGATAAATATGTAAGAACAGCATGATAGCAATGATTACTGTGCCGATACGGAAATATTTATTCGGTCCTTTCACAAATGTTCACCTCCCACGTATTTTCCATTATACAATATTATATCATTTTTGGAATAATATTACATAAATCTTCTTTATTCAGAGATTTCTAGATAAAAAAGGAAGTTTAAGACCTTCTGAATGATGGTCTTAACCTCCTTTTGGTTTTTTCGTAATTTGCTTGTACTGATTTTAGTTTATTTAACTGCTTGCTTTGCTTTCCTTGCTGCTAGTCCGATGATGACTAATGCTGTTCCCAATAATAAATAATTATATATCGGAGAAGCGGTATTCGGTAAAGTGTGCCCTGTTGTTGTTCCTGAACTACTGCCTACAGTATTCTGCGTATTAGTGGTAGTATTCCCTGCGCTACTGCTATCGCTGCCGCTATTGTTTTCAGGCTGAGTACTGCCGCCTCCCGAATTATTGCCAGAAGGCTGCTCGGAAGTCGATTTAATGGCTGTAACTTCTATCACTTCTACTTTTTGAATTCCTTTAGCATCTTTTACAAAAACCGAATATTTACCATTCTCAGTGACCGCAAACTGACTTCCCGTAATCTCGGTTCCAGCAGTTTGAAAGTCTGCTACTGTTTTTTCACCTGCGAGCCATTTCATTGTTGCTGGCTGTACCGCATCAGTCGAAACAGTAATCGTTACCGGACCTGATGTTGGTTCAGTGGTAGACGGCGTTAGATTGACGGCAAAATCACTTGGCAACAAATCGTTGGCCAACTTTGCAAGGACCTGATGGCCCGTTACAGTGGGATGAATATCCCCAGGGAGGATCAGTTCCGCTTGCTTGCCATTAAAAGCTGAATAGGCATCAACTACAACGGCTCCGAATTGCGCCGCGAGAGGAGTAATTACATTGGTGTTTATAGCCGGAATCACACCTTCCCCAAAACTTTTTAGTGGTTCTGAGCCAAAAGGGTTGTACAAATTATAGAAAATAATTTGTGCATCAGGGTTCAATGCTCTTACGGTTCCAAGGACTGTTCCAAGATTGCTAGCCAAAGTCGGTATGGATTTCACCAATGCGACTTTAGCGGCGTCCATTTCCTCTTGTGTTGGCATCACTGGAGGGGTTGCCCTTAATTTTGCCAGGATGGTTGCTGCTTCAGGGACCTGCAATAAATCATTATTTCCAATGTCCAACGTGATGACATCAGCATTTTTAATGGCGGCCTGATTTTCCGGCGAATTATTAATGGCAGAAAATAAATCAGTGGTCTTCCAGCCTCCGCCACTAATATTCTTAGCCACTGTATATTCACTAGGTTGAATTAAATAAGGAAAAGCTTGTTCATTAATCGGTTGTGTCGAACTATGATCATCTCCAAGATTCCATCCATGAGTAATCGAATCCCCTAGCGCCACTATACTCTTTTTTTCGCTAGTATCCGCCAAAACAAATGAAGCGAAGAAGGCTTGGAAGACAAGCATAAAGACAAACAGTAATGATAATCTCTTAAACTTCAAAAAAGTCCCCTCCAAATTATGTATATTTTCCTATCATTATATCATATTTTGTAATTTTTTGAATATTTTTACCTATATTATGTAAAACTTCCATTACCGCCTAACAGGAAACCATCGACTTTTCTCACTAGGAAGGAAATAATCCTTTTCCATTCTTGTTCGGTGAGCTCGGCATCCACAACTTCCTTGATCATCTCATTAATCTCATCAATAGTCCCGTCGTATAACTCCTTATGGGAGCAGACCGTCGACATGGCCACAAGAACCGTCCCCATGGGCCCCCATGGGCCCCCCACCCCAATGGTTCACATGGTTTCACGATTTTGTCATTTATTTTTCAGTCTGTTGTGGGATGAAGTGCTTGAAAAGGAATAGAATGAGGTTGATAGGATGATGCAAATATTGAACAGTTCCTGTTATTTGAGAACTTTTTGGTAAGGAGGAAGTTTTATGGGATTCTCTAGCATCAATTGGGCTCTTGTTGCTCCACTTATAGGCATTGAACTTATTTTAATGATTATTGCTGTTGTCGACCTTTCCAAAACTACTACTCAGACCAATGGCCCGAAATGGATGTGGGTGCTGATTTCCCTTTTCTTCAGCATTATCGGGCCTATCTTGTATTTCACCATAGGCAGAAAACACACGTAACCAAGTTCCGATTGAAGGGTGTGAACAAACATGAAGATGATGGAAGTCACAGCGTTATCCAAATCCTTCGACACCGTCAATGCCGTCAACAACTTGTCGTTTTCCCTTAAGGAAGGACGCTGCACAGCGTTGCTCGGCCCAAATGGGGCTGGAAAGACGACGACATTGGAAATGCTCGCCGGCCTACTCGTTCCTACTAAAGGAACGATTCTATTTATGGGTTCAAACCAAGCCGATTACCGGGAACACATCGGCTATTTGCCGCAGCAGCCGGTCTTTTTCTCTTGGATGAACGCAGTGGAGTATCTCGTGTTTATGGGCGAACTGTCTGGCATGGCCAAAGCAACAGCAGCCAGCCGTGCTGACGAATTGCTAGAGCTCGTAGGAATGGCCGATGCGAAGAAGCGCAGGATTGGCGGTTATTCTGGCGGGATGAAACAACGGCTGGGAATTGCACAGGCCATGATCCATGAACCAAAACTGCTGATCCTCGACGAACCCGTTTCCGCCCTCGATCCCGTTGGACGAAGGGACATGCTCGAGATGATGAAAAGGCTGAAGGGCCACATGACCATCTTGTTTTCTACTCACATCCTCCATGACGCCGAGGAGGTTTGTGATGATGTGATGATGATCCACAAAGGGGAACTGGCCGTTGCAGGCTCACTTCCCGAATTGCGCCGGAACTATCTGGAAAATATCATTATCATCTCGGCGGAGGAGAGTTTGGATACATGGGCACGCACTCTAGAGCGTTGGACTGTCATTACGGAGGTTAGAGTTAGAAATAACACTCTTGAACTATTTGTCAGCGACTTGGATAAGGCTCGGAGCCAGCTTCTTGCCGAAATAACGGAAAAGAAAATCCCGATTTCAAGCTTTACAGTCGGCTCAACGACCCTTGAGGACCTGTTCATGAAGGTGGTGGGAAAATGAACAAGTGGTTGGTCTTATTTCGGAAAGAATGGCTGGAGATGGTTCGTAACTATAAAGTGATTTGGCTGCCCCTCGTTTTCGTGGTATTTGGCCTGCTTCAGCCCATTACCCTCTACTATCTGCCGGATATTTTAAAAAATGCCGGGAACATGCCGGAAGGAACGGTTATCAAAATCGCTACTCCTTCAAGCGGCGAGGTACTATGTGAAACATTGTCCCAGTTCAATCAGATGGGAATCTTAGTCATTGTGCTGGCTTTCATGGGTATCGTCGCTGCGGAGCGTAGAAGCGGGATGATGAAAATGATCCTTGTAAAGCCGGTTACCTATACGTCGTATATCCTGTCAAAATGGGTGAGCGCCCTGTTGCTTACCTTTGTTTCGCTTTCCCTCGGCATGCTAGCCGCCTGGTATTATACCATTCTATTGATTGGGTCGTTTCCGTTCGTTGACCTAGCCCAGGGGACAGGAATCTACTTCATTTGGATTTCATTTTTACTAACATTTACACTATTCTTGAGCAGCCGTCTGAAAAGCAGCGGCCTCATCGCAGCATTAGCCCTATTACTTGGCATCGTTCTGTCACTTGTAACACCGCTTCTAGAAAAATGGATGAAATGGAGCCCAGCACAGCTGACAGGCGCCGCTTCTTCCCTATTAACCGAGGGTGCCGCCCAAGGAAACGTTCTCCTGCCACTTACCATCACCATACTGCTCACAGCCCTATTCCTTTACCTTGCTGTACGGGAGCCATAGGGACGGTTCGAGGCCACTGAAAAACCTTCGATTTTTCAAGAATCTTTAAAGAAAATCAAAAGACGAGGAGGCTCCCCGGCACGCCCGCGGAAAGCGAAGCCGCCTGGAGTGGAAATCAACTGACGATTTTATTCACGAAAACTGAATTCAGGGACTTTTTCAGTGCCCTCGGACGGTTCTCCTGGCTCACAACAAAACTCCTCGTTCTGTTAAGAACGGGGAGTTCTTCCTTTGGTGGGAGGGATTAGTTATCCAACTGAAAAGTTTTCATCATTTTGGGAACTATGTTCTGGAGAAACTCATTGAGCTGTGGATCGTTTTCGATGTATGGTGTGACAATATAGGAATAAATAATATCACTGTCTTCTGTCAATTTCACTTCGACTCCTGCCGGGTTTAACGCAGTCCATACTTGTTTTTCATACATATGGAAACTCAGCAATAATGGCTTACTGGCAGTATTAGAATATAGATTAATTTCACTAAACCAAGGATTATTCTCCTCATAATCCGCTCTTTCAAAAATCAGCCGATCCATCCATTCCTTTGGCACCGAAAAATGATAGCCTTCAGTAAAATAAATGGTCGTGAAATCAGTGGGCTGTGAGATATCAATCCCATGACTTTTGAAAAAAGCTGCATTTAAGACATTTTGAATATCCGAATAAGCTAAATGATATTGCAGCGTGCCTTCTGCGTAAGAGGCATATTCGTACGGCGGGAAATACATCATTAGTCCTTCCTTCGTTACATAAACCTGCTTTAGGTCATCGGAACTGATTTGTTTAAACTCCCCCATTGCATCAAGTGTATGTAACACATCTTGTCTTAGGACGAGTTCACTAATGATTTGTTTTGTTTGCAGTGCATTGCTGAACAATTCGTTTGCCTCCACGATTCGTCCTTTATCTAAATCTACTAAAATTGGAATCCGCGACGGCATGCCATGTGCGGCCCCGCTGAGATAGAAATATTGATCGTATACGAAACTGATCAGGTGTTCATTTTGAAACGTGATTTTGTATTTGGAATAAAACGAAGACGGTGCGTTTGGGTCCTCGTTGGTCATTTGACTCTCATCCACGTTGTTCGCTTTTTCCTTTAGAATGGCATTCAATTTGTCTTGTGCCATTTTATCCTTCAAGCCATCAATCTGCGGATAAACTATATTGATGATCGGGTTTTCTTTCACAATCGATTCATCACGAATTTGAATATTTTGTTGAATGGGGGGCCCAGGTTGGTTGCTTGGTTTTTGAGGTTGACCCGTAGCTTTCCCAGGCTGAACAGCAGGTTTCCCCGGCTGATTAATCCCCTGTCCTGGTGATGTGCTAGGTTTTTCTGTCTCACCTCCGTTATTTTCCGGTTGCTGGTCCTCTGTCACATTTGGCTGTTCCGCCATTGGCTTTCCTTCTTCCGTATCCCTGCACCCTGCGGCAAGGAGAAAAATTACCACAATGGGCACTGTCCACTTAAGCTTCATCCTCTCACTCCTCGTGATCCGTCACCCTATAAATATAACTTTCCTCCTATTTCTAGAATTGGATTTTTTAAAACGATGAAACATGGGGAAGGCTCTTCCGCCTCACTAATTTTTGAAAACCAAGCTGGAAGAGGGAACTAGAACCAGGCTGCGCCGGACCAAGTTCCCGAGAATGAAATAGCTTATTAGGAGATATAGGACCCCGCTGATTGGCATCTAATCGTCCTTTCAAACCTGAGTTTGCATGGAATCATAGCCCCAAACCTGTCGATTAGAAGAGTTTATAAGACTAGTTTTCCGTCCTTCAACAAATTTTTTGTTCATTATTCTTAATCAATCGTTTGATTAAATGACTAGCTGGTACTATTAAAATACCCTCTCCATTTCATTTCCCGGTAAATAATTTGTCAAAGAATGAAATATTTAATGAAACATGTTCATGTATAAAACTGTCGAGGACCGCACTAATGACAGAGCCATATGTATAAAAATGAAGCAGGAGAACCGTCCCCCTGCTTCAAGTAGTCTATTAAGCTTTGGTTGTTTCGTTTTGGCTGGCTGCGGCTGTGAGAGGATTGGGACTGGCGATCCATCTATAGACGAAGGCGGCCAAGCTTGATCCAATTACGGGGCCGATCACGTAGATGGGAAACTGGTTCCATGGAATGTTTCCTCCTGAGAAGCTGCCGACAAGGTAGGGTCCGAAGGTTCGGGCCGGGTTAAAGGAGGAGCCAGTCGCTCCGGCCGTCATCATGATGATCCCGCCAACCGTCAGCCCAATAATCAGGCCGGCGAAATCCTTTGGTGCCCGATGATCAACCGCCATTCCCATTATGACCAACATTAAAATAAAGGTTTCCATCGCTTCAATCACAATCCCCTGCAGATAACCGGTCGAAGGAGACAGTGTTGTTGCGCCCAAATTTCCAATCGTTGCCCCATCCGAACCAAGCACCACAAGAATCCCGATTGCCCCAATAACTGCCCCCACGAGTTGGCCAATTAAGTAAGGCAGCACTTCCCTTTTCGGAAATTGCCCGATTACAGCAAGCCCAATGGTGACAGCAGGATTAATATGACATCCTGAGATTTTGCCAATCGTATAAATCATCGCAATAACCACAATGGCAAACGCCAAACTGATCACGCCAATATCAGCGAGAGTGGTACCCTGACTATTATTGGCCGCAAGAATTCCGTTAAAGGCAGCAGCACCTGGTCCAATAAACACTAACAAGGCTGTACCGATGCCCTCAGCAGTAGAACGCTTCCATAATGACGGAGATGAATCCATGGTCTGCCTCCTGTCTAAAAATTATTTCAGCACTCCATGCGGGTCAATGACAAACTTCCTCGCCACGCCGCGATCAAACTCGCTATATGCACGTGGGGCCTCGTCCAGTGAAATCACGGTAGCATTTACGGCTTTGGCAATTTGGGCTTTGCCGCTAAGAATGGAATTCATCAGCTGGCGGTGATATTGCATAACGGGTGTTTGGCCGGTGACGAAGGTATGAGCCTTAGCCCAGCCTAGCCCAATCCGAATTTTTAAAGAACCGATTTTCGCATCCTCATCAATAGCGCCTGGGTCTCCAGTAACGTAGAGGCCAGGAATCCCTAATCGTCCACCCGCACGAGTAACCTGCATGATGGAGTTTAGGACAGTGGCAGGGGCCTCTCCATGATTTGGTCCATGACCATGGGCTTCAAAGCCAACGCAGTCAATGGCGCAATCCACTTCAGGCACTCCCAGAATTTGTTCAATCTGTTCTCCAAGATTATCGTGCAGACTCAAGTTAACCGTCTCACAACCGAAACTTCTCGCTTGGCCAAGTCTCTCTTCATTCAGATCCCCAACAATTACAACCGATGCACCAAGCAGTTGGGCTGAGTGCGCAGCAGCAAGACCTACAGGACCTGCCCCGGCAACGTAAACGGTTGAACCTGTTTTAACACCAGCACTAACGGCACCGTGATAGCCTGTTGGAAATATATCAGACAGCATCGTTAGATCACGGATTTTTTCCATTGCTTGGTCTTTATCAGGGAATTTCAGCAATTGGAAATCCGCATACGGAACCATCACATACTCCGATTGGCCGCCTACCCAGCCGCCCATGTCGACATAACCGTAAGCAGAACCCGGACGGTCTGGATTGACGTTCTCGCAAATATGGGTATTCTGTTCTTTACAGCTGCGGCACCTTCCACAGGCGATGTTAAACGGAACCGATACAAGGTCGCCTTTTTTGATAAACTCCACATCACGGCCAACTTCAACGACCTCACCGGTAATTTCATGGCCTAGTACAAGTCCGGATGGAGCAGTAGTCCGGCCGCGGACCATGTGCTGGTCGCTGCCGCAAATATTGGTGGTAACTACTTTCAAGATGACACCATGCTCACATTTACGGCCAACATTCAGCTTATTAACCCCCGGGCCATCCCTTAGAACCAAATCTGGATAGTCAATATCCCTCACTTCCACTTTTCCTGGACCAACATAAACAACTGCGCGATTGCCTGCCATTAAAAAAATTCCCCCTTTTAAGAATGGTACATCCATAAATAATGCAAGTACCGTGCCAACTTAAAAAAGCCGTTAAAATAGCCTTTTCTTCCTAACCAAATTTGTAGGTGTACCACAATGAAACAGAAATCGTCTCATTTTGATACAATCTATTGGAAGAAAATTCAAAATCACCGGTTTATGCTATAATTGAAACAACGGGATGGTTCTTCTGCTTCATAAATTGAAGCAAAAGAACCATCCCCTGCACCAATTTTATGAGAGGTGGATTTGTTGCGATATCCTGTTGAGACTGTTGAGGCGGAGATGATTCGAAATTCATGGAAGCGGTGTCATTTAATCGGTTTAAATCCTGTGATTCCGTCTGGAAATCCGATAGTTGAGGCAAAACGGCTGGATCATGCAATGAAGGAGAACCATGATCTTCTTCAACAGGCAGTGCCTGTCCTGGAAAAATTTTTTCCGAAGTTAAAATTGATGCGGCAGGTTGCCGTATTGGTTGACCGAAATGGAATCATCATCCATGCGATTGGAAATCCTGAACTCTTACATACAGCAAATACCATTCATTTAAGCTTGGGGGCCAATTGGAACGAACGGTCAATGGGGACGAACGCCATAAGTGTTTCCTTAATCGAGAAAAGGCCGATTCAAGTCAGAGGAAATGAGCATTTTTATAGTGATGCCCATTTTTTAGCGTGTTCAGCGGCCCCGATTTACACACCTTCAGGAGAACTCGTAGGCGTAATTAACATCAGCAGTCGAATCGAAGATCACCATCCCATGAACCTGCAGCTTGCCTGTATGACGGCAGAATTAATTCAAGATAAATTGCTGATCGAAAGAAACCAAGCAGAGAAGCTCGTTTTGCAAAAGGAAATGGATATATTATCAGACCAACTGCCTTACCCGGCCTTGTTGTTGGACCAAGATGAACGGATTATTCAGGCCAACCAAGCGGCCCGAAAGTTTTTAGGAAATCAATGCCTTGGAGACCAGCTTCACCGGAAAAATCATTTTAAGATGGTAGAGATTTATGACGACCGCAGTCGATTCTGGGGTTCTGTGGCCGTCAGCCGTCCAAAACTGCCTCCTAACTCGTTGACCCAGTTACACACTTTTGATGATGTGGCCGGACAATGTCGGAGGATCTTAGAGACGAAAGAATTAGGAAAAAAAGTATCATTTACCCATTTGCCTATTTTACTAATTGGAGAAAGTGGGACAGGCAAGGAATTAATGGCCCAGTCGATTCATTCACACGGGCCATTACGTGAAGGTCCCTTCATTGCCGTCAATTGCAGTGCGATTCCTGAGAGCCTGATTGAGAGTGAATGGTTTGGGTATGAGCCCGGGGCATTTACCGGAGCTAGCCGGCGTGGCAGTATCGGGAAATTTGAGGCAGCCAATGGCGGGACGATTTTTCTAGATGAAATCGGCGATATGTCTCTACGGGCACAAGCTGCCCTGCTGCGGGTGCTTCAGGAAAAAGTAATTACCCCTGTCGGGAGTACCAAAAATAAATCCATTGATGTGAGGGTGATCCCGGCCACTCATCGAAATTTAATTGAAGAAATCCAGGCCGGCAGGTTTCGGTCCGATTTATATTACCGGTTAAAGGGAATCCAAATCAACCTCCCCGCATTACGGGACCGTCAAGACCTGCCCTTTTTAGCTGAGTTTTTTTTACAAAAAATGAATTACCCCATAACAACCTTATCCAAATCGGCCGTTGATAAGCTAACAAACTATAGCTGGCCGGGGAATATTCGCGAACTCAGGAATGTGTTAATGCAAGCTGCCTTTTTAGCAGATGGACAGCCGTTATCCGCCAAGCATATCATCTTCGAAAAAGGACTAACGGAACCAGCAGAAAATCAACCAAACCCAACCATAACGTTAGAAGACACTGAAAAACTAACCATCAAAAAGGCCCTGCAACAAACAGAATGGAACATCAGCAAAGCAGCAAAACTCCTCAAAATCAGCCGAAGCACTCTTTACCGAAAAATCAACGAGTATAACATTCAGCCATTTTAAAGAGAATCGAAAACCAAATGATTTTTACAAATTCAACTACTATAAGGTATAAAACTTTCAGAAATCAGGGATGAGAAATTGAAATTTAAAGAAAAAAAGAAGCGAAAAAAGAAAAAATGGAACTGGATTCTCGAACTCGTCGATCTGTTCGAAGTAATCGGACAGCTCTTATTATGGCTCGTACATGGAGCTGTCAGGTTACTAGCCAAACTATTTTAGTGAAACAAAGGGACGGTTCTCGTGCTGCCAAAAATGATGCACAAGAACCGTCCCCGCGTTTCACTTCCAAGGAATCAGTATTCGTTCGAGCCATTGCAGGCCTCTGTTAAAAAGTAACCCCAATAGAGATAAGATTAGGACACCGGCCATGAGTTTAGTGGTGATCATGAGGTTGCCGTAGTGCAGGACCATGGCGCCGATTCCGTATTGGGCGGCGATCATTTCAGCTGAGACGAGCAGCAATAGGGCTGTTCCAGCTGCTAGCTTTAAGCCGGCAAAAATCGTCGGCAGTGCTCCTGGCAAAATCACTTTCCGAATCACGTTCACATGGTTGGAACCAAAGGTAACGGCCGCTTTAATCAGAATCGGATCGACACTTTTTACACCGGAAAAGGTATTAATCAATACCGGAAAAAACACCCCAAGTGCAATAATCGCCACCTTTGGCATTTCCCCAATCCCAAACCAAAGAATAATTAACGGCAATAAAGCTATTTTAGGAATCGGATAGATGGCATACACAATCGGAGTAAAAATTGCATCCGCCCGCTTCGAGAAACCAAGCATCAGCCCGACAAGAATCCCGAATACCGCCCCAATGGCATAGCCTCCCAAGATCCGGTACAGGCTGGCCATAAAGTTTTTAAACAGCTCGCCGCTGCTAATCAATTGCCAGCCATCCATGATAATGGCGGAAGGTGCCGGCAAAAACAGCGGCGGCACAATGTTCAACCGGCAGACGAGCTCCCAGAGAACAAGCAGCCCAACAATCCCCGCAACGGAAACATAACCGGGTATCTGTTTTTCAAGAAAAGCAACACGGTTTTTGATGACTTTCTTCGTCGTCGGTTCCATCGATTAGGCCTCCTTTATCGCTGCTTGAGCGTCATGGCGGATCAAATTCCAAATCTGGTCGGAATAACGCTCAAATTGCTGGCGATATTTTTCTTGGTCACGGCCCATTCTCGGTAAATCAATCTTGATAATCTCTTTGATTTCCCCAGGATGCCGTGACAGGACAATCACACGGTCCGCCAAATAGACGGCTTCTTGAATGTTATGGGTCACATAAAGGGTGCTTAATTTTGTCCGATTCCAAATCGTTAGCAATTCTTCCTGCATAATTGTTCGAGTCTGCGCATCCAAGGCTGAAAAGGGTTCGTCCATCAGAAGTAAATCGGGCTCCACCGCAAGGGCGCGGGCAATCCCCGCCCGTTGCTTCATACCGCCTGACAGCTGTTTCGGATACGCCTTCTCAAAGCCGGTCAGCCCTACCATATCAATGTAATGCTGGCCAATTTCCTGACACTCCTTTTTGCTTGCGCCTCGCTCCTCCAGCCCATAAATGACATTCTGATACACGGTCCGCCATGGCAGGAGGGCAATTTCCTGAAACACAATGCCTAGGGTTGGATCTTTGTCCTGCTTTCCTTCAAAATAAACCTCTCCCTGACTCGGGGACAGCAACCCCCCTACGATATTCAGCAGGGTCGATTTGCCGCAGCCACTCGGGCCAACCAAAACAACAAACTCTTGTTCTTCAATAGAAAAGTTAATATTTTTCAGTGCGGTTACTTCCTTCTTTTTGGCATCACCGAACCGTTTTTCCACATTATCAATGACTATTCTCATGTTGACACTTCCTTATTGCTGTTTCAATGCATCCTCAAGCAATTTTGTATTGACGATTTCTTTAGCATCGATGGCCTTATCAATCAGCTTTTCTTTTGCATACCAGTCGATTTGCGTTTGGATATCCTTCTCTAGCAATTTACCATCCGGATCCATATAAGGGAGACCTTTTTTAATCAGTTCTGGGTCTTGATCGACATATTTGGCAATGATATTGACCACTTCATCGTAATTCTTCCCTGGAACCACTTTTCCGTCTTTAGTGGTTAGGACAGCATCATAATAGTAACGAGTTGCCTTTGCATATGCTTTTAAAAAGCGAACGGCTGCATCTTTATTATCGGCAAACTTCGGTGAGTAGAAAATACCGGAAGTTTGGTAGTCCATTTCATCCCCTACTTGGGTAATCACTTTTCCATAACCTTCTGCCACAACATTGGAAATGTTAGGCTCATTTAAGATAACAGCATCGACTTGCTTGCTTTTCAATGCCTCCATCAGACCTTGAATGCTGTTAAGCGGTACTAATTGAACATCCTTTAAAGAAAGTCCATTTTTTTCTAAAATTCGGCCCGCCATATAGTGGAAGGTAGAGCCAGTTTGGGTAATGCCGATTTTCTTGCCTTTTAAATCTTTAGGTGAGCTGACACTCGAATCCTTTGGCACTAGCAGGGCAGAAGATGAAAACCCTTTTGCTTCACGGCCTTTGTCCGCCACGATCCATAGCTTTTGTCCGCCTGCCACCATATTGTAAAGACTCGCAGTGATTCCGGTTGCCCCTACATCGACACTGCCTCCCGCTGTTGCAACGGCGATTGGCTGGGCTGCCTCAAACCATTTGACATTCGCTTTAATGCCTTCATCTTCAAAAAATCCTTTGTCAATCGCTATAAATAATGGTGCCGAACTCGTTAACTTTAACATTCCAATATCAACAGAAACCTCTTTAGCCGACTTTTCTCCTGAACCCTTAGATTCACTCCCCTTGTCCTCCTGCTGTCCACAGCCAACTAGAACAAGCGCCAGCGTCATCACAACCGCTAAGAGCCGTAAAACTTTTTGCTTCATCACGTTAAACCTCCAAAGTATAGTAATCCCCTCTATTATAACGCAGCTACCCGCAAATTCGACATAATTTTCTAAAAAAACTGCAAATAGAAGCAGAGGAACAGTTCTCCTGCTTCATTTTAGTCTTGTCTAACGGCTTAAGTAAAGTGGCTTTAGGGGAACATGTCTTGCCAATTAGCCTTTTGTTTCAAAAAAACAGCTAGACTCCCATTAAAAAGTCTAGCTGTCTCTGTTACTATACATTTAAATAATTTCTAGCTAGTGCCTCATCCATATAATCAGTTGAGCCGTTGCCGTCCAAGTCAACATTCAATTGTGTCGCTCCAGGCATCGTTGTTTCAAAGCGGTCAATCACCGAGTTATGGTCCAAATCTGCCTGAAATTGGTCAAATTGTAAATCGTGATTAAGGTCATTTTGAAATTGGTCCCAAATTCCATCATGATTAAGGTCGTGTAAAGAAAAGTCACCATGATGGGTTAGCTCATACATTTGCAAATCATGCGCGTCAACTTGGTGATCAAAATCGACATCCCAGTCATGAAACGGGTCTAAATCTATTGGCATATCAATCACTCTTTCTACTATAGTTTATTTAAAAAAGTTGCCTATTCTATTAACCGTTTGAGATATTTTTTTGGACTGTTCTTCCAATACATGCTCGATCGTATGGTCAACTCTCACACCAAGGTCCAATTTATAGGAATACTTAAACTCCTTGTATGGGCATTTCCAGGAAAGCTGGTCCATGTTTTCATTTATACGCTGCAGATTTTCTCTCTCTGTTTCTTCTTGTTTGGCGTCACTCTTTAAAATAGAAGCCAGTTCTTCATGAGCAGGCAAGAAGCCCAGCTTGCGAGAGATGTTCAAGGCCCGAATAGAAAGCTGGTTCCTATCAGCGGTTTTGTACATTTGGGCCAAATAAAAGAAGTATTCTGCGCGGTCTGCTTCTTCTCGTTCTTTTTCAATAGCCAGTGACATGTTTTTAATCGCATGTTTTAAAAAGGTCTCGCGCTCATCTCCAGTTTTTAAAACAGCTAAGTAGTATTGAGCCTTTGCGTAGATCGCCAGTTCGGATACAGAAGCTGTCTTTTCTTTTATCTTTTTGGAAACTAGCGAAAATATCATCAGTAAACATTTTTTTGGATCAAATTTTTCATATTCATCATCTATTGTATTTAAGCCAGTCGATAGCCCCTTGCCTACAATAAAGCCAATTGGGTTGATAACACCTCTGGCTACAGACACTCCACCCTTTAAATGACGATGGGTTAGAAACGCTTCATAATAAAATAACCAATATATAGGGTTGTTTGGCTCTTCCTTTAATAATTTTTGCACTTTTCCTAATCCTGAAACGCCTTGTGTGGCATCCCCAATGATACTAATAATAGGCAACTTCGATAACTCCGTCTTTGCCGTACGTGAAAAAGCACCTAATTTCTTTTTATTATCTTCGGTTAAAACCTCTTTTTTCAAATCACCCCAAAAACCCATCTATCCAACCCCTTGTAGAATAGTCAGTTCAGTCGTGTTGCACTATTCATTTTCCCATCGATTTTCCATAAAAACAATTACTTACATTATTTAACATGTGATATATTCTAACATCCCATATGTATGATCGGCTGCGTTCTATAAAAGGTTTTATTATTTTCCAAAAAAAGGAAACTGATGTCCATTCCCATCCCGGATTACTTAGATTCAAAAAGAAGAACCTAGCGAGTCAGCCTGGTTCTTCTAGATCGGCGGTGAATATTCCACCCAGATAGGACGCGTGTTCAAGATACTGCTGCACAAATTCCTCTAAAGACATGGGTATGCCTGTGTCCTCCAGCCAATAATCATAACTCACAGCAATACTCCGCTTAATCAAATCATTATAAAGCCACTTATTTGCTAGTGGATGGTCCAGACTGGCTAGAACACTTTCAACTTCCATTTTTCTGGATATGCCCAACACCCCCAATCGTTCTGAAGCAGGGGACGGTCTCCTGCTTCACTATGTTTCACTGAAAATTTAAAATTGCATTATTTTTGCGGGCAATATTTTTTCAGTATAACTTCGTCGGACGCAGCAGTTGTTTACTTTCAGGTAGTTTGCATTAAAAAAACCACTCTGGCTGTATACTAGTATTACAAAACCGTTTTTTGAATCTTTTTATTTCTAGGTTTCACATTTTATAAAAAGTAAGACTGTGCTACTATCTATCAGTATGTTTTCCAAAAAAACACAAATTCATGTTTACCAATAAGTGCTTGTTGTGGCCAATTGCCAATTGAATATATATTGAAAGGGAAACAAATGCTTGAAATGCGAAAACTCCACTTTATGAAATGAACATGGTCAATAGATGACTGTAGGAGATGGGATATGGGCTCTTATGCTGCGATGTTTAATTTTAAGTTGTTATTTTTTTCACTCTGTATTGTACTGATTACATCGTACACTGCTTTTGATTTATACTTCCGTAAGGTTTTATTAACTAAAACCGGTCGTCAGTACTGTATCAAAAGCAGTTCGGCTGTGTTGGGATTAGGTATTTGGTGTATGCACTTCATCGGAACCTTATCCTACCAACCAATCCACCAAATGAGCCTTGACCCTATTTTTGTATGGGGCTCTTTATTCCTATCCATCACAGGCTGTCTTTTTTCATTTGCTTTTTTTAGAAAAATAGAGGGGAAATCCCGCCTTCTTATGAGTAGTTCCCTCTTAGTGGCAACCATTGCAGCCATGCACCTGATTGGCATGTATTCTCTACACAAGAATGCCTCACTTCACTACCAGCTGACAGAGCTGTTCGTTGCTATTTTGATTTTGTTTACGGGATCCTATATTTCGTTTCGCTGGATAGCACATATGAATACGAACCAGCAAAACCATTTTACAACGAAGTTAAAGAGCGCTTTAGCCTTAGGCTTAGGCGTAGCGGGCTTTCATTATATCCTTATGTATGATGGATTCCTGTCGCCGCTTCACCATCATTTACAAGAAAATTCTTCCACAGGCAATAATATGGGGATGACCATATTAGCACTTTATGTTGGAGCTGCTACAGTTATTATTTTAATAATTGTCCTTATTTCATCTTATGTGGAAGGTAAATTTTTGAGACAAGCATTAAAATTAAAAACCAATGAACAATATTATCAATCCCTTTTTTACCATAATCCGGACCTCATTATTACGTTCGATACGAAAGGCTATTTTCTGGGCATGAATCATGTGGTGGAAGCGTATGGGTATTCCGAAACGGAATTGCGAAATCGTCCGTTTGCCCCGTTGATTGTACCAGAAATGTTAGAGACAGCCTTAGAAAATTACTATAAAGCAGCCAGTGGCACAGCAACGAATTACGACACAGCTTTCTATAATAAATTTGGGGAGCGCATTGAAGTAAACGTAACCAATCTCCCCATTATCGTGGATGGAGAAATTGTTGGTGTATATGGGATTCATAAAGATATAACGAGACACAAACAAGACCAGCAGGCATTAGCAGAGGCAGAATTGAAGTATCGGAGCTTAGCGGAAGATGCCATTGTAGGTATTTATATTATGCAAGATGGTAGATTGGTATACGCCAATCCCCAACTAGCTAGTATGACAGGATATTCTGTAGAGGAGCTCATCGGCTCGGATGTCACCAATTATATTGTTCCTGAGGACCTTTCTGTTCTTGAAAAAAACACTCAAAAAATTTTAACAGAAGAGATGCCAGCCCTTCGTTATGTCTATCGCATCGTGAACAAAGACCAAAGTATTTTACAGTTTGAAATACACGCTTCCAAGACCTTGTTTCAAGGAAAGCCAGCGATTATTGGCAGTATCATTGATATCACCGAACAAAAATTGGCACAAGAAAAAATTAAATATTTAGCGTTCCATGATGCTTTAACAGGATTACCGAATCGTTATAAATTTAATTCCCGTTTTCAAGAAGCCATGATGCACCAAGAGATGAAATCAGCTGCCATCCTCTTCTTAGATCTAGACCGTTTCAAATTGATCAATGATACACTTGGACATGATACGGGCGACCAGCTGCTAAAAGAAATTGCCGACAAGTTAGCAACCTGTATCACCCCAAAAGATTGCCTAGCAAGAATCGGCGGCGATGAATTTATTCTATTCATGCCGCAGGTGGACCGACCAGGTGTTATTCATACAGCGGAGCGAATGCTGGCGGCTTTAAACAAACCGATTCATATTAAGGGATTGGAGATGTTTATTACGCCAAGTATCGGGATTAGTCTCTATCCTCATGATGATAAAGAGGTCGGTAATTTAATAAAAAAAGCTGATTTAGCCATGCATCAAGCGAAACGTATGGGAAAGAACAATTATCAATTTTACCAAAATCAATCAATAGAAACGACAAACGAACGGTTTGAACTGGAACATGACTTGCGTAAGGCAGTGGAACGCGAGGAATTTGTTTTATACTATCAGCCCAAAACCAACATTCAGTCTGGTGCATTAACCGGGATGGAAGCATTAATCCGTTGGCAGCATCCTGATAAAGGGATTATTTCCCCTGATCAATTTATTCCGTTAGCTGAAGAAACTGGATTGATTGTTCCAATCGGGGAATGGGTATTACGTACAGCTTGCAAGCAGTTAAAAGGACTGCTCGATACAGGGTTTCCCCCTGTGCTCGTTTCGGTTAACCTGTCACTGAGACAGTTTTTCCAGCCTGATTTTATTGGGATGGTAAAATCGGTTTTGGCTGAAACCGGTCTATCTCCTGAATATGTGGAATTGGAGATGACTGAAAGCATGATGATTGATACCCATCATGCCCTAAAGATTGTAAGAGATTTGAAAAAATTAGGGGTCAAAATCAGTTTGGATGATTTTGGGACAGGATATAGTTCTCTTCACTATTTAAAGGAATTTCCGGTTGATACGATAAAAATTGATCAATCCATTGATCAATCCTTTGTTCGTGATAGCTTAACAAATGGAAGCAATGCAACCATTGTAAAAACCATCATCGCCATGGCGCACCAGTTAAAAATGACGGTCATTGCTGAGGGAGTCGAAACAAAAGAGCAGTTGACCTTTTTGCAGCAGCATCTCTGTGATTCGGCACAAGGCTATTTATTCAGCAAACCTCGACCACTCGAAGAAATCATTAAAAGTATCGATACCTTCAAACACTGCGTAAAACATGTGTAAAATATGGGGACGGTTTTATTGCTTCAAAATTGGAAGCAGGAGAACCGTCCCTGTGTTTCATTAATCCATATCATATTTGTCCAAACTTCAATAAAATGCCTCTAAAAGTATTGTTTGACTCAAATATTGTTATTTTCTTCTCGGATTTCCTGTCAAAAAAGAAAAACCCTCGTTCGATTAAAATGCTGATTCCCGTTATCTTAAAGCTACCTAGGAATGATTGGGAAAGCGCGCGATCCAGGAAGGATCCAGCATTGGATAACTTTAATGAATTAGCGGACCAGTACACCCCCATGATCCACAAAATCATGCACTCGCTTCATCTTTACCGAGACCAGGAGGAGTTCTATCAAACGGCATTAATTGCTCTTTGGGAGGCAAACAATGGCTTTAACCCGGAAAAAGGCAGCTTCACCAACTATGCCTATGCCTACATCAAAGGGAAACTCTTGCTGGAGCTGACGCGGAGCCACAAATATGAGCAAAGAACCACCTACCCTAAGGAAGAGTATTGGGGGACCGTTCAGGACCAGCATGACGACCAGCCTCTTGAAGCCGAAATCCTGCTTTCCTATTGTCAGGGGCTTTCCGAAAAGGAGACAAAATGGGTCATGGGGGCCATTCTCTATGATCAGTCGATTCAGGAGATTGCCGCCCAGGAACATGTTTCTTGTTCAGCCGTAAAGCAGTGGAAACTGAGCGCATTAAAGAAATTAAGAGCAAAGTTCGCGGACCGGTATTAACGACAAAAGCGGGGGAATTCTGAGGAAACTGTCGTTAATAAGCGGGCTTAACGACAAAACCAATGAATAATCAGAGTAAACTGTCGTTAATTAACCCTCTTAACGCCAAAACTGATGAGGAATCAGGGAAAACTGTCGTTAATAAGCGATGAAACAAGGGGACGGTTCCTCCGCTTCATAAAAGGAAGCAGGAGAACCGTCCCTGTGTTTCACTCCATAACAGCAGAATGAACAATTTGTAAGAGGGTTTGTTCGTCTACGGCGCTGGCTTCGAAACGTAGGTCGTAGACAGCTTTTTTGGATTCCAGGAATAGAAAGATGTGGGTTTCTTTTTTGGTTTCTGACTGCACGGCATCACTAACTACTGTGACTTGATACGCCTCAAATGGCAGCTGGTCCAGCTTTTGTTTATCGGTTATGACGGATTGATTGGGTACTAACGCTTCTACTGAATCCGAATAGGCCAGCCCTTCGATGATTCCAATCGGGTTCCCCTTGATTGAAAAGGCAGCAGAATCCAGCCCCTTTTTCACCTCCCAGTTGCCGCTTACGTTTATTTTTAAATGATCCAGGGCAATCTCTTGTACTGGTTCTTTTGTTTTATTCTCTATCGATTTCGTGGATTCTTGGACCGCCCGATTCTCTCCAGAGTCCTTTATTGCGGAAGCGTGAGCACAGCCTGTCATGACTGCGGCTACCAGCAGAACCGAACAAATCGTCATTCCTGTTTTCATCCTTATTCCAACTCTCTATTCATATTTTAAATCGATTTTCATCAAGCTAAAGTGATCGCCTTGTTCTTCATTGGTATCCCTGACAAACACAATGGACTTTCCATCCTTCGACCAACATGGCTGCCAGTCGCTGTACTGGCCGCTCACAACCAGATCAACAGGCAAACCGCTTGAAGACGCATTCATGTTTTTTAACTGTACCTCGTTTAATTGCGACTTCGTTAATTGCGATTCCCGTTTACTGTCCACATGAATCGCCCAAATCTCCCGGAAAGTCGTCACAATCTCTGCTTTTTGTGTTTTAGACTTTTTCCGTGTTGTCGTATCCTTGGCATAAGTGATAAATTGGCCATCTGGTGACCAACTCGGTTCCATTCCTGCCGTTAATTTTCGAGAATTCGAACCATCACTGTTGACCAGCCACACTTCTTTTTCCATCGTTTCCCCACTAGTTCGTGTCTTCGTGAAGGCGATGGTTTTACCATCCGGCGACCAACTTGGTTCAGAACCAGCTGCAATTTTCACTAGCTTCCCCGTCTCAATCTCCATTGTCCAAATTTCCTCACCGATTTGGGTATGGCCGTGTGGCTGATTCATGGTATAGCTGTGTTTGGCAAACGCGAGGTTCTTGCCATTCGGCGACCACGTTGGATGATCATAAAATTCGTCTGGAGATTCTGGTGATGTTAACTTTCGGACATTTGAGCCATCCCGGTCCATGAGCCAGATTCCGGCATTCTTCGTTTGATAACCGGAAAACGCCACCTGTTTTCCGTCAGGGGACCACGAAGGACTTCGCATATATTGAAACGAATCAAGCGGATATTCTTTGAATGATTCGGCCGGACTCCATACAACGATTCTTTCCTCTTTTTCAAAACCAATCTCTCCGTCTGACAGCAGCGTCGGATCATTCACCTTGGTAATCCCCAATGAGACTAATTGCTCCTCCTTCACTGCCCGAATTTGGTCTGCCACAGCTATTTCATTTGGAAAAAGTGACGAAAGACTGACTGACAACACAACGAGACCTGCTGCCACTAATGGAAGAAAATAGTTTTTCCAAGAGCGTTTTTTGACATTGGACTTTGGCCTTCTTGCTGCCAATTCCTGTTTAATTCTCTGCCTCACATTTTCTTCAAAACCTGGTGTCGGCATTTCAATTGCATTGGTTAACTTAATCAATTGGACAGTTTCAATCAGTTCGTTCCATTCTTGATCTCCCGGCTGAATACCCAGTTCGCCGGTTTGCCAATTCAACTGATCAATATACTGGGAAAGTCTTTCTTCTTTTGAAAAATTCATCGCAAAGCCTCCTCCAAAAATTTCTTTTTCACGAGATCCTTGATTTTTTGAATCGCCCGAAATTGGGTGACCTTGACATAGCTTTCCGACCGTCCCAGTAATGCTGCAGTTTCTTTAATTGTTAAATCTTGCAACAGACGCAGCACAATGATTTTTCTCTGTTCTTCATTTAATAACGAAAGGGCATACGCTACCTGTTCTTTTTGCTCGAGGACTTTGCCCAAATCATTCCCTATGTCGACGAGGAGTTGTTCTGGCTCCAATGGCAACGGGTCTTCCGTTCTTTGTTTTTTTCTCCAGCGGTCAATGATGATATTACGGGCAATGGTTTTTAGGAGAGCCGGAACATTAACATCTTCTTTATACCGCTCCTCTGCCCGGATCGCTCGAATAAAGGTTTCCTGCGTGATATCTTCTGCCTCTTGCTGGTGGCGGACTCGCAAAAAAACATAGACATAAATCTCTTTCCAATGATCAATCCATATTTGCTCCCAATCCACTTTTTAGGCTCCTTTTTCTTGTAGACGTCTATACAATTCAAAACGTTAGTTAGCAAAAGAAGTTACAGTTCCGTTGAATATTACTGTCAAGGCCAAGCCACAACTCAAACTGCTGTGAATAAAAAAGCGCCGCCCATTTAGCAGCACTTACTGTTGTCCTTATGAATGGTGAATGTTTCTATTTGTTGATAAAAAAGCTTCCCATATCTTCCACTTCTATATCCGTATTATATGAGCTGCTATCATACTTAAATCTATCCATGATAATTGTTTCATAGGCATTTTTCTTTTCTCCGTTTTTCTTTGCCTCACTAAATATACTTTCTTCTAAACCCGTATCGATATAATCCTCAACAGTCTTTTGTTTATTTGAAGGAACAAAGTCGATTATAACGGTAAAATACTGAAAACCATCATCGGCTACTTTTTTTATAAACTGTTGGATGGCAGAATAATAGCTTTCCCTTGAATAACTTTCATTAACTAATATGGCTATTTGGAAGAAAGCATTGAGCTTACTTTTATCCAAATCAGTCAATTTCGTCTTTACATTCAAATTTTGGTGAGGGTTAGCAGTCACAAAGAAAAGTGTGTTTGGAGCAAGATTTGTTACATTAGGTTGATAGTTTGTGCGCAGGAGTTTGCTTGCTAAAACCTTTTGGTATGTATCTTCATAAGAGTGTTGTCCTTCTCTAATAACAATAAATTGATTATTGGCAGGATCATACCCTTTTCCTTCAAATTGAGTACCCGCTGCAAAACCTAGCGTTACTTTTTCTATGTCTGCAACCCTAAAGTCTTGTCCGTACTTTTCTTTTAGATAGGATTGCATCTTTATTTTTTCTTCCTTTCTTTCAGCAGAATTCATTGTCCTACTGCAGCCTACTGTTGTGATGATCGTAATAGAAAGTAGAAACAACACTGTCACTTTTAATAAGCCTAACTTTTTCGGGCGTACCATTTCACATATGTGCACCTTTCACTATTAATTTAATTTGGCAGGGAATTTTTTTACTTGATAATTTTACCATTATTAGCACCCATTCTTCATCAAATAAATGGAAATTCTGAAAATACTAGATAATTCTCTGCCAAACGGGTTCCCCAGGCTTGAAGCATAAGAATCGTACCCGTGCTTCCCTCTCTATGATATGGTAAAATATTGAAAATAATATATTTTGTTGTGGAGGTAGAATATGAACGTTGAGTCGATTATGGAGAAGCTGCAAGAGCTTGGTTCTGAACAAACTAAGAAGACGTTTATGAATCACGGGGCTAGTGGCAGCTTATTTGGAGTCAAGGTCGGAGATTTAAAAAAACTCGTCAAGTTTGTGAAAAGAGATCAGGATCTGGCTTTGGCTTTATATAAAACAGGCAATTCGGATGCTATGTATTTAGCAGGTCTGTCCGTTAATCCAAAGTTGATGACCAAGGAGACTCTTCAAAGTTGGGTAAAACAAGCAAACTGGTATTTGCTTGCGGAATATACGGTTGCTGGTGTGGCGGCTGAAAGTCCGTATGCGTTGGAACTTGCACGTGAATGGATGGATTCAGAAGAAGAAATGATTGCGGTTGCCGGCTGGAGCACCTATGCCAACTACTTATCGATTACGCCCGACGAAATGCTCGATATACAGGAGATTCGCCGCTTGCTCATAAGAGTTGAAAACACGATTCATCAAGAACAAAACCGGGTCCGTTATGTCATGAACGGCTTTGTCATTAGTGTCGGGGCCTACGTTACCTCTCTACACAACGAAGCCATCAGGGTGGGCGAAGCAATCGGGAAAGTACACGTCAACATGGGCAACACTGCCTGCAAAGTTCCTCTCGCCGTTCCCTATATAAGAAAAATCGAAGAACGCAACAAAATCGGCGTCAAACGCAAAACTTGCATCTGTTAGGGGACCATAGGGACGGTTCTTCTGGTCCCAAAGGGAGCCAGGAGAACCGTCCCCCTGGAGCTCCCTGCTTCACCCAGCAAGCCTTTCCCTAACCTTTCCTGGGAGGCTTGCGGTGAGGAGCAGGATGAGGCAGCCGATGATTAGACCCGCTATGGCTACGAGGTGAAATCCTGCCAACGAGACTCGGTCGGCGAAGAATAGGCCGAGCAGGCTGGATGAAAAGATGGTTCCGATATAACGCGAGGTCATGAATAATCCGGAGGCGATGCCGGTTTCTTCTTTTTTGACGAAGGAGTACAATGCTGTTTGAAGTCCGAGATTGTTGAAGCCATTGGTACAGCCTAGGATGCATAAAACAACAAAAATATAAACGGGAGAGGTCGCTTCCTGAAACGTCATGAGCAAACCTGTTCCCAGTATGGCAGCAATGCAGCCAGCAAACAAAGCAGGCTTTGATGTCCCCGCTTGGTCAATCCACCTGCCAGCGATTGGCGAGACAATGACTCCCATCCCCGCAACCGAAAGCATCATGATTCCAGTGAAACTGGCGTTATAATGCATGACCTGCTGCAAATAGGAAGGTACCCCAAAAAACAACGAGTAAAATAAAATGTTCACTAGTATGTATTGTACATAGACCTTGCTAGCATTCCGATTGCTCCGAAACGATTTGACATCAATAAACGGAGCCGGCCTCTTTGCTTCATACCGATATAACGCAATGACAAATAGTACAAACAAACCCAAGCTGACCCATTTTGGCTCCCGCTCTAATGACAATAAAAAGAACAACAAACTAATAAGCGTGAAAGAAAATAACACAATCCCTGCATAATCCAATGAAGCATTTCTTTTTACCACTGGGTTATTAGGGAAAAATTTCAGCGTTAAGATAACGGAAAGGATAATAATCGGAAAGTTAATCCAAAAGATTGCTTCCCAATCTGCTGCCCCAATCAGCAGACCGCCAATCGTCGGTCCAAAAGCGGCGGATACGGACGAAAACATGTTTAAAATCGCAAACATTCGCGCTTGGTTTTTCGTAATCTGTTTTCTAACCGTGGTCATCCCTGCCGGATAAAGCATCGAGCTGCCGACCGCCTGAATCATCCGTATCGCTACAAGACTCCCAAAGTTGGGTGAAAAAGGCGCCAATAGACAAGAAACCGCCACTAGGCTTAAACCAATTAAGAATAAATGCTTTCGGTTAAACGTATCACTCAATTTGCCCATAATCGGCTGCCCAATCGAACTGGTTAAATAATAGGTAGAAATAAGCCAAGAAGCATCAACAAAAGATAAATCAAACTGAACCTGCAGACGTGCTAAAGCCACTGAAATCATCGAAGAATTCAGCGGATTCAACAAAATACCCAAGGCCACAGCCCATATTAAAGGCATAAAACAAATCCCCTCCCTTTTGTTATATTTTAGCATGAAACACAAAGTCGGTTCTTCTTGTTCAAAAAAAGAGCCAAGAGAACCGTCCCCCTGGTCCCTCTTGTTTCATTTTATCCAATTAACTCTTTACATTTTGCTGTCTTCAGATGTACATTTAGAATATTGTGGCCCATATTAGTTAATACGTTAAAGAGTAGGTGCAGCATAGAATATGTCATGGGATATTTTTAACATAATTGGCACGATTGCTTTCGCATTAAGCGGAGGTATCATTGCCTCTGAAGAAGATTATGATTTAATTGGATACTATGCTTTAGGCTTTATCACCGCTTTCGGAGGCGGAGCCGTCCGCAATTTATTAATTGGTGTTCCAGTTTCTGCTTTATGGAGTCAAGGATCCTTGTTTCTCATCACGTTTATCTTGATTACGGTTCTTTATTTCCTGCCCATTAACAAACTAGTAAATTGGAAATATTGGTCTTTCTCTTTCGGTTTGCTAGATGCCATCGGTTTATCCGCTTTTGCCATTCAGGGAGCTTTATACGCGAAAAATTTAGGACTGCCAACCAGTGCCATGATTGTTGCTGCTTTACTAACGGGCGTGGGTGGAGGCATTATCAGAGATGCGTTATCGAAGCGACAGCCTTTTGTTTTTAAATATGAATTATATGCTTTTTGGACGATTCTTGCCGGCATGATTCTCAGTTTTCAAATAGTAGATAAAGACATCTATTATTATTTCTTGTTTGTGATCGTTGTTTTATTAAGAATGCTGTCAATCAAATATCATTGGCATATTCCAAGACCCCAGAAACAGAAAATGAATGAATTTAAAATAAATCAGTAGACCGAGGCTTTTCCAAGCATTCGGTCTTTTTTGATGTTTGGACGATGCCAATAGGATTTGTCCCAGGGCCGCTCCCCCTATTTCCCGATAAAATTGAATTTTTACCGATAAATCTATTTTTTCCCCGATATAATTCATTTTTTCCCGATATCTTCGTTTTTTTCCCGATAAAAAAAAGGGGAGGCAAACTGCAGCACTCCCTTACCACCATTTTATTAAAAAACAATCGTTTTATTTCCATGAACAATAATTCGGTCCTCCAAGTGCCACTTCACCGCGCGAGCCAAGACGCTTCTTTCGATGTTCCGGCCAATTTTTTTTAAGCTGTCGACATTATTGCGATGATCGACCCGGCTGATATCCTGCTCGATAATCGGCCCCTCGTCAAGGTCATTGGTCACATAATGGGAAGTCGCGCCAATTAATTTTACGCCGCGGTCATAGGCCCGTTCATACGGCCGCGCCCCAACAAATGCCGGCAAGAAGGAATGATGGATGTTAATGATTTTTTTCGGATATGCCGCTATAAAACTCGGAGTCAAAATTTGCATATAACGCGCCAAAATCACCACATCAATTTCATGCTCCTTTAACAACTGCAGCTGCTTTTCTTCGACTTCTGCACGGATATCCTTATTGGCCGGAATATAGTGAAACGGGATATCCAGTCCTTCAACAACCTCTCTTGCCGCCTCATGATTGCTGATGACAAGCGGAATGTCCATCATCAAATTGCCGCTTTGCCATTCCCACAACAGTTCCAGCAAACAGTGAAGCTCCTTTGAAACAAAGATGGCCGCTCTTTTCACGCGATAAACATGCATGAAGCTCCATTCCATGTCAAACCGCTTGGCAATTCCATCAAACTGCTGCTCCATTTTCTCTGCTTTTTCCATAAGGCCTGGACATTCAAATTCGATCCGGATAAAAAAAGTCCCGTCCTCTGGATTGGTAGAATACTGACTGGATTCGATAATATTCGCATTAAACGAAAATAAGAAATGCGAAATGGTTGAAACGATCCCAGGCTGGTCGGGACAACTGACCAATAAGCGCCCCCGATTCTGATTTCGTTCTTTAAATGTGTCGATTTGATCTTTAATGTAAGATTTCATTGCAATACCCCTCATTATTAATGAAATCTATTATACATGAATTTTATTAATTTTGCGGAAAATTATCACTATTCACTTAAAATACATATTGAATAACAAAATTGCTGATAAACAAAATCGCAATCAAATAGAGGGCCGGGTGAATTTCTTTCCCTTTTCCCATCAATAGCTTGATCAATGGATAGAGGATAAAACCGATCGCCATTCCATCTGCAATACTATACGTTAACGGTATCAAAACAATGATTAATAGAGCAGGAATGCTCTCTGATAAATCGTTAATGGAAAGATGAACAATATTTTGCAGCATAAGAATTCCAATTAAAATCAGAATCGGTGAAACTGCACTGGCCGGAACCAGATTAATGACTGGGATAAACAGAATCGAAACGAGAAACATGAGCCCTGTGACAATGCTGGTTAATCCAGTTCTACCGCCTGCTGTAATTCCCGCTGCGGTCTCCACGGATGCGACCGTTGGGCTGGTTCCGAAGACTCCAGAAAACAACACCGAAACAGCTGTTGCCTGGAGAGATTTCTTGCTGCTTTCCGGGCGATGGAGCATGTTGCTATGCCCATGGATCAAACCAATATTTTCAAACACAATCACCATGGCAAAAGAAATCGAAGTGAGCCAGAAAACGAAATTCCCCGCCTGTGCCCATGAAGCCTGGCCAAACACACCTAAATATTCATGAAAAGATGGCATCGAAAAGGAAATCTTCTCGAAATGGCCTCCCCCAAACAAAAAAGTCAGTAATGATGTAATCACAATACTTAATAACAGGTTTCCCGGTATATTTTTTATAAATAATAAAATCGTAATAATCAAACCAATGAAGGTGGTGATGGCAATCGGACTGCTTAAATCGCCAATCGCCAGTAAAGTGTGTTCCGAATTCGTGATAATGCCGGCATTATCAAATCCTATTAAAATCAACAAAATTCCGATTCCGATCGAAATGGCTTCTTTTAAAGAATTCGGAATCGAGGAGGTAATTACGGTTGCCATTGGTGTAAAGGCAATAGCCGCGAAAATCAGACCTGACACAAGTACCATAGCCAATGCTTCCTGCCACGTAAAACCGCCGGATTGGACAATGGTATACGTAAACATGGCATTAAGCCCCATTCCTGGAATGAGGGTATATGGCGTATTACTCCATAATCCCACGATTAAGCATCCAATAAAACTAGTAAGTATGGTTGCAATGATACCGGCCTCCATTGGAATTCCGGCTACCGCCAAAATCGTGGCGTTGACAATAATGATATAAACAACCGTTATATAAGAGATCAGACCTGCAGATACTTCCTTACCGACGGTTGTACCATGCTGATGTAATTTAAAAAAACGTTCCATTTCAATCACCTTTCTATTCATACCAAACGATAATTATCGTATCATAGACGAATACTATACAAAAAATATATATTTTATATAGAAACCATACTTTTTCGATATAGAAGGTGATTTCATGGACATTAAACAACTACGGTATTTTATCGCCATCGCGGAGGAAAAGAATATAACCGCCGCTGCCAATCGGCTGCATATGTCGCAGCCGCCGCTTAGCATGCAATTGAAACAAATGGAAGATGAGCTTGGTGTTAAATTAGTCGAACGCAATGGCAAGAGTATGGAGTTAACGGACAAAGGAAAAGTGCTGTATCATCGTGCATTGCATCTGGTGAACAGTGTCGAGGAGATTAAAAATGAAGTACAGGAAACCGAAGAAGGAAAACGAGGCCAGCTAGCCGTAGGTATCAACACCCTTTCGGTAACAGGGTTTGCCGAAATGATCCAATTCTTTCATAAACAATTTCCGCTTGTTTCTTTAAAAATTGTTCAGAACGATTCGTTTTATTTAGCAGATATGGTCAAAACAAGGGCGATTGAAATGGCCTTTGTCCGCCTGCCACTGGAACAACGTGATTTTTCCTATCAACATCTATTGAGCGAGCCCTTTGTTTTTGTAAGCAACAAAAAATCTCAGGTCATGACTTTGGAAGAGATTTCACGTTTGCCCCTGATCATTCCCAGCTCAGAAGGCTTAGGAATCTACAACACGATCCTAGAGGCTTTTTCAAAGCAGAACCTTCCACTCAACAGTATCGCAGAATGCTCAGATATGCATGTATTAATGGAAATGGTCAAGGGCGGAATGGGAGCCACCATCGTCCCCAAATCAGTCTTAAATGTCTATGGAGACCAAGGTCTCCACTCAACACCTATTCAAGACGCCCAACTGGTCTCCTCCTTAGGAGTCATCTGGCTAGAACACCATCTAGTCTCATCACCCGCAAAAAACTTTATAAAAATCGTAAAAAAATTTCTTTAGGGACCAGGGGGACGGTTCTCCCGGTCCCATCACTTCTACTTTTCAACCCAACTTAAGCTTTCCTTTAACAATTGTGTCTCGAAATTTGCGATAGAACGGTCCCCTCGCATCATGTATAATAATCCATATGCTTATAGATAGAATTTTCAAAAAGTGGGTGTAGAGGTATGTGGTTTGTTTTTGCGGTAGCAGCTGCCGTTTGTTTTGGGTTAAGGGGCATTTTATATCAGTGGACATCGCAGCGGCCGATTGACCGCAATTTGTTGCTAACGGGGGTCTATGTTTCCGGCACCCTTATCACGGTTGGTACGAATTTTTTTGCCCAGCAGCCATGGTCCATGGGAGCGTTAATGGGTATCCTATTGGGGCTATTCTCGTTTATTGCTAACGCCTCGATGTATAAGGGGTATGCCGTCGGGAAAGCTTCGATTGTTGCCTTGTTTACCGGGCTGCCGCCGCTTGTTGTAATGATTTGTGCCTACATATTATGGCAGGAAGGGCTGACACCTTGGCAGTTTGTTGCATTCTTCATTGTCTTAGGCGGCCTGCTGATGATCAAATATTCGCAGGATTTAAGGGTTGGACAATTAAAAGGCGTCCAATGGGGCGTATTAACGATGATTTTCTTTGGCTTTACCGATGTATCCGTAAAGCAGGCAACACTTTTGGGAGCATCTGCACTGCCTGCCTTAACGCTCATGTTTGCAACTGGAAGCGTATTGTTTGGGTTGTCTTGGGCATGGGGAAACTTTAGGTCACAAGCAAACAAGGCACACAATGAAGTGGCAGCGTCCAGCGAAACAGCACCCGGACATACTGCTGCCACGGTTTGGACCTTGAAAAAAACAGTTGGCTGGGGCATGCTCGTTGGGATCACAAATGCAGGTGGCATGCTGTTAATCTTCCCAGCTTACCGTGAAGGAATAACAGGAATTGTCTCCGCCATCGTCGCCTCCAACGTGGCACTCGTCCTTTTATATGCCCGTTTCTATCTGAAAGAAAATTGGACCAAACGCGAGGCTGGCGGCCTATTAATGGCCTTTCTCGGCATTATCCTGCTCCGAATTGCCTCCTAGGGAAACACGTTTGAAACACGGGGACGGTTCTGCTGTTGCATAAAATAGCAAGCCGTCCCCTTTGGTGTGGGCAAGAGAACCGCCTCCCTGCCTCACCCCCGCATCACTTTCTCAACTCACTATATTGCACATGGATTCGGTTTTCCGGTTTACGGTCGACGGTATACAGAACGAGTAGGAAAAACCACTCTAAAGGCTTCATGATCAAGTAGACGAGGTCGGCGGACCATTTGGTACGGATATGCCGGCTAAGGGGGTATCCGTACTTGTCGTAAAAGCCCCGAATTGCCTTATGGAGGTTGGGTGTGTAGTCCTCGAGAATGTTTTCAAAGGCGTTGGCAACCAGCAATTGGCGGTTGACGACAATTCTAGAGCCATGTCTAATTCCTGCCCTGATTGGCTTTACAAGTTTCTTATGCCCTGCTGCCGAAACGGTACACAGATAATGGCCATCCCCCTCAACAATCTCCGGAGCTGGCGCCGGAATCCTGGAGTAATGAAACGAACTGGTATCAAGGAACACACGGATCAAACTGTCCGGCCTCTGTCCAAACAAAACCATAATCAATTGAATCACGACTAGGGCTGGAAAAAGAAAAATCACCCATACCCGAGACATCTTTTGATAGCGGGAAGAGACTCTGTAAAGAAAAAGCAAAATAGGATTGGTGTATTCCGTCTCTGATTCACTCATCTTTTCATGAAAACGATTGAGTGATTCTTTTAATCGGGAAATATAGAGAAAGACTAATGATAAGAAACTAATCTGCAGAAGCGGGACAGAGAACTTTTCTCCATCATGAGTAAAAGCAGTATGGGTCAGGTAGATGACCGCAAATAGGATATTCAAAATCACCACGATGCTGCAGACAACAAATAAGATAGGAGAAAGTCCCTCCTGAGAGCTTAATAACCAAAAGCTAAACATGCCGAAAATGAGTAACACAATTACGGATAAGACATGGTCATTGGCAAGCGAGGCATAGCCGTTTGCTTTCACTCCATTCATGGAGAAAATCCGTAACTGCTCGCCTCCCTCTAAGCCCAAATTGTTGATAAAAAATCCAATCATCAAAAGACCTATAATGGCGATTGAATAAATTGCATCGATCACCTTTGTTCTGACCGAGCCTCCCCCCACCGCCTTGCGCCTGACAAAACTTTGCACCATCCGAATGAAGGCATAGGCAGGAATAGATACGAACAATACGATTACTAACAAAATAACCAACTTGATTCCTCCCATTATCTCACTGACAAAAGCGCTTATTTACATAGAAATTCTTGGTATACAAAAATAATAATACATAGAAATTCTATGTACAATGTTTTTTAAAAAATTTATGAATTTTCATCACTTCTATTTTACAAGTGAACTGACATTTATCTACTATTTTCTAAAACTCAAACTTATTCAAACGTTTGATTAATTTTTTAGCAAACGTGATTAGTTAAATACATTTATCAAATCGATAGCCAAAAAATTTGTCAGTCAACCAAACGTTTAATTGAAAAACTTGATATTCCCATCAATAAGGGATTTTCACCCGCAATTTGCTAAAAAAATTGTCGTGTGAAGTAGAACTGTCCAAGAAGGAGGTTGTGTTACTTTTTGGAAGCATAAAGTGGGTTGGCCACTCTAACACGGTCCCCAAATTCCACTTTCAATTCTTCAAACGCTGCCAAGACTTCCGGAGGAACATCCACAGATGCAATATAGTTTTTTCCACTAGGCCCGTATCCATCGGTGTTATCCAATAATCTAGGAATTTCCCCCATCAGCAAGGAAATAAATCGATTAAGATCCCACATTCCCCACAGGTCGGATGGTTCAATCACCAACTCTCCCTCTCTCACTTGAACACGAACTTTATAGGACGCAAAGTTAATGAGTTCAACTTCTGTACTTGATAGAAACTTACGGAACGTGGCATCCATGCGGTGCTGCATCGTGGTATCTTGGACAATTAAAATCGACCTTGGGCGAAGCTGGTGCTGTTTCATCACCTCTAAAGCATAGGTCACATTATTTCCACAGTTCGTTGAGTTTCGCTCGATGAGAATATCAGCGATTTGATAGTTTCGTCTAATATATTCACTGATGATATCGGCTTCCATTTTCCCTTCCGTGACGATGTCAGGATATGCCTGATGAACAGCCTGCCGCATGCTCTCTGTCGTGTGGCCTTCGCCCCCCACGACCATGAAGGTTTTCGCAATGCCCGTGGTCAGAGCCTGTCCCACTACATCAAAGCCATAGGGAATACTGCCGCCAAATAGAATCAGCAAATCCACCTGTGAAACTCCATACTTCTCCTGTAAAGCTTGACTAGTTAAAGCCTGAATATCTCTTTTTCCAAGAAAGTCACTTAATCTATTTAAATTTTCCGCTGTTTTAGATAAATCCATATCCACACCTCCACACCATAAATCCATTACATGTTATTACTTTGCATTATACCCGATTACTAGAATGATAATTTGAAAAAAGTTAAACTGATAAATGATTAACAATCTTTCGCAAGGATAAAAATGTAACCAAGATGACTAAAAGGAGTCGATATAGAATGCCCACGCAAATCACGACGAAATTTATGATACAAAAGCCAGCCAACGAAGTGTTTGAGGCCATAGTGGATCCGAAAAAAATCGGGAACTTTTGGTTTTCATCTAGTTCCGAAAGATGGGAACCAGGCAAAATGGTTACATTGAAATATGATGAATACGGAGCAGAAGTGATCATTAAGGTAGAAGAGGTAACGCAAAACAAGAAGATTGTCTTTTCCTGGGGCGAAACGATTATGACCATTACACTAACAGAATCAGATCACAACAGTACCATTATTCAAGCGACTGAAGCTGGTTTTAATGAAGAAGACCCTGAATTAATCAATATATTACTTGACCAAAAAGAAGGCTGGGTATATGTACTATCCTGTTTAAAAGCCTACTTAGAGCACGGCGTTACAGACCTAAGAGCCGCTTTAATACATTGATGCAGGGGGACGGTTCTCGTGCTGCAAAAAAATGAAGCAGGAGAACCGTCCCCCTGCTTCATCCGCTCGCTTATTAAATGGCTTTTGGTTTTCTTTCGTCGTTTTGTTTTTGTTTGAATTTGATGTAGTTTTCGTAGCCGACTGTGTTGTTGCCCCAGGTTTTTTCGTAGTCCCAACCGGTTAGTTGTTCGAATACTTGACGGGCTTCTAGAGTGGCTTTGGCTTTAGAGCCGCCATTTTTCAAACGTTGAATCTCATTTAATAGTACAACATGGTTTTCTTTGGTTAATTTGTAACGGTAGGAAACGATTAAGCCTGCTACTAAGAAGAACAGGGTACCAAACAAAAGAATCGAAACAATCATCGTGATGGCGGAATCTGGCTGGGAGCTCTGTCCGGATACAAATCCTGCTTCCTGCAAAGCAACACTCACCAAGAATACAGCTAGCGCCTGGGTTCCTTTGCGGATCAAACTCATGACCCCTGCAAACACACCCTCGCGTCTTTGACCTGTTAAGGCTTCGTCAACGTCTGGAATAAACGCGTAGTTGTTCCAAGGAATATAGTTCAAACCGCCGCGGCCCAAACCACAAATGCCGATCATTACAAATATTAAAGCTGTGTTATTGAGCGTTCCAGTCATTTTTAATACCGTGAAGCCAACAATACCAGCGATAAAGAATAAAACAGCTGTCCGGAAAGCCGGAGCAGGATTCATTTTAAGCGTGATGGTAAGAGCAATCCCTACACCAACGATCTGCAGGATATACATAATCGTTAACAAATTGGAAGCCAATACGGCGCTTTGCATCAGTGCAAAAACGACAAAGTACGTAAATACAGCGTTGAATACGTCCTGGCTTAAATATCCGCCTAAATACATGCCAAGATGATGACGGAAGGTTTTAACCCGGAGAGTGGAGAACAAATCAAGATAAATCTTTTGGACATTTTGTAAAAAGGTTCTGTTGCTGATGACTTCTTCTTTAGGGATTTCATCATAAGGACGTTCCCAAGTATTTTTATAAAGCAATACTAATACCACCATAATGATGACAGTGAAAATGGCACCAGAGTACAAGAAGGTCATCGGATCATCTTTTCCTAATGCTTGGACAAGACGCCCCGGAATATAAGCTGCGAATACAGCGGAAGCCTGGGCAATAAACATTCGGGCGCCGGTAAATTTGGAACGGACTTTATAATCATTGCTCATTTCAGCGGCAAGTGTATCATAAGGAATCAAAATCATCGAATACACAATTTCAAACGCAATATAGGTTAATAGATAATACCAGTATCCAAACCCAGACACCCAGATCGCCGTATAAACTAGCACAAGCGGAATAGCGGCTAGAATAAAGAATTTCCTTCTTCCAAACTTGCGGCCCAATTTGGTTTTGTGAAAGTTATCGGTAATATAACCCATTGTCGGTGCTGCAATCGCATCGACAACCCTGGCAATGGCGAAAATAGAACCCGCTTCAACGGCGGTAAGTCCACAAAACGTGGTTAAAAAGAACAGCAGCCATGCGGCTGTTAACGCGAATGCGCCTGCCCCTAAAAAGTCCCCCAGCCCATACGACAAGTAATTAATGAATTTTGGCTTTCTCACCATTTTGTTCTCCTCCAAAGTTGAAAAGTTAAAAACTATCAAGAACTTTTTAAATAAAGGAATTCAAAAACTCTGCTAAAGCTAATATTGCAAGTGATTGTCCATACGGCATGGTGGTGATTCGAATTTCTTTGTAAAAATCCAAACTATCCCCCATTCCAGTCCCCACGGAAACCTTTTGTAATGCTCCATCTTCACCAATTTCACTCAGAATGCCTTTAATTGCTTGATAGGCAACCTCTTCATACTCTTGACTGATGTATCGTTTATGAATGGATTTTAAAATTCCGTAAGCAAAACCGGCAGTGGAGGAAGCCTCCAGATAAGAGGTTGGATCATTGATCAACGTATGCCATAAGCCGCTTTCATCCTGGTGCTTGGCCAACGCTTCAATCTGGCGCTGTAACGTATCAACAAGGAACTCCCTTAAGAAATCTCCCTTTTCTAGTTCTAATATTTCGATAATTTCTGGAATGGCGATGGTAATCCAGCAGTTTCCTCTGCCCCAAAGAGCTTCGGCATAATTATGATTTTCTTCAAAGGTCCAGCCATGGAACCACAGACCTGTTTTTCGATCAGCTAGATATTTGATGTGAATCAAAAACTGCCTCTTGGCTTCTTCGATATATTCCTTGCGATTGAGGAGCTTGCCGATTTTAGCTAGTGGCAGCACCGTCATCATCAGTGTGTCATCCCAAAGCTGATTTTTGTTTTCCGGGCCGTAGGTCATATGCTGTAATCCGTCTTCGTTTGTACGAGGCATATCATACATGACCCACTCTGCCCATGTTTCCAGGTAAGGCACGTATCTTTGGTCTCTCGTATCCTCATACATAAACGCTAGTGTTAACAGCGGCGCCATGGTATTGACGTTCTTAGGTGGAACGCCCTCTTTGAACCTGGCGTCAAACCAATCTTGGACGATCCTTAAAGCCCTTTCATTTTTGGTTAATCTCCAAAACTTGTAGATTCCATATAAAGCAACACCCTGCGGCCAATTCCACACATGCCAGCTTTTATCATCTACCACGAGCCCATCGAAGTTTAATAAGAATTCTCCGGAATCGTCTTTGATTTGTGTCAGGTTATCCATTAACACATCAATTTGCTTCAAAACTTCTTCTCTTTTGATCAAAAGCTCAGTTTGAATCATACGCTCTACCTCCTGCAAATGGATCATTACAGTCTTGCATCATGGCCCCTTCTGGAAAGGCTTGCACTACGCTAGAAAAAAAACCTCTTTCAAGTCAACTGTCACAGGGCTATTGTCTGGATTTGTTTTCATTAATGGCTCCATGTAGGCCCACCACTTTTGACAAATGGTGGTTTGGGACATTTGTGCCCACTTTTCTTCATTTTCTATTTCCAAATAAGCAAATAATATACCGGTATCTCGATCTAGGAAAATCGAGTAATTGTGTGCACCATGGGCTTTTAATTCGGTTACCATTTCCGGCCAAATTTCATCGTGACGTCGTTTGTATTCCTGATAACTGTCTTTGTTAACATACATAATGCTTGCTTTTCTAATCATTTCGTTGCTCCTATTTTGATAGGTTTATGGTTTAGTAGATCAGATCCTATAATGTTAAACCGTTTACATCTTTTTAAAATCAATTACAATCGATGTAATTTCTAGCTGGCACCTCTTTTCGTTAAATCAGGTTGATTTGTGTGAATGAATAGCTACCATTACGGATTAAAGCAATAGTTTTCACAAATCTTATAATAGTTTGAACATTGATGGTTTATCTGTGTTTCAAATATCTTACAACATAATAATAAAATAAGAAAACGGTTAAATCAATAATAAATCTTTCTTTTTGTTGTTTTGTGTCTAAATTGTAGAATTTCGGACATTTTTACTTATTTTTATGTTGTTTTTGTTTGTATTAGCCAAAAATACTAAATTATTATTTGGGTTTTTGTTATAATGTGTAATAAACAGTAACGGAGTTATTTTTGCCAAAAAGGGGGGCTTGATTTGTTAGGGATTGAGCGACGACAAATCATCACGTCGATTTTACAAAAAAACAAAAAAGTACTCGTATCCGATCTAAGAAAACAGTTTAATGTAACGGAGGAAACCATCCGCAGAGATTTGGAAAAATTAGAAAGAGAAGGAGCACTGACTCGCACTTATGGCGGGGCAGTCATCAATCAGCCTACTAATCTGGATTTGCCATTCAATCAAAGAATTGATATCAATCTTCAAATCAAACAAGAGATAGCCCAAAAAGCTAGCCTGTATATCAGCGATAACGACTCACTATTTGTAGATTCTAGTTCTACTTGTTTTGAATTAGTTAAACTGTTAAATGACAAAAGAAATGTAACCGTTATCACAAACTCTGTGAAAATACTAAATGAAAGATCCAATACAACGAACAAGATTATCTCTACCGGCGGAGAATTAGTACCGCATTCATTATCATTAGTAGGCGCCATTTCGTTAGAGACGGCCAAAAAATATAATCCCGATTACGCCATACTCAGCTGCAACGGCCTAGACCAGACAAAAGGAATCATGGACTCAAACGAGCCAGACGCCGAACTAAAGAAATTCATGGCCCAACAAGCAAACAAAAACATCTTACTAGCAGACCATACCAAATTCGACAACATCGCCTTTATCAGCTTTCTAGAATTTCAAAAAATAGATTACCTAATCACCAACATCAAACCCAGCGACAACTGGATCAAATTCCTCCACGAAAACAATATTACCGTCATTTACTAGGGACCACGGGGGACCAGGGGGACGGTTCTACTGGTTCCGTTGTCAGACAGAACCAAATCTCCACATAAAAAGAGACCTCAAATTACCTTAATGGTATTTCAGGTCTCTTTTTTCGAGTGTTTAATTTAGGAGTGACTGTAATTAAAATTCTTCATAAATAGCAGGATTTTGGTTGCTGATTCTTCCATCCGGGCGAGTTAATTCCCCAATCAGGTTCATTTCTGTTTCATTTAGGGCAAAATCAAAGATTGATATATTCTCTAGCTGTCGTTCAGGAGTGGCAGATTTAGGAATTGAAATTGCCCCTAGTTGGTAATGCCAGCGCAAAATAACTTGCGAAATCGTCTTTTGATGCTGACTCGCAATCGCTTGGAGTGTTTCGTTTTTCAAAATGTCTCTTGCCTTGGCAAGCGGACTCCAGGATTCAGTCATCACGCCATTCTCAGCATGCCACGTTCTTTGCTCTGCCTGATTGAAAAATGGATGCAATTCAATCTGATTGATACTTGGCAACACGCCCGTTTCCTTTTTGAGACGTTCCATGTGCTCTGGCAGAAAGTTACAAACACCAATGGAGCGGATTAGTCCCCATTTTTTCGCATCGATTAAGGCTTGCCAGGCTTCTACATAATGATCTTGTTTCGGGTTCGGCCAATGAATCAGATAGAGATCATAATAATCAAGATTGGCACGATATAAGGATTCTTGGATCGCGGTAACCGCTTTGTCATATTCTTGATAGCGGCCAGGCAGTTTCGAAGTAATCACCAATTGGTCTCTTGAAATGGAGCTGCGTCTTACGGCTTCCCCCACTGTTCCTTCATTTTCATAGTTGTAAGCAGAATCAATCAGGCGATATCCTAAATCAATCGCACTGAGGATCGAACCTACTCCTTCATTTCCTTTTAGTCTGTATGTACCTAATCCGATGACGGGAATTGTCATTCCGTCATTTAACATGATCTCTGGAATAGTCCTGTCCATTATCAATCACTCCTTTCATATATAAATTAAGATTATCATATGTATCAGCTTATCCAACAGAAAAGAGACATGAAAAATTAAATATAAATGGAGGAGCGGAGGAGACGTTCTCATGGCTCTATAAGCCACGAGAACAATCCCCCTCCCCCACTCAAACTGATGCACGAGAACCGTCCCCCTGCTTCATTTGCGTCTGCCTTTTTCTTTTTTTAATTGGTGACAGTTTCCGCTCCAGCCAGCCCATCACCACGTCGGCAATGACGGCCATTCGGGGTCCACAGGGACGGTTCTAATGGTCCGGTTGCCGCAAGAACCGTCCCCGTGGTACCCTGATAATAAAGATAAGAGATTTTGTCGAAATATAGCGTGGTGAGATAGTCTAGGAGGGAGAATATGTTCAATTTAGCACCATTGATGCTCGAAAAAGTAGGCATTATTGTGATTGTTGCTTTTTTGCTAGCACAAATGCGTTCCTTTCGCCAAGTAATTCAAAATGATCACACCACAAAAGAAAAAATCATGCTTATTGTATTGTTTGGTTCATTTGGAGTCATTAGTAACTATACAGGAATTGAGGTGCAGCACCAGACCATCGAAAGACCGGATTGGCTGACTGATATGAACCATGACAGCGCACTAGCCAATACGAGAGTCATGGGGATTGTGATTGGCGGACTCCTTGGAGGACCTGCGGTCGGCATTGGCGCTGGGGTTCTGGCAGGAATTCATCGTTATACCCTTGGGGGATTTACCTCCCTGTCCTGTGCTCTGTCTACTATTCTAGCTGGAATCGCAGCCGGGTATTTAGGGAAAAAGCGAAAGCAACAGGGCAAACCAATTTCATCCCTTTTTGCGGTCATCACCGGAATGATGATGGAAACAGTTCAAATGGCGATCATTCTTGTGGCGGCAAAACCGTTTGCCGATGCTTGGGAACTCGTCCAACTCATTAGCCTTCCCATGATATTCGGCAACGGTTTAGGCACCTTGCTGTTTATGTTGATTATCCAAATCATAAAACGTGATGAGGAACGGGCCCGGGCCACGCAAACGAACCAGGCTTTCCTGATTGCCGACCAAACCCTTCCCTTCTTTCGCCAAGGCTTAAACTTAGAATCTAGCAGAGAGATTGCAGAAATTATTCTGCGGCTGACCGATGCAGATGCGGTCGCTGTCACCGATGACCATCAAGTGTTAGCCCATGTCGGTGTCGGGTCGGATCATCATCTGCCAAGGACGAAGCCAGAGACAGGCCTGACAAGAAAGGTATTGGAAAACGGGCAGATTTCAATCGCTAAATCAAAAGAGGAAATTTCCTGTATGGAGCCGGATTGTCCACTCCAAGCAGCGATTGTCCTTCCGTTAAAGGTCCAGAACAAAATCTACGGTATCTTAAAAATGTACTATACGAACCCAGATAAACTCGACAAAGTCCAGCAGGAATTGGCTGAAGGACTGGCCAAACTTTTTTCAACCCAGCTGGAGCTGGCGGAGGCAGAAAGACAGACAAAGCTATTAAAGGATGCAGAAATAAAAGCACTACATGCCCAGATTCATCCGCACTTTTTATTTAACAGTCTGAACACCATATCCGCACTCTGCCGGACAGATGCCGATCAAGCACGGAAACTATTACTCGAGTTAAGTTCATTTTTTCGCGGGAACCTTCAAGGAGCCAGGCAAATGCTCATTCCATTGGAAAAAGAAATAGCCAATGTGAAGGCCTATCTTTCATTGGTGCAAACGCGGTTTCCAAATAAATTCACGATTGATTTTCAAATAGAACCTGGCATTGAAAAGGTCATGATTCCTCCGTTTACCTTGCAGCCATTAGTGGAAAATGCCATCCATTATGGTTTCCCTGGTAGTAAAACAAAGGGAACGATTACAATCACAATTTTTTCAAAAGATGAGCAGTTGCAAATTATCGTAGCTGATGATGGAAAAGGAATACCGGAAGAAAAGCTGGGGTTGCTTGGCAAGCAGGTGTTGGATTCTAAAAAAGGGAGTGGCACAGCCATTTTTAATATTACCGAACGCCTAAAAGGAATTTATAATGGTCAAGCCCATTTAAGGATCCAAAGTAAAGTCGACCAAGGCACCACGATTACCATTTCGATACCGTATGACAGTAAAGGAGGTTTGGAGCAACATGTTGAAAGCCTATATAGTAGATGATGAACCCTTAGCACGAGATGAGCTGAAATATCTGCTGAGCCGGACCGGGCAAGTGGACATTTTAGGAGAGAGCGATTGTATTGAGGATGCGGTTGCGGCAGTCAAGGTACTGAAACCGGACCTCGTTTTCTTGGATATTGAACTAGCTGAAGAGAATGGGTTAACTTTAGCAAGACAACTAGAAACCCTCGAGCCCGCACCAGCCATCGTCTTTGCGACAGCTTATGATGAGTATGCTTTACAGGCATTCGAACTAAATGCCGTTGATTATATATTGAAACCTTTTGATGAGGAGCGGATACAGAAAACGCTGGAGAAAATCAAGAGTATGCAAAAACTTGCAAGCAAGCAGACTCCCCTCCAAGCCTCCGTGCCTCCAAACAGGAATGGAAAAATGCCCGTCATGGTGGATGAGCGAATTATTTTACTAACGATTGCCGAAATTGTCTATTTAGAAACCAGCGAGGGTAAGTGCAACATCGTCACGATGGACCAAACCTATAAAGTAACGGATGCACTGGTGGTTTTGGAGAAAAAACTTCCAAGTCCTAAATTTTTCCGTGTCCACCGCAGCTATATCGTTAACCTGGATTATATTAATGAAATCGAACCATGGTTTAATTCTACCTATAATTTACTCATGAAGGACGGCTCCAAGGTTCCTGTCAGCCGGACCTATGTAAAGGAACTGAAACAGCTTCTAGGTTTCTAACTTTTTGCATTTCATTTGTCGATTTTTGCAATTCACCCTTCCATTTTTGCATTTTATCCTGAAAACCTAAAAAATGCGCTTTCATTTTGTAAAATGGTTTCAGAAACAAAGGTGGAAAGGGGTATTGATAAAAATGAATGCGATTACAATTGTCATTGGGTCGATTTGTATCCTGTTAATTGTTTATCGATTATACGGTACGTTTATGGCAGCAAAAGTTTTAAAACTAAATGATTCAAAACCAACACCTGCCCAAAAATTTGAGGATGGACGGGATTATGTCCCTACGAATAAATGGGTGGTATTTGGCCACCATTTTGCAGCGATAGCAGCTGCAGGCCCGCTGGTCGGTCCGATTTTAGCCGCACAATTCGGTTACTTGCCAGGATTGGTTTGGCTGCTGGTCGGTGCCGTGATTGGCGGAGCGGTTCACGATACGGTGGTTCTTTACGCATCGATGCGTCGAGATGGCAAATCGTTATCCGAAGTGGCCAAAGAAGAACTCGGTCCTGTAGCAGGTTTTTGTACAGGCTTAGCGATGTTATTTATCATCACGATTACGATGGCCGGATTGTCATTGGTTGTACTCGGTGCACTTGAACGCAACCCATGGGGAACATTCGCGGTTGGAATCACGATTCCAATTGCAATGGGGGTTGGATTGTACCATAAGAAAACTGGAAACCTTAAATGGGCTACGATTGTAGGTTTTGCCTTAATTATGGCAGCGATCGTGTTGGGACCAAACATTCAAGGTACATGGCTTGGCGATTTATTAACACTTGATAAAAGTACATTAGCACTTATTTTACCGATTTATGCGTTCTTTGCGGCGGCCTTACCTGTTTGGTTATTGCTCGCACCGCGCGATTATTTAAGTACCTTTATGAAAATTGGCGTATTTGCCGCACTAATCGTTGGGGTATTCATTGTGAATCCAGACGTTCAGTTCCCTGCCTTCACTAAGTTTATCAACGGCGGCGGTCCAGTGGTTGCAGGTCCGGTTTGGCCGTTTATCTCAATTACGATTGCCTGCGGAGCGATTTCCGGCTTCCATGCCTTTGTTGGATCGGGTACGACACCAAAAATGATTAACCGCTGGAGCGATGTAAAAGGTGTAGCCTTTGGGGCGATGCTGGTGGAATGTTTAGTAGCGATCATGGCATTAATTGCCGCTATTTCCTTACAGCCGGGCGATTATTTTGCTATCAATTCTTCACCAGAGAAATTTGCCACACTTGGAATGGAAACGGTTCATTTAAATGATTTAGAAAAAGAGGTCGGGATGGACCTTGAGGGACGAACAGGCGGAGCAGTTACCTTAGCAGTCGGGATGACATATATCTTCAAAGGGATTCCGATTTTTGCAAAAATCGCTGCGTATTTCTATCAGTTTGTCATTCTATTTGAAGCGGTGTTTATTTTAACGGCAATAGACTCAGGAACTCGGGTAGCCCGCTATCTGATTCAGGATTTCTTGGGCGACTTTATTAAACCATTAAAACGGACGGATTCTTTAGGAGCAAATATTATTGCCAGTGTACTGGCCTGCTTGATCTGGGGTTATCTCCTGTTCTCAGGCGACATCAGTTCGGTATGGGCGCTGTTCGGTGTATCCAACCAGTTGATGGCAACGATCGGGCTGATTATCGGTGCAACGGTAGTGCTGAAGATTTCTGAAAAACGCTGGTACATGCTGACTTGTTTGATTCCATTGGCTTACCTGTTTGTAACTGTTATGGTAGCAGGTTATTGGATGGTCAAGAATGTTTACTTAAATGCAGCGAATCCTGGCTTCAACGTATTAAATGGAGTTCTTTCCATCATCATGCTGGTTCTTGGAGTCGTGATCATGGTGACTTCGATCATCAAATGGATTACGTTATGGAAGATTCCTCAGCAAAAGTTGGTACAGATTTCTGAAAAAGAAGTGGCTTAACAAGTGGCAGCACTCATTGACGCAATGGGTGCTGTTTTTTTGTATGATGCGTTCGTTAAGGAGTTTTTAGGCAAGCAGCCTTCGTTCTTTAAAAAGGGACCAGCTCCTTTACCGGCACTTTCGAACCATTTACCGGCAAAGTTCACAATTTTACCGGCACTTTTTTGGGGTTTACCGGCAATTTTTCATCTGTTACCAACCGATTCCCCCGGTTTACCGGCACATCCCCTTTTGATCGCCTAATAGCCACCAGAATTCCCCCATGGATCTCTGAAAAAGAAGTGGCATAAAAGGTGGCAGCACTCATTGACGCAATGGGTGCTGTTTTTTTAGGATTATGCGTTCGTTAAGGAGTCCCCTAGTGTGAAACTCGTTCTTTAAAAAGGGACCAGCTCCTTTACCGGCACTTTTGACCAATTTACCGGCGAAGTTCACAATTTTATCGGCACTTTTGACCAATTTAACGGCGATTTTTCATTTGTTATCAACCGTTTTACCTGGTTTACCGGCATTTCTCCATTGCCCCCATAATATCCACTAGAACCGTCCCCTTGGTATCATTCATCAGGTCTGTATTCTAAAAGATCTCCAGGCTGACAGTCTAATGCCTTACAGATTGCCTCTAAGGTAGTTAGTCGAATCGCTTTAGCTTTGCCGTTTTTTAAAATGGATAGATTGGCCATTGTGATTCCAACCCTCTCCGAGAGCTCGGTTACACTCATTTTCCGTTTTGCCAGCATCACATCAATATTAATGATAATCGCCATATTATTCACCTCAGACTGTTAAATCATTTTCAGATTTGATATCTATCGCTTCTTGTAAAAGTCTTTGGAGAACAGCAGCAAAGACTGCGATGACCAATGGAGCAAAAACAAGCACCATTCCGACGACCACGACTCCTGGGGCGTCATCTAACTCTGCAAAAATATAGAACAGCGGCAATCCAATTATATACAGGCCGCAAATGGTGATGGCACAGTTTTTGATTTTTTTTAAGGATAGGACAGACAATTCCGAGAACGCTTCGTTCTTGTCAATATAGCTTAACAGTTTAAAGGCCTGATACAATGCCATGTAAAAGGGGATTGCCGTTATATACACAATGATTAAAATGCCAAGAACCGCATAATCCCATCCAGAAATGCCTTTTGCTAGATGTTTAGCGATGACCGGCACCATAAAAATACAAAAAGCCAGAACTGGAGTTCCGATTATAAAAACGGCTATCTTTAGAAACAACGTTGAACCTCGTTTCATTAAAAGCACCTCGTTTTTTTATTTTAAATCGATTATAACAAGGTATTTATCGTTTTACAATAAATTATTAACGCTTCATTTGATATTATTGTTGTTTTGGCAAAGAAAAAAAGCATCTTAATTGATTTTGCATATAAAAATGCTTGGCTTTTTCAAGTGTTTATTATTATTTATCTAAACTTTCCAAGACCCATATCCCCGAATTGATAGTAAATATAATATAGAAAGAGAACTGTATTGAGTAAGAGGGAGAAGCAGATCAAGGGCTTTTGGATTTTTGTTTTCCATAATAAAAATAAAACAAAGTAATTAACTAACATAGGAACAAATGTATATGTCATTCTTTCATCAATAAGAGAAATGGCATCTGGATTTAACCAATAAATGAATCTGTCTGAAATCTGCGCTGTAACGGAAACAATAATCATACACCAAAATAAAACCAATAGAATTACTTTTCTCATGTTAATCACCATTCTCCAAATCTATATCTTGTTCTAATTTTAACTAAACCCACAATACTCTAGCAACCGAATGATGGCCATTGTCCATCTTCTGATTAGTAGTATGCTAAAGGAAAAGTCCAATTCATTAGCGAATTGGACTATAAATGTAAGTTTTTTATTTAGCACCTGACATATTTGCGTTTGAAACCAATCCTTCCCTTGTCTACTTCCTTTTGTATATTGACGGAAGCATTCAGGATACTGCTCTTTTTCCCTTCCCGCTTCATTTCAACTGGTCCTACCGCCTTTGCAGTATCAACCGCACGATCATGGAGTGGAGAATAAGAGACCCCGACGGTATAGATAAAATTATTCATGGCCGATTTGGTCCGGTCAGGCGCATCATGGATCATATTTTTCACCTGGTCCAGCATGTTAGCAAGCTTATGTTCGTCAAATTCGCTATCCTTTCGATTCCCCAAAAGCCAGCAATAACAGCTCCATCCTGCCGACATTCTGAGCTCTTCCCCGCTGGCAATCCACTTATCAGCAACGGTCTGCGCAATATCGGTTTCCGCCAGGGTCACCGCCACCACATAATCGGACAGCATATAAAAATAGGCCCCATCAATCCAACGCTCAAAATCTGCTTCTTTCATCGACTTGGGATCAGCAATGACGCCGGCAAAATACATAGCGTCGTAGTTTCCTGTGGCATAAAGCTGCTCGGCTAAAGGCTGGTCTTTCTTGATTTTCTTGGCCAACGGCTTCATCGCACCTGTCGCCACACCAAAGAGCGGCTCGTGAGCTCCATTGCTTATGTAAATCTTTTTCGTTCGTTCCTTGCCAAGCGCCTCCAGTTCCTGCATAACCGTCTCAAAATTCATTGTCCAGCACTCCCTTCAGATAGCTTCATTATAGCCAATTTTAAGGACCTATCAATCTGCAAATAAACTCTAAGGGCGTCAAGTTTCACCAATGAAGCGGGAGAACCGTCCCCCTGCTTCACCCCCGCTCCTCTTCCTGTTTCGGTAAGTGCTAGGCGCGATGCCATTTAGCTGTTTAAACATCTTGCTGAAGTGGTATTCTTCATAGTATCCGCATAGCTTGGCGATTTCTTTTATGGGGAATTCGGTAAATGTTAGATAACGGCAGGCTTGCTCATTACGTAGGTTGATCAGGTATTCTTTCGGCCCCACCCCTGTGTACTTGAGGAACAACTTTCGTAGATAGGAAGCGGATATGCTGTATTCCTCGGCTAACTGTTCGATTTTCAAGTTTTCCTGGAATCCGTTCTCCAGATGCTTTTTTATTTGCTCGAAGGCAGCCAAGGCACCCGATTCCGTCAGGCTCCAATCCGGTTGCTCAATTTGGTGAAGCTTGTGCAGCAGGATCTGTAGTTGACCTTGGGAAACAGCCGCGCCATCTGCCACTCCCGGGAACCAATTTTGATGGATACCCTGAAATAGCTCTCCCAATTCCTCTGCCTTCGGGGAACTGTACCGACTTAGGAAGGGAAGCTTTAATTTTCCTATTGGCGTAACATCCTTCCATACCGCATCGTAAACAATCTCTGCGCAATCGAAGAGCACCATGGTCATGCGAAGTGGAGCATGCGGCTCCGAGCGCATGGACATCTCGAGTCCGGGTCTTAGGTAGGCCAGCATTCCGGCTTGAACCTTGTGCTCGGTATTTGTCATGAACGTCCCCTCACCCTCATGGATCCAGTACAAGCTATGCACATTCACCAGATTACGAATATCTTCCCACCCCGGATAGGTCACTTTATCGAGAACAAAGTGAATATGCAAAACGAGATGATTCAAATCGTATCTAAACGCTTCCAAAATAAATATCTCCCCTACTCATTCGGTTGAATAAAGCTCGAATTTTACAAGTGGTCCTCGTTTTTTTCCATTCAGAACCCATATATAACATGATAGTATCCATATTATCAGACCATCAGAAAGATGGCTATGAAGAACTTGTCATTTGAGGGGGAATCACCTTGTTAAGAACGTTTCGAGAGCATCACATTCGCACAACTGAGCTACTGGACGGACCGTGGGATTTTCTGAAAGACCCAAGTAATGTAGGTGTTGAGGAAAAATGGTTTGAGCGTTTTCCACATGCTTCACACTCCATGTATGTTCCATCCTGCTGGAATAATGAGCTAAACCTGTTCGACTACGAAGGCGTCGCCTGGTACAGGAAAACCATACGGATGGAGGAGGCCCAGCATGTCAGACTGATTTTTCATGCGGTGTTGGGTCATTCCGATGTGTATCTGGACGGACAGCATCTCGGTTATCACTACGGCGGCTACACACCTTTTGAATTCGTCATTCCTACCTTATCCGCAGGAGATCATGAGCTTGTTGTTCGTACAGACAGTACACTGGATCGCCTGACGATTCCGACAAAGCATGTCGACTGGTTTCACTACGGCGGCATCATTCGCCCAGTCGAGCTGCAACGTTTACCGGATCTGTACATCGAACAACTCAAGATCGATTATGAGCTGAATGGATGTGATGCCGTCGTCGCTATCCAGGTACGGATCAGCTCATTGGCAAAAACAGAGCTGACGACAGCCTTGACACTCGTCGAGGGAGGCCGGGAAATTCATTCGGAACAGGTGCAGGTGGATGCCGGTCAAACCGTCAACTGTTTGGTGAAGCTGCGCTGGACCGATGTTCGGCTGTGGAACGTCGGCCAGCCGGAGCTGTATACAATCCAGGCCCGTACTGATTTTGACGACAAAATGGATCGTATCGGTTTTAGAAAAATAGAGACAAGAGACCACCGGATCCTCATCAACGGTTCGCCGGTCTATCTGAAGGGCGTAAACCGACATGAGGAACACCCCGATTGGGGTTTCGCCTTCCCAGCGAAACTGATGCACAAGGACCTTGATATCATTCGCGAACTGGGCTGCAATGCGGTACGCGGTTCCCATTACCCTCAAAGTCCGTATTGGCTGGATCTGCTGGACGAGCACGGCATGATTTTCTGGAGTGAAATCCCGATGTGGGGTGCGTTCCTGCCAAATGAAACGGTCAGTGAACCATTGTTCCAAGAGCGAGCGCTTACGATGATTAAGGAGATGGTTGGCCTGCACTATCACCACCCATCCGTCCTATTCTGGTCGGTCCATAATGAAATTGACTCACGGACACAGGAAGCCTACGAGATGACAAAACGTTTGACTACATTGGTGAAGGAACTAGATACCTCCAGGCTGATTACCTACGCGACAATGCATCCGCTGGAGGACATTCTACTTCCCCTTTTCGATGTCATCGGCATCAACAAATACTATGGCTGGTATGAAGGTGAAGTGAATGGCTTCAAGGATATGCTACAGCAGTTCCATGAGCGGGCTGAACAGATGGGAGCTGGTGATAAGCCGGTGCTCATGACTGAGTTCGGCGGCGCAGGCATTTTTGGAGATGTCGGTTGGGAGTCAAGATTGTTCAGCGAGGATTATCAGGCGGAAATCATTTCCGAGGCGCTGGCTATTTTTCGGCATGATCCAAAGATTGGCGGCACCTTTGTTTGGCAGTTCGCAGATACCCGGGGGGACTTGAAAAGCAACGGGGGATTTTTCCGAGACCGTGCGCGGAGTTTTAACAACAAAGGCTTGGTCAACGAGTATCGCAAGCCTAAGCAATCGTTTCGAGAAGTACGACGGATCTATCGGTCTTGGAACGACGAAACTTAATTTAAAAATTACCATTCAATGATTATGGTAAATCCAATCACAAACTAAAAGGGGGAAATTAAATGAAGAAGTTCATGGCACTATTTTTTACCTTTCTGCTCACCTTCTCATTGGCAGCATGTAACAGCAGCAGTTCATCCAGTGGGGAAGAGTCGAAATCAAAAGATGGGAAAAAGGAAGATGGACCCGTTACTCTCCGCATCGCTTGGTGGGGATCACAGCCGCGTCATGACTATACACTGAAAATCATCGACATGTACCAAAAGCAACATCCGAATGTGAAAATTGAAGCAGAATATGCGGCATGGGATGACTACTGGAAGAAGCTAGCACCACAAGCGGCAGCCAATGAGCTGCCGGATATTATCCAAATGGACTTATCTTATTTCTCCCAGTATTCCCAAAATGGCCAGATTGCTGATTTAACACCCTATGTCGGCAAAGAAATCAACACAAAGGATATAAGTAAAAATGTAATAGATGGCGGAAAAATCGGCGATAAACTTTATGGAATCAATACAGGTGTTAACGTAGTTGGTTTCCACTATGACCCAGCCACCCTTAAAAAGGCGGGTATAGAATCAATCCCGGAAAATTGGACTTGGGATGATTATAAAGACATACAAGCAAAAGTAGCAAAAGCAGGTTACTTCATGGATAACCGAATGAAAGCCGATGTATTTTTCAACTATTATTTAAGAACAAAAGGTAAATCATTATACAGTAAAGATGGTACAAAACTAGGATATACCGATGACAAACTGTTCGAAGAGTTCTTTAATATGAGGGTCGAAGCAGTAAAGATAAAAGCCTCTCCCACACCGGATTATTTAGCACAACTTAAGGGTCTCGAAGATTCTACAGTCGTTACCCAAAAAGGAGTCGGCAGCTGGCAATGGTCTAACCAGTTTGTAGGATTGCAGCAAGTGGCAAATAGAGAATTGAAAATTGCTCCAATGCCAGGACCTAATAGCGAAAAAGGTTTATATTTAAAACCAGCGATGTTCTGGTCCGTTGGAAATAATTCAAAAAACAAAGCAGAAGCAGCTAAGTTTATCGATTTCATAATCAATGATATTGAAGCAAACAAGTTAAATCTTGGTGACCGTGGTGTGCCTGGTTCCTCTGTTGTTAAAGATGCATTAAAGCCGCTGCTTTCGCCAGCCCAAGTGCAAGTATTTGATTATGTGGAGTGGGCCGAGAAAAACAGTTCATCATTTGATGGTCCAGACCCGGTGGGTGCCGGAGAAATCATTGAAACATTGGACGCTCTTGATGAACAAATGGCTTATGGAAATATTAAAGTGGCAGATGCTGCAAAACAATTTAGGCAGCAAGCCGAAAGCATTTTGGCTAAAAACAAAAAGTAAGTTTCATTTCGATAGCTGATCGCTAATTGGGGTCAGCTATCATCCATTTAATTCCTGGTTTCATTATTTTTTTCCTGTTCCAACGTCAGGATGTTGAGGCACTAACGGGCGAATTAAAAGGTAACCCGTACAAACTCAAAATTCACTAAGAGAAACGTTATTCCTTCGTGAAAGGTTGGAAATGATCATCAGTTTCCTAAAGTCAGACTAATAGGGAGAGTGACAATGGCTAATCTAGTTTTTGATGAACAAGAAGTAAAAGAGAAAATCGACAGAGTAGTAGAGAAAACCATGAAAATGGACTATGGCTGGGATTGGCCCGGAGGAGTAGCCTTTTTCGGCATTGCCGAAGCATATGAAGCAACTGGAGAACAGAAATACCTGCACTATCTCAAGAATTGGGTAGATGAACAATTGGAAGACGGCCTGCCGCCGTTATCAGTAAATGCATCCGCTATTGGCCATACGCTTCTGACTCTATATCTTACAACCAACGAGCAAAGGTATTTGGAATCTGCGATTCAAATGGCCAATTTCTTATTGAATGATGCTGAACGGTTCGCAGATGGAATCCTCCAGCATACGGTTAACGGAGGCAGAGACGTATTTCCTCAGCAGGCCTGGGTGGATACCATGTTTATGGCCGGATACTTCCTTTTACGAATCGGCCACCTGCTGGATCGAAAGGATTACTTTGAATTTGGTTTAAAGCAATATCACGGACATGAACAATTCCTCCAGGACGAAATGACAAATTTATACTATCATGGCTGGGACAATATCGCTGAAAACCATATGTCGGGCATTTTTTGGGCTAGGGGCAATAGCTGGGCAGCCTACACGATGGCAAGAGCTCTGGAACTGGTCAAGGTACAGCATCCTTCTTATATGTTGATTGCTGATTCCCTCCGTGACCAGTTGAGTGCGTTGGTCCGTTTGCAATCGGAAACGGGGCTTTGGCACACCATTTTAACAGATCCTGACTCCTACCTGGAGACTTCAGGGTCCGCTGGAATCGCTGCAGCCTTGCTATCAAAGGGGAAATTATATAATAAATATCTTCAAAAATCGATTGCAGGGATTCTGAACCAAATCAAGGAGGACGGTTCTGTCATGAATGTATCTGCGGGAACGGCTGTAATGGATGACGCAGATGGCTACAAAGGGGTTCCATATATACGAGTTCAGGGCTGGGGACAAGGAATGGTATTGGCCTTTTTATCCTTGCTGTTGAAACAACATAACCCTATATCTTTATAGATTAATAGGACTCTCAAGCTGATGGCTGAGAGTCCTTCTTTTTACAAGAATTAAAAAAGCCGATTACCTAGTAAGGAATCGGCTTTAGAAATTTGTTAACGTCACTCATCAAGGGGTAAGTGGTTAGTGGCTCACTGTCCCCTCTTGTTCGATTTTTGCGGGGCTCCCTGTATACTTGATAGAAAAGTCCTTTATCTTTAATTCTGTGACATTTGTAAACTCTGGACTTCGACTGCCGGTCGCCAGTAGACTGACTTCTTTCATGCTAATGGTTTCGACGTCACTGCAAATGATGGCCGTTTCGGCACTTAAATAAACGTTTTCCAGGCTGATTTCTTTTAATGGGTGTTCCGGCAGCCCTTTGATTTCTACAGCGACTTTTGCACCTTGCCCCGTGATATTTTTGATGGTGATCTGATCGAAATCGGGTGGTGTGTTGGTTTTCGGAATAACTGTGCTATAACCATAGAACATATTTACTTGCACTGCCTCTTTCCTTACATCATTAATTTCGATATTTTCAAACCGGATATTTTTAACGAATCCACCCCTGCCCCGCATGGACTTAAGACGGAGTCCCTGGTCTCCCCCGCCGATTTTACAGTCATGGGCGTATACATTCCTGACTCCCCCTGACATGCCGCTTCCGATTACCAGTGCGCCATGGCCTTCCTTCATCACACAATTCCGAATCACAATATTTTCACAAGGTTTATTAACCCGCCATCCATCCTCATTCATGCCGGAGTTGATAGCAATGCAATCATCCCCTGTTTCAAAGTAACAATTCTCTATCAGCACATTTTTACAAGAGTCTGGATTCAGGCCGTCCGTATTGGGTCCGCAGCTAATAATGTTCACTTTGCGAATGATGATGTTTTCGCAATATACTGGATGGAGCGTCCACTGCGGGCCATTTCGGAGGGAAAGTCCTTCAATCAATACATTTTTACAGTTTATCGGTTGGATAAATGAAGGTCGTAACGCATCTTCCTCCGTCCCGAATATCCGATCCTGAACGGGTATGCCCCTGCTCTCGGCATAACACAGCCTGTCTGCCGCTTCTTGCTGAAGCTTTTTCCAATGCCACCATGCTTCCCCATTCCCAATCAGTGTACCTTCTCCCGTGATGGCGATATTTTCACAATCGCGGGCATATAGGAGAGGAGAATAATTGTAGCACTCCATTCCTTCCCATCTGGTAAAAACCACAGGAAGATAATCGGCAAACTTGTCGCTAAACTCAACAACTGCGCCCTTTTCGAATTGCAAATGGATGTTGCTTTTTAAATGGATTGGTCCCGAGTGCCATTCTCCTTGTGGCACAATGACAGTACCGCCTCCAGACTCGGAACAAGCTTCTATAGCCCGTTGTATAACTCGATTGTCCAAATGTCCATCATGGCCGTTTTCTAAAAAGTCTTCTACATAAAAAGCTCTGTCCGGGAAACTCGGAACCACGATCTCCTCCATATCGAACGGAGCCCCATAAAAATTTCTGCTCATAAATACTCTCGAACCACCCTTCACCACTGATTTGCATATGTAAGGCACCATTCCCATCCTAATAATTGAATAATATCAGGTTGAATCGTGATATTGAATGAAAAAAACCGAGAAACACATGTAAATTTCGAGCTTTATGAAACACAGGTACCACAGAGGGACCACAGGGACGGTTCTCTTGGGGCAAAGAAGCACCAGGAGAACCGTCCCGATGGCCCCATGGCCCCCCGCTTCACCTTCGCCGTGCTCCATATATGGCAAATAATCCAATAAACCATAGTGGCGTCAACAAGAGAGCTGGCCGGGTTTCTTCGGCGAATAGCATTATGATGAGAATGAGGGCAAATAACGTTAGGACCACATAGTTTATAAATGGGGTCAGTGGTGCTTTAAATTTGGATTTTGCGTGCAAGTGGGGACGGGTTTTCTGATAGTTTACATGACTAACTAAAATGATTCCCCAAACCCAAATAAAACAGATGGCGCTTATCGTTGTTACGATTCCAAAGGCTTGTTCCGGAATCAGTTTGCTCAAAAGGGCTCCCCCGGATAAGACAAGCGTGGATACCCATAACGAAGTACTTGGCACATGATTTTTATTCAGTTTTGCAAAAATGGATGGCGCCTGGCCATTGCTGCTTAAATTATAAAGAATCCGGCTGGTTGAAAACATGCCGCTGTTACAAGCAGAAGCCGCGGAAGTTAACACGACAAAATTAATGATTCCTGCGGCAATCGGAATACCAACTAAACGAAACGTTTTAACAAACGGACTTTCTGCTGCATTTAATTCCGTCCATGGGTTAATACACAATAAAATGAAAAGTGCCCCCACATAGAAAAACAGGATCCTCAATGGAATTTTATTAATCGCCGACGGGATGTTTTTTTGCGGATTAGCCGTTTCCGCTGCCGATACACCTACCAGTTCCACACCGACAAAGGCAAATACAACCATCTGGAATGAAAGCAAGAAACCGGAAACTCCGTTTGGAAAAAGCCCGCCGTGTTCCCAAAGATTGTGAACCGATACCGTTCCCGCATCCGTCTTGAAACCGATAATCAATAGAATAACTCCAATAGCAATTAGGGCAAGGATGGTAATGACTTTTATTAAAGCAAACCAAAACTCCAATTCTCCAAAAAGCTTTACCGTTAATAAGTTTAGACCTAACAAGATGACCAAACAGACGATGGCAGGTACCCATTGTGGAATATCAAACCAATACCGTACATACACTCCAACTGCGATAATATCGGCCATGGCGGTCATGATCCAACAAAACCAATAGGTCCATCCTGTGACAAATGCAGCCCATGGCCCAAGATAATCACCAGCAATGTCGGTAAACGATTGGTACCCTGCTTTAGCCAACAGCATTTCACCAAGTGCCCTCATCACAAAGAAAACAGCGATACCTACAATTAAATAAGCAAAAATGATCGATGGGCCTGCCAATTGGATCGCCTTACCAGATCCTAAGAATAACCCGGTCCCAATCGTACCGCCAATGGCAATTAGTTGAACATGCCGATTGGCTAAATCCCGCTTTAATTCTTGTCTTGCCATTTCTTTCTCCCCCTTACGATTTGATAAAATGCAATAAAAAAAGAGATTGGTCCACTACCAATCTCTTCGGTCACAAGAATAGCAAATACAATTTGTTATGCAAGCTTTACCAGTATAACAAATATATATTCAGTACTCTTCTGTCCTTTTGCCTGAGATTGTGAACCCTTCGGCGCCGCGGACTCCCGCGGTCTCTCCAGAAGCTGCTCCTGCTATAGTGTGATCCATAGCAATCATAGCCTGCTAAGTATTAAGTTTTTAAATAGCCTTAACTATTTCTAAATAATGTCCTATTTTAGTAGTTAGAAAGGTTTTTGTCAACAATAGGTGTTTGCTTCACTTGTTATTACAAATTTCAGATAAGTCTGGTAAAATTTAACCTATTAGCACCGACCATACTATTTTTATATAAAAGGAGGATCACCCGCTTTGCCGTTAACTACCCCTTTTACCCCTGACATGATTCATAGCCTGACGTTAAGCGTATACGAAGACGTAGTAAAACTAAGAAGACTCTTCCATGAAAATCCTGAGCTCGGATTTGAGGAATACCATACCTCTTCTGTTATTGAAAAATATCTCACTGACCTCGGATTAGATGTGATAACTGGTGTGGCCAAAACCGGTGTAGTCGGCATTCTTCATGGACAAAAACAGGGCCCCGTGATTGCCTTCCGCGCCGATATGGATGCACTGCCCATTCAAGAAGAAACAGGCGCAGCCTTTTCTTCCAAAAAACAAAATGTCATGCACGCTTGTGGACATGACATTCACACGGCTATGCTCCTGGGAGCGGCAAAAGCACTGTCACAAATAAAAGAGCAAATCCCAGGCACCATCAAGTTTATTTTTCAACCAGCAGAAGAAATGCTGGCCGGTGGAAAACACATGGTACAAGATGATGTTCTAAAGAATCCTGAAGTGGATGCTATCTATGGATTCCATGTTTGGCCAGATTTGCCGCTTGGGCAAATTGGATTCAAGAGCGGCCCGTTAATGGCCAGTATGGATTCGTTTGAAGTGACGTTAAAGGGAAAATCCGGCCACGGAGCCGCTCCACACCAGGGAGTTGACGCCATTGTTGGGGGCTCTCATATCATTACCGGCCTGCAATCAATTATCAGCCGTGAAACCGATCCCGTGGATTCGGTCGTACTGACAATTGGAACACTTACGGCTGGCAGCGGGTTTAATATCATACCCGAAAAAGCCACTTTTAAAGGGACAATTCGGACAATAAAAGATGAAACCCGTCAGCGGGTAGCAAAGGATTTTACAAGAATCATAGATGGTATGGGGGCCGCATTACGGTTAGAGGCGGATATTCACTATCAATTTGGATACCCTGTCACAAATAACGCCAAAGAACAAGTCAATCATGCAAGCCAGTTAGCTGAAAAGCTGTTTGGAGAACGTGCCATTGTGCAATTAGAAAACCCTAGCATGGCCAGCGAAGATTTTTCATTTTATTTAGAACAAGTACCCGGCGCCTTTATCTTCTTAGGCGTCCAAGACGATCAAGGAGGCGCTTATAAGCTGCATAATGAAAAATTTTTGCCAGACGAACGCGTCATGAAATATGGGATTAGCCTATATATTGCGCTCGCCCTTCAGTAAACAGTGAAACAGGGGGGACAGTTCTCTTGGCGCAAAAAAAGGCACCAGAAGAACCGTCCCTCTGGATCCCCTGGGCCTCGCGCTTCATTTTGTTTGTAAGGGGTTGTTTTGTAGAATGGTTTCTACTTCTTCATACCCTTCGAGAAAGGCAAAGTTATATCTGGCCGGCAGGGCAAAAACGTATTGATTATTTTGTCCTAGCACGGTTGGATTGATAGGTGCTGCCCCAATATGAAATTCTTCTTTTTCAAGTGAGGACCATTGGTTTAGGGTGAAAACCATGATGGGAATATCCTGTCTCGGTTTTTCTTCCGTCCATTCAGGGTGTCTAATGAATAGGAGTGGACCTTTTTCCATGCTTCCATTTTGTTGTTCATTCGTTGAAATGCCTTCCCAAGAATCAGAGACAATTTGATAACCTTCCCAACTTTTTGGTAACGTGAAGGTAAATCCATATTCATTATTTTTATAAACAATCGAGTCTGACGCCTTATCATCCGGTTCGTTCTGATTCGGAGGAGTTTGATCATCGTGATTGATTGAAGGTGGCTCTCCAATTTGTTGCCCCTGCTTATCAGAATCAAGGCCAGATGGTCGATCCTCATTTTTTGGAAAAACAAGAATCGCGAATAAGGCGATGGCAGCAACACTTGCCAAACCAACCGAAATCATCCTCCTAATTGCGCCGCTCCTCTTTTTCTTCTTTTCATACGAACGTGCAAATTGCAACAGATTTTCATGGATGGTATCTTGGGTTGTTTTAGGAAAGCTTTTATCAAAATCCGGTTCAGGTAATGAGCGGATTTTTCTCTCTAACTCCTTAAATTCCTTCATAGAGAAAGTCCTCCTATCCTTTTTTGTAAGGCCTTTAACGCCCGATGATAAGTGATCCTAACCTTATTTTCATTCCAATTTAATACCGATGCGGTTTCAGAAACAGAGAGTTCCTTAATGCCTCTAAGGATCACGACGTCTCGATAATTAGCTTTTAAAGATTGGATGGCTTCATAAAGCACTTGGTTATCTTCATATTGTTGAATAACTTCGTCAGGTGTATCCTGGTCTGTTTGCTCCTCCATGAACCAAATCATTTGCTTTACTCTTAGCCGCTTCCGTTTTCTCATTTCATCAATCCCCACATGGCGCGCAATGGAAAAAAGCCAGGTTTTTGGACTTGATTTGGCCTGGTACGTATCGAACCCTTTGATGGCCCGAATAAAAACTTCCTGCACAAGATCTTCTACATCACTTGAACCGATGTAATACACCAGATAATGGTATATATCTTTATTGTACAAGTAGAACCACTCTGAAATTTTGCTGCTAATCATCAGCTGGTCAACTCCATTTATCCTCTGATTTTTTTACTTATAAGTTAGTCGAATCAATGAAACATTTATTTCACATCTTACAATACTTTTGCTTTATTGGGACTATACTTATTTACAAGATTAGCAATTATAAGGAAAAAGGTAAAAAAAAACAAGAAGATAGAAAGTCATCTTCTTGTTAACTGTTTCCATATTAGTTCATCTTTCTTTAAAGCCACAGGGACGGTTCTCTTGGTGCAAAAGGGCACCAGGAGAACCGTCCCCATGGCCCTGTGGTCCCCCGGCCTCTTGCTCAAAACAAGTAATGCGATACGATTTTGATAAAGGCTTTCTGGCTGTTGAGCAGGGCCCTTTCATCGAAGTCGAATCTTGGATGGTGGTGCGGGTAGTGGGTGGCAGGATTTTCATTTTGCGCCCCTACTTTAAAAAAGGTGCCCGGCTTTTCCAGCAAGTAATAAGAAAAGTCCTCTGCCCCCATGGACGGCTGCATTTCGACTACGTTTTCTTCGCTAAAAACTTCTGAAAGCAAGCTGCGGACTGTCTGCGTTTCTTCCGAATGATTGAATAACGCCGGATAGCCGTTCAGGTAATCAATCGTATAGGAAGCTCCGAATGCCGATGCAATCCCATCAACGATGCTGCGAATCTGGTTTTCTACTTTTTTACGGACATCCTCATCAAACGTTCGGACCGTTCCCTCCAGAACCGCTTTATCCGCAATCACATTAAAAGCTGAACCGGATTGGAAAACACCAATTGTGACAACGGCCGATTTCAACGGATCCACGCCGCGGCTGACGATTTTTTGCAAAGCACTGACAATATCACTGCCGATGACAATGGAATCCACCGCTTCTTGCGGCCTCGCTCCATGTCCACCCTTGCCTTGAATATGAATGGCAAACTTATCGACGGCTGCCATTTGGTAGCCCTCGCCGACTAAAATTTTCCCTAATGGAGCCTGGGAATCCAAATGAATGCCGAATACATAGTCCACTCCATCTAGAACTCCCTCTTCCACCATAAACTTGGCGCCGCCCGGAGGAGTTTCTTCTGCTGGTTGAAAAATAAATACCACAGTACCCTTGAGTTTATCTCGATACTGGCTCAACACTTCGGCTGTGCCCAGCAGCGCGGAGGTATGGCCGTCATGTCCGCACGCATGCATGACCCCGGGATTCTTGGATTTGTAGGGAACCTCTTTTTCATCATGAATCGGCAGGGCATCAAAATCAGCTCTTAAGGCAATTGTTTTTCCAGGCTGGTCGCCTTTTAAGATCGCAATTAACCCGTTCCCGCCAATATTGGTTTTCACCTCTAAGCCAAAACCAAGCAATTTTTCTTTAATGAATTGAGCGGTCTTCTCCTCCTTAAACGACAATTCCGGATACTGGTGCATATACCGACGCCAGCCGACCACTTCCTGAAAATTCCCTTCGACTAATTCGTAGATCTCATTTAACAACGCTTGATTGTCTGCCATTTTCTCCCCCTCTTTTCCTTATGAAAAAGAAGCAAGAGGAACCCCCCAGCTTCTTTCACGGTACTACTTCAATTCATCTGGGATGAACCAGTAGTCATTTTTGTTGTGTTCTTTCATATAGTCTTTAAACTCGTCGGACTGATAAGCCGCTGCTACATCTTTCGCCCATTGGGAGTCTTTATTGGCTTTATCGACAACTGCAACTAATACTAAATGCGGCAGTATATCTTCTGAAAGCAATTTGCTGTCAGGATCGGTTTTGGATGCATACACGATACTTCCTGGAATGACACCATAGTCAACATCCTGCAAAGTACGTGGAATTTGGGCAGAATCCATTTCGACAATTTTCAAATTCAACGGATTATCGCCGATATCAGCAGCCGTAGCTTTCGCTAATTCCACTCCGTCTTTTAATTTGATTAACTTCGCTTTTTGCAACAGGGCATAAGCTCTGGCGGCATTGGACGCATCATTTGGAACGGCAATGGTGTCACCTGATTTGATATCTTTCAAAGATTTCTTTTTACCAGGGAAAATGCCGGCTGGTACTGTTGGAATCGGTGTAATGCTCACAAGGTTCGATTTAGAATTGGCATTAAAGTTTTCCATATACGCTGTATGCTGGTCAACGTTTAAATCAACGCCGCCATCTGCAAGCGCAACATCGGCTTGCTGCAGGTCGTTAAATTCTACTGCTTTAATTTTGTATCCTTTTTTCTCAAGAATTGGTTTTACACCATTTAGGAATAGCTCACTATATGGACCAGGTGAGGTCCCAACTTTAACTTCTTTTTTCTCCTTACTTGCTGATGCCGTTTTCTCTTCCTGCTTTCCGCAGCCGGCAAGAACCAAGGTAAAAATGGTTAAAAAGGCTAGTAATACTTTTAACTTTTTCATGTCTCTCTCCCTATTCGTGTCTTAATTTTTTTGCCATGCGATTTCCTATGCTTTGAATAATTTGAACAATAATAACTAAGATGATAACCGTTAAAATAATGACTGACGTATTAAATCGTTCATAGCCATATGTGATGGCTAAGTTCCCGATGCCGCCTCCTCCGATCGTTCCGGCCATGGCTGTTGCCCCAATCAATCCGATCGTGGCAGTGGTTAAAGCCAATATCAATGAACCAAACGCTTCCGGCAAAAGAAAGTAGCGGATAATTTGATACATGGAAGCATCCAGGGATTTGCCTAATTCAATGATTTCCTGACCAACCTCCAGCAGAGATGATTCCACTAGGCGGGCAATAAACGGCGCGATATATACAATCAGCGGCACGATGGCTGCGGTTGTGCCATACGTTTGTCCAACAATGATCCGGGTGAACGGTGTAATCGCGACCAGCAGAATGATGAATGGCAAAGATCGAAAAATATTAATAATTCCATTAAGCACAAAGAATACGATTTTGTTGGGCTTAATCCCATTTCCCCTGGTCACGACTAATAAGATTCCTAACGGAAGGCCAATAACCGCCCCGATAAACAAGGAAATAGAAACCATGTAAATTGTTTCGTAGATTGACTGGAGGATTAGCTCATTGCTCACCGTGTTCACAATATCACCTCCTCAATATCCACACCCTGATCGGCCACAAATTGACGGATTTGCTCCGTTTCTGATGGGTCCCCATAAAACACAATTGTGAAAATCCCCAATGTCGCGGCTTGCAGCTCAGATATATTGGCAAAAACTACGTTGAACTCCGCCTTAAATTTTTGGGAAATTTGAAAAAGTAACGATTGTGATGAGTTTTCGCCAAAAAACTTCAATTGGAAGATTTTCTTTTCCCGCGTCGATTGTTTTAGTTCTTTTACAATACTTTCTGGAATTTCATCATGAATGACGGTTCTGACAAATTCCTTTGTTGTCGGATTTTGCGGATTTCCAAACACGTCGGTGACATTCCCTGTTTCAATCACCTGCCCATGTTCCATGACGGCCACTTTGTTGCATAAATACTGAATGACCTGCATTTCATGTGTGATAATGAGAATGGTAATATTCATTTCTTGATTGATCCGCTTTAATAATTCCAGAATGGAAACGGTGGTTTTTGGGTCTAATGCCGACGTTGCTTCGTCACACAAAAGAATCTCAGGATCGGTGATGAGTGCCCTCGCAATACCGACCCGCTGTTTTTGCCCGCCGGATAACTGGCTTGGGTAGCTGCTCGCTTTATCATCCAAGCCGACGAATTCCAGCAATTCGTGAACCCGTTTTTTGATTGTTGCTTTATCCACCTTATTTAGCACAAGGGGAAGAGCCACGTTGTCAAATACAGTTTTTGAGCTTAATAGATTAAAATGTTGAAACACCATGTTAATGCTTTTTTTAATATGGGAAAGGTCCTGACGGTTCAAACTGCCGAGCTCTTTTCCCTTCACAAAAACCTTGCCTTCAGATGGGGTCTCTAACCCGTTCACCATGCGAAGAAGGGTACTTTTTCCGGCACCGCTATAGCCAATGATGCCAAAAATGTCGCCCTTTTCGATTTCCAGTGAAACATGGTTTAACGCCTTCATCTTTTTGCCTGATTGCTTAAACTCCTTGCTTATTTCTTCAAATCTGATCATGACACTCCCCCCAGCTGTCTGTACCACTTTCTCTTAATTCCGAGTTACCCTATCCGAAAAATAAGTTTTATAAACACGATTATTGCACTTATTAAAAAAAAGTCAATCCTTATTTAAAAATTGTAACAATTTTTAGCAGGACTTCGGGACATTACGCCTAGGTTTTTTGCACCAGTTTTGTCCCCATTCTTTGATTTTTAGCAAAAAAAAGAAGGCTCTCATTCAAGATAGGTATACCTTGAATCGAAAACCTCCAGTAGTCTGGCCGGTCCACGGAATTTGTCGAAATCTTCAATAACATATTAGACCTGATTATTCCCATATGTCAAGTGTGGATTAACCAAAAGTTTTACTTTTGTGATTTTATATAAATTTGTGTAAATTTCACATGCAATATGCCTGCAACATTTATTTATTATCAAAATTTTTCAACCATGCCTCGGCAAAGTCGACTGCTTCCTTAAGTGAAAAAAGACGACAATGTGCAGAACCCACTTTATTAGTTACTACTTTATTTTCTTGTTCGAAGTCTTTGCCAATCTCCTCGAACAATTCCTCCCTAAACTCCAAATCTTCAAATCCTTTCCAAACTCTTTCTCCTTCTATTAGTATAGGGGCACCCTTGCTTAAAATTTTCCGATAAGGAATCCTATATTCAGCAAGATGGAAACAAGTATTGCTGTCAAAATTAGCTCCCAACAATAATACGTAGGAATCAAGATGATAAAGTTTCCCTAGAGGAGACTGTTCACCTAGACCAAAATTGAGGCTTTGGCCGTCAATAATTTTATTTTTATCTTTCCCCCAAGCGATAAAGGAAAAGTTAGGATGGCTGCTTCTGATAACCCCTGGATAAGTTCGAAAAACTTCTACTATTTTCCCCAATCCTCTAGTGGTAGGCGTATAGTCCGCATTATAGGCTGGCATCGTTTCTCTAATAACCTTCCACCACTCCTTTGGAACAGGAGGGTTTTGCCATTCCGCAGGGTCTGATAATTCAACGGACTGGGAAGGCATCACGATCGTTCCCTCCTCCGTCACAACATCCATTAAAGCTTGAATAACAGCAACCTCTCCGCCATTTACCCATCCAATAGCTGACAAGGAGGAATGCACCATGACCGTCATTCCTTTACTCAAACCAAGAGCCCTTAAATCCTCAGCAATTGACTGTCTAGTTCTTGGAAAACTTGTACTCTCTATTAACGACTTCATTCCATACATCTCCAATAGTAGTCTATTAAACACAAAGAAACACAGGGCCGGTTCTCTTGTTGCAAAAAATGCAGCAGGAGAACCGTCCCCCCTGTTTCATGTTGTCTATTTTATTAGAGGTACGTTGATATAGCAATAAGCATCTAGGGGTCTAATTGCAGGAAGAATACTCGCCCTGCTTCACCTTTATTATTTCCCCACTTTTTTTAAAAAACCCAGTTGAAAACGACGAATTAGGACTTCGGCTGTACCAATGATTGTGAACATTGGGTACAGATACCGAGGGAATATCAAGTCATCCTCGGGCAATCTACAATAGTGCTTCAATCAAATGAATGAGGAGGAGGGACATATAGATGGAATTACAATTAGCATTAGATTTAGTCAATATACCTGAAGCCCTTGAGCTAATTAAAGAAGTGGAAGAGCATATTGATATTGTCGAAATCGGGACACCCGTGGTCATTAATGAAGGTCTCCATGCCGTAAAAGCTGTAAAAGATGCCTTCCCTGATTTAAAAGTATTAGCAGACCTAAAAATCATGGATGCTGCCGGATATGAAGTCATGAAAGCCTCTGAAGCAGGTGCAGATATCATTACCATCCTAGGTACAGCTGAAGATGAGTCCATCAAGGGAGCTGTGGCAGAGGCTAAAAAACAAGGCAAAAAAATCCTCGTCGACATGATTGCTGTAAAGGACCTAGCCGGACGCGCAAAAGAAGTCGATGAGATGGGTGTCGATTATATTTGTGTTCATACTGGATATGATTTGCAGGCAGTTGGAAAAAATTCATTTGAAGATCTTCACACCATTAAAAGTGTTGTAAAAAATGCCAAAACGGCCATCGCAGGTGGGATTAAATTAGAAACACTTCCTGAAGCAATCAAAGAAAAGCCAGAATTGATCATTGTCGGCGGCGGTATTACCGGACAAGCAGATAAAAAGTCGGCAGCAGCAAAAATGCAACAAATGATGAAAGATGAAATGGATGTACTTCACTAAAGATGCAAACCACTCAATATTTTGCAGAAATTCTTAACGAACTAAGCCGCTCGATTCTCTTAATAAAGGATGATGAAGCTGAAAATCTGTTAAACGGAATTCTTGAGTCCAAGAAAGTGTTTGTGGCTGGGGCAGGAAGATCCGGGTTGATGGCAAAATCCTTTGCCATGAGAATGATGCATATGGGAATTGATTCCTACGTTATCGGAGAGACGATAACCCCCAATTTTGAAAAATTGGATTTATTGATTATCGGTTCAGGCTCTGGTGAAACCAAAAGCTTAGTTTCTATGGCTGAGAAAGCTAAAAGCATTGGTGGAAAAATAGCCGCTGTTACCATCAATCCGACTTCCACGATTGGGCAGCTAGCCGATTTCACCATTGAATTACCCGGTGCTCAAAAAGACCAATCAGGGGACGATTATCAAACAATCCAGCCAATGGGTTCCCTGTTTGAACAAACCCTTCTGCTCTTTTATGACGCCATCATTTTACGGTTCATGGAGAAAAAGGGATTAGATACGAATAAGATGTATGGCAGGCATGCCAATCTTGAATAAAAGACGTTCCCCTGCAAAGACTAATCACGTTATTGAAAATAGAAAGCCACCCGTTAAGGTGGCTTTCTCAGAAGCATCAGGGACGCTCGAATTTATGAGATTCGTGTCCCATTTGGAACTCGCTCATCAGGTTTTAAAAGCACGACATCCCCGTCTTCAGGTACCCCGCCGATTACCAAAACCTCAGATTTAAACCCTGCAATCCGCCTCGGAGGAAGATTCACGATTCCTACCACTTGACGTCTACAAAGTTGTTCAGGCGTATATCTTCGTGTAATTTGAGCCGATGAATGCTTTATGCCGATCTCTTCGCCAAAATCAATTTCTAGTTTGATTGCCGGTTTTTTTGCTTCTGGAAAAGATGCGGCGCTAATGACTGTGCCCACCCGAATATCGAATGTAAAAAAATCCTCAATTTTTGCCATAGAAGACTTACCAACCCTCTTATCATTTAATTTTTAATGTTACTGTTTCCAACCCCTCTAGATTTTGGGGACGACTATAAAAAAGGATAGTTAAACTTATAGTAGAAAATTTCTTAAACATTTTCTTTACCAAGTTTAATATCCTTTTTATCCATTATGAAGCATTCTATATTTTTGCGGAGATAGTCCCTCACACTTCACAAACCATCTTGTAAATGAGAAAGAATTTTCAAAACGTAATTCCTCACTAATCTCTGACATGGACCATGCTGTTGACGTTAATAAATGTTTGGCCTCTTTCAAACGGAGTTCAGAGATATATACTTTTGGACTTTTCCCCGTTTTTTTCTTAAACCACGATGAATAATAAACAGGATGGAAGTGCTCTATTTTTGCTAAAGTTTCTAATCTAATGGGCTCCTTATAATGTTTATGAATGTATTCAATGGAAGGTGGTTCCGCGATGTGAAGTTTGTTGGTCACATATCTCGTTAAATTGACTAAAGCCGATATGTTTTCTTGATTATTTGCCTCTTCTAATAGCAAATAACGAATCGAGGTCCATTGCTGGTCCATCCGTAAATACATGTGGCTTGTGTTCTCTGGCAAATACTGTGTTGGAATGTCTAAGATTAAAAATTCATTTCTGTCCATAGAGCGGTAATTATGTACTAATTGGGGTGGAATATAAAAACAATAATCAGAGTTAAGATCGATTGCTTGCCTGTTCGTTTGGATTTCCAGGGATCCTTTTAACGGAAAAAGAAATTGCCCAAACTCATGTTGATGGGATGTAAATTCTCTCATATAGGACCTTATCTCACATGTTACTTGGTTTGCAGTTCCCATTTTCCACTTTCATCCAATTCCACCTCTACATTATAATATATTCCCATAAATAGATGGAATACAGTAAGAATCTTTTTGTACGAAATCTCCCGATATTCATTTCGATTGTAATAATAGGCTGTTCAACCTAATGGCGCATGTATTTTCGACAATGTTTAGAATATATTGTGTATAGAACATTTGAAGGTGAGTGATGATGATGTTAAAAAATACAATCCTTCACAGGTAGCAATGCGGAACGAAGGGGATAATCGCTAAACCGACTCCCTTTCATGAAAAAATATCATGGAGGGAAAAGTATATGTCTTATAGCACTTACGGCGAACTTTGTACAGAAGTGTATGATGTGACAAAACCAATAGGGTCCTTTTGGGGAATGGACTATTATCTTGACCGATTAAAAGAAGTCAAAGGTCCGATACTTGAGGCTATGGCAGGATCTGGCAGGATCCTCATTCCCCTTCTAGAAGCTGGCTTGTCGGTGGATGGTTCCGATTCCTCTCGCTCCATGCTCGCTTCATGCGAACAACGTTGCGCGGAACGGGGAATCACTCCCAATTTATATGAGGGTTCTTTGCAGGAGCTTTCCTTGCCAAATAAGTATGATGCGATTTTTATCGGAGGGGCCTCTTTTTTACTGATAGAAAATCGAGATGATTCCCTACAAGCCTTAGACCGCATCTATCACCAACTGAATAAAGCAGGGAAATTAATCATTGATTTAGAACTCCCCTCACCGGATTTAGAAATTGAAAGAATCAAGACAAGTACGGTTATTTTGCCAGATGGTCACATCATTACAATAGAAAATAAATTGGTAGAAGTTGATTGGTATAACCAATTTACCGTAAGCTATATCAAATATGAGAAATGGAATAATGGTGTTCTAGTGAATACTGAATTGCAGCGTTTTGCCTTACGATGGTATGGAATCGAAGAATTTAAGATGATTCTTGAAAAAATCGGATTCACCGACATAATTGTCTCTGCCGATTATCAATTTGGAAATCAGCCTACAAAATCCACAACTCTTTATACTTTTGAATGTATAAAGAGGTAATTCCCTATATTAGAAACGGCTTACTATAAAATTTTTTCTTATTAAACAAAAAGGGAATGGTTGTAAGCCATCCCTTTTTGTTTACATTATTCAAATGAACGGTCTTTGTCAAAATACGAGGAGTCCATTCTAGGTAAAAGTGAAGCAGGAGAACCGTTCCCCTGCTTCATTCATTAAAACGGATATTCCATGTCTTTTTCTTGTACGGATACCCATTTGGCTTGGGTGAATTCGTCGACAATCCATGGGTTGCCGAAGCGGCCGATTCCGCTGCCTTTCATGCCGCCGAATGGGGTGTTGGATAGGCAGTTGACGGTTTGGTCGTTGACGTGTGTCATGCCGGCTTCGATTTGGACGGCTGCTTCTTCACCGCGTGCTAAGTCACTGGTGAACACAGCCGAACTTAAACCATAGACGGTGTCATTTGCGATTTCAATTGCTTCTTCATCAGAAGATGCTTTGATTAGCGAAACGACTGGTGAGAATAATTCGGTTTGTGCTAGGTCGCTATCATTTTTAACGTTCCCAAAGATATATGGGGTTAACACATTGCCTTCGCGTTTACCTTCTAATAATAATTCCTGACCAGCCTCTTTTGCTTTTTCAATATAGCTTAAGGCTTTGTCCATTTGCACATGATTAATCAGTGGTCCAATTACAACGGAAGGATCTTTTGGATTGCCATATGGAACTTGTTTGGCACGTTCCACAAATTTGCGGGCAAATTCATCGTATAAGTCTTCATGAACGATAATCCGGTTAATGCTCATACAGATTTGACCTTGGTGTAAGTATTTACCCATGATGGCTGAGTTGACTGCTTGATTGACATCAGCATCTTTCAATACTACAAATGGATTGTTTCCGCCAAGTTCCAACGCGGTACGTTTCAACAATCCGCCAGCTACTCCGCCAATATGTTTACCAACACCAGTTGAACCAGTGAAGCTGATTAGTTTTGAATGTGGGTTCGTGATCATGGTATCGCCGATTTCAGGGATATCAGTAAGAATGGAATTGAACACACCTGCTGGAACGCCAGCTTCTTCAAATGCTTTCGCGATGACGGAACCGCCGGAAATACCTGTTTGAATGTCTGCTTTATGGACAACTGCGTTTCCTAATGCCAATGCTGGAGCAATGGTTCGCATTGATAAATAAAGTGGGAAGTTGAACGGGGAAATCGATGAAATGACGCCGAGTGGCAAACGATACACTTTGTTTACTTTACCAGGGATGACAGAGTCGACTGTCGTTGCTTTGTTCACTTGGTCGATCATTTTTAATGATTCTTCTAAATCAGCAATAGAAAAGGCAACTTCTACATTGCTTTTCAACACACTGCTGCCGGATTCTGCCACTAATACATCGACAATTTCTTGTTGGTGTTCTTTGAAATAAGCAATAACTTTTTCAATGACAGATCTACGAAGTTCAGGATTTTTGGACCATTCTTTTTGTGCTTTGTTGGCTGCTTCAAAGGCCGATTCTAATTGCGCCTTGGAAGCAATTTTAATATCGGCTACTACAGTATCGTCGAATGGATTTAAGTCGTTATAGACACGGCCAGTTTCGCCTTCAACCCATTCGCCGTTGATATAACTCTTGGTTAATGTAAAATATTGAGTCATAACAGGTTCCTCCTATAATGAAAGTTAATAAGACATTGTAATTATACTAAAATAATAATTCCTATCATTATAATGGACCCCTGTTCACAAATTTGCAACATTTTAGACTCGATGTACATTTGCTTATTATTGGTAATTAAGGAGGAACCGTGGATACCAAAGGGACGGTTCTCCACTGCAAACACTTACTATAATCACAAGAGTCTACGTTACCTAAATCCGATTTATTCAGTGTTTACGGTCACGTAGAGCCTGTCTACGTGACCCAAATCTAGTCTTTTTTCAATGTTTACGGTCACGTAGAGGCTGTCTACGTTACCCAAATCTAGTCTTTTCAATGTTTACGGTCACGTAGAGCCTGTCTACGTTACCCAAATCCAGTCTATTCTATGTTTACGGTCACGTAGAGCCTGTCTACGTTACCCCAATCTAGTCTTTTCAATGTTTACGGTCACGTAGAGGCTGTCTACGTTACCCAAATCTAGTTTTTCAATGTTTACGAGTCACGTAGAGAAGGGGGTGTCAAGTAACCCCAATCGGCATTTTTCAGTGTTTATGGACGGTTCTCATGGGACCACACGAACTATAAAAGAAAAAGTATGCCTTCAACATGGAAAGACATACTTTTTCACGTGATTTTCCCTTTTAAACAGGTTGTTCCAGCCACTTGACTATCGTTCCATTATTTCCGTTTAGCCAACCGAATGACATTCCAGGACAACCTAGGAAGCATAGCTGAAACCTTGCCATCATCCAACTTGGCATCTCCATTGGAGTGTGGCGCAACAGGCGTTCCTTTGGCTGAATTTGTTTGCTTTAGGTCATCATTTTCAAGAACAATATGCTCGATGACCCGATAGCCCTCAAAGTTGCGAATATCCACTTCCAATTCCAAGCCCTCCTGCAAATGACGGTTTACAGCAAAGATGGTCAGCTGTTCCTGTTCTTCATTATAAACAGCCGTTGATTCCAGGTACGGTACATCCGTGAAATCTTTGCTATCATATTTTGGGCTGGAAATGATCGGATTCAAGGCCACCCCTCTGCCATAAACAGAAGCGTGCATGTATGGATAAAAAATCGTTTGCTTCCATGCGACTCCGTTGTTTTCTGTCATAATCGGGGCAATGACGTTCACTAATTGGGCAAGACAAGCAATCTTAACCCGATCTGCATGCTTCAACAAGGTAATTAACATACAGCCCACCAATAACGCATCTTCAAACGTGTAAATATCCTCCAGCTGTGGAGGTGCAATGCTCCATGGCTCGATCTTTTTATCGGCCTCATGGCTGTGGTACCAGACATTCCATTCATCAAATGCCAGATTAATATTCTTTTTGCCGCGCTTCTTGGCTTTGATATAATCTGCAATCGCAATCACGGAGCGGATAAAATCATCCATTTCAAGAGAGCGGGCCAGATAATTAGCAATATCATTGTCAGGATTTCCATAATATTGGTGCAGCGAGATATAGTCTACATGATTGTATGTATAATCGAGTACAGTGGCTTCCCAATCGGCAAAGGTAGCCATTGACCGACTTGAACTTCCACAGGCAACCAGTTCAATGGTTGGATCCACCCACTTCATTACTTTTGCCGCTTCTTGTCCAATCCGTCCATACTCGACTGCGTTCTTGTGGCCTATTTGCCAAGTCCCGTCCATTTCGTTGCCCAGACACCAAGTCTTGATCCCATGAGGCTCCTTGACTCCGTGCGAGATCCGTAGATTACTATAATAAGAACCGCCCGGATGATTACAGTACTCAACGAGATTTCTGGCCGCATCAATGCCGCGGGTTCCAAGGTTTACGGCCATATTCACTTCTGCATTGACCAGCTTGGCCCACTTCATAAATTCATTCGTTCCGATTTCATTCGTTTCCGTCGTGCGCCAAGCCAATTCCAAACGGCGCGGGCGGTTTTCCACGGGACCTACCCCATCTTCCCAGTTATAACCGGACACAAAGTTGCCGCCAGGGTAACGGATCAGCGGCACCTGAAGTTCCTTTACCATTTCCATGACATCTTGACGGAATCCATTTTCATCCGCCTGAGGATGGCCAGGCTCATAAATGCCGCCATATACGGCACGGCCTAAATGTTCAACGAAAGAACCATAAATACGATGATCAATCTCCGAGATTTTAAAGTCTTTTTCCAAAATCATTTTTGCTTTTGCGGCGGACATACTGATTCTCCCCTCATCATCTCAAAATCCACTAGCCGGCACCATAAGAACCGTCCCCATGGTACCCCATGGTACCATACCAATATTCGGCAAAGATGAGTTAATTCCTCTATAGAAAGAGTGTGCGGGGAATTTATTGAAGTATTCTGTATAATAATTTTCCAACCCAGAGTGCTAGCAAAATCCAAATTAGGATGAATAGTATGGCAGTAATCCAGTTCTTGGGTTTGCCATTTTCCCTCATTTCTTCAGCCTTTTCTCTGTTTTCTTCAATAATGTAAGGTGGGATTAATCTTAGTGCCAGTGAAATACCCAGAGGAACAATAATCAGGTCGTCGAGATAACCCAATACAGGAATGAAGTCGGGGATTAGATCGATTGGGCTAAAAGCATAAGCCACTACACAAATAGCCACTAACTTTGCGTACCATGGGACTCTATGATCCTTGTAAGATAGATAAAGGACGAATAAATTCTGTTTAAGCTTTCTTGCGTAGCTTTTTAATTTAGTTAAAGTATTTTCCTGTTCCATCTAACTCCCCCCCTTGTTTACGTTACCACAGGGACGATTCTTCTGGCTCCTTGATATTCATAACATGGTGCCACCCTGCTTTATTTCCATACTCTTTTTATATGAAAAAATTTCTGGGCGTATCCCCAAACCGAGATGGGCGACATAAACATTTAATATGTCAATACATAGGCAAAAAAGTGGAAGATACTTTTCTAATTCGTAACTCTAACTTTTGAAACACCCTTCGTTCAATCATCCCTCTTGCCTATCTGCATCGTTGCCTTGCCAAATGGACAAACGTTTCAGGCACATCGGTAAAAGCAACAGCAAGAGGCTCGAAATAGACTTTGCCATTCATCCGCAGCAAGTGCCAGGTCAGAACGATATCTTCCCCGAATCTCCTGACCAGCCTGCATGGCCCTGCTGCTTGTTTCGTCAGTCGAGGCGTTATCAATCACGATAATTTTCAATTCCCCTTGATAATCTTGCTGGGCAATATACTGAAGGGTATCGCGAATGGTTTTTTCTTTATCTTTACAAGTGATCAAAATGGAGTCGGGGTCGGTTGGATGGTGTACCTTGCGTCCAGGTTGTTTATCAATGAAAGGGCTCATGACCAGGAAGGCATTTAAATCCCCAGGTATATAGGCGATCGCAGCGATGATGGATATTGATTATTAATGCAACGATTCCAATCAGATTCCCTAAACGAAAAAAAAAAAACGAATCCATAGCATATCCATAACTTCCAAACGACTGGAATATAGTAGTGTATTTTGGATATTATTCCAATTACTCAGCAATCATTCCCCATAGAAAAATTTAATAACCTTTACTATTAACAAGGCTATCCCATTTATCCAAAACAGACTGAGTTTCCATTTCCTTTCTATAAATAAAAGTGAAGTAGTACGCCTGGCAAAGGCTCTGAAAACAGTTCGTCACCAAGAAGTGTCTACGTGACCCAAAACAGGACTTTTCAGTGTGAATGGGTACCACAGGGACGGTTCTTATGGCTTCTTGATATTCACAATATGGTGCCAATAGAACCGTCCCCATGGCTTCATACGACTGGCAATATAATATGTGATGGGTATATTTCTTGATGGTAAATGGTTTGCTCTGCTGTTTGATGCACATTGCTGGAGATCATGGTGTCTCCTGTATTTACGTTGGTATCATATCTAGGAAAATTGCTCGATGAAATTTCTACTCGGATACGGTGGTCTGGCAGGAAAACGTTGCTTGTTGGCCATAGGTCGATGGTATACTCTAAAATCTCATTTTGGATCTGCTCCCCTTGGTCGGTGCCATTCCGATATTTTGCCCGTACAACTCCGTCCGTTAAATTATAAGCCGTGCCGTCTGGGAAAACGTCGACCAGCTTCGCGGTAAAATCGGTATCGACTGCACTCGTCTTGGCCCACAGCTTCACTTGGACCGGACCCGTCACTTCAAGTGGCTTCGCTAAAGGTTCAGAGGTGTAAACCAGCACATCCTCTCTCGCCTCTAACTGACGCTGATCCTTCGGTCCCATCGTTTGGACTCCAGCATACAAGGTTCCCCCGCCATTGGTAGGCACCGGATTGGCTGGATCATAAACAAACATATCCTCCGGTTCATCCAGCAGCGGCTTCTCCCAGCTTAACCATCCATCTCCAAACCGGGAATTCGCCTTACCCTCACTGTGTAAGTAATAAGGAACATACTTGGCTCTCGCTATCGGCCATTCCTGCTCATCCCGCCATTCATTGATTCCCATGACAAACAGCCGGACCGGCGCCTCGTCCCTAAGCACCGTTTCTTCGCCCTTTAGCCAATGATCAAACCAGCGAATATGCAGGGCGGTTAAATCATCTTTCCCGTCAATCCAGTCGCCGGAAGCCCGTAGCCCAAAATTCCGCTCGCCAATTACTGAACTGAATACCCCGTGCCCCCACGGACCGATAATAAGTTTTTGCATCGCCTGCCCCTGTTTTTTCAGTTCCATATAGTTTTTTAAGGTGGACTGTAAAAGGTTATCGTACCAGCCAGCGATATGATAAGCAGGAAGCTGGATTTGGTGGTATTTTTCCAAAATGCTCATCCGCTGTGCCATTTCGTCGGTCACGTTTCCTTCCAGCATATCAAAGAAATATGCAGCCGCACCAAGCTCCTTCAGCGGCGGCCATTCCTGAACCGGCTTATACGAATACCATTCTTCCAACCGATCGTAGTAACCTGCCATTTTTTCCATCAGCATCCTATACTCATCCGAATCTCCATATTTTCTCCTCAGCTCTTCTGGGGCAACCGACTCCAGCGCCCATGTTTCTGAGGAGGCCACCAGGAATTTCCCGCCTTTATCCAGCGAATTATTCCGCCAATCATTTAATGTCATTGCCGGTACCATCGCCTGCAGATGCGGCGGTTGCTCCGTTGCCGCCAGCAACTGGGTAAATCCATAATAGGACAACCCGAACATGCCTACTTTTCCATTAGAATAAGGCAAGGAAGCAGCCCATTCTACCGTATCATAGCCATCCTCCGCTTCGTATAAAAACGGATAAAACTCGCCTTCTGAATGAAACCGGCCCCTTACATCCTGGACTATCACGACATAGCCATTTTGCACCATCCGATGGGTATCCAAGTAGCGGTGCGAATAGAACGGCAAATCCTTATTATAAGGAAGCCGCGTCAGCAGCACCGGAAACTCCCCTTCCTGATGGGGACGGTAGATGTCGGCATATAGGGTAACTCCATCACGCATTTGACAAGGCACATGCTTCTCGACTAAAATCTTCATATTTAAAATGTCCTCCCTTTCTTTTTAAAAGGCTGTTTTCCTGCTTTTGTTTCACACAGAAAAAATAATATCAATATTTGGAATTTACATTAGCGACCGACCCGGCGTTTTTTTCAAGCGTTCGGTCGGTAATAAAGGCTATTAACGACCAATCCAGCTTTTTTTTCGAGCGTACAGACGTTAATAAAGGCTATTGGCGACCGTTCTGAAGTTTTTCCCGCGAGATCAGTCGGTAAGAAAGATTGATTACCGACCGATCCTTCATCCTTTCCAAGAGTTCAGTCGGTAATAATTGGCCACTGTTAATTTAGGAAATATTAAAAAAGTCCATCCCCACCTACCGGTCGGAATGGACTTCAAACTTAAGCGGCCTGTTCCTTCAATTGACCAGCTTTTCTTTTTTTAATGGGTGACAGCTTTCGCTCCAGCCAGCCCATTACCACATCGGCAATCACAGCCATTAACGCAGTGGGAATGGCACCTGCCAAAATAATCGGTGTTCCGTCCGTGACATTGGTTCCACGCAGGATAACGTCACCCAATCCTCCGGCACCAATAAAAGTCCCGATCGTGGCAATCCCGATGGTAATAACCAAGGCGGTTCGAAGCCCGGCCATGATGACCGACATCGCCATCGGCAGCTCGACCATCCGTAGTACCTGAAACTTGGTCATCCCCATTGCTTTTCCCGACTCCAATAGCGCATGGTCCACGTTGCGTATCCCGGTATAAGTGTTTTTTATAATCGGCAATAAAGAGTAAAGGAATAAGGAAAAGACGACCGTATTGGTTCCAAGTCCCATCACGAGCATAAGCACCGCCAGCATCGCCAAAGCCGGAATCGTTTGGATAATATTCGCCAGTGAAATCACCCAGGTGCTGAGCTTCTTGTATCGTGCAATCAGAATGCCAACTGGAATCGCAATAATAGCAGCAAACAAGACGCCGTAAGCAGACATCAGAAAATGCCGATAAAACTGTTCCCACACATAAGCCGCATTTTGTGAATAGTAGTAAACAATATCATTGATGGTTTCCATGAGGTCACCTCCTATTTTTTATCTTCAAAATAATCGTGTTCTTCTAAGAATTGCTTTGCAATAATCGACGGTTCCTTCATTTCCCCGTCCGCTTCATAGTTTAATTCCTGCATTTTTTCCGTACTGATGGTTCCGGCAAGCTTTTGCAGGATGTCCTTTAACTCTGGATGGGCCTTTAACACCTCATTGCGTGTTACGGCAGACGTATCATAGGGAGGGAAGAAATGCTGATCATCCTCTAACACCTTTAAATCATAGGCGGCGATGCGGCCGTCAGTGGTATACGCAAGAACGACATCCATTTTCCCATTCGCTGCTGCCTGGTAGACTAAGCCAATCTGCATCGGAAAGGTTTTGCCAAATTCAAAACCGTACTCTTTGACAAAGCCCTCATAGCCGTCCCCTTTCCGCTTTAACCAGGCATTATCGACACCCAATTTCAGATCAGAAACAAGCGGTTCTAAATCGGAAACCTTATTCAAGTTTTCTTTTTCCGCCAGCTCCCGCGTCACCGTAAACGCGTAGGAGTTGGCAAAGCCGTATGAATCAAACCAAGTTTGGTCAAATTGTTTTTGGAATTCGCGTTTGACGATTTTAAGTGCTTCTTCCGGGTCCTTGACTGGATCCATCGCCAAGGCGCCAGCCAGGTCCGTCCCGGTATATCGGGTGGCCGAAATATCAATATCTCCGTTCATCATCGCCTGATGCTGAACGATGGAAGAGCCTAAATTATTAACCATTTCCACTTTCGCATCCGAGTAATGTTCAATCATCAGCCGGACGATATTCCCCATAATTTGCGATTCCGATGTCCCCATCGTTCCGACCTTAATCGTATTATCAGCCGCTCCGCTCAAGCCGGGCAGCGAGCAGCCGCTCATCACAATCGCCAGTGCCATCGTAATGGCAATCAACAAATGTCTTTTTTTCAACATATCCATCCCCCCCTATGCAGCTTCTCTCATCTTTTTCATTCCTTTAGGGGTTACCCAGCCTTCTACTTTTCCTAAAAGAAGATCGGTCAATAAAGCTAACAATGTAACAGGAACCGCACCGGCAATAATAAATTCAGGCTGATACAAGTTCAGGCCGCTGAAGATGTAATCCCCAAGACCGCCGCCGCCAATAAACGAAGCCAAGGTGGCCCAGCCGATTAAATAAACCGTCGATAAGCGGATACCTGCCATAATGACAGGGATGGCCAGCGGCACTTCCACATAGCGTATCCGTTCCCATCCAGTCATACCCATCCCGCGCCCTGCTTCTAGCAGGCTTTTTTGCACGCCATTCACGCCCGTATACGTGTTCCTCAGGATAGGTAGGACCGAATAGAAAAATAAAGCAATAATAGCTGGTGTTTTTCCGACACCTAATAGAGGAATAAAGAATGCGAGGATCGCGAAGCTTGGAAAGGTTTGAATCACTCCTAATACGCCCATCACAAAACCGGCGCCTTTTGGAAACCGCGTTAACGCTACTCCAAGAGGAACGGCGATCAGGATGCCGAGCAAGGCGGCAATCACCGAAATATATAAATGCTCCCATGTTTTATACAGCATTTCACTGCCGTTCATACTGAAAAATTGTAAAATCGTATCCATATCGGCTCCCTCCTATCCTATTTTTGTCCATTCATCTTCGCCCCAAATAGAATCATAGACGATATCTACTAAACTAGCTCTGGTGACAATTCCGACAAGGCGATGTTTGTCATCCACAACCGGAACATATTTCATTCCGACTTTTAATATTTTTCGTACCGTATCACGCACAAGCGTCTGTTTTTCGACGGTGAAAATATCGGTTTCGACGACATCCTTGACCAAGCTTGCCTTTTTCCGCTTTTGGTCAATAATCTCTACATCAATAAAGCCTTGCAAGTTCTTCAACTCATCCACTACCAGCAACGAATCGACGCGGTGCTGCTTCATTAATTGGATGGCTTCCGATAAAGTGCGGTCGCCTGTAATCGTGACTGGACTTGGATTCATAATCTGCTCGACCGTTTGAATATTCGGCCTTGCCTGAACGAGACGATCCTTTCCGATAAATTCTTCCACAAACTCATTAACAGGATTGCGCAAAATTTCATCCGGTGTATCGCATTGGACAATTTGCCCGTCGCGCATAATCACGATTCGGTCAGCCAATTTCAATGCCTCATCCATATCATGGGTAACAAACACAATCGTTTTTTCCAGCTTCCGTTGCAGCTTTTTGAATTCTTCCTGCAGGGAATCCCTGGTGATCGGGTCTAGTGCGCCAAATGGCTCATCCATTAAAATCAGCGGCTGGTCGGCTGCCAATGCCCGCAGTACGCCAATCCGCTGCTGCTGGCCGCCGCTCAGTTCATGCGGATATTTTTCTAAATAATCGGGTGTCATATCAACAAGTGTTAGTAATTCTCGTGCCCTCGCACGGCGTTTGGCTTCGGGGACTTTCAATAGTTTTAATACAAGGGAGATATTTTCTTGAATGGTCATATGAGGAAATAAACCAATCTGCTGGATCACATACCCGATTTCTCTTCTTAGCTGGACCGGATCGCTTTCCATGATGTTTTTGCCATTAATATAGATGCGTCCCTCAGTGGGCTCAATTAAGCGGTTAATCATTTTCATTGTGGTCGTTTTGCCGCAGCCGCTCGGCCCGATAAAACAGATGAATTCGCCTTTTTCAATTTCCAGGTTTAAATCCTGGACCGCTCGTTTTCCCCCTTTGTACACCTTTGAAACGTGGTCGAATTTGAGCAAGTAAAGCACCTCCATGATTTGTTATAGAAAATAAAAAATTATCTATATTTAGTGTAAAGTATAATTTGTAAAATAAAAAGTTTACGAATTACACGTATTTTATAAAATTTACGTAAAATTTATATTGTATAAGAGTTGGTACCGCTTTTTCTTAAAAATACGCCCAATTCCTCCCGAATCCTATTGTGTTTGCTTTTTCGAAATTTTGGTAAATTATGATATAGTGGCAACGAACATGGATGAACTGGAAGGGTGAATTTCTTTGGATGAACGACCATCGGGAAAATTAAAACAGATTGAGGAACAGTTTGTTGAAAAAATCGCCGACAACATGCACACATACGGGGTCTCGCCTACGGTTGGACGGGTGCTCGGCATTATCTATATGAATCGAAGGCCAATGACATTGGACGAACTATCAGAGGAAACCGGAATGAGCAAAACCCGGATGAGTCAAGTTGTCCGCGAAATGGTCGATTTAAATATTGCGGAAAAAGTGTTTGAAAAAGGAGTCCGCAAAGATTTATACAATGTAGAACAGGATTATTATCAGACTTTCGTCTCATTGTTCACCTCCAACTGGCAAAAAACAATTCAGAAAAACAAAATGTTTGAAAAAAAGATGTCTGCTGAATTGCAGACCTTTCGGGAAAACGAACCGCTCAATGAAGAGATGGAACAAAAGATTAATGTGCTCCTCAAAGAAACGAAAGAATGGCTCGACTATTATCAATGGTTAGCCCGTCTCGTTGAATTCTTTGACAGCGGTGAAATCTTTAAGCATGTTCCAAAGCCATAAAGCTTAAATGAGTAACAAAAAAAGAAAATGGAACTTAACCCATTTTCTTTTTTTTATCATTTTTTGAGGAGGAAAATATATGCAAAAGAAAGTCATTGTAACTTGTGCTCTAACAGGAGCAGGAGATACCACCAAGAAAAGCCCCTATGTTCCGATTACCCCTGAGGAAATTGCCCAATCCGCCATTGACGCCGCTAAGGCGGGTGCCACCATTGCCCATATTCATGTCCGCGACCCCCAAACAGGCGGAATCAGCCATGACCCCGCATTGTTCCAAGAAGTGGTCGAACGCATCCGGGAATCGGAAACCGACGTCATCCTCAACCTCACTTCCGGCGGAGGCGGCGACTGGATTCCCAGCGAAAACGATCCAACTGCCGGAGGACCGGGATCCGATATGCAGACACCGGAAGAACGCCATGAGCCGATTGCGCGTTTGCTGCCCGAACTTTGTACGTTGGATTGCGGAAGCTTGAACTTTGGCGACCAGCTTTACATAAGCACGACCGACTGGCTGCGGCAGCAGGCCCGCCTGATTCAACAAAGCGGGGTCAAACCCGAACTGGAATGCTTCGATACAGGACAGCTCCGCTTCGCCCAGCAATTAATTGATGAAGGACTGATTGACGGCGACCCGATGTTCCAGTTTTGCCTGGGCATCCCGTGGGGAGCGGCAGCCGATGCGGAAACGATAATTTATATGCGCGACAAACTTCCGAAAAATGCTCACTGGTCCGCTTTTGGCATCGGGCGGATGCAAATGCCGATGGCCATTCAGTCAATGCTGTTAGGCGGCCATGTCCGAGTCGGGCTCGAAGACAATCTTTATTTGGATAAAGGTGTGCTGGCCACCAATGCCCAGCTAGTAGACCGTGCCGTCAGCATCATGACTGGACTGGGCACAGAACCGATGACCCCTGCGGAGGCACGAACCCATCTAGGATTAAGAAAGGCGGAATAAGATTGGACACTCATTCTATTAAACAAATAACGGTTGTTGGCACAGGTGTGATCGGCAACGGCTGGATTGCCCGTTTTTTATCACAAGGCTATGACGTCATTGCGACTGACCCGGCCCCAAACGCAGAAGCTCGGATGTTTGAAAGCATGGAACGTGCCTGGCTGGCATTAGAAAAACTAGGTTTGGCTGCCGAAGCCTCCAAAGATCGGCTGAAGTTTGAGCCGGATTTGGCAACGGCGGTGGCAAATGCCGATTTGATTCAAGAAAATGTTCCAGAACGGGAGGAATTAAAACGGCAGGTTTTAGCAGAAATAGACCGTCACGCAAAAACCGATGCCATCATTGCCTCGAGCACATCAGGACTGATGCCAACAACGCTGCAGAAGGATTGCACCCGCCCCGAGCGCATTCTGGTGGCCCATCCCTTCAATCCTGTCTATTTAATTCCACTGGTCGAACTGGTGGGCGGGGAAAAAACTTCTCCAGAGGTGGTAGCAGCGGCGGAGCAATTCTATCACTCTATTAAAATGAAACCGCTGGTCATTTCAGCAGAAATAGAAGGACATGTGGCCGACAGGCTGATGGAAGCCATCTGGCGTGAAGCCTTGCATCTTGTCAATGACGGCGTGGCAACAACCGAAGAGGTGGATGCGGCAATTATTTATGGACCAGGGTTACGGTGGGCGTTAATGGGACCGTTCTTAACCTTGCACTTAGCCGGCGGGGAGCAAGGGATGCGGCATATGCTAGAACAATTCGGTCCTGCCTTGAAACTGCCTTGGACCAAGCTCGAGGCACCAGAATTAACGGAGGAGCTGAGCAATAAAGTCATTGATGGCTGCGAACAGCAGACAGCAGGCCAATCAATTGCCGGGTTGGAAGAGCGGCGTGACCAATTTCTCATTGAACTGCAGCAATTGCTGGCCAAATACTGGCCGGGTGCCAATCTTAATGGAAATATTTAAAGTAAAGGGGATGACTCAATGTCGCAGATGGAAAACCCGCTTCTAGTGGAAACGGTCCGTAGTGAGTGGATTGATTATAATGGCCATATGACGGATTCTGCGTATGCCAAGGTATTCAGCATCGCAGTGGATCAGCTGATGGTGGAAATAGGACTGGGGGCTGAATTTCGGGAAGTTAATCAGTACTCCATTTACACGCTAGAGACGCACCTTTGCTATTTAAAAGAAGCACATGAAGGCCAGGAGCTGCGGATTAACTTGCAGCTGCTTGACTTTGATTCCAAGCGGATGCATGTATTTTTCACGATGATAAATCAGGATGGAGACTGGCTCGCAACCAGTGAGCAAATGCTGATGGGGATGAACATGAAAACTGGACGCCCTGCCCCTTTCCCTCCTAGCATCCAATCTCAGATCCAAGGACTGGTAGAACTCCAGCAAAACCTGCCAAAGCCGAAAGAAGCTGGCCGAAGAATTGGCTTAATGAAGCACAGTGACAGTTCGAGGCCACCGAAAAACAGTTCCATATAAAGGGAAATCTTATAGTTTTCCTAAATAACTAGAATAGCCCCCATTGGGATGGGGGCTAAAATCATTCAAGTTACAGAAAAATGTAGTGTCAGACAAACCCAGACTTGGAAGCTGTTCAAACAGATAGCAAAGATCGTATGCTATCTTTCCTCTTTTAAGAGTTTTGCTTCTCTTATTATGTTTGAGATGGCTATTTTGACATTCTCCGGAGTGGTGGCCAGGTTCAGTCGAATGTATCCCTTATAATCAGTACCGAACCATTCGCCAAAGTCCACTGCGAGCCGGCAGCGGTCTTGAATAAATTCTTTTGTCTTGTCTGGCGGAACCAATTTCGTCAGGTTCATAAACATTAAATAGGTTCCTTCTAAAGGTGTGACGATAATTTCTGGAAGCTCCTTATGAAGCGTGTCTTTTGCATACATATAGTTTGAGTAAATGACATTCTTCAAGGATTCTAACCACTCACTTCCGCCAGTATAGCCTGCTTCAGTGGCAGTAAGTCCCATTGTATTAAACTCTGTTTGATTCACTGTTTTGATATATCGGTCATATTTTTCTCTTAGTATATCATCTGTAATGATGATATTGGAATGAATCAATGCTGCCAGGTTGAAAGTCTTGGAAGCGGAATTCACTGTAATGATTCGATCGCGATAGTTTCCGCCTTTCACCACTGCCGCCGGAATATGTTGATGGTTATCAAAAGTGAAGTCCTGGTGGATTTCATCTGACACAATCAAAACATTGTGTTTCTTACAAATTTCAAACAGTTTGGCTTGTTCTTCTTCGGTCCACACTCTGCCAGCCGGATTATGCGGGGAACAGTGTATGTACAGTTTGGCACGGCTGTCAATGATGGCTTGTTCGAAACGGTCATAATCAATGGCGAAATAACCATTTTCATAGTTTAATGAGCAAGTAATGAGTTTTCGGCCGCAATCACGAACCGCATTATGGAACGGATAATAGACTGGGATAAGAATGATGACGGAATCCTCAGGTTCCGTAAAAGCATTAATAAACCAGTAGAGCGCAGCCACGACACCCGTCGAATAGCGAATCCATTCTTTTTTCAGTGGAAAAGAAAATCTCTCATCCATCCATTTGAAGTAGGCATCATAATAACTCTGCGGAACATAAGAATAACCAAACACCCCATGGTTGACACGGTTAGCAAGGGCTTCGGTAATCGAATCTGCTGTTTTAAAGTCCATGTCGGCTACCCACATGGCAAGCAGGTCTGGATCTCCAAAACGCTGTTCTAATAAATCCCATTTTAAAGATGTAGTATTGTGTCTTTCTACTTTATACTTTGCCACAAATTCTTCCTTATTCATTCTATTCTCCCTCTGTTGCAACTGTAATATCGTTTAGTCAACTTTTTCAATAATTTAAGTTTATTTCTTTTTTCTGATAAGTCAATCATATATCATACAACAGTGCCACAGGGTGCCACAGGAACGGCGCCATAGGGACGGTTCTACTGGCTTTATCAGAATCGTCCTTGTGCTCTTCTTTCCTGCCATATTGCCCACAAGAACCGTCCCCCTGGTCCTAGCGGGCAGGCAAAAGCAGTTCTACCTCGGTCCCAGACCCTTCTTTGCTTTGTATGTTGATTTCTCCTTTGTGCAGCTTGATGATTCGTTGGGCAATGTGAAGGCCTAGACCAGAGCCTCCTGTTTCCCGGCTTCTTGCTTTGTCCACACGGTAGAATCGTTCAAAGATATTTTCCAGCTCTTCCTGGGGGATGCCAATTCCATAATCTTTTACACGAATAATAGCATTCTGGTCGTTTTTTTCTAGGAAGACTTCTATTTTATCGTTACTATATTTCATCGCATTATCGAGCAAGATAATAATCACTTGTTTCATTTTTAATTCATCCGCTGTAATCAGAATCGGTGATTGCTCGAAATGAAGGATCATTTCCCGTTTATACACTTGTTTCAGCTGTTTTAAAATGGATTGGCATAACGATACCAAGTTCACCACATTCATTTCCAATTCGATGTCCTTCTCTAATGAGGCCACCTCTAAAAAGGTTTCTGTCATTTTTTGAATCCGGGTGGCCTCTGAGTGAATCGCTTGGATGGCTTCCTCTACCATTTCTTTATCATCGAGCCCATGGCGCCTAAGCAAATTGGCATAACTTTTAATGACCGTTAAGGGCGTCTTCAGCTCATGGGAGGCATCCGAAACAAACTGAGCTTGCTTTTCAAAGTTTTCCTCGAGTCTGTCAATCATCCGGTTAAACGTATTGGCTAAGGTTTGCAGTTCATCCTTTGTTTCATTATGAATCGTGATTTTCTTCGGCACCCCGCTTTTCTCAATATCCTCCATCGTATTAATCATATTGGAAATCGGCCGCATGATGATATTGGATAGCCATCTGCCACTAAGCAATGACAAAATAACGGCTAATAACGTGCTGATTCCAAGAATCCACAAAAGGATATCCTTCCTCGTTTCAAGGCCTTCCAATTCTTCTCCAATTTCCAAACTCCCCTTAAGATCGGGTACATCTTTCACAGGAACACGAACAATTAGCACCTGCTTTTCCTTCTTTTCCAACACTAAAGCACGTCTTTCCGCTTCCTGGGTGGAGACAAACTTCCCTTTGATTTTTTTGGACAGTCCCTTTTCGTTCGTTACCTCATAAAGGGTTTTTCCATCGGGCTGCACAATCCGGATATAGGAATGGACGGTTAAATTATTCGTTAATTCCCTTTGGATTTGATCAGGCGCAGCATTGTCGTGAAGGTTGGCGATGATATCCTTAGCCTTTTGGTACGCAGCATCTTCTTCCATATTGACCGTTGTTTTCATAAACAAAATAAACACGATAATATTGATTAAAATTAAGATAAGGAGCATCCAGGCAGTCGTTAACAAATTAATTTTTAATGTGATCCTCATCTGTCTTCTCCTTTATGGTATAGCCGATGCCTCTAACGGTAGTAATTAATGGTGTCGAAAAATCCTCTTCTATTTTTTTCCGTAAATGCCGGATGAACACGTCAATGACATTGGTTTCTCCCTCATAATCATAGCCCCAAACATTTAGAAGGATATGTTCTCGTGTAACCACTTTATTTTTATTTAAAATTAAATACACCAATAGGTCATATTCCTTGGGCGTTAACACAATGGACGTACCCGCTCTGGTAACCTCCCGTGTGTCAGTGTTAATGACTAAATCTCCTAGAGAGAGATTTGAATCATCCTCCATCTGCCCATGTTTTGAATAATGGCGGAGACAGGAGCGAATTCTTGCTAATAATTCTTCAATTTCAAATGGCTTTGTCACGTAATCATTCGCACCCTGATCAAGCCCTGCCACTTTATCAAAGGTGGTATTTCTGGCAGTGAGTAGAATAACAGGAAGGTCTTCTTTTTCCTTTCTTAATCTCCTCAACACCTCGATGCCGCTTAATTTAGGCAGCATTACATCCAATAGGATTAAGTCGATATCCGTATGTAGGGCCGTTTCCAGCCCGTCCTTGCCGTTATGTTCCACTGTTACCCTGTATCCTTCATATTCTAGTTCCATTTTTAGAACCCGGGCAATCTGAATTTCATCTTCTACCACTAAAATATGGGTTTTCACTCCATTTCCCCCCCTTAATTCAATTCGAGCTAAGCGTTCCCCATGTCTTGTTTATCTAAAACAAAACGCAGCATTTCGATTAATAAAAATAAGAAAAACATCCAGACAGCACCATAAATATACCCACCCGTCATATCACTTGGAAGTACATGAGAGATAGCAATATTGGCTAAAGCTAACCCTACTAACAGCAACAACCCGATGAAGGTGACTGATAGATGTAAAAAATTATTTTTCGAATGCCGTAGAAGCAAATACAGGCATGTGCCATAAATGACGATGGTAATCAAGGCAGTTTCATCAGGGAAATTGACGGAACGAAATGTACCTGCCCCTCCTAGCCAGCGCAGGTAATCAAATATTTTCCTGATGAGGTTGAGATAAGGAATAGCACCAAGTACAGCAGCTCCCAGTAAGAAATATTCTAATGCCCGATTACGATTATTTCTCCAAATGATGATGCTGGTCATAGCCATTATAATGGAAAAAGTGGCAGGATGCTGAAACGGTAAAAACCTTTCCAACAGGTTTGCATTCACATTTTTACGGATAACATACTCTGTAATTTCATTAAAGCGAGTAAACTCACTATATAAATAGTCTTGACCAAGACCAAACATTAAAATGACAAGACCGATTAATCCTAACGTGAGAAAAATAAGAAATACTTCAGCAGCCCGGATCGTCCGGAACCGCAAAGTCAGTTTCTTTACCCAACCAAGCAAAAACCGCTGGATTGGCTCTTTATAAAAGCGGTAAGCCAAAAAGAGAATGATAATCGCAGCGAACGCAATAAGGAAGACCACTAAATATTTACTGGCTGCCTGATGAAATTCCTCATAACGTGGTCCTAAAATCTTTCCAAGCGTAATAAAACAAAACCCCCACAAGAAGGAACCAGCATAGGCAGGGATCATAAATTTCCGGAAAGGCATCCTTGAAATTCCTGAAACATACCCGGTAAAATGCCGTATGCCCGGAATGAAATAGGCAAAAATGAGCAATTTGCTTCCGATCCTTTCAAACCAGGAGGCCACTTTTTGATACCTCTCAGGTCCGAGATGAATGTAATGACCGTATTTCTCTATTAATTTGTATCCTCCCGCATGACCAATCCAGTAGGTGCTTGTGATACCAATGCCGCCTGCGCAAAAAACAGTGAGCAGGGCCAGCATATAGTTCATTTTACCTAGAAAGACAAAATAGCCCGCATAGCTCATTAAGACTTCACCTGAAATGGGGAATGCAAGAAGTTCTAGTAAGATTCCAAGAAATAAGATTATATAACTGTGCTGTTCAAATAATGTAATGAAATGTGACATATAAATGCCTCCACAATGTGTTCCTCACTTACTAACTACATCCTTCCACTTCACTGTAACACTACATGCGAATGATGTTTCTTTTTTAATGGATTCTTAATGTTTTTTTCATAGCCTGTTTAGGTTTCTTTTTTATAGTTAAGGTACCCAATTAGGGCGCAAGGCAATTGAACTTTAACATAAGGAGCGAATTATGAATTACAATCTTTTTAAATCCATTAATCAGTTAGCAGGTCATCACCCTTTTTTAGATAGTTTGATGGCGGGTGTGACGAACTATGCCTTAATCATCTATGCCATTGTGTTGCTTCTCATTTGGTTTTTCGGCAAAAATCAGTATAAGAGAACAGTCGTCTACGCTGCGATAACGGGTGTCCTGGGATTATTGATCAACTTTGTCATCGGTCACCTTTACTTTGAACCACGGCCGTTTGTGACCCATCATGTCCATTTATTAGTGGGACATGCTGCGGACGCTTCATTCCCAAGTGATCATACAACCGGTGCCTTCGCCTTAGCGCTGGCCGTTCTTTTCGTTCATCGAAAAATTGGAACCGGGATGCTCTTGTTTGCCTTCTTAACAGGTTTTTCCCGGATTTATGTTGGGCATCATTATCCCTTTGATATCCTAGGAAGCATGATTGTTTCGTTTGTCATTAGTACGATTGTTTACAAACTAAGCCCATTGCTGGAACCAATGGCGAATGCGATGATCGACCTGTATAACCGAATCCCATTTGTTCCGAAAACAACTGAAAAGGATAAAGCAATAAATCAATAACAGCAACACCGTTTTCTCGAAAGTACCTAGTTTAATCACAGAGCACACATAAAATCACAAATATTCACAGTAAAAATGCTTAGAGATGAAAATAACTCTAAGCCTTTTTATATTATCTTTTATTACTAAACCCCCCGTTAGCATAAGTACATTTCTTCACAATAGAACCGAACTTCGAAATAGGTTTGATCCCCATGTACATATTTTTTTATCAAAATAAAGCCTTTGATTTTCTTAATTATCCATGTATATTACAGTCATATCATTTTTAAGGAGTGCCTTTATGTTTATTAAGCTTTCAAAAGAGCAACAGCAATTAATGATTTCTGATATTCAATATTTCTTTTCCCAAGATAGAGATGAAGAAATAACTGAATTTGCTGCAGAAAGAGTATTAGATTTCATTAAGGAGAAGCTTGCTGCACACTTCTATAACGCCGCTGTCTTGGATGTTAAACATGTAGTAGAACAGCAATTTTCTTCTCTTGAAGATGAAATCTTAACACTTGAACGTCCAATCAAAAGATAAATTATGCAGAGTGGAATATTTTCTTTTCCACTCTTTTCTGTCGCTGTTTAGGTCAAATACGCATTATTTGTTTTTTTTCATCTAATACAACCCGTTAGCTGAAGTATAATCTTTCACAATCATACAACCAAGAAATTACCCCTTCCTGAAAAAGGTAAATAACAAACAAATCCAATTAATTTCAACGCTTGTCCATTTCGTAATTCAGTGAACTCACATAAAATGTACTATCCTTATAAAAAGGTGGTGATAAATGTGAATTACGGTGGTGGAGCTTCTGGCTTTGCTTTAATCGTTGTTCTCTTCATCCTGTTAATTATTGTCGGTACACATTTTATGAGAGGTTACTAAGCATGTAATAGGACAAGCCGCCAATCCTATATTACTGAAAGCCTCCTTTATCTGAACGGTTTTGAAGCGTGGCCACGCTTCTTTTTTTATTTATTTGCTCCGTTAAACGATCATTCTAGCGCAACTTAGGTTTCAATCGTTATCCACTACCAATTACTTTTACCTAATTTTTCCTCATTCTTATTAAAAACTAAACTTTCCCTTATTCCACTTTTCTAGCACTACGAGTCAAATCTACTCTCGGATCTATCAATTAATCATTCAGTTTAAGAATTGTAATACAAAAAATAATCCCATCTCATTATTTGAGAAGGGATCATTCATCATTCAATACCTTAAAAAGGTCTACTAAAGTGTTAATACTCTATCTTTCACATGCAAAATTATCGTGATCTCTATCCATTTTAGATTGATAGGCTGGATGATCAGAAGGAACGCCATCTGGATATTTCTTTCTTAGTTCTGTGCAATTGGCAAAGAGCTCTGCTCCTCCACTTGAAGCTGAAACTGCAGCTGCTTTGGCTTCTGCCTCTGCCTGCGCTTTGGCTTCTGCCTCTGCCTGCGCTTTGGCCTCTGCTTCTGCCTGCGCTTTGGCCTCTGCTTCTGCCTGCGCTTTGGCTTCTGCTTCTGCCTTTGCTTTGGCTTCTGCTTCTGCCTTCGCTTTGGCTTCTGCTTCTGCCTTCGCTTTGGCTTCTGCTTCTGCCTTCGCTTTGGCCTCTGCTTCTGCCTTTGCTTTAGCTTCTGCCTTTGCTTTAGCTTCTGCCTTTGCTTTGGCCTCAGTACTCTTTTCCTCATTTTTTTCTTCTGCTTTTGAGGTTTTTGAACTTTCAGATGAACAAGCGACTAAACTAAAAATTAAAAATAAGGCAAGTAAACCAACTAAATACTTTTTCAATTCAATAACCCCCATAATTTTTTCTATCATTGTATAACAATATCATATATTGTAATATTTTTACTTATTTCAGAAAAAATTAGTTATGATTTTTAACAGTCAGTTCTTCAAGGAAACCCTTATTTTTGTAAACCAATGTTTTTGATTTTATATAACCTTGTACAAGTAAATCTTCCAAAACGCTTCTTTTGATTGAAAAACCTTTTGCAATTCGAGCTGATTTTCCTTGGCATTTTCAATCGGCACAGCGGATAGGATATACTCTCCACCCATCTGTTTGAAAGCTTTCATATTCAAATCTAAGTGACGAACGACTACCGACGAATGTTTAGAGAACAGATAGTTTTTCCCCAATTCATCGACAAACAGATAGCAACGTCCGCCCCATTGATCAAAGTAGCTTGCTAACGTTTTATTTTTCGCCAATTCCGGCGCCATAATCTTTCGGAATTGATGTTTATAAGACAATGGATAAAAGTTATTATACGTATCGAGCGTGTACATCCCATTATACTGAGCGATGGCAGGATGCAAACCGATGCTCGCGACCCGGTAATCCTCCACAGGCTTGCCGATAAACTTCTTAATGTCGGCAAACTCCTTTTCGGCATAAAATTCTCCAAAAGATGGTGAAGAATGATACCAAATTTGTTCATTCGAAGGAATCAATACAATCACCTGCAGCAGGGCAAAAACGACAGCGGTGGTGCGCCACTTTTTCTGGTACCGCCACAAAATTTGCAGAGATAAAGCAAATAACACATAAATGATCATCGGCCGTAAATAATGATAGCGCGAAAAATTAAACGTGTTTAAAATACCGAACTTTTCCTTCAACGGCACCCAGCCGTCATACCACCAGAAAGCATACCAAACAGAGAGTAAAAAGTTGGCAAGATGTAACCCGATAAATAATTTTTCCTTCTGCCAGCTCTTTTGCGAAATTACAATCACCAGGGCAATCATGGACACTGGCAGGATAATGATCCCAAACAGGGTTTCATCCTGGTTATGGCCGACAATATAATTCTTAAAAATGAGCAAAATCGTTTGCATCAAGTTATTCTTTGATTCAAAAAACTCCGAGCGGTTGGTTTTTTCATGTGAAAAAATAAGCGAACCCAGCTGCCGGTATTCAATCGCTAAATAAATTAATGTCATATAGGCAATCGAAAAAAACAATCGCCACTGCGGCTTTTTGGTCCTGATGACATCCACCAGCCAAAAGATTCCCAGCGCACTTAGGAAAAAGAAAAAACCTAGCATAAAGGTCGAATAAAACGGCAATAGGGTGATGGTCACGAAGCTAATCACCGTTTGCTCGCGATGACGGATATTCAAGAACGCCCATAAAGCTAAAGGCATCCCCAATATACTTAGCATTCCATTTGGCCAGAATGGGATCAAAGCAAAAGTTAAGGCCGAAATCACTCGGATCAATCCTTGTTTTTCTTCGGTAATGACATATTTTTTTAATAGTAAGTACATGCCCAAAAAGGCGAAAAAGCGGGAAATAGCTTGATTGAGCCCATAGGCAATAACAGGTGGAAACAAGCGGAATAGCTCGACAATCCCATAATACTCCGAATACAGGGCATTTCTTGATAGTTCTCCATTGATAATCTGGGGAATGTTGGCCTGCAAGGAACCAAATAATTGGCGGCTGTCAACTAATACCTTGTACCAAGCGACATTCGAATCCAAATTGTCATGAATCCTTATGTGAGCATGTTCCCCAAGAATAAAGTAGGGTGCCACCCAAAGGACAAGAATGGTGATGGCAACTATTAGATAAATCCTCTCTCGTGTTAAAGCAATTCGTTTCATTTTCTCCATTCCTTATCACAATAATAAACACCGGTTCTTTTAAGCCGGTGTTTCTGCGTTCTTTTTTGGAAAAACAAGCCATTTTTGCAAAAAATAATTTAATATCGTATATAAACACGTGCTGACCAAAATCGCAACATCTGTTGAAATGGCGGCTGGAACGATAGGGATGTGCCCCAACACCAAATGGACGGCGTGTTTTCCCATGTAGAAGGCTGCGAAATAGCAGAACAAGATGACACCTGCAAATCGAACCAAACTCTTGGAGACGGAACTCTTGCTTTTAAACGTAAAACTTCGATTCAAGCAATAGCTGATACATGCCCCAATGGAGTTCCCTAAAAAAGTGGCCGTCCAATAGGAAAGTCCAAGCAAATGATAGAAGAGAAACATGACGGACAAGCCGATCAGGGTGTTGGCAACCCCCACCATAATAAAGCGAATAAAGGTATATTTCATTTTCCTACCATGAAGGCATCTTGTTTTTGATTTGAAAAAGCATCCACTTCAATCGCATACCTTGGCCGCCGTTTCACTTCACGATATATTTTTCCAATATATTCGCCAATAATCCCCACAGCTAAAAGCTGCAGTCCGCCCACAAACCAGATCGATATAATGAGTGAAGTCCAACCTGATTCTGTATGTCCGGCCAGTTCTTGAAAAATTGCATAGCCGCCGGCCAGCGCGCTAATAATCACAGCCAGAAAGCCGATCATGGTTACAAAGCGGATCGGGGTAATACTAAAGGAAGTGATCCCGTCAAACGCAAAGGCCAGCATTTTTTTCAATGGATACTTGGACTCCCCGGCAAATCTTTCTTTTCGATCATAAAAAACTTTCGTAGACGGAAAACCGACAAGCGGAATGAGTCCCCGCAGAAATAGGTTCGTTTCCTTATATTTAAATAATTCATCCAATGCCCGTTTGCTCATCAACCGAAAGTCAGCATGATTGGGGATTAAATGAATACCGATTTTATTCATAAACCGATAAAAGCCTTCGGCCGTTGTCCGTTTGAAAAAAGTATCGGTTTCCCGCTTGTCTCTTACCCCGTACACGACATCAAAACCATCGCGGTACTTTTCCACAAACGTACGGATAACCTGGACATCATCCTGAAGGTCAGCATCAATAGAAACCACACAATCGGATTGGGCGGCAGCTGTTTCAAGCCCTGCTAACAGGGCATTCTGATGTCCTGCATTTCTTGCTAATTTAATCCCTTTCACGAAAGGGTTTTTCGCCATTTCTTTTTCAATGAAAGCCCATGTCCTATCCTTGCTGCCGTCATCGACAAACAGGATTTTACTATCCCTTGAGATCAGGTAATCATCGATTAAATGGGTTAATACGGCAGATAATTGTTTTGAAGTTTCCGGTAAAACCTCTTCTTCGTTATAACATGGAACAACAATCGTTAAAATGGGTCCTATCATTAGAATCACGCTCCCTTACAATCGCGTCAGATGCTTACAACTCTTTTAGTAATTCGTCGACACGTACACAGGTGTATCCCTTTATTTTCACGGCTTTTAATACATCCTTTAGCGCATTAATCGTATTCCTGGGAGCATCTAATTCCGCCCCCGGCGTATCGCCGCAGTCATGCAGCAGGATGACATCGCCGCCTTTTATGTTGGCTAGACGGTTTTTAATTTTTTCACTGCCGCCAGAGGTCCGCCAATCCTCGGCCATGATCGACCAGAGAATAATCTGGTATCTGCTTTTTTTAACAAAATCAAAAAGATTCAACATTCCCCATGGCGGTCGGTAATAAACAGGCCGGACCCCCGTGATTGTTTCAATAATCTTCGCTGTATCCTCGAGCCCCTTGTGAACTTTCCAAGGGGACATCAACCAGTTTGATTGGTGAACATAGTTGTGAATGCCAATCAAATGGCCTTCTTGATGCATGCGCCGAATCAACTCAGGCTGCTTTTCAGCTTTGGCTCCAACCACAAAGAAGGTCGCGTTTACTCCATTTTTCTTCAATAAATCTAATAGGATGGGAGTATAGTTGGGGTCTGGCCCATCATCAAACGTAAAAGCAACTTGTGATGAGTCTTTCCTGCTCTTTACAACCTTCAGACCTAGACCACGTGATAGAAAATAGGGCACAACAGTGTATAGTAGAATGATGAATAGAATGGCTGAAATCATGTAGCCCATATAATGAAGCACCTCCCTTTCCTTTTTATCCGATTTTCTTTGTTTGTCTCCGATTTGCCGCGCTGACAATCACACGGAGGGCATCGGAGGAAGATGTTTTGGTTTGTGCTTTTTTGATTCTCTGCTTCATCAACTGTAATGGTGCAGAATCTTGGATAAGATTTTCCACCAGGTCAATTAGTTCCTTCTTAGACTTTGCTATGAGTGCAAATCCTGATTGAGTTAAATAGTTGGCATTATCTTCTTCCTGACCTGGCAGGGAATGATAGATTAGCAAGGGCAATTCCATCGCGAGTGCCTCCGAGATGGTCACTCCCCCTGGCTTTGAGATCATTAAGTCCGATATCGCCATTAATTCCTGGACATTGTCACAGTAGCCCAAGATTCTCACATCATGTTTGGAGCCTTTTAATTCCCAGTCTAATTGATGCTTTAACTTGGTGTTTTTTCCGCAAACGATAAAAACCTGAATCGGAATGGACAGGCCCTCTAACGACTGGAAGATGGAATGTTCTTTTCCAAAGAAGCCATCCCCGCCTCCCATGATGAGGAGCGTGAATTGGTTATGATGAACTTGATACTTTTTCAAAAGAATGTCCCTAGGGTCGACTTCCAAGAATCTTTTGCGAATTGGGATTCCGGTGTGTTTGATTTTGTACTCTTCAACCCCTAATGATATCAATCGATCACGTACCTCAGTGGATGCCACTATATATTGATCTGTACCGGGATAAATCCAATAGGAATGGTCTGTAAAATCGGTAATGATGGTGACGGCTGGAATGTCAATCAACCTCTGCTCTTTTAATTTGGAGATGATCCCAGCAGCAAATGGGTAAGTGCTGACCACTACCTTTGGCTCGATCGCTTGAATGATTTTTAGCATAGACTGCATCCCTACTAAAAAGAGTGAGTTTAACTTATCGGACAAAGCATTCCGAATTCGGGTTTTCTGGTAGAAAAAGCTGTACAACTGCGGAAACTTAGCGATGCCTCTTTTATAAAGGTAACGGCTGATTGGGTAAAGATAGGGATGAATCCATTCCATGACATCCATCGTGACAGGCTCCGCATCAGCAAGCATATACTCTATCGCCTCACTAATGGCATTGGCTACTTGTTTATGGCCATCACCAAATGTGGCTGAAAGAATGAGATATTTGTCTTTTTCTACGGACTTCATTCCTTTCTCCTCCTCTCCCAATCTAAGCTCTCGCTAATCGATAAACCTTTAACTGCTCAACCTGACCTGCAGGCTTCAGTGGTTCTTGTTCCAGAACTCCGTTCATCATTTTCGCCAGTTCTATCGGTCCCTCCATTTCAATTCCATTTTGATAGGCTAGGATTGATTGTTCCCATTGATTCATCCTATTAGGGTCGTTTAAGATGCTCAGCAATTCCTGTTCAAACGATGCTTTCGGGTCAAGTTTAAAAACCAGCCCTTTTTGAGTTAAATACCGTAAATTGATTTCTTCCTGTCCCGGAAGGACAGAATGGACAAATACGGGCAGCCTTTTTTGCAGAACCTCACTAATCGTGACCCCGCCTGGTTTGGAGACAATCGCATCCATTTTTTCATACAATTTGTTCATCTCAGCCCTTGATGATAGGTAGGGCAGCGGCTTGATATGGTCCACATTCCAGGACAGGATTTCCTGGTACAATTTCTGATTGTTTCCGCATAAGACGTAGAAATCGCATGATGAGGATTGCTTGGATGTTTTCAAGAGTTTGACAATCCCTCCCAGACCACTATTTCCGCCAGAAATGACGATTTGGGGCCTGCTCCCTCGTTTTTTCACCATCGTGGTTTTGCTGATTTCCGGATGGACGGGAATACCCGTCACGATAATCCTTTGTTCCGATAGATGATGTTTTTTTATAAGTTCTTCTTTGACGTCCCGGCTGGGAACAAAATGATATTCAATTTCTTCTCGGCCCCACACATTGTTAATGAAGAAATCTGTGTAGGCATTGATAACCGGTACATCACATTTTCTCTTTCTTTTCAACTGACTGAGAAGATAGGATGGGAAACCATGTGTGCAGACAATTAAATCCGGCTTCTCCTCCATGAGCAGCTGCTCCATTTTTTTCAAAAAGAAATAATGATGCCATTTAAAGGAATGGTCATTTGCTGTATAAAAGAATTTTTTATAGGCAAGGTCATATGTGTCTGGCGCATAGCGAATCCATTTTAAATACCCGCTTGTAATCATTTTTTCAAGCTGTGGATTGGCATAGCTTAAAAGGTCAACTTTTTTCATCATTGTTCCAGTTAATTGCTTCTCCACAATATCCATTAATGCCTCGGCAACCTGATGATGCCCTGAGCGCATTTGTAAAAACGGCAAGAACAAAATCTTTTTCATGACTGTTTCATCTCCTGTTCAGCAGGAAGCTTTTGTAATTTCTACTTTCCTAATCTAACACCGATTAATGTTAAAGCTTGCTTTTTCATCAATTTTTAATGAAACGGACAGGAGATTTTTAAGTTTAGGCAAAAGAAAAGGTGTCAGGCACCATGCGGGAATACACATGGTGCCTGACACCTTTGAGGGCCTATTTCAGGCTTTTCTTTTTTTAAAAAAATTCACGAACACAACCAACAAAAAAATCAGCAACAGTACCAGCCCTAAATAAGGAACATATTTAGGATTGATGTGAAAGGCGCTTCCGGCATAATAGCCGGCTAAAATAAACGGGAGTGTCCATAATACAGTTCCTAAAAAGGAAGAGACAAGAAAATCCATAAATGAAATACGGTTTATTCCTGCAAAATACGGGCTGATTTGCCGGATACCGGGCATGTAAAAACCAAATACAATCGTTTTGTGGACATTTTTCATATATTTGTTTTTCACTTTTGCCCAGCGTTCTTCTGTAATTCCAACGTATTTGCCATATTTCTCGATAAAATGGCTTCCTACATATTTGCCCAGTACATAGGCTGACAGCATGCCAGAAAAAGCTCCCAGAACCGCTGTCAAGCAAGCAGGTATAAGAGACAGGCTATGTTGATTAATTAACACGCCGATTAAAAATAGCAGTGATTCTTCCGGTGCCGGAATACCTACGATGCCAAAGAATAAAAAGATGAAAATAATCAGATAGCCGTACGTATTAAGATAATGTAACAGAGAGTCAATGGTCATAATTCCTCTTTATTCACTTGATGAATTAAGTTTAAACCTACACTATTTATTTATATCCAATATGAAAATTTGTATTTTTATTTGTTTAAAACACTAAAATCAGCATCTGTTAAATCGATGACTTTTCCTTTAGCAAGATCGACTGCGTAACGTCCATTGGTAGAGGTATGACCTGAGACCAAGGTAGAATACCTAACAATATAATAGCGATTGTAGGTTTCTTCGAATTGCACAAAATGATTTTGATCTTCTACCAGGTCATCTTTTGCACGCAAGTAATCTTTTACCAAGGAAATAGCCTTATTTCGATTGTTTTCTTCGATGGCTGCTTGGTTTTCAGAAGACGGTGTACTATGTTTATTCATTTCAAAAAATGTACCGCCCCCAAATAAAATCAGTTTATTTTTATCAGGCGTAATGAAGGTAACCGTACAAATTCCATTTGCGTCCGTTGCATCAAGCTCAGTAACCGTATCTCCCGTAATACCAAGCTGCTCAAAGGTCACTCGATATTCTGATGGAAAAGCAGCCTTCGCAATAACTCGCTTTTTATAAACAGGATTCGTGGCCACATTGTTCATATCCTCGATTTTTTCTCCGAAACAAGTGGCGCTCTCTTTTGAAAAGGTTACTTGTTTTTCGATTAACGCATTGATGTCGTCTGTGCTATAAGTTCCTGCGGGACCATATGCGATGACTTTTTTAATTTGCCACTGACCATAATAAAATTCTTCACTTTGTTGATTTCCATTGGTGTTTGTATTGGAAGCCTGTGTGGTTTGCTTGGATTGGGATTGTGTTGAGTCTTCAGATGATTGTTCGGTTTTTGTAGTAGTATTATCACTCTTTTTGCTAGGTGTTTCCGATTGTGTTTGATTTTGTTTTGTTGTCCCTTCAGATGAAGATTGACAAGCAGCCAAAGAAAATAATAGGACAGCGGATAAGATGGTTGCGATAAAAAATTTCAAATTCTAAAACCCCTTTCTCCTACCATTCTAACAAAAAACGACAATATTTTTAAATGAAACACAGTGACCGTTCTTCTGCTTCAAATGAATAAAGCCAGAAGAACCGTCCCCGTGGCGATGTCATACCTTGTGTTAAGGAGGAATGTGGATGATCAATGTTTTATTTGTTTGTCTGGGGAATATTTGCCGTTCCCCAATGGCCGAGGCTTTGTTTCGCCACTTAGTCAAAAAAGAAAAATTAGCCAGCCGCATTGCAGTGGATTCCGCTGCAACTTTTCCATGGCAATTTAACTTTCCCCCGCATGCAGGAACGGTTTATACCCTAAAAAAATACAAAATCCCATCTGATGGGCTTGTGGGGCGCTCGCTAAAGAAAGAAGACTTTTGGAAGTTCGACTATATTATTGGGATGGACAAAAACAACATAAAAGATATTTATAGGATTACCGGGAAGCCAAATCATCCCAAAATTTTCAGGCTGCTCGACCTCACCAAACACAAGAATGATATTCCCGATCCGGCTTTTACAGGCGATTTTGAGGAAACCTATCGCCTGGTGTCAGCCGGCTGTAGGCAATTACTAAAAAAAATCCGCAGCGAACACAATTTATAAAGCATTAGTCAGGGGAATCATCCTGACTTTTTATATTTACCAATCTTTTACGCTTTTTTTGTTTGTATCAAAAGTCGATGCACAGTGGATCGTTCTACATACTGTTTCAGAAAATGGAAAAACTTTTAATACGGGTATATCATCCTATTTATTTTATTGAGAAGGGAACTTCTTAAATCATGCTAAGAGATCAGCTAATTTTAGCAACGATGTGGGTGTTCGGTATTATCGGCTTTATTCTGTTTATTCCACGCAGTGACCGCCGTAAGGGGCTCTTGTCACTCCTTGTTTTTCAAGCTTTCATCTGGACTTGTGATATGCCTGCATTTTCATATGGTTGGTTAAGTGCACCTGTCAGGATATTCCCTAAAGCGTCTGATCTCACTATTACCATCAACTACTTTTTTTACCCCGTATTGTTTTCCATCTATTACGTACACAAGAGAACAAAGAACAGCCTTTGGGCTAGATTCCTCTATTACTTTGTTGGGTCTCGTGTGTCACTTTATATGATCTTGTTCTGGAAAGATACACTGATTTATTAGAATACGGCCGTTTGACGTGGTACGGGATGTGGCTTTACATAGCGTTTCTCTTTTACGTGAGTCATGTCTTCTGTAATTGGTTCTATAAGGAAAAGACTGTTTTTTGGCCGAACTGGAGGAGCAAATGAGAATTGACTGGTGGATATTGGCGGGGGTTTACGTAGTGTCTACAGGGCTTCTATTCTTTATCCCCAAGAATAAAGTCCGACTAGCGATAGTGGCGTTTTTGTTTAAACAGATTATTACTTTTCTGATAGGGTTAGTTGTCGTGGAACTGGGAATGATTACATATCCTGTTCGTTTATTTGCATCGATAAACCGGACTAGCTTCACGTATGAACATTATGCGTTTCCAGTCGCCTGTGCCATCTTTAATGTCTGGTACCCCTATAAACGAGGAACCTTTGTTCAATTGGGGTATTACATTGGATTTAGTTCTGTTTTGACAATTGCTGAAGTCATTATTGAAAAATACACCGACCTCATCAAATATATTCATTGGGAATGGTATCTAAGTTGGATTACCATTTGTCTTTCGTTTTTTCTATCCCGTTTATTCTGTGTATGGTTTTTCTCTAAGGCTTAAATCCTGGGATTGTAGAATATTGGGACGCTTCTTGTGCTTCAAACAAATGAAACAGGAGAACCATCCCCCTGCTTCATCTCTGCTTCACTGTATCGAGAAATTGTTTGACGATGGTGGATTGGTTGTCTGTTCGCCAGGCGATGCTCATTTTTACTTGAGGGGCTTCTCCTTCAATGCTTACGTAGGCAACATCCCGCGCATGTAAATTGACTGTTGATTTTGGCACGATACTGATCCCCAGTCCTGCTGCAACCAGCCCAACGGCTGTTTGTATTTCTTTCACGTCTTGCCGAATGATGGGGCTAAAGCCAGCATCACGGCATTTGGAGAGGATATCATCGTACCAGCTCGACCAAACCTCTCTTTCCACTAAAATGAACCGTTCGGTGCTCAATTCACTCATCGATACGGAAGCCCGTTTGGCTAGTGAATGCCATTTGGGTACAACGGCGATACAAGTTTCTTGATGAACGGATAAAAGCGAGAGAAGCGGATCGACTACGGGAGGCCTTACAAAGCCAATGTCGATTTCTTTCCTGTGAAAGGCCTCGATTTGCATGGGAGTAGGCATCTCGCGAAGATCCAAATCTACGGATGGAAACTGTTCCTGAAACTCCCGAACAATGATCGGAAGAATATCGAATGTGGCAGAGCCGACAAATCCAATCACTAACCGACCCACTACTCCCATTTGTGCCCTTTGCGCTGCAGCTTTAGCCAGCTCTAATTGGGGAAGGATTTGGCGAACTTCGTGCAAAAAAACCTTTCCCGCGTTTGTCAGCTCCACATGCCGCTTTGACCGCTCAAACAATTTCACACCAAGTTCCCTCTCAAGCTGCAATATTTGTTGACTTAATGGCGGCTGGGTCATCTGTAAGCGCAAGGCGGCACGTCCAAAATGCAGCTCCTCCGCCACTACCGTGAAATATTCAAGCTGACGCAGTTCCACGCTATGATTCCTCCTGATTAAGTCGTTTTCCGACTTAAAAGTATGATATTTATATATTAGACACGAATATATTCCCGTTGTAAAGTATTGTTTGAAAATAAAGAAAAATTAAACACCTAGAGAGAGGGTCATTTCTATGAAGGTTTCGATGGTGATTCTGTGCCTTATATGGGGATTTAATTTTGTGATTATGAAGTTTGGAAATGGGGCGTTTCCTCCTGTCCTGTTCGCAGCATTGCGATTTTTGACCGGTGCCATCGTCCTCCTTGGCGTAAGTTTTATGAAAAAAATCCCTCTGCCGAATAAATCGGATGTTAAGTGGTTTGTTCTCTGCGGATTGTTCCAAACCACCTATTTTAACATCGCCATTCAAATCTCACTTAACTATGTGAGTGCCGGTCTGACCTCCGTTCTCACCTACAGTATGCCGCTGTTTTTATCGATTATGGCCCATAAATGGATCCCTGAAGAGCAGTTGACCGCAAAAAAGACAGTTGGGATTGTTCTTGGCATCGTTGGTTTAGTTCTCGCCATGGACATCCATTTAGGAGGATCCTTCTGGGCTATGTTACTGGCGTTAAGTTCTGCTATTTCTTGGGCGGTTGCCAACTTGCTGTTTAAACTGAAATTAAAGCATTGTGATAGCATCCAATTTACCACTTGGCAAATGACGATTGGCGCGGTGGGATTATTGGTCTATTCGCTTTCCTTTGAACACGGTCAAGCACATTGGGGATTTCTGCCGCTCGTTTATATTCTATTCTCGGGGATTGTGGCCTCTGCCTTGGCGTTCGTGATGTGGAATCATATTTTAAGAAGCACAGAAGCTAGCAAAGCCTCCACTTCGCTGCTCCTTGTCCCAGTTGTAGGGGTTATCTCTGGCGGACTATTTTTGCATGAAAGCTTAAAACTAGTGACGTTAGCAGGGATTTTACTGGTCCTGGCAGGAATTTGGTTTGTGAATAGCAAACATAACCAAATGACATCAAATGTTGTGGATGCTTAGGGCAAAAAATCCATCCTTTCAGAGGGATGGATTTTTCCTTTTTTATTCTTCCATTGCCAGATTAACAGCTTCGATTGCATGAAGCACGGCGGTATCAAATAAGGGAACTTCCGCATCCTCAGGCTTCACTAGCAAGCCAATCTCGGTACAGCCTAATATGATTCCTTCCGCTCCCCGATCCACTAAATTCCTGATTACCTTTTGATAAAATTCCTTGGAATCCTGTTTGACTGTACCTAAACATAATTCTTTAAAAATTATATCATTTAGACGGTCAATTTCCTCTCTATCCGGAATCAGTACCTTTATGCCACATGCTTCAATTCTAGATGTATAAATGTCTTCTACCATCGTATATTTTGTACCGAGTAACCCGACTTTCTTTATATGAAATTCCTGCATTTGTTTGACGGTCGCATCAGCAATATGCAGAACGGGAATTGTTATGTTTGCTTCGATTTCACTAACAACCTTATGCATGGTGTTGGTACAGATTACAATATAATCTGCACCTGCTTTCTCTAAGGAAGACGCGGCGTTAGCCAAAACAGCACCAGCACGGTCCCACTCTCCATTTGCTTGGTATCTTTCAATTTCAGCAAAATCAACGCTAAATAGAATGCATTGGGCTGAATGCAATCCGCCCAATCTATTTTTCACTTCTTCATTTATGATACGGTAATACTCTTTCGAAGATTCCCAACTCATGCCGCCAATTAATCCAATTGTTTTCAATCCCCTATTCCTCCCTTTGAAAATCAGAGTTATCTATTTTATGTTTTGGCAGTTTTAACGATTGGAATAGAATAGACTCCCATTCACGCCTTGCTTCGAGAACAGCCAATGTCCCTTCTATCCCTTCAGCACCTAGCCTTTTTCCAATCCCTTGGTATGTAATATTAGTGATCATTTTTGTAGGTAATTTTATTTTACAATATAAGTTATCGACGATTATAAAAGTATTTTTATTTTTTCCAAAATGCGGTTGGCCTTTTATGGGAACTATGGTGATAATTCAACATGGAAATATTATTGTAAAATAGTAAAATATTTGTGTAGGGGTGATAAAAATTGAATAGCTCTGTAAATGATGAAGTAGAACAACAATATCAAGCAGATTTATTATTAGATAAAATAATCATTAAAGATATTTATTATAACGATGAAGAGGAAAATGCTTTTGTTCCGGCAACTTTGACCCTGTTTGGACATTGTTACGAGATCGAGACCTATACTCGCCAATCCTCCGTATGGAAAAGAATTACCCATAAATCAAACGGCAAAGGTGAAGAGGAATTCACCATAACCCCTTCTTCGATGTATAAAGGCGAAGTAGAAGTTTGCATGAATCAAGATACTACCTTTTTGATGGTACCGGAAAAAGCGGAGACGGTTAAGCAGCATGTGGATTCTCTTAATCAAAAGTTTACGGACGAGAGAATCAAGTTTAAGAGTGAAATGGAATTAAAGGCTACGCAAATACTTCTGTATAACCAAGAAATAAATAGTCTATTAACCAACTTCATTGAGAGTGTGGACCCATTTACCTTTTTCCAAGCCGATATGATTATCGGAGTCGAATATAAGTTATATAGTAAAAACAGAATTGGCAAGATGTTGCTTTTATCAACTGATACGATGAGAAGATCATTACTTATGCACGATGAGTTCGAAACAAAGGGCGGAAAAGACGGGGCCGTTCAAACGACCACATACGAAAAACTCAACAATCAGGAACAAGTTGACCGTTACTTTGAAAATCATTTTGACTTACTTGTAAAATTAATCAACAAAAAGCTTCAACTCAATGATTTGACGCATACCTATTACTTAACCTATGTTCTTTTATATAAAAAAGTAATTGAATATTTTTCCCTAAAATGGGCTCAAGATTATGGGGAATATTTCACCAATATTGAAGAACAATCATTAGAGGAAGCGGTGGTCACCTACTGTTGTATTGATACCATCGATCCTGAGTTGGTGCGGCATGCTTCACCTTTCGTTTATTATTTGATGCATCATCGTAAATTTGAAGACTTAGACAATTACTTGGATTGTACGGATTTGTTTGTGGAAGTCCTCAATGAGGCGTTAGAGAATAAAAAGTTATTGGATTTCGAGCGTAACTTAATGAGAAATCAGCAGAAAATGAAGGTTACCATTAATGATGTGGATTTAATGAGTGGTCATGAATTTGAAAACTTTGTGGGTGTACTGTTTGCGAAAATGGGTTATACCACAACAGTGACGAAGGGTTCAGGCGACCAAGGAATTGATGTAATCGTAGAGAAAAACGGAAAACGATTTGGGGTCCAAGCTAAATGCTATTCCTCTGCCGTTAACAATAAAGCCGTTCAAGAAGTGGTAGCTGGTTTGAGTTATTACCAGCTTGAAAAAGGAATCGTCATCACCAATAACTATTTTACCGATTCTGCTAGAGATTTGGCTTATTCAAACGACGTGATTCTCTGGGATCGAAATTATATTAAAGAAAAACTAAGTGAACTATTTTAAATAAGCTAGGGTTTTCCTTTTAGTATGTCCCTGCTCCTAAAAAAAAGGCAGGCTCAGACGCCTGTCTTTTATGATTCTTTTGGGGTGGTTTTAATGCGGAAGGAAAGGATTCCTGCAATGAGTAGGAAGATAAACGCGAAGATATAAAACAATCCGTTTGCGACCAACCCATAAATAGCAATAATAATCAACAAAATACCGCTAATTTTATTAAACTTCCATGCAAGAAACCCTAAGATAATAGCCAATGCAGAAATCCAAAAAACCGTAGCACCGCTGCTGGCCATGTCTTTTTCTCCAAACACCGCCCCGCCTGCTGTGACTAAAAATCCACTAACAATTCCCGATATACCGCCTAGAATCGATAATACAGCAACCCAAGCTTTCATTTTATTACTCCTTTGTTCATTTTTATAAACCTATCCCCAATAAGTTAGCCATTTATTTGCGATGAACTTTACATCTCCTCATTCATTATTTTGCTCTTAATTACCATCATCATGCATTGGTACTTATAGTACAGAGGGACGGCTCTCCTGCTTCAAAATTTGAAGTGGAAGAACCGTCCCTGTGCATCAAGTTTCAGACACGTTATCGATTTGTCCTTGGTCATTGGTAATATTCTCGTTCACTTTGGTATTCATACTGGATGCAGCAGGAGATCCATCCCCCGCTGAGAAATTTGTCCCAAAAAATTTCAAGTTGGATGTGTGGCTATTTTGAACAGTCGCACCGAAATTGATATTGGCGTTTTGGGCCAAACCGTTCACTTGTATATTGGAAATATTAATTTGAAATGACTTTGGTTCACTTTCATTTGCCACTTCTATTCACCTCCAATCGGTCATGGAGCCGTACAATCGGTCGTTTATACATGCTATGTGAAACGCGGGTACGGTTCTTGTGCACCACCCTAGAGATGAACTAGTCAACGCCACCCAAATAAACAAGTGAACGTGCTGGCCACTCCTTATAAACAGGCTCCAAAGGGAACCAGAAGAACCGTCCCTTTGGTCCCCTTGGCACCCAAATCTAGGAATAATGACCCAGGTTATTTTGGATGTTTTGGTAAAAGTTATGGGTAGGGAGGCGGTATGTGGTGCTTTTTAAGAGTAGCCAACGGATGAAGAAGTTGGAATATGGTAAAGGCTCGGAGCCGTGTGCGGTTCTTTCCTCTTCGCTTGATGAGACAACGGCTGGAATTAAGCAGGTTTTAGGTGATAATGATGATTTGGTAATCAAGTCCTTCAAGGTTTTTGGACAGTATGAAGCAGCCATTTTCTATTTTTCTAATTTAGTCAAACAGGATAGTATCAATCATGATATTCTAAAACCTCTTATGTATGTCCCAGATCATTTAAAGGATCGAAACCGGCCGTTAAGCCAGTTAGCCGAACTGATTACCAAAGAAACACTTTACCATAGCCAGGCTCAGCCTGAGCAGAGTATGGAAAAAGTAATCGAGTTCATTTTATGCGGTGAAACCGTGCTGATTATTGACGGTATGGAGGAAGCGATTCACATTGGGACACGCAATGTGGAAAAGCGGTCCATCTCCCAGCCGGAAACCGAGCAAGTTATTTTAGGGCCCCGCGAAGGATTCATTGAAAACATTCAAACCAACCTCGCATTGCTTCGATACCGGCTGCCAACCCCTGACTTCCAAGTCAAAACCATGAAAATCGGACGCCTGACCCAATCCACCGCAGCCTATTGCTATTTAAAGGGCATCGCGGATGAAAATGTCGTACAGGAAGTGGAAAGAAGACTGTCCGAAATCGAGATTGATGCCATCATGGATGTTGGCTATCTCGAACAATTTATCGAGGATAATCCCTTTTCCCCGTTTCCACAAATCCAAAGTACGGAAAGACCGGATAAAACGGTTGCCAATCTGGCCGAAGGCAGAGTGGCCATTTTTGTGGATGGGTCCCCTTTTGCCTTGCTTGTCCCTGTCGTTTTCAACCAATTTTATCAAACAACAGAAGATTATTCGTCCCGGTTTATGATGGGCAGCTTTGTCCGAATGGCCCGAATGCTGGCGCTTGTGTTTTCGCTGATTTTCCCTGCGCTTTATGTCTCGTTCATCTCGTTCAATCCCGAATTGCTGCCAACCGAATTTGCTATTGCCGTTGCCGGAGGCCGGGCCGGTGTTCCCTACCCAGCCGTCGTCGAAGTATTGATTATTGAAGTGGCCATGGAGGTCTTAAGGGAAGCCACCGTCCGATTGCCGAAGCAGGTCGGCGGCGCCTTATCGATTGTCGGGGTTTTAGTGGTCGGACAGGCCGCAGTTGAGGCCGGTTTGGCAAGTCCCATCACCGTTGTCGCCATTGCCCTTACGACCATTGGCTCCTTTGCGACTCCTGCCTATTCCGCGGCATTTGCGCTCCGGATGCTGCGGTTTCCGATCATGATTCTGGCCGGTATTTTTGGCTTATATGGGGTTGTTATCGGCATCATCTTTATTTTTAACCACATGCTGTCGCTGAAATCATTCGGAGTGCCGTATATGGCGCCGGTCTCCCCAGAGAACTACCAGGGGATGAAAGATGTGGTTTTCCGTGCCCCATTGTGGCTAATGCCTAGAAGACCGGCATTTCTCAACTCCAGAAATCGCAGACGATTAAGCCAAAGTAACAAGCGGAACGGTTTTGATCATGAATAGCGGAAAGTACAAGTTAGAAAGGATACAAGGAATGGAGGATGCGAGTAATGGAGAATACAAGACCAATCACAACCTATCAAGCCGCTGCGATTTTAATTAGTACCATTATTGGCGTGGGTGTCCTCCCGCTGCCCCTGTTTGCCGTACAAGCAGGTGACACGGGAGCACCCCTTGTCACCCTTCTAGGTATGGTTTTAGGGGCGATTGGGCTATTCATCCTTACCTTTTTGGGGATTCGCCATCCCGAAAAGACCATCATTACCTATAGCGAAGACATCATCGGAAAGGTACTCGGCAGGATTTGCAGCCTATTTGTCATCCTATTTTTCTTTGTGTTAACCGGGCTTGCTGCCCGTGAATTCGGTGAGGTAGTGGTGACCGGCGTTTTACAGGAAACCCCGTTAGAGGTCACTGTCATCGTCATGCTTTTGCTCGCCTGTATCAGCTGCCGCAATGCGATCAATGTATTTTCTTACATTCACAATTTTTATCTTCCGATGCTAGTAGCCCCAGTTTTAATCGTAGTCGCCTTATCGTTAAAAAATGCGGATCCGTTATATTTACGCCCGATCATCGGCACCAATCTTCCCCATATGTTATTTGGGACCTTAACCATTTCCGCACTGTTTCAAGGTTCGTTTATTATAACGATGATTATTCCTTTTATGAAAAATCCCAAAAAGGCGATAAAGGCAAGCCTGTTTGGGATATCCATCTCGGGTGGATTGTATTTATTACTGGTGATTGCGACAGTAGCAGTTTTTGGAGCAGAAGAGATAAAGCAAATTTTTTGGCCGACGCTGGAATTGGCGAGAACAACAGCGTTGCCTGGAAATGTCCTGCAGCGGCTGGATGTCATCTTCCTAGCCGTTTGGGTGACTGCCGTATTTACTACGTTATTCTCGAGCTATTATTTTACGATTTATTCGATCCAACAATTGCTGCACCTTCAGGACCATAAGATGCTATCTTGCTCTATTTTCCCGTTCGTGTTTATTTCTGCGATGCTGCCACAAAATCTGATCCAAATGTATGAGTTTATTAAGTTTGTGGGCAGAGTAGGCTTGCTGATTACCATTTTGTACCCCGGAATACTGCTAATTATTGATTTTATTAAGAATAGGAGGCGGAAAGAAAATGCGTCGCAACAAACGTAACCTAGTACTTCTGCTGCTTTTCGTCCTCCTCCTCCCATTGCTTTCCGGGTGCTGGGACGCAATGGAAATGGAACGCCGTGCCAACATATTGGCCATTGGCATTGACGAAGCGAGTGAAAAGGAGCAGGAGAAGGATGGAGAGGTAGCTCATTTAAAAAAAAGTTTTCAGATGCCAAACCAGAAATTGATTAAGGTAACGGCTCAGATTGCGATTCCGGGTCGGATTCCCCTTGGGCCTGACCAAGGAGGCGACCAAAAGCCCGTATTGGTCATGAGTGTCGTCGGCCATACACTGGAGGATGCTTTGCTGAATCTTCAGCAGCAAGTGGCGGACGAGCTGTTTCTCGGACATTTACGAATTATTGTGTTAAATGAAAACGTGGCGAAGCAGGGAACAAAACGGCTCAATGATTTTCTCAGGCGCAATCCAGAAATTCGCAGAACGGCGGCTCTGGTCGTGTCAAAAGAAGCTGCCTCCAAATATATGAAGCTGGCGCCTGATTTGGACCGAGTTCCCTCCCTGTATTTGGCCGATATGGTCGATAATTTATCTTCTTTAGGGAGGTTCCCGCCTAGTTTTATCGGACTATTTTGGACAATTTATTCCAGTAAAGGGCAGGAAGCCTACCTTCCGTATTTAACCATAAAGCAAAAGGACATCATCGAACTAAAAGGGCTTGCCTATTTTAAGGGAGATAAAATGGTAGGCAAAACATCACCGCTTGAAATCGGCGTGTTTATGGCAGTAAAAGGAGATAGCAAAGGCGGGTACGGCGCTTTTGTACATGTTCCTGGCACCGATCAAATGGTCATGGTCCAAGTAAGGAGCCGGAAAACCAAAACCAAGATTGAACTCAAAAACGGACGCCCTCATGTCAGGCTTAAGGTCCGCTATGAATGTGAAATCGATGAAAAGGAAAGTCCAAAAGTGAAAATCAACGACTCAAAAGTGTTGAAGAGTATTGAAAAAGAAACAGCCAAAGACATGAGGATGTCGATTGAAAAATTAATTGCCACCACACAAAACGCTGGCTCTGATGTTTTTGGTTTTGGAGAACACTTTCGGGCCAAGCTGCCACGGTATTGGAACCGAAACATCAAAACAAAAGAAAATTGGGAAGCTGCCTATCAACAGCTCACCTACGATGTGAAAGTAGATACCTTTATTCACCGCGTCGGCATGAAAGCAAAATAACAACAGAAGGATGATGATTCGTTTGAATATCGGCTATATGATGTACGCCATCATACTATTCGGCCTATCCGGCCTCATACTCCTGCTAACAGACGTCAAAAAATACAAAAAAGACGGCCTGAAAAAAGAACAAAAAGTCTCACGTCTCCTTGGCTGGATGAACATCATGATCGGAACCGGATTACTCGCCTTCAATTGGATCTATCAGAACTTCGTCTGGTGACCACCACGGGACCACGGGGACCACGGGGACGGTTCTTCCGGTTCCATTGGGATCACAGGGTCAGTTCTTCCGGTTCCATGAAACACGGGGACGGTTCTTGCGCTTCAAACTTGCAGCGTAAGATCCATCCTCGCACTACTTGTCTGGCTAAATTAAAAAACGTTTCTAAAACGAAGCAGGAGAACCGTCCCCCTGCTTCACCCCGTTTATTTCAGAGCATTAAGTGCGATCTTGGCAGCTTCTGCGATAAGCGCGTTGTCATAGGCGGCATTTTGGGTATCGCGGCTGGATAGAACGGCTATGACAATCGGGGCTCGGTTTGGCGGCCACACAACCGCGATGTCATTCCGTGTTCCATAGCTTCCTGCTCCACTCTTATCTGCGACCTCCCAGTCAGTTGGTGCACCGGCACGAATTAAGGCATCTCCGGTGGCATTTCCCTGCATCCAATCTGTCAGCAGCGCCCGTTTTCCAGCAGGGAGCACGTCATCTACAGCGAAAGCCTCGAGGCTGGCAGCAAGGGCTTTTGGTGTGCTGGTATCTCGTTTATCGCCAGGAATAGCTGCGTTCAATTCAGTCTCATAGCGATCAGCCATAGTCGTATGATCGCCAATCTGTCTCAATGCTGCTTCAAATCCCTCAGGGCCTCCCAATTTTTTCAATAAAAGGTTCCCTGCAGTGTTGTCACTATATCGGACAGCCGCATCGATTACTTCCCGAAGCGTCATTCCGGTATCTACGTGAAGCTCCGTGACAGGTGAATACGAAACGATGTCCTCGCTGTTGTAGGTAACTAATTCGTCGAGTTGGTCCATGGAGGATTGCTGCAGCAATGCACCTGCGGCTAAAGCCTTGTAAGTAGATGCATAAGCGAACCGCTCATTCGGCCGATAAGAGACGGTCCGATTGGTACCTGTATCGATCGCGTAGACTCCGAGCCGTGCGTCAAATTGGCTCTCGAGGTTGGCAAACTCACGGTTTAATTGAGATACTGGTGTCTTCTTGACTGCCTTTTCGGGCTTGTCGGAAAGGTTTTGGGCAGCCTTTGACCAGCCGGCGAGCGGCACAATGGCAAGCATTAGCACAAGCAAGGCAACGATAAAATGATTCAAACTGAAATAATGATGTGATTTTCTCAAGATTTTAACCTCTTTCTATTTATAATTGATGTCTGAGTCAGTCATAATGTTTTAATCCAAACTAATCGGCGCTAAGTTTAAAATGCCGGGCAAATTGTTCTCCTTTCTCCAATACTGATAGTTACAGCCCTAATACCACGCATGTAGTATTAAGGCGCGTATATAATACTACATTCGTAGTAATTAGCTGTCAATTATTTTGTATTTGGCTGTCCTTGCTCAGTATCGTCAAAATAGGCCCGAAACACCCGCTGGCTGATAACATTAGCTGCACTGTGCGGCTGGGCGTAACCATCACGGTAGGCATTTGGCACAATAACAGCAATAGCAATCTTGGGATCATCGAATGGAGCATAACCAGCAAACGAAAGATTCCAAGTCTTCACCCCCTTTTTATAAGATTCCGAAGTCCCGGTTTTTCCTGCCGCATCATAAGGTTCATTTTTAAAAAATCCTCTCGCTGTTCCTTGTGAACCATGGGTCACCAGCCAAAAACCCTGCTGAACCCGCTTCAGCATTTCCTCACTCATATCCACCCGATTCAGCACCACTGGTTCGATTTCATCCATTACGTTTCCCGACTCATCTCCATCCGGATTGGGCTCACGGATTTCTCTCACCAATTGGGGCTTCATGCGATAGCCGCCATTGGCAATGGTGGTGATATACTGGGCAATCTGCATCGGCGTATACGTGTCCAGTTGTCCAATGGCAATTTGAAAATACGTGCTGGCATTGATTCCTTTTATTCCAGCCGTCTCATTGGTAAAACCAATACCAGTCGGCACGCCCAAACCGAATTGGTTGAAATAATAGCGGATCGTTTCGATTTTTTTCGGATTGATATTCAAGGTGCCATTAGGGACATACTTGCCCCCCATCATTTCAATTGCGGTTTTCCACATATAAACATTGGATGAACGTTCCAATGCCTCTAATTCATTAATTCTATTCATGACCGTATAAGAAGAAAAGGTCCCTGATCCCTTAAAATGCATGACTTCATCCAATTCGGTCTCCCCGAAATCCCTAACACCGGTTTGGTATCCGGCTAATACGGTAGCACCTTTGACGACGGACCCCTGTTCAAAGGCGTACGTAAAGGTTCCCGGGGTAAAATCAGTAAAGTCTCCGGACTCCCGGTTATACACTTTTCCTGACATCGCCAGAATCCGGCCGGTTTTCGGCTCCATGGCCACAACAAAGGCCGTATCAAGGGTATCGGTATGCGGCTTTTGAATCGCTTGGACTAACTCCTCCTGCATGATTTTTTCTACCTGGGCCTGAAATTCCATATCAATGGTCAGAACCAGGTCCTTGCCGCTCTGCCCTTCTGAAACTGTCTCTGTCCTCACCACATTTCCACTTTGGTCGGTCACCGTTTTCACTTTTTCCTTTTCGCCCCGCAGGACGCTGTCATAAAGCTCTTCAATATAGCTTTTTCCGACGCGGTCATTCAATTCATACCCTTTCGCCGTATAGTAGGATGCTTTTTCTGCCGGCAGGCCTTCATCGGCACTCGTTACCTCCCCAAGCATATTCCAAAATGTATCCCCGTATGTACGGCCCCTCTTCCAATCGGTTGTAACATCCAATCCTGGCAGGTTTTCCAGATTGGCATTAACCCTCGCATATTCTTCGTCGGTTACATTTTCATTTTTGACCATCGTCGGGGTTAAAGCGATGGCGGTCGATAGTTTCCGGTAGATGGCTGCCAGGTTTTTGTCCATTGTCTGGAGATCACTCTCTGTAATGCGGTCCAATTTTAATTGATATAAATCCTTGTCGGTCAGTTTTTCCTGTTTATATAATTTCTCCTCCTTGTTAGTAATTAAATCCGTACCATTCTTATGTTCCAGCAGCCAGATATCCTTCAAATCCCGATCGGTTACTTTATTGATTTCTTTTTCGTTCATGACAAGAAAGGTATTTAGTTTCTTGGCCAATTTAAGCAGCTCATCAGGCTGCGGATTTTTCGGCGGTGTATAGACAATCGCCTTTTCCGGGATATTATAGACGACTAACCGATCATTGGTGTCGTATATTTTTCCGCGCGGGACGGAATAGCTGACCGGTGTCACATCCGTCTTCTTGGCTTGGGCCGCAAAGGCTTCTCCTTTTAAAATTTGAATAAACCCAAGACGAAGAATTAACAGTGAGAAAAGTGCAAACACCAGGAAAAACAGACTATTCAATCTCCAGCGAATCTTACCTTTTACAATCTTTTCTTTTTTCTGCAAAAATATCAGCCCTTTCCAATTGGGAGGTTTGTATGAAAAGCGAATTCTAATATACTACAAATGTAGTATTTGAGACTGAAAACGCCCAAAAAGGGAGGTTCATCCTTTCTGGGACTATTCTTTAATAAATTTGTTTATCATGCAGGATTTGCTTGGCAATCTCCGCAGCCTTGCTTCCTTGGGCCTGCCCATCCTGATTTTGAATATTGACGGCAAAATAGTAGCGGCTATCACCCTTTGTGACAAAGCCAACAAACCAGCCATTTACATTTTTTCCATTGATCATGCCGGTTCCCGTTTTTCCATATAATTGCCGATTGTTTTGCTCAGCAATGAAGATGGCTTGTTTAACCGCTTGAATATGTTCCGGTTTAAAGCCAAACTGATTTTTTTCAAATGCAGTTAATAGCTGTACCTGTTCAATCGGCGATATTTTTAACGAGGATTCCATCCAGTAGCCATCCAGCTTCCCTGACAAGTCCTCATTTCCGTATTTTATCTTATGGAAGTACTCCTGCAGCCTGTTTCTCCCTATCTCCCGGTCGGTATTTTGGAAGTACCAATTGACCGAACGGCTGATGGCAGTGGATAGCGTTTGATTTTGGTTCCATTCTGGAATCGGGTGAACGGTTCCGTCCCAGTTCTGTTTATTGCTAGTTGGAGAAATCACATTAGATTCCAGTGCGAATAGAGCTGCATAAATTTTATAGGTGCTGTCAGGTGAAACCCTCTGTTCACTCATCTCCCGATTATAAATCTGATATTGGTTTTTAGTGGCATCATATAAAACAAAGCTGCCGTTGCAGCCATCAAAATAGGAGCTTAAATCTTCATAGACTGCATTTTTGCCGCTAAAATGATACACATCATCATGACTGGCAATAACAGATGTAACCGGGGAAACCACTAGCACAACGATTCCTAAAATGGCACAAATGATTTTGCTTTTCCACTTCAATAAGGAAGAATCGCATGCGAAGCTGGCAATGCGTTGGATTCTCTCCTTGATTTGTGTTTTGGTCCCGCCAATTCCCGGGGCAAACTGTTCATAGGCCTGGTTGGTTTTTCGATCGGCAAACCGAATAATCGTATGCCCATACTCGATACAGCCGCTCTCATCCAAGAGATGGAGCACTGAAGCATCACAAGCCAATTCCCGATCGATTCGCATTCTTTTAATGGCATACCAGACGAACGGGTTAAACCAATATAGGATCCGTAATAGCCACATACCGTAGTTAACGAACACATCTCTGCTTTTATGATGATGCAGTTCGTGCAAAAATACATATTTTAATTCATTTAACGAGAATTCCCTTCTCGTTTTGCTTGGTAAAAAAATATAGGGCCGGAAAATACCCAACGTGATCGGTGAGGTTATATGGGAAGTCTCTCGCAGCCTGATGCTTCTGTTCACTCCAACAATCTGTTTACACGTTTCTAACAGTTCACTTATTTGTGGATTCGTAACCACGGCAGCTGATTTTTTGATTTGATAGATTTGATAGTTAGCAAAAACCGCTGCCCCTACAAAAAGAACCACTCCCATGACCCAAACTGCAAAAAGGATATGATAGACAAAATCTGGCGTTTGATTCACCGATACTGTGAAATCGTGCAATAAATCACTGTTGGGTGCCTGCGAGGCATCCCATCCGGTCAACGTTTCACTTTTCACTGCTCCGTCTTGATGAAAGAACAGCAGGCTTTTCAAATAGCGGGTTCCTTCTCCAAGGTGAGAATAAGTCCAAGGTAGGATGGAAGCCAGGATGGGAAAGAACAGAACATACCAAATATGGTATTGGGATTTCACCGTCATATGGTTAATCAATAGCTTTTTTGTCAATAGAACCAAGAATATGAGGAGGGATACCACGATTGTACTTATTAAAACTCGCAGCAAAATGGTATCCATTATTTCTCTCCTTCTTTCTTTTCCCTCATGGACAAGATTTTCTTTAATTCCGATATATCTTCATTGGATAATTGATCATTTTCAATAAAATTTAACACCATCGAATGGATCGTGCCGCCAAAAAACTGCTGCAAAAAGGACTTACTTTTTTGCTCCACATACTCGTGCTTTTCAACCAATGAGGTATAAATAAACGCCCGGCCCGCTTTTCTGGCCTGCAACGCCTTCTTCTTGACCAGCCGTGACAGCAAAGTATGAATGGTATTCGGCTTCCAATCACTCTCCTTCGCCAACCTCTCCACCACCTCAGGCGTCGAAATCGGCTCATACTCCCACACAACCTTCATCACCTCATACTCAGCCTCTGAAATCTGCGGAATCTCCCTCATAATAGCCCTCCTGCTCTTACAACTGTAGTATTTATTATAACACAAATGAAGCCAAGGAGACCACAGGGACCACAGGGACAGTTCTCATGGTATCCAAGGAAGCCACCAGAACCGTCCCCTTGGCGCCCTTGGAGTGCAAAAGAAGATCTAAAGGTCTAATATAGAAATGCAGGATTGGTCACGGCATGACCTGGACACCTTTATAGTAGCGAGCCAATTTTTAATGAAAAAGGAGGAGTACGAAATGTTTAAGAGCAGCACAGTAACGATCGTAGTAGATGATTTAAAAAAAGCAGAAAAGTTTTACGTGGAAACCCTGGGATTACCTGTTCAATTCAAAGTGGAAGGGCATTTGGTGCAGGTCGAAGCATCAGGGTTGGCCATAGGACTGGTTCACCCTCGTGAAGGACAAGATTCCCATCCGGGAAAATCAGGGAGCGTTCATATTGGCTTGGAAGTACAAGAAATCGATGCAGCAATCGAGTCACTAAAATCACGTGGGGTAGAATTCCAGCCAATCATGGAAGAAGAAGCAACCCGAATCGCTTACTTTAGTGACCCAGAAGGGAATCCCCTTTACTTGATTGAGTTAAAGTAGTGGGAACCACAGGGACCACAGGGACGGTTCTACTGGCGTCTGGGTCGCCCCTTGGCCAAATAGTAGCCATTAGAACCGTCCCCCTGGAGTCCATTCCACAATGATATGTAGTCTTCTAATTTTTTGGTTACGTATTGTAGATAGAAAGATACCATGGTGTATGGATCGGCGATATCTTTTACGTCATAGCGATTTAATGGTTGGATATGGTTTTTCCATTTTGTTAGGTCGTGAAGGATCAAAGGGATGTCGTTATGGTTTTTGACTTTTTCCGGGTCCATGATCCGGTTCGGAAATAAGGGAACATTCCACTTTGATACTTCTGAAACGACTACTTCCAGTTTTTCAAGTGCTTGTTTGACTTCCGTCTGGTGCTCTTCAAAAATGGAATAGAAATCCTTTTCGACTTCTTCCCATTGATCCCCCCAGCTTAACCGAGCAAAATAATAACCATTCATTAACTGAATCTCTTTCCATGGATACAAAACGTCCCATTCTTTCGCATGTTCTTTCGGAACATAAGGAACAATTAAATTCACCAAATTTTCGATCCCCAGCTGATAAAACAGCTCGATATCTTCATGAATTCGGTTAAATAATGGCGGGAACAAATCGCCAAGCATAAAATGATCACTATAATACTCAAAGACGGTTAACTCTCTTTGCTTCATAGTGGCTGCATCGCGCCATTTTTGTAAGGCATTCATGGGTCGTGCTTCATTTGTGAAGGATTGTTGATAATTTCTGCCCCAATAAGCAAATAACGTATTCACCGATGATGAGCTTTCCACCTCTTCCGTTAACTCTAACATTTTCCACGAAAGGCCGGCATTATAAGCGATATGTTCCACTTGTATATGTGGAAGCTGCTTTTGGATCTGTTCCGTAAACGCCATATAACGAGCTAAAAAAGGCTGGTCATCCTCGATCCCAATATCAGCCGGCCATAATGATATTCTTTCAATCGAACTTGTTTCAGCACAATACTCACTTATGGTGTGAATCATCCTGTCCTTCCAAGTATCATCTGCAAAGTTGATCTGTGTTTTTTCCGAAACAGAAGATTCCTTCAATAAATAGTGCATACTATGTCCGCCCAAAGTGATAGATAATCCACGTTTGGTTATCTCTTTTTCCACGATAGGCTTCACTTTATCCCATAACATAAAAGTAAAGAATAGTTCATTCACATAATGCTTGGCTGCCCAGTCAATTAGCTGGACAAGAAAATCAGGATCATCATAGTTCTCAACAACCAAACCTCTTCGCTTCATTTTTCCTTTATGGATAATAGGAACAATTTGTTGGTCATCAAAGCTAACTTTTTCTTTTGAAAAAAAATGAACCCACTTATACCCAAACCATTGTTTACAAACAGCATACACACCAAAAAGCACGGAACGGGGATTAGAACCAACAATATAAATCTCTTTTTCTTCCTGGATGACTTGAAAAGCATCATCTTGAAGTATAGGTTGTTCAATGAGTCCTTTATCAAAAAAATCTTGACCCATCCCTAATACAAACACATAATCGATGGGCTGCGGTACCCTTTCGGCATATTTGTGCAGCTCCTCTTTCGCAAATCGAATAGGTGCTTGATCATTTAAAATAGTACATTTTATGGCAGACATCTAGACAACTCCTTACTCGACCTTTACATCAATCTAGCAGCGACTGATCCAATTCCTTCAATAGTAGCCCCGACAAGATAATCGCATTCGTCCAACCGCTTTCTATGACATACGCTCCCCAGCCGGTATCACCATTGTTGCCAAAATACTCACCACGATCTAGGTGAAAAGAACGCATCCAGCCACCCTCAAATTCACGTCTTGGTGAAGAAATTTGAATGGAAGCGACAAATTGAACAATTTTTTCATGAAAATCTATGAAACTAGGATTAAGTGTGGCTTTCACTGCTTCCCACGCATTTACACATAAGAAATTATTGGTATATAACTGATCCGCAATGCCTTCGTGATTCAACCGAAAAACACCCGTATCTTCCGTGCCATAGCGTTCGGGATCTGGATTATCGGCTTCCTCAACTCCACCGAGTGGATGTTGATGTTGGGACAAATAATCCATCACTTCCTCTAACCCGTTACGGATAACTTCATCTTTTGTTATCGAATAAACCTGGGCCAATGATAATAAAAATCGGCTATACCCGGCTGTTTTGCTATACATGAACTTCAGTTTCTGTTTATTTTCCAACAACGTTAACGTGCCCTTATAGGCTGCCTGCAAAAATGCTTCATCCTTTGAAACCAAATAGGCTTGCAGGAAGGCAGCATGAACTATCGCTTCGAAATGAGGATTCATGCTCGCTTCCGTTGAATTCCGAAAATAGGATGTTCCTTTTTCCACTAGCTCTCTTTCTCGGATACATTCCGGACGCAGTCCATTTTTATTTTGCGTGTTTAATAGGGCATATGCCGTTAGCAGACCTCTTTTTTTATATTCCTCATTCCCTGTTTTTCGATAAAGATATAATAAAACAAGCGCCACCCAGCTATTATCATCTGAAAAGATTTGATCTGGCTTACTCCTTGGGCTCTGAAACCACTTCCAAAAACCATATGTAACCGAATGAGGATCATCATCCTGATACCCCGCATCAAACAAATAGTTTAGTAAACGTTCCGACATGTTCTTCCACTCAAGATTCTTGGAATATTCTCCATACAAGTGAAACAGTAATGCGGTATGGGCATGACAATCAGGTCGTAAATCTTCGCTGATATTCCCTCGAATCGAGTGAACATTTTCATAAACGCCAAGGCTTCCATCCTCACTCGGCAAAATACCAGATTGTAAAAACCAATTCACACCTTTTTCAATGGTTTTTCCCATATCGGTACCTTCCGAAGTTTGAATAACATGAACCATTTGCTTTAATGGCAAACCATAATCCTTTTTCAGCCATTTCACCACATCATTCCACAGCCAGTTCGGGCGCAATGTCCACTTTTGTTGATTGCCTAAAAAGGAAAAAGTAGAAAAAACCGCCTTCCCTTCCCCATGATGTTTTACAAGGATTCCTGGATATTCCCCTTCCTCTTCTGCCTGATGCGTTTCTTTAAAATGACCAATATCGATTAATCGTTCCGTATCAAATGGTAACCCGGTTAAAAAAGGCCCTTGCCATTCGAGCAGCTGGCCTTTTTGACAATAGAGATTGTCGCTGGCAATAACTAATTTCTCCAGACGACGATTGGTCACAGCGAAATCTTGCTTGAATCCAAACAGCCGGGATGTAGGGAAATCCTCACAATTTATAAGTTCCCCGTACAGTGTCCCGCCTTGCTCTACAAATTCCCACAGTTTTTCTATTATGTCATAAGGCAATTTCAATGGTCTCCCGTTGTCATTGCCATTGATGATAACAAACTCATACTGTAATAGATTTTTATCGATTAACTCCTCGGGATGGGAAAAATGGTCTGTGAAGTTCACAAACTGTTCCATTTGCTTGCTTTTGTCAACCAGAGCGATCAAGCCATCCACTCCATTCTTAAACTTTATGAATCTTTGGCCATTCCAATTCAATGCCTGCTGCTGTCAACTGGGACTGGAAATCCTTTAAAATTGGTGCTTGATTTCTCACCTCAGAGGGAATGATTTTTTTATCAATGCAATAAGAAGCTAAATGTCCTGCCGCTTCACCGATATTCCACTCCACAGGATGAAGCCGGTAACAGCCATTGGTCAAATGGGTGGTTCCAATATTTTTACTCGCAGGCAGTAAATTCCGCACTCGTACGGGAATCAAACTGCCGAGCGGAATTTGAAAGGGATGGGCAGCGATATCAATGTAACTATTCATTCCTGTACTTGGATGCAGATCCAAACGATAACAGCCAATTCCTACACTATCTTCAAAAAACGTGGCTGTATCCTTCCCATCGACTTCCCCACTAATATGCTGCTCTTTCACGGTGAATTCTGCTTGAATTCGCCTGGATTCCCGTATATAGGGATACATAGCCAAACCATCCTCCGTACCCAGAACATCTTTCCTTAACCGAAGTCCAGGATAGCCAGTGCCGCCATCTGGCCGAGGGGCTTCGGTCTGCATCCAATAAAGTAAAGATAAGCTTAATTGTTTCGCATTATATAGATGCTTTTCTCTTTCTTCATCCGGTACATCTATAATCGGCCCCAGCCAATAATCATTTTGCGGCCAATTGACAATGGTCACGTCACTTTGAAAAGTCCCCGGGGCAAAATTGGTTTGATCAATAATTCGGCGATAATTCCATAATGAAAAACGATTGGGTTCATAAAAAAAGGAATATTCAATTGGCTCCAATGTATGGGGAACAAGTCCCCACCAGCTCAATTGTTTGGTTGGCCAAAATGGCGCCTGATAGTCCTTCCAAAACTCATATTGAGCAGGTTTTTCGATGGTATGGTCTTCCCCTTCGAGATAATCCATCGCAAAACAATAAGTAAAAGCCTGCATATTAAAGGGTTCTGCCTCCCCATTAACCGCGTGGTCTTCACCTGTTTCTGCCTGTGACTCGGCTCCAATGACATATTCCACATTGGCAAGTGGCAATACATCTCCAGTTTCCGTTGCATCCAAATAGTACTTTCCCGTTAAAAACAGTGAATCTCCAGTTAATACACTGCACACCGTAAGGCCAAGTACATCGTCATTTTCTGTTTCTGCCTGACTTATTTTGTATCCCAATAAAATGGTGAGCTTGCCGCTGCTCAAATAAGGAGCAAACAAATCATACAGAACACGCAATGATACTCTTGGTTCATGACTAATACTGCTTACGATCGCATTACCAGGATTAAATGGAGGGTTGTTCTCTTGGCTATGATTCACTGGATAGTTAGCAAAATAATAGTCTCTAATTTTTCTTCGGAATGTTCGGTAATTTCTCGTCGCACCGAAACTTTCGATCCATGGATGTTCATCGGGCGGCACTCCTTGATTGGTAATCTGACCGCCAATCCAATTTGTTTCTTCTGTTAAAAGTACTGTTTTTCCAGTTTGCAGTGCAGCAAGTGCCGCCGCACATCCGCCAAGACTGCCGCCAATAATGACCAGATCTGCAGATCGTTCTTGTGAAGCCGTCAATTTATTCACCCCTTCATTTTCAGGACGCCTGTAAAAGCAATCAAGGAACTATTATTTAAGTTTTACAGGCGTCTTCTTTTCATGAGACTGATAGGCTGCAAGTGCAACTTCAACCGCTTTCATACCGGAATGGCCTGTAGCCAGAGGCGCTCTTCCTTCTCTAATACTGTTAACAAAGTCTTCGATTAGTCCTGCGTCCATATCGTCGCCCCAGCCAATCCACTGGACACCATCGGAATCAGAATATAAATCAATCTTTTGGGAAAAAGCGTCTACCTTTAGCGTTCCATTGGTTCCGATAATCTCGAGTGTGACATCGCCCCATGTCGGATAAGAACGATTCCTAGACCAGCTGCAATCTAATGTAGCAAACATCCCATTGGTAAATTCCATGGTAATAATGCCACAATCATCAATTGGTTGATTGGTATACACACTGCCAATTTCAGCGTAAACCTCATTTACTTCGGCGCCTGTGAACCATCTGATAATATCGACCACATGGACGGTATGATCAAGAACCGCTCCACCGCCAGATTTTGCTTTGTCAATAAACCAGCCGCCAGGGTTCGTTCCACGGTTTGTTCCTTTGATGGCCAAAATTTCGCCGAGCACGCCCTGATCAATCATCTCTTTAGCCTGTTGAATCGGCGTGTTAAACCGAACAGGAAAAGCGGTTCCTAACAACACTTGGTTTTCTTCACAAACGGTGATCATTTCTTCCATATCGGCTAGATTGGTCGCCAATGGTTTTTCACAGAGTACATGTTTGCCAGCCTTGGCGGCAGCCACCACATGTTGATGATGGAAACTGTTTTCTGAGGTAACGATTACGGCATCAATATCGGTTTGTAGCAAATCTTGATAATTTTTAAAATAGGCTGTGTCAAAAAGCTGAGAAGCCTGTTTGCCTCTCTCTTCGTTATCATCGGCGATTCCTGCTAGCGTGACACCTTCCATTGCTTTCAATACGGATGCATAACTATTGGCATGCATATGGGCAAAACTGATGATGCCAATTTTCATAGCAGAACGCCCCCTTCACGGCCCAACGATACTGGTAAGCCGGTTTTTAATGATTGAAGTGCAGCTACTGAAATTTCCATGGCTTTATAAGCATCTTCCGCTGAGACAATCGGCGTTGCATTTGTTTTTAAACAGGTTAAGAAATGCTCCAGTTCAATCGTATAAGGTGTTTTTTTCAAAGGACTTTGGGGAACGGCTACACCGCCGCTGCTCTTTGCTTTCGATTGTTTCATAGAAAGAAGCACAGGCTCTTCTTTTAAGCTATCATATTCAATGATGCCGGTTTTTCCGGCAAATTCAAATTGTGTCGAAAAAGTCTGATGGGCCCAGGTTCCCTCCACATGGGCAATCACCCCAGATTGAAAGACTAACGTAACCAGAGCATAATCAAGGTGTTCGATGTTTCGTTCAGCAAGACCTTTCGCAAATACGCGGTCCACTTCTCCAAAGTTCCAGCGCAAATAATCAAAATCATGGATCATTAAGTCAAGGATGACCCCGCCGCTTTTCGTATGGTCTGCATACCAATCACTCCAGCCTGCAGGAAATTCTCCTCCCCGTCTTGTACGAACGACCCCAATCTCGCCAATCGTTTCATTGGCAATCAACTCGTGTACTTTTGCATATTGCGGGAAAAACCGCACCACATGACCAACAAATAATTTCACCTGTTTTGCTTCACAGTAATCAATCATTTCTCGTGCGTCTTCCAATGTATAAGCCAAAGGTTTTTCGCAGATGACATGGATTCCATAATCAGCCGCTTTCATCACATATTCTTTATGCAAATAAGTAGGAACACAAATATCGATGACATCAATATGTTCCAGGGTGTTTACGGCTTCGTCCAAGGTTTGAAAAAGCTTTGTATCATGCTGACCAATGATTTGTTCCGCTTGTTCTTTTCTCAAATCGACAATTCCTGCTAAATGAACATCTTCCATAGAATAATAGGAAGCAGCATGTTCCATTCCCATTGTTCCTGCACCAATCAATAAAATTTCTTGCATATGATTAGCCCCTCTTTCTCAGCCTATTTATATTTCCATCCAGCCATTTGCGATGACTTTTTTATACCAGTAGTAGCTTTCCTTTTTCTTTCGCTCCAATGTTTGAAAGTCTACATAAACAAGACCAAACCGTTTTCCATAGCCTTCTGCCCATTCAAAATTATCGAGTAACGACCATGCCAGATAGCCGATAATCGGGATTCCCGATTCAATCGCTCGGCTTACCGCTGTTAAATGCTGTTGGTAATATTTTACTCGGTTTTGGTCCATCACTTTTCCATTCACCAGTTCGTCCCTACAGCATGCCCCGTTTTCTGTAATAAATAAGGGAATAGGTCCATAGCGTTCGGCAAGATAATGAAACACCTTATAGAGACCGTCTGCATAGATCGGCCATTCGATATAGGTTTGGTCATAATCGATTTCAATGTTTTCAATATCCAATAATCCAGTGTCTTTTTTATAACGAGCAACGTTTCCGGAATAATAGTTGACTCCGATGAAATCAATCGGCTGCTGAATGATTTCCATGTCACCCTCTTCGACATGGAGCTCGGCCCCTTTGTTTTTAAACCACTCAACCAAGTATGGAGGATATTCCCCTTTGAAAATCGGGTCGAGAAACCAGTCAATATTATGACCAATCTCCCTCCTGCAAGCCTCCATGTCTTCCGGTTTCTGGCTAAATGGTTCCCTCCAGGTTGTATTCGTGGCGGTACCGATTTGACCTTCTATCCCCAAATCCCTAAATAACTTGACTGCTCTTCCATGTGCTAAAACTAAATGATGCGATACATCAACGGCTAGCTGCAGGTCTGTAAATCCGGGTGCATGAACACCTTGATAATTTGATAAAAAGGCCGCACATAATGGCTCATTAATTGTTTGCCAATATTTCACTTTTCCATTAAATTCGCTAAAAATCGTTTCCGCATACTGACTAAAAGCATCAACCGTGTCTCGATTTGCCCAGCCGCCTTGATCCTGCAGACTCTGCGGGAGATCCCAATGATACAGGGTAAGCATTGGTTCGATTCCTTTTTCCACTAATCTATCAACCAGTTTATGATAATAGTTCAACCCTTTAGGATTGAGTTCTCCTGTTCCGTTCGGATAAATCCTTGGCCAGGAAACAGAAAAACGATACACCTTCGCCCCTAATTGGTCTAATAAATCAATATCCTCTGGATAACGATGATAGCTATCACATGCGACATCGCCGTTATCTCCATTTTTCACATTTCCTGGAGTATGGGAAAAGGTATCCCATATCGATAGACTTCTCCCATCCTCGAATGCCGCACCTTCTACCTGATAGGCAGCTGTAGCCGTTCCCCACTTCATATCTTTTGGAAACTGAATAATTGGCATCTGTTTGCCCTCCTAAAGGATATTGCCTGCTGTAGCAATCCGGTGGTAGAAGTGGTTGCCTAAAGAGCCTTCAGCGATTCCATTGGGTCCATCATGCACCAGCCGCTCTGCTTCCAACTCTTCTATGATGGCGATTTGATTTTCTATCCATTGGTGAATTCGCCATTGTGCCGTTTCCATCCGGGCGATTGCTCCGCCATAGCGAAGCTCCAATACTTCCCAGCCAAATGGTTTATATAAGGAAAACCATACGTCCCTATGCTTGTGCCGTAGAACCCCGACCTCTTTGGTCAGTTGTTTCACTTCTTCCAAAAGAGAGGCCATTTTTTCTTTATCCTTAAGATCATAGGCAGCCTTTAACTGGATGCCCATTTCTGCTTTTACACTTAAAACACGAGCTAATTGTTCGTAGAACTCAAATAAAGATCGTGCGTTAGGGTTTCTATCTTTGGCAGCATGTAAAAGGGGAACAAGTTTTTGATAATGCTCATTCATGTTTAGTCCACGAATATTTTCATCAAATAATCCAAGCAGTAAATCCTGCCACAACAGAAACTTTGAAGCATTGGACGAGCGTAAATTATTTTTCATAACGCCCGGGGTTTCATCTAATTGGTTGAATAGAAGAAAATCATCTAACTGATTGCCCGTACTGAAATGGAATCGTTCTGCTAAATGAGCTTTGTTCACTGTTTGATGGTAAGTGTGTTCAGCAAACAACTGAATGACAGGCAATGCAGTAGTAAGTGGGGTTTCTGCTCCATTATCTCCCCATAGTGTAGTGAAAACTTCTTGGATGCCTTCTTTTTTGCATGCCGTTAAAGCCGCTTCCGTCGTCGCAAACGCTCTTCCATAGTTGGGTGATATCCCATTCCATGTCCAGGCACCGCCAGCAAAAACAGTCTCTCTTCCCAATTGTTTATGCTTCTCAAAATAAGTGCGATAAAATGCCTCGTCTTCATGATAGTAGTCCCAATAAACAAGCTGAACATTTTCTGGTATGGAATCAATTGCTTCCTGAGGAATATTGACTTCCGAATCATAATATTCCCCATCCTTAGAGCCCAATCGGAAGTACATATCGCTCCAAATCATCGGTTTCAAACCATGCTGCTCGGCAATGGACACCACTTGGCTTAAGTGCTGGTTCATAATCTCAAATCGATTTTGATAGCCATTTTGATCTAAATAACGTCCTAGTCCAAGCTGATGGGCTTCATCCATTCCAATATGAATTCGTTTCGATTTAAATGGCCTTGAAGCAGCCTCAATCATACTTTCAATAAACTGATAGGTTTTCGGTTCACCGACTAGTAAAATATCAGCGGTGTCTCTTATGTTGGCAGCATAGCCCCATTTCAATGCCATCGTTAAATGGGCCAGGGTTTGAATGCAGGGGATCATTTCAATTCCAAAGCGATCCGCATATTCGTCACATGTTTTCAGTTCGGATTCGGTATACCTACCACGCATATAGCCGAAATACGGATAATCCGGAACTTCATAGGTATCTTCTGTGTACAGCATGACGACGTTTAATCCCATAATGGCCATTTTCCTAAGCAGCCCTTTTACTTCATCCACTTTTAATACAGCATTTCGAGAAGCATCCAGCATCACACCACTGGTTTGAAATTGAGGCTGTTCTGTCAGTTCAAATTCGCCAAGCTTTGTGTATTTCTCTACCCATAAACCAATCGCACGAAAAAAGTGAATTTTATCCTGATAGAAAATCTCGCCTTTACCGTCTTTGTTGCGAACCTGGATAGGACCGACCCGTTGCGTGACTGAAATCGGGTATCCCGTTTCTGTTAATTGTATGTTCAATTCTTCCGATAAAGATTGTAAACCCATCAATATGGAATTCGTTTCACCCAATAAATGAATTTGCATTTGTACTACCTCATTTCACGTGTAAATATGACCCATTGTATCGATACAATGGGTCAACTTATTTCTCGAAACTTCGTTACTTAAAGCAAATAAGCTTTGTAAGTGTCGTAGATTCCTTATTAAACAGTTTTTCAAACTCTTGCGGCGCTTGATTAAATTCAATTACCTCTGTAATGAATGGTTGAACATCAACCCGTCTTTCTTTGACAAGCCGAATATATTCCTCTACATTTCTGCCTTCCGTCCAGCGAACATATTCATACGGATAGTCAATCGCTTCTTTTTCATATACATGGTCATACCGGCCAGGACCGCCTGCTCGAGAAATCAACAGCTCTGCTTCTTTCGCAAACATTAGCTCTCTTGGAAAATCCGGTTCAACATCGCCGACAATAACAGCCTTCCCTTTATTGCGGATCCATTTCAAACATTCTTGTGTCAGCGGCGAACGTTTCCCCCCCGCACATAATAGCACGGCATCAGCTCCACGGGATTTGGTCTCAATCCGTATCGCCTCTTCCATTTCCTCAACCGTTGAATAGGCTTTAATGGATTCTCCCTGCAGCATATCAACCCGGCTTTTATGTAGATCATAGGCAATGACATTGTAGGCAGCAGCATGGGCGATTTTTGCAATTAATTGTCCTAAAACGCCTAACCCGACAATAACTGCTGTTTCACCAAATTGAAGGTTGGCAATCCTTAGTGCATGGATTGCAATGGCGCCAAGTCCCCCAAGAGCTGCTTCCTTAGGGTCAACAGATTCAGGAACTTTTGCATAAAGCGTGCTAGGAACTAACAAATATTCATCATGGTGAACATATGGAGCCCCATAACAGGCAACCAAATCCCCTTTTTTCACATCGGTGATCTTACTTCCGCATTCCACTACTTCCCCCATTGCACTATAACCGAGATGAACCTGCTTATTTTCACTATTTGATAGAATTGTAAGTTCTGTTCCTGGTGAAATGACAGAATACAACGTTTTGACTAATATATAGGAAGGTTTTCCTTCTATCTGTGGTATCTCGTCTTCAATAATTTCAATCTTCTGGTTGTGCGCTACAATTCTTTTCATCCGAACTCTGCCTTCCGTCTATTATTTAGCGAACCACTTGGATAAATTGGCTTTGACAAATTCATCATCCTGTAAGTGTGGGTAGCTAGCATAAATCCGATCCAGCTCTTCTGCCTGACCAGGACTTAGTACTTCACGGTCAAGCAAACACCAATTTCCTTGTAACAATCCTTGTCTTGCCAATATTTCATTAATGCCAGCAATACTTCCTTTAAAACGATTGCGCGAATCAAAAATCGCTGCGTTTGCATCTGTAATCTGCTGGCCAAGCGTTAGCAGCTCTTTGGGAATGACATCATGATTTTGCGCTTCTTTTATTTCATCAAATATCTCCACTACCCGTTTTGTCCAAACGGACCAGTGACCAAGAAGACCGCCAACGATTTTCTTTTCCACCATTTGACCTCCAATAGGAAATTGAAACGTCGTTAGTAAATCATTGATGATGTTATCATCATTACCAGTGTATAAAGCAATTTCTTCCTTACGTGGAGAATGACACACCGCACGTACCACATCTATGGAACAATAGCGATCAAACGGCGCAATTTTTATCGCATAAACATTCGGGATGGCTGCGAATCTTTCCCAAAATTCATAGGAAAAAATTCTTCCTCCTACTGCCGGTTGCAAATAAAATCCGAATAGTGGGATAATTTCAGCTACTTTTTCAGCCCGGTCAATTAAGTCATCTTCTGACAGATGATTTAACCCGCCCATACTTAAAAGCCCTAAATCATAACCAACTTCACTGCTAAACTTTGCCTCCGATAGCGCCTGCTCAGTCGGACCGCAAATCCCTGCCACTTTAATAAAATCATCAGGGACATTCGCCCGTTTTGTTTCTTCAATCGCAAGGGATAACACTTTCTCATATAAATTAAATTCCGGATCGCGAATTTCAAATTGAGTGGTGTGGACTCCAACGGCTATGCCGCCGACACCAGCATCGATATAATATCGTGTTAAGGCCCTTTGGCCCGTTTCATCCAACTGTCTTTCCTTTGTCAATGCTAGAGGATGTGCCGGGATCACCGTGCCTGCATGAAGCTTTTTCTTCACAGCCTCTTTTAGCATTAAAAAGCACCTTCTCTTTCTTGGAAATGCGTTGGTTTATTGAATGTATGTCCATCACTGACAACCCAGTCGGCAATCCAATCGATCATTTGTTGAACCGATACTTTTGGATACCCAAATAACTTATGTGCCTGTGAAGCATTGTTAAGCAGTGCCGTAGGGCTTTCGGTATGAACAAACAATGGTGTCTTTTCCAACCTTTTTCCGAATTCTATTGCCAGCCATCTGACTGATAATGTTTCAGGGCCCGTCACATTAATGATTTTCGGAGGGTGATTGGTATGCAATAAAGAGCGGATCGCATATTCATTCGCGTCTCCCTGCCAAATGACGTTTACATTTCCCATCGTCAAATCAATTGGTGTTTCTGAATACACGTTTTTGGCAATTTCAAGTAGGACTCCATAGCGTAAATCAATCGCATAATTTAATCGAAATATAACCATCGGCGTCTGATTTTTATGAGAAAAATAAGTAAGCACACGCTCTCTGCCTAAGCAAGATTGAGCATACTCTCCAACCGGATTGGCCGGTACATCCTCCGTACAATTATTGCTTAAAACCGGTGTAAATGGATAGACATTTCCTGTTGAGAAGGCAACCATTCGTGAGTCTTTAAACTTTTCTGCCAAACGGCCTGGAAGATAGGCATTCATCGTCCATGTATAATGCTCATTACCGACAGTGCCAAATTTATTTCCTGCCATATAGATAACATTCTCCACATTAGGCAAGCCTTGAAGATCTTCTTCCTTCAACAGGTCGGCTTGGATGGTTTCGATTCCGGCTGCCTCTAATTCTTCTCGTAAACTACCATCGGTAAACCTTGCTACCCCAATGACCCTTTTTTGTACACCTGCTTGATCAGCCGCTCTTTTTGCCATTTTTGCTAATGTGGGTCCCATTTTTCCGCTAACGCCTAATATCATAATATCGCCATGAATCTGTTGAATATCTTGAATTAATGCTTGGCTCGGTGTGGTCATAAAATCTTCTAATTCCGCAATCGTTTTCATCTTAATCCTCCTTGAAAAAATATGAAAGACTTTTACTATGAAATTCATAGATTAGTAAGTTGATTTCATTTTATCTTCAGCACCATTAAAAGACAAGTCACTTAAAGGTCTTTTAATAAATCCCTAATTTCAGGGAAATTTTCTGTTTGACAATTGGACACGTTCAACTTAATCTAGTAATAAGATTATATAAAGACATTTCTTTAATATGTCTTTATACAGGAGATGACAAAATGAAGACTAACCAATTGTCTAACAAGGGACCAGAAATTATTATTGGAATTGTTGGACCTGAAGCTCTTGAAAAAGAAATTATGAAAGCGCTTGAAGCCTTCCCCAATTTCCAGCCTATGTTTCTAAATGCAACGCCATCTACAATCGTTCCCGCTATCATTGCTAATTTAATCAATAAAGTGGAAGTTCTGTTATTCACCGAATTTCCTACCTACTTTAAAGCGAAACAGCTTGTAAACTTTTCCATCCCGGCCCATTATGTCCCTTTAATGGGAACAGGCCTTTATCGGTCATTATTTTTGATTAAAAATAAATACGATTTACAATATATATCGATTGATACAGTCGAAGAAAACTACATTCAACAGATTTTTTATGATTTGGGTGAAACCAAGTATGAATATAAAACCTTCCCTAATTACGGCCAGTCAAGCTCGATTCAATCGATCGTCCAATTTCATCAAGAAAACTATCGAGAGCTTGGTTCCATTGCCATTACGGGCATACAGGAGGTCTCTTTCAAACTCTCAGAATTAGGCATTCCCCATGAATGGGTGACACCGACTTATCAGGATTTAATCGTTTCCCTTGAACGTGCCTTACTCGCAACTGAAGCACGAAAAAACAAGGAATCTCAAATTGTTTTTGGCATAATCGACATTGATCAGTTTGATAAAGCAACGGAAAAATTTACAACGGAACATGAAGTACAATTATTGAAGTTGAAATTTCAACAAATGATGTTGAATTACACGAAACTCCTTGATGGCCATTTAATCAATTCAGGTGGTGAAGAATTTTCTTTTATTACCACACGCGGTATTTTTGAAAGAGAAACACGCGGGTATAAATTTATCCCTTTACTAAATACGGCTAAAAGCGAGCTTGGTGTTTCCATCAGTATTGGTGTTGGATTCGGGCAATCAGCTGCTGAGGCAGGAAGCCACGCAAGGCTAGCGCTAAGGCAGTCAAAAGAATTAGGTGGTAATGTCTGTTACATTGTACGGGAAGATCAAAGTGTGATTGGACCGGTTGATATTATCACCGATACCCAATATGAAAAATATGACTTAGCGATTACAGATGCCGAACTGCTTGAAAAAGCAGAAAAAGCTGGCATGTCTGCTGCCTATATGACCAAATTAATGGCACGGGTCGCACGTCATAAAAAATATGATTATACGGCACAAGAGTTAGCTTCGACATTAACGATTACAACGAGAAGTGCTCACCGAATCCTGTTAAAATGGATGGATGCTAATTTGGTAGACATTGTAGGTGAGGAAAAAATCACCTATAAAGGCCGGCCAAGACGAATTTATCGCCTTAGCTTTATCATTGATGACAAAAAATAGAATGAACAGGGAAACGGCGGGGCTTGTGGTGTCCCGCTGTTTCTTCTATCCGACACGACACCCACTCAAATTCCTATTGATCTCCCCGTCTCTCTACTTTCATTGGCCGCTTCAATAAACCGAATGATTTCCTGCGTTTCACGAACAGGTACAATCTGCTTGCTTCCATTAAAGAACAGGATAATTTGCTCTAGTAAACTTGCATAATACGGTTTTGGCGACGAGTCGATGCGTACATATTCTTGACCTTTTTCAAAATGGATCACGGCACCAAATTCGTAATTGCCTTTTCGATTCCCTCTTGCTGTACCGATTCTGCCATTTTCCCATTGCGAAATAATCAAATCATAATCCTGATTAGAAATCGTCGTGACATTTTTTGCTCCAGCCCCTAATATGGTGTAAAGCATTTCAATTGTATGTATTCCATACCAAAAATATCCTGGCTGCGTTTCAACCATTTCCATTGGGCCAAAACAGTCTGCACCGATTATCTTGCCTTTATCCTTTATGGACAGTGCTTGGCTCAACGCTTCAGCAAAACGCAACGCAGAAGAACTCATGATCGGAGTGTGATATTTCTCTGCTAGTTCCACCATTTTAGCTGCATCGGATGAATCTAAACAAAACGGTTTATCAACGAATGTGGGCTTTTTAAACCTAACCAATTTCTTTAATTGCTCTAAATGGACCCTGCCGTCCACAGACTCTAGTAAAATGGCATCACATTGCGTGACTACTTCTTCAATCGTCTCAACGATTTGTACCCCGTATTGTTCAACTTCCTTGGTAATCCCGCTAATTCGAGAATAGCTTAAAGCAAAATCAAATGAGCCGCCCGGGTAGGCCATGACAACCGTCCCTCCTTTTACATGAAAGGGACTGGTGTGATCATTTAATAATTTGGTAAAAGCCACAGCATGAGAGGTGTCTAGACCAATCATCCCAATTTTTAAATTTCCCATATTCCCTCTCCTCTTTTAGACTGAGAGACTACTATTTCAAGCCTGACATCTGGATTCCTTCTGTAAAATATTTCTGGAAGAACAAGAAGATTAAAAACGTTGGAATAAAGGATAGAGTGGCTCCTGCCATTTCAATTCCAAAGTTCCCTTCCTTACTTAAAGTAGAGGCTAACCCTACCGTTATCGGATACATTTTTTCATTGGTCATATAAATTAATGGCTGGAATAAGTCATTCCAGTTACTAACAAACGCAAACGTCCCAACTGTCGCAATCGACGGAAACGCTAATGGCATATAAATTTTTCGAAAAACTTGGAAATCGTTAGCCCCATCCATTCTGGCTGCTTCATCTAATTCCATTGGGATTCCCTGCATAAATTGGCGAACCAAAAAGACACCCATAATCGCCCAAAGTTCCGGAACAATTAATGCTTGGTATTCATTAATCCAGCCGAATTTTGAAAACATGATAAACTTCGGAATGATTAATAATTGCTGCGGAATCATAATGACGGCCATAAACGTCCAGAAAATGACTTCCTTCCCTACAAATTGCTTTCTAGCGAAAATATAACCTAAAATACCGGCAAAAAACATTTGTGAAAAAACAGGGATGATGGTCACGATAACGGAGTTAAAAATCCATCGTAGAAAGTTGTCATTTCGAAACAGGTAAGCGAAATTATTCAGAGATGGATTGTCTGGGAGCCAGAATAATGGGTCCAAGGATGCGTAAGTCGTTTCTTTTAGTGAACTTAGAACCATGATTAAGAATGGAAGAAGAAAACAAAATCCTAGGAAGAACATGACAAAATACTTTACTATTTTCGTTAACAAGTTATTTCATCTCCCTTATATCGCGCTGTCTCATCAGTACATACTTTGGTCATTTCCAAAATATTTTCTCTGAATAAGCGAAATGACTAAGATAATAGCAAATAATACATAGGACAAGACGGCTGCATAACTAAAATTCAGATTCGTGAATCCAATGCTATACAGGTAATACACAATGGTACTGGTTGAGAAGTTCGGTCCGCCACTTGTTAATAAATACGCTGAGTCGAAAATCTGGAAAGACCCAATGGTTGTAATAATTAATACATAGAAATGAATTGGTTTTAATAATGGGAAGGTAATCATCCAAAAGGATTTAAAAGATGAGGCACCATCAATTTTTGCCGCTTCGTACATTTCCTTTGGTATCGACTGCAATCCAGCAAAATAATAAATCATCGTACTTCCGGATACTTTGAAAATGCTCAATCCAGCTAACACGATCAGAGCTTGTTTAGAATCGGATAGAAACAATTGGGTATTAATGCCCAAGAAGCTTAACAAATAGTTGATAAAACCTGATTCGGTTCCCGAAAACAACCATTCCCATATCCCTGCTACTACGACAAACGATGTGACAACTGGCAGGAAAAATACGCCTTTGATCAATTTGGTAAAGTGAATGCCAGATTTGATGATAAGCGCCAAGATTAATCCAAGTGCCATAGTAGGAACAATATAATAGATGGAAAACAATATGGTATTCCAAATCGATTTCCAGGCAATGTCGTCTTTAAATAACTGTGTCCAGTTCCGTAAACCAACGAATTCTGAAACGCCAATAATTCGATAATTGAGAAAGGTTAATATAAAACTATAAACAAATGGGATGACTTGAAAGACAAGGAAATGAGCTAAAACGGGTACAAGGATAATGTAGACGAGCGCATTCTTTCTCCATTCGTCTTTGATTCTTTGCTTTAGAGGGCGCTTTACTTTTACTTCATTGTCTAAAGTCATCTCGTTTTGATTTACCAAGACCTTTTCCAAGCGATCACCTTATTTCCTTTTTTGTTGGCCCTGCTTTAATGAAATGGGGTCAGGCCCCCATTACAGCACCGCGTTAATTGAATGGGGGACAGGCCCCCGCCACGTTAATGCGTTAATAAAGCGGGGGACAGGCCCCCTCACAGATTCATTTAACAGAGCCTTTTTGTAAGAAACAGAGAGTTTTATCCACGTGGGAATAAAACTCTCTAGTTAAAGAAACTATTCGTTTACGGCTTAGCTAATTCGGCTTCGATTTTTTTAGCTGCTGCGTCTGCTGCTTCTTTTGGAGTTTTTTGTCCAGACATCATCGATTGTACTTCTGCTTGAATGAATGGCATAATCGCACGGCCTTTAGGGTGAATAACACCTGGTAATGCATATTGTGTATAGGTGGACAGCTGTTTCATCTCTGCATTTGAATCAAAAATGTCTTTCGCTTCTTCTTGTGTCGGAATATATTGGGTCACATTATTGAAAATACGTTGATTTTCCGCATTGGTAATGGTTTTTACAAATTCTGCCGCTGCATCCGGATTGTCCGTATTGGAAGGCACTACAAACATTCCTGTCGTACCGTAGGTTAATTGCTTTTTGTTCTTTAATGGTGCTCCAATTGCAAAGTCAAATTTACCTTCTTTTTTCAACATCGTAACGTCAATACCAGAACCTAGAACCGCCATGATTTTTCCACCAAACCATAATTCGTTTTGGTTGGTTGCCGTAATAGAATCTTCTGGAATGTATTTGTTTTGATACATCTTGTTAACCATTTCAAATGCTTTCACGCTATCTGCGCTATTAATTTGAACCTTATTATCTTCTGACACCACACCGCCGCCAGCTTGCCAGATCCATGGATAAATCGTACCGTTCATGGACCCGCCGCCAGAATAAGCTAATGCATAGAAATCTTTAGCTTTTGCTTTTGCTGCCCAAGCATCAAATTCTTCCCAAGTCTTTGGAAGATTAGCAGGATCTTCGCCAATCGCTTTCACAACATCTAGATTATAGAAGAATGTGTAGGCTTCTTGTAAAATTGGCAATCCGTAAGTCTTACCTTTCCATTTTGTTGCTACTAATGAGGATTCAACAAATCCTTTGCGATCCTCATCCTTTAAGTACGGGTCTAAATCAAGAAGCATTCCTACATCTGCATATTGCGGCATTTGGTCAGGAATTGCATAAAAAACATCTGGGCCATTGTTAGCTGCTAAGGCAGTTAACACTTTTTGATCGCGGTTAGCCCATGGAATCGTTTCAATATTGACCTTTACATCAGGAAACTTCTTATTATAGTTGGCCACAATGTCTTTCCACATGGCTTCTTCTTTTTTCGCATCACTTGTATAAGGATGTACCCAAACCGTTATTTCACCATCCACTTTGTCCTTGCCTTTTTTATCACTTGGTTTTGAACTTGACTTATCACTACAAGCTGCAAGAATCAAGCTGAATGCGACCATAAGGATCAGTAACCATTGGCTTTTCTTTTTCATGTAATAATCCCCCGTTTATATTTATTGGATTAAAATCTTAAAGGCTTTAAATCTTTTAAACTCTTACTTCGTATTGCCTCCCTCCTAAAATCATTTATCCCGTTTTGCGAAAGAACATGTTGTTATTGTAAGCGTTAACAAGGGGTGTAAAAATTCCCACCCATAAATTCCTATTAGATACATTTTATGTTTTTTTAAATATTGTGACAAGTCTATAAAGTGTCTTTAATATAAACCATGAATTAATATAGTCCCTAACCTAATTGCGGTGGATTAAACGTAGTTTAATCCTTGTGGAAATGGAAACGGAATGGGGAAGAGTTCATTTAAATAGGGATCTAACTTGGCGTTCCCGGTTAAAATCAACTCCTCTAATTCCTCATTACTTATGACAACAGATTTTTTTTCAAAAATAAGCCTTTTATGATGTTCATCTTCAGGCAAAATTTCTAATTTACCAGCAAAATAGGAATCAAGCTGTTTTAATAATAAGTCCCTGTTCATAATCTTCATGGTTCCAGGATAAGGTACAGCCTCTTTCTCCAGTGAGTTGAGCTGTTGGTTAAGGGCCCTGTCAAAGGCAGGAATAGGAACGATTAAAGAATGTAAACCATATTGAAAGGCTTCTCCAAGTAAAGTCCGGATGGCGCTTGAGTCTCCTCCCCATTCAATTACTCGAGAGTCGATAACATCTTGTTGCTGATACGGCATTCCAAACACTAAAAAGGCTTTTATTTCTTGATTTTCTTCCGCTACAAGTACTTTATGATTCATCTTAAAGATACTGGCAAATCCCGCTGCCTCATTAAGGAGGGCCAGTTCATAAATACTTTGTTCATACCGGATCGGGCGATTTTGACTAAGCTTCCTTAACTGAAACCAGTCATAAGGCTGCAGCTCGCGAATGGAATACTTAGAATCCTTTTGAAGGTCATCAGAATGAAGTTTATATGAATTCATTTTTCCATAATAGTGACATCCTTGTTTCCGGTAGAGGGGTAAATCTCCAGAAATAAACAGCACGGAGGCACCAGACTGATTGACATGCTCAAAAATCATCTGTAAAAGTGTGTTCGCCATTCCTCGTTTACGATAATCAGGCTCTGTACAGACTGCACCAATCGAATAGGCCTGCACTTCTGCACCTTCAATATGAAGCACGGATGGAACCAATCCAATAAAAGACACTAATTTTCCATCGATAAAGGCACCATATGATTGATGTAAAGCGGAGGAAAATACATGTGGAAAAGCAAGTCCCATCGACACATGACCTTCTTTACGAAAGACCTTATCGGCTAACTCAATTGCCTGTTGAAATTCCCCTTCTTGTACGAGTCGGTATTCGACCATTCCTTTCACCTCAATTTTATTTAGTTACTATTCTGAATTGTGTTATACTACAACTAAACTAGCTCTCCTACTTTTTATTATTTATGATGTGACACGTCTATTAAATGTCTTTAAATAGTTCCATTACACTATTTTTACACGAGGTGGATTCTTTGTCTGGATGGGAAAGGTTTAATACTTTCGCAATATGGATGTTAAAGGCGGCCTATTTGAATATTCTCTGGATTCTTTTTACTCTCGTCGGTTTCGGGCTATTGGGTCTCTTCCCTTCCACCGGTGCCATGTTTACGATTGTCCAAAAGTGGCTGCGAAAAGAACCAGTCGAGAAAATCTTCCATACTTTTTGGAACACCTATAAAAAAGAGTTTCTCCCGCTCAATAAATATGGACTGTTTTTTATTGTAATCGGCTATATGTTAGTGTTTGACTTCTTGTTTTTACTAAAAAATGCTGAAAAATTAACATGGCTGTATCCTGTTCTCGGTTTTATCACGATTTCGTACATCGTGACTTTATTGTACTTTTTTCCGATCTACACCCAATTTAATCTGAAATTCTTTCAATATATAAAACAATCCTTTTTAATCGGCGCCAGTGCCCTACTAGAAACGCTTCTTATTTTTACGTCCTGTATGCTGCTCATGATTATTGTCAGATTCATCCCAGGGATTATCCCTTTATTTACTGGAAGTGTGTTGGCCGTTGCGATTACCTGGTGCAGCAACCGGGCCCTTGCCAGAATTCATACCCGGAAAAAGACGCTGGATTATAAATCAATCCTTTAAGAGTGCCCGTACAGGAGCACTCTTTTTTACATTCCACCTATTTAAAGTCCGTTAAGTGTCTTGCTTATTATAATGATTATTTTAAACTTGATAGTAAAACGATGGAGGTAAACAAATGGATTTCAGTCAGTTACACTATTATGTCCCCACTCCTAAAGCAGGAAATTCACGTGTTATCGAAAAAGAATTGATCGTATATGGGGCCACTCCCGCTGGACTGACGGCAGCAATTCAGGCAAAACGCATGGGCTTGACTGTCATCATTGCTGAGTTTGGCAAACACATTGGGGGCATTACAGCGAGCGGTTTAGGTGCCTCAGATATTGGCGCAAAAGAAGCGATTGGCGGGTTATCAAGAGAGTTCTTTAAGGAGTTAGGAAAATACTACGATACGGATGAACAATGGACATTCGAACCAAAGGCAGCTCAATATGTTTTTGAAAAATGGCTGAAAGAATATGAAATAGAGGTATTTTTTAATCAGCATTTAGAAGAAGTAACAACAGAACATGGCCGAATTAAAGAAATCATAATGGAAGATGGAACTACCTACAGAGGAGCTTTTTTTATTGATGCAAGCTATGAAGGCGACTTAATGGCAAAAGCAGGTGTATCGTATTTTGTGGGCAGAGAATCCAATGATACCTACAAAGAGACCTATAACGGCATTCAATTTGGACATCCCCACCACCAATTTGAAAAACGGGTGGACCCTTATGTCTCTGAAGGAGTCCCTTCCAGTGGTGTGTTACCAGGCATTACCGAAACGACTCAGGAAACGCTTGGCGATCAGGGACAAGGCGACCAGCGAATTCAAGCCTATAATTTTCGGATTTGCTTAACCAAAAATCCCGAAAATCGGTTTCCCTTTCCGAAACCGCCTGCTTATGACCCAAAACGGTATACTCTCTTGTTGCGCTATATCCAGGCTGGTGTTTGGGATGCGATGAACCTTCATACTGCCTTGCCAAATGGAAAAACGGACTTAAATAATTATGGCGGTTTTTCTACTGATCACATTGGAAAGAATTATCAATGGCCTGAGGGAAACTATGAAACTCGGGAAAAGATTTTCCAAGACCATTTCACTTACAACCTTGGTCTGCTTTACTTTTTAGCTAATGATGAGCAAGTGCCCAAACCGATTCGCGACGAAGTAAGTGAGTGGGGATTGGCGAAGGATGAATTCACAGAAACTGGACATTGGCCGCATCAGCTATATATCCGGGAAGCCAGAAGAATGATAACGGACTATGTTATGACCGATCGTAACTGTTTGGGTGAGGTATCAATTGATGATTCCATCGGGCTCGCTTCCTATCAAATGGATTCCCATCATTGTAGACGAGTGATCATTGACGGCCGTGTCTATAATGAGGGTGATGTCGAAATTCCGATTTCTCCCTATCCAATTTCTTATCGTTGCATTCGACCAAGAGCTGAGGAATGTACCAATTTACTTGTACCCGTTTGTTTATCTAGTTCCCATATTGCTTATGGTTCAATACGAATGGAGCCGGTTTTCATGATTTTAGGACAATCGGCTGGTGCTGCCGCTGCTTTAGCTTATCAAAATAAAACCACGGTTCAAGATATTGATTACCAACAATTGAAAACAGAGCTGCTTGATTATGGACAAGTCCTTCAATGGGACGATTCTATCGAGGATAATCCTGTTTTACGGATGAAATCGACATTTGGAAAAAAATAAACAGAAGGACTACACTACCATTTCGGTACTGTAGTCCTATTTTTGTATCATTAATTCTCTATCCTACTAAAGTACTAAAATCAATATCGTCATTTTAAAGACTAGTTTCCTTATTTATCCTTTTAATTGAAATTAGAAAGTTAACAGTGGTTCTAATTATCGATATTCCCTACTCTAGCTTACAGAAAATAGTAGGCGAGTTGAAGAATCGAGGTGTTATGCTCATATAATTTGTAATCGTTTTCAGTGAATCTGTGAGTGAAACAACACGTCCATTACACCGCCCCCCTCACCGGTCAAAACGTGAAAGGATGGTTAGCTATGAAAGGTAAAACATTTACGTACTTCTTAATGACCGTTTTAATCTGCTCGTTATTTTCAAGCTTTAGTAATCGCACTTCTGCTGAAGAAAATCCTATTCGTGAGATTGGGACGGTTCTTAATTCAGTCTCGGTTCCGGCAGCAGATTATGGAAAAGGTCCGAATGGAGAAGATTGGATTTACGCTGTCGCCAACGGTTCCCCTGCTGTTTTCAATGTTCTCGATGCCAAAACGGGCAAGCGGGTTGACAGCTTTCCACTAGATGGCGCCAGTGGCGCATGGGGGGTAACCGTTGATCCGATGGGCAATGTCTATGTCGGTACAAACTCCAAAGCCTCTTTGTTTCGATATGTTCCAGGTTCCGATCATGTAGAAAACCTGGGGAATCCGATTCCAGGAGAATCGTTTATTTGGCGGGTAAAGTCAGATGAGGATGGACGCATTTATGGAGGGACTTTCCCAAGCGGAAAGGTATTCCAATATAATCCGGAAACCAATGAATTTCGCGATTATGGACAAATCGTGGAAGGTCAGCAATATGCCAGAAGTCTCGCCGTCCATAAAGATAAGCTTTATGTCGGGCTTGGAACCAATGGAGCAAACCTTGTTCAGGTAGATATAAACACAGGTGAAAAAGTGGAGATTCCCCTTCCCGAAAAATATGCAAAAGAAACCAATGTATATGATATCGACGTCATCCAAAATAAGATGTTCGCGAGGGTGACTGGCTCTAGCAATACGATTCTAGTTTTTGATTTGAAAACGATGAAGATCGTCGATGAGATTACTGGAGCCAACGGACTGGATGTTTCAACACCAGGTCCAGGAAATTTGGTTTATTTTATTAAAAACGAAGAGCTTTACTCTTATAATTTAAACTCTTTGAAACTCACCCCTACTGGTTTTAATAACCTTTTCTCAGCACGAGATTTCGGCTGGGTGAAATTTGAAAATAGTCAATACCCAGGTAAAACCTTAGTATCGATTGCATGGGATGGAAAAATTCGCCATTACAATCCAATAACTGGTCATCACCAAATCATCCAGGGCCAATTGAGCGGTCAGCCCGTAAGTATTCAATCCCTTGCCCAAGGTCCAAATGGAAACATTTTTATTGGCGGCTATCTCTCTGGGGGGTTAGCTGAATTTAACTATCTCACTAACCAAGTCACTGAATACAAAGGTCTTGGACAAATTGAAGGCATGACGACTCATCAGAATCGGTTATACATGGGGGTCTATCCGGGCGGGTTCCTCCATTCCTATGATCCGACTCAAAGCTATGAGCTGGGTGTAAATCCTGTTCAGCATTTCAGCTTAAAATCTGATGGGCAAGATCGTCCCTTTGCCTTAGAATCTGCCGGTGATCTTTTGGCCATCGGTACAGTTCCGGATTATGGGCAGCTTGGCGGCGCATTAGCGATATTTAATCCAGCGACAAATGACTATACCGTTCACCGCAATATTGTTCAAAATCAAAGTGTGATCTCATTAGCCTATAAGGATGGGCTAGTCTATTGCGGCACTTCGGTTTGGGGTGGATTAGGGATTACACCGACTGAGGAAGAGGCCAAACTATTTATCTATAATATGAAAACCGGTGAAAAACAGTTTGAAACCATTCCGGTTCCTGGTGAAAAAGCCATTTCTGCTTTAACCTTTGACGATGATGGCAACCTATGGGGCCTTACTTCAGGGATATTATTTAAATACGATACTGCCAAAAACAAGGTGGTGGCTACTAAAGAGCTATATTCCATGAATTGGGATTCGATTGGACATCTATGGCGTGAAGGCTCCCTACAATTTGACAAAGACGGCTATCTATATGGTCAAACCCACGGAGAAATTTTTAGAATCAATCCAGATACGCTTGATACTAAAGTCTTAGTAAAGGATGCCACCCTATTTGCCATGGACCCAGCTGGAAATATCTATTTTTCAAGAGGAGATAAACTTTATCAATACAAAAGATAGATTAGGAGGAAAAAAGATTGAAAGATAAAATAAAAAGATTTTCAATCTGTTTACTAGCAGCCATTCTAACTTTATCCACCCTTCCCTTTCTCCAGCAGCCAACCTCTGTTGCAGCGGCTGATAGTTGGAAAGAGCTAAAGGTAGAAAACGGCGATTTTGAAGCAAAACCAGCGTCAGCTACCGATTTGCCTTCATGGGTTTATTGGACGGGCGGGCTTAAAACAGGAATGAAAATCTCGAATGAAGTCGTCCATAGCGGCAATCAAAGTTTAGCCGTTGACAATACAGGGGTTGTCGGATTATTCAGCCAAGAATTGAAAGTAACTCCTGGTAATGAATATAAACTATCAGCACAGCTTTATGTTAAAGAACTAACAGGTAAACCGGGCATATGGCTGCGCTGGTATAACGACCAAGGAAAAAATATTTCCGATACCCCCAAATATTTCGATGTTCCGGCCTTCAATACATGGCAAACCGTTGAAATTCAGGCAACTGCTCCTGCCGGTGCAACGGGTGTAAAAGTCTTTGTTTATCAACCATCTACCTCCAAAATGAAAGGATACTATGATGACATCATGCTTTTTGAAAAAGACTCGAATATCTTAGATTTCCCCATCAAATATGGGGAACCGATTAACCACGGTCCTGCCGCATTAGCTGCTAAATCACAAGGAGTAGCGATTGGCGATGATGAACTCTACTATGCAACGAACGGGTCACCAGCCACTTTTTATGCAACCGATGCGAAAACAGGCAAAAAGATTTTCTCCCAAGACCTGCCAGGCAGTGATGTCGTTTGGGCCATGGTCATCGGTGCCGATGGGAATGTCTATTTTGCCGGCACCTATAACGGAATTTTATACCGATATGTAGTGAAGGAAAAACGGCTAGAGCAGCTTGGCAAAAATCCATCTGATAATTGGGTCTGGCAGCTGGAGGCTTCCCGTGATGGGAAAATCTACGGAGCCACTTACCCAAATGCGAAAGTGTTTGAATATGATATCGAATCTGCTCAATTTACCGATTTAGGCACTTTTTATGAAGGGCAGCAATATGCACGTGGACTCGGCATTACCGACAAATCCCTTTTTGTGGGAACGGGTACCACGGCTTATTTGATGAAAATGGACCTGGCTACACGTGAAAGAACAGAAATTAAACTACCGATCACAGGCCAATCCACCCAAATCTCAAATATCTGGGAATATGGAAATAATATTTTTGTCGCCTATGGCACTTCGCTGGTGACAATCGACAAAACCACAGGCGAAGAGAAAAACACCATGGATTATCAGGATGAAAATACTTTTGATGGGCTGATTTCCTCTCCATCACCATATGATGAAAATATCATCTATTATATTAATAAAAATAACCAACAATTATGGACCTATGATATGACTACACATAAACAAGCAAAGGTGGAACCCACTGTTCAATTGCCGGCCTCACCTGCAAAGGCAATGCGTTGGATAAAAGATGAAAGCGGGAAAGATGTATTGGCCATCTTACATCACCAGATTGAGTATTCCCTCTTTGACCCTGCCACTAATACGGTAAAAGTAAGTTACCCTGAAGTGGATATGCAAGGCTTGTTGATGCAAAGTTTAGAAATTGGCGATGACCAAAAAATCTATATGGGTGGTTATCAAGGTTCCTTTGGCGTTTATGACACGTCTATCGATCAATACATTCTGCATGAACGGGATCCTCACCAAATCGAGGGAATTGGCTTTTTAAATGGCGACGTGTATTTAGGCACGTATGGCGGCGCCCGAATTTTTAAATATGATCCAGACCTTCCTTTTAACTATACAGATGGTGGAAGTGGGAATAATCCAGAGATGGTGCAGGATATCGGCGACGATCAAAGCAGACCGTTCACGTTTACATCGGGTGACAACAAACTCTTTGTTGGTACCATTTCTGACTATGGCAAACTGGGCGGTGCGTTAACCATTTATGATGCCAAAACGGATAAATGGAATACCATCCGCAATATTATCAAAGACCAAAGTATTATCGGTTTAGCCTATTTGGACGGTACCGTATTTGGCGGTTCCACAACAGCTGGCGGTCTAGGGATTGACCCTACGGAGCCTATAGCAAAAATGTTTGAATATGATGTGAAAACCGGCACGCATGAAGTATTTGATCTCCATGTAAAAGGCTTAGTGAAACCTGAAATGATTGGCGAACTATCCGTTGGTCCTGATGGAAACCTATGGGGAGTCGCATGGGGATTGGATGAAAAAGGTGCCTATAATACGGTCATCTTTGCGATGAATCCGGACACTCGGGAAATTCTCAAGAGCACGGAACTTTATAAAGGCGTCAACAGAGGCAGTCAATGGCGGCCATTTTTCATTCGCTGGGATCAACAAGGATACCTGTACACGACAGCAGGACGGCAATTAACCGTGATCGATCCGAAAACGATGAAAAGTAAACAATTAGTGACGGGTAATGTTCAATTAATGGACCTAGATAAGGAAGGCAATATTTACTACACGGCGGACGCTAATTTGTATCAGTTACCGGTTCTATTAAAGGATGGTACCTTAAAGGTAGACAGTCTTTCACAGCTGCAAGGCGATGAGCAGAGCATCGATTTGTCTGTTCACCTAGTGAATGGAGCTGAAGTCGATTTAGCTGGTGCCAAAATAGAATGGGTGAATTCCAATCCTGCTGCTGCGAGCGTCGAAGATGGAAAAATCATTGGTAAAAATGCAGGAACAACAGAGATTGCTGCAAAGGTTTCTTATAACGGACAACAAATTACAACCAATACAATCACTGTTACCATTGTAGTAACAACGGATACATTAGCAAAGCAAATTTTGGCGCTTGAAACAGCTGGCAGCCTGCCTCATTCTTTGGCACAGCAATTGACAAATGCGTTAAAACAAGCGGAACATCAATATCAAATCCGAAATACACAACAAGCATGGAAGCATCTCGATGATTTCCGTAAACATCTAGATAATAGCAGTATTGATGAAACCGTGAAAACGACATTAGACAACAATGTCGACTATGTTGAAAAAGCATTTACGAATTAAACGAGGTAGAGGGTGTCCCAAAAGCTGGGACACCCTCTTGTTTTTTTCTTCTAACGTTTATAAAAGAATAATCTGGCCCGAAAGATAAAGCGTATCTTTTAATTGCCGTAAGATGTATAAGCGACTGTTCTGGCGCTTTTTCTGAGCGAAAGGTCGTTAATAGATTGCCATTAACTACGATTCTCGTGATTTTTCTGAGTGTACGGTCGCTAATAAGGGCTATTAACGACGGTTCTGGTGACTTTTTTGAGCGAACGGTCGCTAATAAAGGCTATTAACGACCGTTCTCGTGATTTTTTCAAGCGTACAGTCGTTAATAAAACTCTCTTCCCAATAGTCTATTAATATAGTAAAAAGCAACATTTCTTTAGAAAAAGGCTGAATATGAAGCAGGAGAACGTCCCCCCTGCTTCAGCCCGCTTCACCCTTTCACTGGCTTGCCTGGTTTGTCCGGTTTGCCTGGTTTATCTGGCTTTCCAGGTTTGTCTGGTTTACCAGGTTTGTCCGGCTTTCCAGGTTTGTCTGGTTTACCAGGTTTGTCTGGCTTTCCTGACTGATCGGACCATACAATGGTATAGGTTAACGTTGATTTTCCATCTGTGCCCAATACTTTAATTTCTGTTTGATCTGTTGACTGGACAATATCGAAAGTCGCGCCCGATTGATTGGCTTCAACTGAAATGTTATCGGTCGGTTTAGCGCTTACCGTATAGTTTCGTACCCCTGGCTGAAAACCTTCCAGCGCTTCCCCATTAATCGTAATCGATTTTAATGTGGCATCCGTTTCAGGTACAGCGATTTTATGAAGCTCACTGCCTAAGGCATAATAAATGCTGCCATCGATTCCAACCGTCATGTTGTTGATGAATTCCTCTTCAAGGACTTTGTAATTCAACGTTTCGGGGTCAATGGCAATCCGACTGCGACCCAAGGTGGTATATAACATACCATCAGGTCCCCAGTTTAACCGGTACGAAAACCATTTGCTGCTGTTATATAAACTTGGTCTAATCACTTTACTAGCGACCACTTCATAGGTTTCAGGATCCATTTTAAAAATGGTCCCTTCTACCGCGCCCCATAAATATCCATCAGGTCCTATCGATAAATCGCCAATCATTTTCGGGGTTACATCAATACCAGGGATTTCTGGAGTGAACTCCGCAATTTTTTCACCCTTTTCAACATCCCATACAAACATTTTGGCTTCTTCCGCTGCAGGATCAATTCCTAAACCGCCCCAAATCGATGTACCGCCAAATAATTTGCCATCATGGTAGGCTAAGCTAATAATACTTTGATCCTGAACGACATTTCTTTGCTGTGACCATGTTCCTTTTTCCTCATCATAGATGGCAAGTGCCCCTCCCAATACACCATAATCTGGGGCGGTGCCGACAAACAGCTTGTTATCACCTGATGTAATGGCAAACGGACGATCCTGTTCATCCGTAATATCATATTCAAGTTTTGGATTGCTGTTTAGATCTACTGGTTGTGTTGGGTCAAAGCTGTACATAATCGCCCCGACATAGGTACCGAAGTACGCTTTATTATTCAAAAATCCGATTCCTTCCGGCTGGGCAAAAGATGGAATATTGACTTCAATTTGATTAGTAAATGGATTATACACACTCATACCGCGCTGATATCCACCCATATATAACTTTCCGTCAGGACCGGTCTTTAGGGATTGAATCGCTACAGAGGTTGCGGCAAGATTGAGCGCGACGAAAGTCAGCTCATTGGTATCTGGATGATAAAGCATATATTCCCCATATTGGGTCACCATGGCCAATACGGTTTTACCAGTTGATAAAGTAATCCAAGACATATCTTTTACCCGTAATGTATCAGGAAGAAGTGGAATATCTTCGATTAATGTTGATTGATTCGTATTCATATCATATTTGTACAACTGGGATTCATTTTTATAATAGAAAATATTCGGTTGATCTGGTTGGGGTTCTGAAATCATATTGCTAAATACGAATGAGTTTTCCACGGTATTGGTGGCTGGATCGATGACTAACATATTGACGGTTGATACAGCAACCAGCAGCTTGCCATTGACCACCCAAATATCTTGGATGATTCCGTTTTCGCCAGTCTGGCCTTCAATCATAATCTCTTGTTTTTCTCCCGTATGCCGATTGATTTTATAAAGATGTTTAGTGGTGCCAATTCCAACATAGATAAAATCACCATCGACTGCCAAGCCGCGAGCGTAATCTTGGTCAACGACACTGCCGAAGTCTTTAAATGTACGGGTGTTGATGTCATATTCAAACACGCCTGCACCTGGATAGGTGGCACCATATATTTTTCCATCATCGGTCGCTTCCAAATCCCATACCCATTCCCCGGAAGGATTGGCCCCTAGCTCTTGCACTTCCTTTAAAGCCGGGACATACCGATACAATTTTCCATCTGAAGTACTCGCGAAGTACACATTTTTATCAGCCCCAATGGTAATCGCCCAAACGGCTTCGGTATTGGGAATCACTTGCGAAAACTTAAGCTCGCCTGTTTCAGCATTTAAGACAGAAAACGTACCAGGATGCCCGTTGGAATGATAGTATACTTCATTTTCACCAAGGCTATTTTCCTGAATCGCACCAGCTTGTCCTAATTGAACACTCACCATTTCTCCTAGATTAGTAGAAGCTTGATAGTCCCGGTCTAATTGGGCATCGTCCGTTACTTTTTCAAAAGTAACGTCATCGAAATAGACATCTGTAAAACTAATGCCACCAGAATAAAAGGAAAGTCTTGCATAAGCGGCATTTTCTGGAGCCTCACTAAATACTTTTAAATCTTTCCATTCATTTTTAGGCAAATTTCCATTCAGTTGCCTGCTCTCGATTATTCGATTATCGTTTTTATCAAAATAGCGGATTTCTGTGACAACATTATGGGATTGACTCACCACATTGGCAAACACGGTCAACAGGTAGGATGCACCAGGCTCGATAGCAATTTTATCACTTAATACCCCCACTCCTACTTGGTCGGAAGTATCTTGCAGGTGTAAACTTTGCACACCCGTGCGGGCCCTGTCGGTACTGATGGTAATGCCTGGTCCCGGAAATTCGGATGCCCAGCCTGAAATGGTTCCATCCTGCAGCGGCGCTTCGAAGCTGGCATTGACGACCTCGGTGTTTGGTGTATCTACAGGCGGCTCCTCACTGCCATTCCCGACAATGGATACATCATCAAAATAGGCCTCGGTCGTAGCGATGGTTCCAGAATTGAATCGTAGTTGAACCTTTGTGGCTCCCGCTGGAACAGTAAATGGCACACTGATTTCGGTCCATTGATTCGTTCCTAAATCAGCAGATTTGAAGTTAATAAAGGTTGGACTACCGACCTTTACATTTTGATCATTATAAAAATGAACCTCGTAGCCAATACTATGGGATTGACTCACCACATTCACCCAGGCTTTTGCTGTATAAGGTTCGCCTGAGGTAACAGGAAGCATTTCGCTAGTCACTTGCAATTGCTCTTGATTGCTTGGATTATTAAAATGAAGACTTCCAAAACCAGTATGAGCGCGTTCATCACTAATGGAAATCCCGCTTAAGGAATTTTGGGTGACTAAACTCCAACCAGGAATCGCGGCTTTTTCTTCAAAGCCTGCATTCACAACAGCAGGTACGTTGTCTTCAGAAGCTGATGTGATGACTACATCATCGATATAGGCCTCTGTGATGGCCACTTTTCCAGAGTTAAAGCGAAGTTGAACCTGAGTAGCTCCAGCTGGAACGACAAAAGGGACACGAATTTCTGTCCATTGATCTTTGCCTAAAGTCGCAGCAGTAAAATTAATAAACGTCGCTGCGCCCACTTTTTCATTCTGATTATTAAAATAATGGACCTCGTAACCTAAACTGTGCGATTGAGTTACAACGTTCACAAATGCCGCAGCCGTATAGGATTCACCTTCGGTAACAGGCAGCATTTCACTTTTCATTTGCAGTTGTTCTTCATTACTTGGATTATCAAAATGCAGGCTTTTCGAACCGGAGCGGGCTCTTTCTTCACTAACGGAAATGCTACTTAATGTATTACTTGTCACAAGACTCCAGCCAGGAATCTCCATTTTTTCAAAGCCGCCATTCGGGACCTCTACAGCAGCAGTTCCAACCGCAATAGCCTGTGAATAAGAACCCGTATATGGAGCCATTAAGGCGAACAGTAAGGTAAAACTGAATGTGAACATCATAACCTTTTTGAAAAATTTATTAACCAACCAACAGGCCTCCCCATTTTTAAAATATTCCGTCTATTTAAGACACTTTTCTCTCTTTCTCCGCTATATTAAATCCATCTGTAATCCTGACTTCTTTCTTCCAACCACTCCTTTCATATTTGATTCTACTGAAAAAATCTTAGTTAACCTATAGTTTTACCTGACGATAATCGGACTTTAAATAGGATTGGTTTTGGTAACTAGACTCCCCAAAAATGAAATAGGAGAGCCGCTGCTCTGATTCAAACCAACTTTTGTGGTACACTTAATATAACAGCACATTGGAAGAGAGGTTTTCTATGAGTACATTGAAAAAGCAACAGCGTCATAAGTTAATCATGATTTTGAGAGGGTTAATGGTTATTATCGGTGGTTTCATAGCGGCGTATGGATTAGAGACCGTATTAATCCCGAATAATGTATCAGATGGTGGAGTTACAGGCCTAAGCATTGTTGGGTCTCAGCTATTTGGACTACCCTTGGGAGCTTTAATTGCTATTATAAACATTCCATTTATTTGGTTAGGATATAAACAAATTGGGAAAACCTTTGCCCTTTTTTCAGTTATCGGGATTGTTTCACTAGCTGTAGGTACGATTCTATTTCATCATACGCCTGCTATTATTGAGGGCGACACATTGCTCATTACAGTTGTGGGTGGGATTATCCTCGGTTTTGGAATGGGTTTGGCCTTGCGTAATGGTGGTGCTTTAGATGGAATTGATATGCTTGCCGTGTTGCTTGCCCGAAAATTGCCGTTTGGGACAAGTGACTTTATTCTTTTCTTAAATGCATTTGTATTTATTGTCGTTTCCACCGTATTTGGTCTGCAGGGGGCCATCCTTTCTGCAATTGCTTACTTTATTGCTTCTAAAGTCATTCACATTGTGGAAGAAGGTTTAAGCGGATCGAAATCGTTTCAAATTATTACATCAGAACCTAAATTAATGGTCGACACCATACGAGACCGCTTAGGTCGGAGCGCGACTTATAAAGAAGCATATGGTGGTTTTTCTCATGAAAAGTTTCAGGAAATCACTTGTGTGATTAACCGTTTAGAAGAAACCAAACTAAAGGAAATCATTAGTGAAATTGACCCCAAATCGTTTGTCACCGTATTTGACGTAGCCGAGGTTAAGGGCGGTAATTTCAGAAAGAATAATATCCACTAATACATTACTCTCCACTCTATATTCAACAAAATACTCCCTTCCGATTGGAGGGAGTTTTATTTTGTTTAAATTTCCATTCCGGTCGCTAAGCCCGTCAAATAGCCCAGGTCATTCTTATTTAAGCAGCTCGACTAACTGGTCCGGCGTGTTTGTGAACACCCCGTCAACACCAAGCGATCGAAGGTCAGCCATATCGTCCTGTGAATCAACAGTCCAAGGATGAACGACAAGCTTGTTCTGGTGAGCGGCTTCCACAAATTCAGGTACTACGAGTTCTTGGCTAGGACCTACTCCATAAGCATAAGAAGCGACTCGCTTGAATTCCTGGTCTATCTCTTTACCTTTCAGCATACTGGCGTTGTAGAGTTGAATGAGCTTTATATTTGGAGCCAGCGATTTCATCTTGCAAAGGCTGGCCTCACTGAATGATTCAATAATAAGATTAGGATCATCAAGGACCTGATTTTTTTTCAAAATAGCAATCAGTTTCTCTTCCATTCCCGGATAGATATTCGGGGCTTTTGTTTCGATATATAAGCTTACTTCCCCATTCCCCTGCTGTTTAACTAATTGAATTACTTCATCTAATGTGGGTACACGTTGACTGATATTTTCTTTTTGTGCCAGTTTGGGATTGGCCTCAGAAAACCACGAACCAGCATCTAGTCGACGAATCTCTTCTAGTGTAAAATCTTTGACAGACCATGGAGCACGATTTGGATACAGCTGCTTTGCATTGGTGGTTCTAGCCAAAGTTTCATCATGCATAGCGATCAGCTGCCCATCCCTTGTCATTTGCAAATCGATTTCTAGATAATCTGCTTTCATTTCCATAGCCCGTTTATAAGCCGCTAATGTATGTTCCGGAGCATAAGCAGAAGCCCCGCGATGAGCAATGATGGAGACCTGAGAAGCAATTGGGTGTTTGGGAAATGGTTTTTGAATAGTAGTAAAGATTTGTTTTGAAGCTAGTACGGTCACTGCCCAAGGAACTGTAATAGTTAGCGATAGGAAAAGGCAAGCAAGACCAGCTATAAAACGGGGCTTCATGATGATAAACATCTCCAATGTTGTTCATGTTATTAAACAAAACAAATCCAGCAAGTGAAGGAAATGTCTTTAGGAAAAACTCTTGAGGACAAAACCCACCCCACTTATGGTGAAATTGTCCTCATGAAAAACTCTTCAGATTTTTGCAGTATGGCGAGTTACAACAGCTGATTCAAATAGTATCTACTAAAAATGTGTGTCATCCTTCTAGGAATTTAAGCCATTGCTTCCCACATATTTCTAAGGGCAATCGCTGTTTCAGGAAAATCGGTAATAATCGCGTTGACCTGTAATTCTAACAGTTGGCCAATTTGATCTGGATCATTAACCGTCCAAACTCGTATATTTTCAAATAACCCTGCTAAATTCTTCGTATTGAGCTCTTTGGGCAATACAATATTCTTGCTAAGATGCAATGCCTCAAGACCCAGCATCTCCATATAATCAGCCGGAAGAGAAATTCCCTCATTTAATAACCATGCAATGTTTGCTTCCCGGTTGACCTGCTTCATTCGTAACAAAGACGGCAAATGGAAAGACGAATAAACCACCTTTCTCCCGTTCCCGTATTTTTCAACGACGGATTGAACCTTCGCTTCGATCCCCTCATAAGCCACTGCATACGTTTTTAACTCAATATTGAGTTCTGTTGGATAGGGGGCTAATAATTCTAGAACTTCTTGCAGGGTCGGTACCTTTTCCAAATCCCAAGCTCCCTGATAGTCAGGGAAATGGGTAAAAGAACTTCCCGCACTAACCTGTTTAATCTCTTCTAATGTTAAATCTCTTATCCAGCCGGTTCCATTTGTGGTACGGTCAAGTGTTTCATCATGAATTACGACAACTTCACCGTCTTTTGTCAGGTGGACATCTAATTCAAGACCATCGACACCTTGGTCGATGGCTTTTTGGAAACTTAGCAAAGTATTTTCAGGATAACGGCCTTTGGCACCGCGATGGCCATAAATTTTAGTCATTGAAAAATTCACCCTTTCTATGAGAAAAACGTAACGTCTATTGAATAATAATTCGTGATGTTTTCCTCCAATCCTCTCCTATCATTTGTTAAAATCAGTCATTTTGGTTGCTTCTAAACGAATGCTTCATTTTTACATAGGAATGGTTTGGTGGTTTTTGCATAAAGAAGGGAGTTTCGTTGAAAAATAAGCCGAATTCCGAAAATGCAAATTCCTTTGGGTGATCACATTGAAAAGTCAAAAATGGATTTTACTTGCTTTACTGGTTGTGCCTTGGTTTTCGCTTCCCTTGCTAGGTAAAAAAGCATTCAAACGATTTCTTCCCACTGCCATCTTTATGTGCACCTTCACGAAGGCTTTAGATTATTACGGCGAAAAGAAAAATTGGTGGAAGTTTTATAAAGGGATTGGACCGATCAATAGCATGAACTTCATGAACTTTGGCCCTTATTTAATAACAAGCCTTTGGATGTTAAAATTCACCTTTGGACGGTTTCCGTTATACATCATGACAAATAGTATTCTTCATATGTTGTTTATCTTCGCTGGTATCAAACCGGTAAAAAACTTCGAAATTTTTTCATTAGAAAATTTATCTAAAACAAAATACTTAGGCATTAATTTCATAAGAGCTATGATCCTTTATGCGTTCCAAACTATATCAGAACCCGCACTTACTAGGAAAAAGCTTTTTTATAAAAAGCCATTCTACAAACGCTTTTTGTGAGGAAGATTTCGCCGCCATCCTGGTGTGGAACAGGGGGACGGTTCTCGTGTTGCAAAAGCTAGTAGAACACTCCTGCTTGATCATTTCGAAAAAAAAAACGAGGATAATCCGCAGATTATCCTCATTCAACATGTTCCATATTAAGACTTATCCGATGCTAAGTAGCTTTTAGATTTGTTCATGCGGCTATCGGAATGAGCATGGGACTCTCGCCCCCCAAATGAGCCACGGAGAACCGTCCCCATGGCTTCCTATCGCTTGAATGGCCACCAGTTGGCGTTGCCGAAGGTTTTGACCATGACTGGGACAAAGAGCGGCAGGATGATAAAGGCGTATAGAATGAGCCCTGTTAGGACGATAGAAGCGATTTGCAGCAGGGACAGCATTCCAGCAGGCATCATTGCCGCAAAGGTTCCGCCTAGGATGATGGCTGCTGAGATAATGACAGTACCCATTTTTTTCATGGCGACATGCATCGCTTCTCCTACCGACAATTCTTTGTACTCGTTAAAGCGATCCATCAAGAAAATACTATAATCGACACCCAGGGCCATCAGAATGACAAAGGCAAAGAAGGGAACGGCCCAGCTGATGCCCGTATAGTCAAAAATGTTCATAAAGATGACTTCATTAATGGACATTGCCGTATAGTAGGTGAGAATTAATGAGCCAATCAAGTAGGCCGGCATAATAATCGAACGGAATAGGAAAACCAAGATAATTGCAATTCCGATCAACATGTAAACAACCGTCCTTGAATAGTCCTGATTGGACATCGTTTTCAAGTCGTTATTGGTGCTGGTGATCCCGCCCACAGCGACAACAGCATTTTCCAGTTTGGTCCCTTTGGCTGCCTGTTTGACAGCAGATTGTATCGCATCGACCTGATCAATCGCCTTATTGGAGTACGGACTTGCCTTGAAGACCACATCCATCGTCATGACTTTGCGGTCCGGTGAGAAGTAGGTGTCGAGCACTTGTTCGAAGTCCTTACTCTTCAACATCTCTTCCGGTAAATAGAATGCCGAGGTCACTGACAATCCATTGATATAATCCTGAGCGGATGCCAAACCATCGGAAATTTGATTAAGACCGTCGACACTTTGGCCAAGACCGTCTGTCAATTGTGTCATTTGGTCACCTAGACCCCCAAAGCCATCCAGTAATTGCTGCTGGCCTTGGTTCAGTTTGGAAACACCGCCTGTCACTTCCGGAAACTTATCAACAATTTGGCCTTGACCGTTGGCCAACTGGTCGAGCCCAGCCTGCTGCTGGGAAATCCCGGCGATGACTTGCTGCAGACCTGGCCCAAATTGGCTTTGACCCTCAACTAGTTGACTGTAACTATCAGTCGCCTTAGCGATTCCCTCCGTAACCGGCGCAAGCCCCTTATTCAGCTCTGTAACAGTACCAGAAAGTTGCATTAACGTTCCCTGAGCAGCTTGAACCGTCCCTTTAATTTTTCCATATTCGGGGGATTTGTTAATGTCTGCGTATTCCGATTCAAGCGTTGCAAAATCTTCGTTTGTAATTTTTGAGAGACTGGCAGAAATGCTGGCAAGTCCTTGACCCACTTGCTGGTATCCACCATTTAGTTTCGTTAAATTTGCACTAGCTTCTTGGTATCCTTTTAAAAGATTCTGATGGTAGGCTAACAGCTCTTCCGCCTTCGCCTTCGCACCCGCCAAGCCGTCTTTTATTTGAGTGGAACCGGCTGAACCTTGGCGAATACCGTCCTCAATTTTCGCCAAGTTGGTTTGAATTTCAACCAGGCCGGTTTGAAGATCCTTCGTCCCCGATACCAACGAACCGATCCCATCGGTCGCCGTTTTCAGCTGCGGAGCCGAATTAACTAGTTGACTCTCGGCTTGATGCAAACCATCGCTGATTTGGTCAATGCCGTCTTTTCCTTCGCCGAGGCCTTCACTAAGCGTTTTGGCTTGTTTGGACACATACAAGTCCTCTATCGGCTCACCAACCGGCCGGGTCGCTGAACGCACTTTGTCGACCAAATCGACCTTTTCTAAGTTTGCTGAAATGTTTTCAACCACGTTCAGGTATTCCAGTGAGTCCATTTTTTCATCATTTTTGATGACAACCTGAGTGGACATCGCCTCACCAGGGCTGAAACTATCGGCAATGGCATTAAAGCCTTTGATTGCCGGAATGTCATCACTAACCTCTTCCAAGGAGTTAAACGAAAGCGTTCCGTCGTACGTCACAAGGAATGGCACACAAACAACGGCGACAATCACCAACGCCAACAACGGTCTGGCAAGAGAGAATTTCCCTGCGGCCCCCCACAGTTTGTTTTCCTCATGCTCCGCCACTTTTTTCGACGGCCAATAGATTTTTAATCCAAGCACAGCCATGAAAAATGGCACAATCGTGAATAAAGCGATGAGTAGGATCGCTACACCGACCGCAACAGCGGCAGCCGATTGATACAATTGAAATTGGGAAAACCCGATGGCCGCAAAGCCGATCATGACGGCCACTCCGCTAAAGAACACCGTGCGTCCGGCATTTTTATAGGTGACAACAATCGCATCGGTAATGGACTCCTGCTGCCCCAATTCCTCTTTAAAACGGCTTAACAGCAAAATACAATAGTCCGTTCCGATGCCGAACAACACCGCGACCAGGAAAATCTGCGTGTAACTCGAAATCGGGAAGTCCAGCTTATCCACTAGGAAGGCAACAATCGATTGGGAGGTCAGATAACTGAATCCAACCGTGATCAACGGAACAAACGGTGCGACGACTGAGCGGAAAACCAGCAGTAATACTGCTAAAATGAAGACGACCGTAATTCCTTCTGTTTTTTTCAAGCCTTCCTGCGAGCTGGTCATCAAGGCCTCGTTGATCAGCCAGCTGCCTGTATAATAGTGGTCGACTTTGACATCATCAATGGTTTTATAAAGCTCCTCGCGAAGTTCTTTATCGGTGATGTCTTTATTCCAAGTATGTTTAATCGAAACCATGATGGTTTTTCCATCATCAGATACGAGTTGGTCCTTTAGACTTTCCTCATTAAAGTGGGTCAAAATCTCCGTAATGCCCAGCTTTTTCTTATTCTCTTCCAGCTCCCGGACGGCCTTCTCCGCTTCTGCAGTTTCCGCCTTCGTCAGCTTTTTGTCACTATGAAAAACAAGCGCCACGGTGGAGGTATCCCCCACATGCTTTTGCTCTTGGACTTCCTCCATAATTTGGCCGGCCAAGGCGGAGGAATAGCCCTTAGGAACGGCAATTTCCCCTTTTTCCTTCACAAGGCCGCCCATATTTGGTGCAATAAGAAACAACCCAACGGCCACCACAATCCAGGCGGCCACCACAATCCATTTTCCTTTTATTATGGCTCTCATAGCTTACTCCCCCAACATCTCATCTTTGGCAGCTAAAATGATTTGGTTTAACTTTTCATACGTTTGTATAAATCTCTCAATCTCGTCAGGTTCGAATTGCTCGATAAAGGAGCTGACGAGCTGATGGATCCGCAGCTCCGTCTCGTAAAATAATTCCCTTCCCACATCGGTTAAGGTCAGGTACACGACACGCCGATCCTGTTCATCGCGAGTACGCTGGATGAATCCCTTTTTCTCCAGCCGGTCAATGATGGCTGTAATCGCGCTCTTATTGACATTAAACACGTCGGCAAGCTCCGAAGACGTACATCCCTCCTTCTGATTGATATAGCGAAGTATGTAGTGCTGGTCGTTGGTCATATCGTTTCCCATTTGACATTTAATCAACTGACCGCCATTCCTCTCAATCGAAAAAGTAAGATTAAGATACTTGTCGACAATCTCCTTAATCAACGCACTATCCAAACTTGTTCACCTCAGTAACAGTTAATCTGTTGAACTATTTTATCTGCCTAAGATTATTACAATGGGCGGTTGTTTGTCAAGAAATCAGGTATCGGTTGATGCCTTAATATCATTCACTCATGTTCGCAAAGCTGCTATCATCAAGTGTTTCCTACCCACTACCGGATGGTGCCTGCACTCAAATTTCACGGGATTTGTGCTTCCCCTCAGTAAGTCAGTATTTTGAGTCTAACATCTATCAGGGAATGATAAAAAAACGAAGCAGGCGAACCGTCCCCTTGTTTCACCCATGTTTCATGTATATTCTTCAAATATATGGAAATTTAAATGTATCTTGGGACTATGGGAGGAAATGGAGGTGTTTCGAATTAGGAAGCGTCCGTTAAAGAAAAAGGCAAAAGTACAAAAAGAATTAGAACTGGCTTTATCACAGGACATCCCTTTATCGAAAACACTTGAGAAAAACAGACAATTCCTCTCCTCTCTGTACCAGGGAAGTTCCGATGTGATTTTCCGGTCTTTTGTTGTGGGAAAAAAGATGCTGTCATAATCTATATCGAGGGATTAAGTGATACGCAAAAGCTGGACGAACAAGTGCTAGAAACGTTGTTAGCTCCAAACGAATGGGAGGAAACCGACTTCCTTCTTTCTGTAAAAAATAAATTACCTGTTTCAAATGTAAAAAACGTTTCTACGATTTCTGCTTGTGTCGATGCCATTAGCACTGGAAACCCTATTTTGCTGTTTGATGGGTTTGCTGAGGGCTTCTCACTAGGTTTAGTGAAATTTGAAAAGCGTTCGGTTGAAGAGCCGCAGGCTGAAACCAACATTCGGGGACCGAGGGAAGGTTTCACGGAATCTCTTGGTGTCAACACATCTTTATTGCGCCGGATCATTAAAGACCCTGCTCTGAAAATGAAGACGGTCCCGATCGGTAAATATACAAAAACCAAGGTTGTCATTTCTTATATAGAGGGAATAGTCGATCGGACTTTAATCGAGGAAATGGAAAATCGGCTGAATCGCATTCAGATTGATGGGGTGTTAGAAAGCGGGTATATCGAACAATTCATTGAGGATAACCCCTATTCCCCGTTTCCGCAGGTTTTGTATACGGAGCGTCCCGATGTGGTGTGCGCCAATTTGCTTGAGGGCCGAGCCGTTTTGTTAATAGAAGGAACTCCTTTTGCCTTGGTGGCACCAGTAAGTTTTTTTAGTTTATTTCAATCCCAAGAGGACTTTTATGAACGGTTTTGGATTGGGACCTTCATCCGATTGCCCCGGTTTCTTTTTTTAGCAGTGTCTTTATTTCTGCCTTCTCTGTATGTTGCCATTACCACGTTTCATCAGGAAATGGTTCCGACAGGAGGGAGAATCATGGAGTGACGACTTTGAATGATTGGCAATCAATGACCATTTTTGGGGGTATGGATTTTAAACTACAAAACATAAGGCACAACTATTAATATGATTAGTTGTGCCTTTGTTACAAGCAATACGTCCAATTGACCTCTATAGCCGCCCCCATTATACCAAGGGCTTTTCTTATTTAGTAAGCTGTGTTAAATTTGGTTTTTGATTGATTTACGCACCAGGCACTTTGCATTTCGCTGGCGTGCCGGGAGCTTCCTCAGCACTTTGGAGCCTGCGGGGTCTCCAGCAGGAGTCTTTGGGCCTCCCGCTCCAATTGATTGAGTTTCAAAAACTCAATATTTACCTTAAATTCTTGCCTGTTGCTACGGAAGCTTGATTGGTTCCTGCCAAACACAAACGCATGATGGTATCATCAATGAGGTCTAAGCTCCCGACTGGCAGTTCGTGTGCCTTTTGGTCCATTACAAAACTGGCCTTAGCCATGATGGCATCCTCTATCAGGTTACGGACAAGCCGTCCATTTCCATGTGTATTTGGATGTCTCACAATTGTCCTGCCTACCATCTGCCGAAACAAGGCTATGGCATTCTCGGTCATTTTATAATCCCGTTGATGGAGAAGCAAATGGGTAATTTCCATTAGCTCATCCAGATTGTAATCTGGAAAATCAATATGATTTTTAAACCTTGACTGGAGACCTGGATTGGAATCAATAAAACTTTTCATCTCTCTAGGGTAACCGGCCAATATGACCACCATATTATTTCGTTCATCCTCCATGGACTTGACCAAAGTATCAATCGCTTCTATTCCGAAATCACTCGACGCACTGCCTCTCACAAGGGAGTACGCCTCATCAATAAACAAAACGCCGCCTTTCGCTTCTTTGATTTTATTCATGGTTTTGATTGCCGTCTGCCCCACATACTCGGCTACTAAATCGGAACGGCCTACTTCAACCAGATGTCCCTTCGAAAGAACTCCCACCGCTTTCAGGATATTGGCAACTAATCTTGCTACCGTTGTTTTCCCCGTTCCCGGATTTCCGGAGAATACCATGTGAAGGCTGATTTTTTCGGTCTTAAACCCTTGTTCCTTCCTTAGTGTGTTAAAGGAGACCCAATTGGCAATGTCTTTGATCTTCCGTTTTACTTCTTGAAGCCCGATAAGGCCTTCAAGTTCTGCCATCGCTTTTTCAAAAGTGATTTCTTGCGGCAATTTCCTCAGTGCAAGGGTGAGATCCTCTCTTTCACTAATCGCTTTCTCAAGCTCACTGATCCAGGCAAGGATATAGTTGGCCTGATCATTCGTGCCATGCTCACTGACTGCTGCATTGACGACCAGCCTTACTCTTTTTAAACTGGTGATAATTTCTTTAACATTGTTCTCCGTTATCCTTACAAGATTGTCTTTGATATCTTTGTTGACATACAAATTATGCAGCTTTAACGCCGCATGGGCATATTGGATAGACCGGTCAAAGTGATCAGTCGATTCGGCAATACCGGCAAACCATTCCCGTTCCGCCCATTCATCCCGGTTTTCCTGCTCGTACATATAGGCACGAGTCTCGTACCATGAGCCCATTGTCTTTTTGATAAAATTCAAACAACGGAAGTAATCAGCCAGAACAGAGTATTCCCTTCTATCTATCTTCTTTCCGATGTTGTCCATAAGCTTTGATGTCAGGCGGTATGAACGGAACAATTGACTTTTTATCAGCTCCTCATCCTTGGAGGAAAGGGCCGCCTGCATCTCTTTATCTAGTTCAGCAAAGGAATCATAAATCATTTTTAAACGCTCTTCCACCAATTTATATCCCCTTTTCGCTTTAATCCCATTTCGGTCGGGTGTACACTTATCATTTTGATTTCATTCTAAAAATGATACATGTCTTCTTTCAATTCTTACATATCCTAGAGGAACCGGTTTGTACTTAGAACTTCCAGCACCTAAGGCATAGGAAAGTCTTTCTATTGTTTATAATCAGCATAATCCATAATTCCATCGGCCACGTTTTCCAATAGTTTTGTAAGGTAGGACTGGTCTGAGAGATTACGATCTTCCGTTGGGTTACTCATAAAGCCCATTTCTACAAGTGTGCTGGGAACCTTTGACCAGTTGAAGCCAGACAGGTCTCCTCTATAGGAAATTCCATTTACCTTTATTTCGGGATTTTTACTAGTTTCATCAATAATAAATTGGGATGCTTTTAAACTATCTTCATAAATAGCTGTTGTGTATGGACTTTCTTTCGCTGGTGTAAGCACCGATAAGCCATGAACATTTTGATTGGTTGACCCATCGGCATGTATCCGGATAAATAAATCTGCATTATTTTGGTTGGCGATTTCCGCTCGTTCTTGATTACTCAAATTAACGTTGTGAGTGGTCCTTGTATAAATAACCTTAACTCCTTTGCTTTCAAGGAGATTTCCTAAAATAAGCGAGGCCTCTAGCGTTAATATGTATTCCGGTTTCCCTGTCACTACCCCGGTGGTTCCTCCGCTTACCTTCAGTTTCATGTCCGTCCCACCAGGTCCTACAGGCTCCTTCGCTAAGTTGGCTTTTTCCTGATGACCAGGGTCAATGACGACAATAAAATTGTTTTCAACTGCTTTGGCCTCATTACTAGGTGCTACATTCTCATTTTGTGTGGCTTGTTCTTGGTTTCCTTCTTCGGCATCAGTGTTGTGGCTTTGTGCCACCACTTTTTCCCCTTTTACAGCCTTAGCTGTTTCAAGTTCAGACTCCCCCTTTACCGCATTTTCTTCATCAGCATGATGGAGGAGTAAATAGATAGGGAACACCATGATTAGGACAAAAACGGTTAATCCTATTTTTATCGTTTTATTCAATTTCACTTTGGCACCTCTCACCTTCTCACAGCTGTCTAGGGTTGTAAACTTTTTTCCTTGCTCTGAATCAACTGGATATTATATTTTTCCAGTTCATTTAGAGATCCATCATAGGATGCATTTGGACTATACCACGTTTTTTTCGAAAAATAAGTGGCATATTTCTCCGTTTGAAAAATATATCCATGGCGTGCAAAGATTTCATTTCTTGCGACCCCCAATTCTTCAAGGGTTAGGGATGAAAGGTCACTGTCCTGTAATTGTTTCCTGCTACTGCTTGGTAAGATAAAATCACTAGATCCTGTTTGGTAACTATCTTCCGTAGTTTTATCATCCGAGTCACTTTGAGGTGTATCAGTATCGGAGTCACTAGTGTCTGTCATTTGCCGGGATTCGATTGAACTCGGAATGGTTTCCGGCTCGGAGTTTTCTTTGTTCCCTATCGTGAAATACGCCATTAAACCGATTAAAACGATTCCGCATAAAGCTACAATAGGAATGAAGTAATTCTTTCTATCGTTTCCTTGAATAGTTCCAATCCGGGTTTCCTCCGGGACTGTATTATTTACTGAACTTGAAGTATTTTGAGTTCGGGGTTTATTCAGATTAGCTAACCCGGCGGCCCCTTGTGGCACCGCAGTAGAGGAACTTAGGATCACAAGATTGTTACCGCAACTTGGACAAAACCTTGCATCAGCTCCCGCTTTCCTTCCACACTTTGTACAGAATACTGCCATTTTACAATCCGCTCCCTTGGCGTTATTTTATCTATGATGGAGGTCTAATACTACACTCGTAATCTACTACGTGTGGTCCACACTCTAGCACCTTTCATCTCATGCACCAGTTATTTACTCGTCACATATGGAACTAAAGATCATAAGAAGACCCATAGGAATATTATCCTACGGGTCTTCTACTTTTTCCAGACAAATTTTCGTGGACCCATAGTGGACCATAGGGACCACAGGGACGGTTCGAGGCCACTGAAAAACCTTCGGTTTTTCAAGAATCTTTAAAGAAAATCAAAAAAGACGACTTTAAAAATTCAGGAATGTGAATTTTAAGTCATCTTTTTGTAGTTACAGGGGAGACCCCGCAGGCGCCAAAGCGCCGAGGAGGCTCCCCGGCACGCCCGCGGAAAGCGAAGCCGCCTGGAGTGGAAATCAACTGACGATTTTATCCACGAAAACTGAATTCAGGGACTTTTTCAGTGCCCTCGGACGGTTCTTGTGGTTCTTGATGAAACACAGGGACGGTTCTTGTGCTTCAACGCAAAAGTTATCTTACTATCGATTTGGCGGTGTGACGAGTGCATGGATGACGACATCTGGAAAAGGACAGAATGCGGTTGACAAGTCTGTGGATCTGCATCCCTCCCGCCGTTCCAATCTACTTGATAGTTTTCCCAACTTTATTGTGCTAGTCATACCATTTTTTAGCGTTTTTGTATTCCTTGGTGCATTGCTGTAAAAAAAGGGATGCTTTTGTTGCCTCGCAATCACTAACACAAGTCAACAGCAGTATATTCATTGCATGGTACCGTTCTTGGTTCTATTAGTCTCCATTATAACGGATTGGGGACGCGAATATAAAGGCTAGAAGGAAGTCGGTTGGCAGCCATCAAGAGTGGTTCCATAATCAAAAGTCTGTTGGCTACTTCCTGGTGTTTTGAGGATTGAATATTTCTTTTATATATTAAGAGGTAAACAATTAAAAGAAATGGGAAGCTGTAAAACACATCAGCTTCCCTTATTTTTGCTTTTACTGCAGATTAGATTTGAGCAGCAACAAGGAAGGCTTCCGCTGTTGCATCAATGATTCTTCTTGGAGAGTTCACATCGCCGATGGTTTCTACGCTTGGATAAACAGCTTTTAGTTCTTCGACTAAATGGTTGTTTGGTGTGTAACCTGCCGCAATGATCACATGGTCCGCTGCGATTTCTCGATCTTCAAGGACGACTTGACCCTCATTTATTTCCATGACTTTCGCATTGGTAATAAGCTGTACGTTCCGCTTAGCAAGGAATTCAAATAGGTGACCGGCAAAAGTGGGACCTACGCCATTGCCAATAGCAGATGCCATCTCGATAATCGTGACGTTTTTCCCTGCTTCTGCAAGATACTTGGCTGTTTCCGTTCCGACAAGTCCACCACCGATAATGGCAACATTCTCGCCTACTTCCTTGCCATTGAGTACGTCTTCCGCAATCACCACATGGTCTAAGTTCGCACCTTTAATAGGCGGAACGGTCTGGCGTGATCCGGTTGCCACAATGACATGGTCAGGCTCATAAGAAGCTAAATCTTGAGCGCTAGTGACGGCTGCTTGCACCACTTTCACACCCAATTTGGCCACTTCTCTTGTTAAAAATTCTTTATAAAGAAGGAAGGAGTCTTTTTCAGGCGGTGTGGCAAGAATATCAAACTTGCCGCCGGCTTCGGTTTCTTTTTCAATCAGCGTGACATCATGTCCACGGAGACTGGCCACCCTGGCTGCTTCCATTCCCGCTGGACCGGCGCCAACGATCACGACTTTCTTCGGCTCTTCAGCTTCCGTGATATTCCGTTCTGCCTCGAATCCTGCTCTGGCATTGACTAAGCAAGTAACGCCCTTTCCCTGGAACACGTTATCGATGCAGCCTTGGTTACAAGCCACACAATAGCGGATTTCTTCATATTGTCGATTTTTCATTTTTACAATCAGTTCTTCATCGGAAATCAGGCCGCGGCCAATTGCAATCATGTCGGCCTCATTATTATCCATAATCGACTCAATCAGTTCCGCGCTGTTCAATCGGCCAGCGACAATCACCGGGACATCGACGATTTCTTTTAATTTTTTGCTAAAAGGGATAAGGAAACCTTGCTCAATGAACATAGGCTGAATCGTGTATTCAACAGAATCATAGCTGCCTGCTGTTAAACTGATGGCTTGGGCACCTGCTTTGACGGCTTCTTGGCAGATGGCGATGACTTCGTCAAATTTCAGGCCGTCCTCCAAATATTCGTCCGCACTAATCCGGATGGTTACCGCTGCTTTGTCGCCGAATTTCTCCGCAATTTCACTTAGAACGGCCATTGGGAAACGCATGCGGTTCTCCAAACTGCCGCCAAACTCGTCTGTCCGTTTGTTGCTGTGTGGGGATAGGAAGCTATGGAGCAGATAGCCATGGGCAAAGTGGACTTCAATCATATCAAAGCCTGCTTCAACCGACCGTCTGGCTGCTTCCACAAATTTCTCTTTCATTTCATAAATTTCTTCTGTAGTCATTTCACGCGGGTCGTTGCCGACAATCTCACACGGCATGGCGGTTGGAGCGATTGGCTGGATACCGGTGATATCCTCCGATGCTTGGCGTCCGGCGTGATAGATTTGCGCGCCTATTTTGGAGCCTGCCTGATGGATGGCATCTGTCAGTCGCTTTAATCCAGGAATAAATTCATCATCATAAACGCTAAGCTGGGTCGGCAGCCCTCTTCCCTCGGGAGAGACGCCAACGGAACCAGTCAAAATTATACCAACATCGTTTTTGGCTCTTTCTTCAAAGAAACGGATAATTCGATCGTTCACCACACCCCCAGGAGCTGCTAAACCATTCTCCATCGGGGCCATCATAAATCTATTTTTTATCGTAATAGGTCCTATTTGAATTGGGGTAAATAAATCTGACATGTTATTGTCCTCCTTTGAAAAAACAAGTTACTGTATGCACTAATTGTAACGTAGTAAATGTGAATGATTTTACAAATAAAGTGTCAAACAGATGAGGATTCTGTGAAATATGTGTGGAGGAAATAAGAGGAAAAGGAAATGATAAAGGAACAACCCCATTTTTCCTATAAATAAACCAAGCCCTAGAATTAGTAATTATAATCTCAGCTAACCTTCAATCCTATTCTTTCAAGTCAACCTTCCCAGTTAAACACATAGTTTCATAATCTTTTTTTTTAGGCAAAATCAACAATGTATATTTCAATTGTGTTTCATCTTTATGAAAGGATTGGATTATCAGAAAATTTAGTGTAAATTAGAAAATAAAAAAGGGTGAGGCTTCATGAAAATTGCAGAAGTAAACGACCAGATTCGGTCAAACAAAGGAATTGTAGGTATTGTCGAAAAGGTTTATGAAAACTCCGTCATGATAAAGATTCTTGAAAATCCGACAGATATTTCTTTTGAAAACAATGTAACCGTTATCAACCATAAAAATTATAAAGTTATCCAACCAGTAGCTTTCCAACAAAACAGTTAGAGTTTGGATTATTTCCAAACTCTTTTTTATTTGCTTCAATGCACTATTTCATCTCAGTTTGGTGAAACTGTTGGAAAGTTGTATTACCTATTAGTGTTTTCCCAAAAGTTCATCCAATCTAGAATCTTTTAGACTAATAAGCGAAATATGGGTGGATTTATGTTTTGGCCCAGTCTGAACCAGACTTCAGCAATCTGCGGGATAGAATGCCCTCCGATTGTAATAAGAATGAGCTTAATACATACTAAAGTATCAGCTTATACATATGCGAATCGCGGAAGGCACATTGTATTGATGTACAAGAACCGTCCCCGTGTTTCACTCAACCGGATTAGGAGGAAATAGCTAAATGCAAGATGATTTAAAAGAAAAATATAGCCTGAACAAGTTTTCTTTATCGAAAGTACCTTATCTTGAAATGAAATTTAATGATCATACTGTATTTTTATCGGATCGCACCTATCAAGAAAGAAAAGAAAAACTATTGGAGGCGATGAAACAAAAGGGAGTTGATCTCGTTTTTATTTATGCGGATCGGGAGCATGGCTCGAACTTTGAGTATTTAACAGGTTTTATCCCCCGATTTGAAGAAGCATTATTAGCCATAGATGCTAATGGCATGGCAGCATTATTTCTAGGTAATGAAAATCTAAAAATGGCAAAATACTCTCGATTACAGTCCGAACTGGTTCATGTCCCTTACTTTTCTTTACCGAATCAGCCCATGGAAAATGAAAAGAGTTTTAAAGATATCATTGGAGATGCCATTAATTTTACAGAAAAAAATATTGGGGTCGTGGGCTGGAAGGTATTTACGGGTCAATATGAAGATAATCAGCAATTGTTTGATGTTCCCTATTTCATAATAGAGGCCTTAAAAGCTTTAGCACAGGAAAATTCTGCACAAGTATTCAATGCTGGCAATATGTTTATCGGCGAAAACGGCGGCATCCGAACTGTGAATAATGCAGATGAGATTCGTTATTATGAATTTGGATCCAGTTTGGCATCAGATTGTGTACTGGAGACAATCAACCATATAGAAATCGGGAAAACCGAAACGGAATTGGCCTCCTATCTTTCAAGGTTTGGGCAGCCGCATAATGTCACCACCATCTGTGCTACTGGCGAGCGCTTTACGAATGCCGTCATTTATCCAAGAAACAAAGCCGTAAAGCTCGGTGATAAGTTTTCGATTACAACCGGCTATAAAGGGGGCTTAACCAGCAGGTCTGGGTATGTGGTAAGGGAAGCGGATGAACTCCCGAATGAGGTTCAGGATTATTTGGAAAGAGTGGCCATCCCTTATTATTCGGCTGTAGTGGCTTGGTTAGAAACTATTAGAATTGGGATGACAGGCGGCGAATTATATCAAGTAATCGAAACTGTATTACCGAAGGATCAATACCATTGGCATTTAAATCCGGGGCATTATGTATCCGATGAAGAATGGTTATCTTCCCCTATATATAGCGGGTCCAATACCGTTCTAAAAAGCGGAATGCTATTTCAAGTTGACATTATTCCATCGGTTCCCAATTACGGCGGGGCCAGTGCTGAGACCGGAATCGCGCTGGCAGATGAAGAATTGCGGAAGGAAATTGAAACTCACTATCCAGAGTTATGGGAGAGATTCAGCAGGAGAAGAAACTACATGGAACAGGTATTGAATATCAAACTCCACCCCGAAGTCCTTCCTTTATCCGATACCGTAGGATACTTTAGACCGTTTCTGTTAAATAAAGAAAAGGCATTGTTATTCCGCCAGGGGGACCAGGGGGACCAGGGGGACGGTTCTCCTGGTAACTCCCAAAGTAATGAAGCTGCCATTTAGGTAGCTTCTTTTTGTATTGAAGGAAGATAGGATGGTGGCGGTTATCTCCTTTTCTTATAACGCCAGGGGGACGGTTCTCCTGGCGGCTCCATTGCCCATTGCCATATAAATCGTCTCTGTGGTACCCCAGGAACCGTCCCCGTGGTTCCTACTCACTTCAAAACCCAATTCCTCCGGAATGAAAGGCAATATAAAGGATAATAAATAAAATAACCATCGTGATGGAAGCCGCAAGTCCAAATACCTTTAACTTTGGAAGAAAAATAAAACAAACTGCTGAAATAAGGACGGCAACCGCAAAGTAAAAGAGTGTGGAGTTGATATGTTGCAACAGGTATTTTAGAGGTTTAATCCGTTCGATTGCCGTGATATAAAAGAAAACGCCACCGACTAGGATCCCAGAAACAATTTGAATAAAAAGATTCATGGTTTCTTTCCCTTCAACTTAAAAAAATGATAAGAGGACACTATGTCCCCTTATCTCCGTCTTATTGAGCAATTCTAATAACCGTTTTGGCGATAAAACCAATTCCGGAGCTTAGTTCTCCCTTAACTATGACTTCTTGATTACCGACTGGCAGCGACTCAGCGAGGTCATGTTGAGTAAACTTAAACATAAATTCTTTCTTTCCATCTCCATTATAATCAACAATGGGATTTTTTACATATCCATATTTTGAATCGGTAATAGGCTTCACCACATCGTTAATCGTAATGGAGGAAAGTTTAACCGTCTCCAACGGATATGGAGAAGCAACGAATTGAAGGTACCCCGTTCCCATTGCGTTATTATTTTTGCCCTTCTTAATCGATTGTGGATCAAGCTTTACCTCAGCCGGAATATAAACCATAAAAGACAGTTTCTTGGTTTCGATATTTCCCGCTTTATCAACGGCTTGAACTTCAAGGGTATTTTCACCCGGCTGCAGGACGTTGACTTTTTCATGGTTGGTATATGGCTGGCCATTTAAGGTGGCTTGAACGGATTCGATTCCGGAAACATCATCCACTGCATCAAAGTTGAAACTGATCGAGTCACCAACCATCACTTCGTTCGATATTCCGGAAATCTCAATTTTCGGTTTGGTTTTATCAATTTTGACAGTTGCTGTTTGAATGTCATAATTTCGATTTTTATCATAAGCTTTCATCCATAATTCTGTGGGTCCTTCAGATTGGATGGCTACCGGCTTTTCATACAATTGTGCTTCGCCATTGTTCAATTGGTATTCGATTTTTTGAATGCCTGCCCCTTCGTCTTCTGCATTCATGCTGACACGAACATCACTGCGGTACCAATCATTCATTCCTTTTTCCCCATCAACCGTGTAAGACAACTCTGGGGCAGTGATATCCTGTGATCCGGCGCTATTGAGGTTAACAGTTGGATGAATCATTTCATCGACCACATTGTCCCCATTTTGATCCAGGTTAAGAATGATTTCCCCTTCTCTGTTGGTGGTTGTCGTAATGATCGTGGTTGGGGTTAACGGAACATCATCGAAACGAATAGTTTGCTCTTCTTCGTTTTCCTCGTCATACCAGAGCATCGTAAATGTCATCTTCCCGTAATCTGTACCAACCATTTTCACCTGATAGTTTCCGTCATTTAGCAGAGCAATTTTTTCATCGTCCAGCAGGTAGTAGGTTCCAGATAAAATATCTTCCTCCACTTCATTTTCAGAAACGGGCCCCATATGATTTCCATCTTGGTCATATACATGCAGATCTACTGGACATTCTACTTTTAGTTTCAGCTTCTTTGTTTCTTTCGGATTTTTGCGCATACCCTTTATCCGGGCAGGGCGATCATCTAATATATTTAATACTTGCTGAATAACCGTTTCATTGCTGGCCAAAGAATCATGTTTTTCCTGAATATAATACGTCTTATCAGGATCCGTGTCTTTATTCATATTGGCACTCATGACAGGAACGGTACCGTCACCATTAATCGGCTTCGTATCATCAATGTGGGCGTAATTATATCCGCTTCGATTCCATGTCTCGTTTAATTCGGGCACCACCACCCCAATGGTGGAAACTTGATCTCCAACAATAAAATAGCGGTCAACGGAATTAATCCTCGACATGTTATCATCTAACGATTCGGCAAAATCCTCAGCAAGGCCAAAATGATCTTCATTTAGCCATTCAGAACGGTAATCCTTGAAAAATTGCAGCGTTTTATTATAACTAAGCTTTTTATATTCATTCTTTCTGAAGGTATTGTCATAGCGAACCTGAACATAGTATGGATTGCCTTCAAAGTATTGTTTGGTTGGGAACAGCTGATAAATTGATTTCATATTTGGTGCCATTTCCTTAATGACTTTGGCGATCACTTTGTTTTTAATCCAGGAACTAACTTCCCCAGTTTCCATTATATATAATGCTTTGGGTGCACCATAATATGGAGTCCCCAAGGTAATGAATTTATCTACCTTGTCCGCATTGGACTGCTTATTGGCGAGGTATTTGGAGGCAATCAACCCTCCCATACTATGGGCCACAATGGAAACTTTATGAACACCCAAGCCATCTATTAATTCTTCCAGTTTTTTTGCATTGGAGCTATTACTTAACCGCCAGTCATAGCCAAATTCAACGACATTGTATCCCGCATTTCTCATCTCTCGGACCATCTGGCCATAATATTCATCAATCGGCCCACGGATATCCATGTCATTAACAGGCTTGCCATTTCCGTCTACGGCCAATTCTCTCGTCTGGTCTCTCACATCTAAGATATTGCCCAAGTCTCCAACTGGCATCCATCTTCTTTCCGCAGCATTGCCATTTTGGGGATCTGTCCAAATTTCTGTCCCCATGATTCCAGGAATGAAAACGACCGTATTGGCGGCTTCGGATGATGCCGGTACTTTTACTTGCTGTGTTAATGTCTTGGTCTCGGCATTACTTGCAGCCAGCCTGACAGAATAATCCAATCGTGTTTCTTCTGCTTGCGGCTCAATTTCCACTTCCCAAGAGACTTGTTTAATTTCACCCGGCTGCAGCGTACCAACTTGACTATCTACTTGGCCATCCACTAACTTCATTCCGCTTGGAAGAAGAAGGGATAACTCCACATCATTTGCTGCTTGATTCCCTATATTTTGAAAATAAGCAGTGATGGTCGTTGGGTTAGGTTTGTACTTACCGGAGTCATCCAGTTCAATGACCTTTGGCCCCGTTAAGGTTAAAGCAATTGGCGGTCTAAGGTCTTGCAGAAACTCACTTAAACCGTAATATGTAGTATATTCCCTGCTTTCTCCTGGGCTTAATGGCTTAGGATTCCAGTAAATGCTAACGGCACTATCGCCATTGCCGGAATACGGGGATATGGTATAATTCCAAGGATTATTGTAGACATGCCCCCAGTTAGTAAATTGCACTTTGTCAGGCTTATTTTCTGTATTCGTCAATTGGCCTTGGGAGATGACACTCGGGTTTTCTAGATTGTCAAAGGCTTGCCAATATTCGGGTATGTTGTCACCGCTAAACTCCATTTCGGATGTAACAGCTCCAACTCCGGGAACTCGAAATGGGGCACTGTCATTATACCCTAGCATGGTATCCATCATGATTCGTAATCCCGCGTCATGGGAAATGGAATCGTTATTTTTGACACTATACTTTATTTCCACCATATCTTCTCTGTTGGTATTCGAATTAGTAACAATTTTCAAGGACTGCTGAACAGAGACATTTTTACTCTCAACCTTCTGCTCGGAGATATTGCTTAATTGCGCTGAATCTATTTTGGGTAGTTGAACGTTGGGCATGTACTGCATGATTTCTCCGTCAACATTCAATGTAGTATAAGATGACCATGGAGAAGGATGGCCGTAAAGTAAGTTTTTTAAATCATCAAGTTGATTCTCTGGATTCCCATTTCTGGTTCCAATCGTATACTTTCCGTCTCCACCCACCATATATTCCAAATAATCGTTGTAAACGATCCCATTTGTGAACTCTTCTGCGTTTGCTTTGGGTGCTTGGAATAACAAGGTTGGTAGAATAGTAGATAGAATGAAAACAAATGTCACTAAAGAAGTTGAAACCTTTTTCATAAAAACCCCCATCTTGTTTACTCATAGAATGTTGTTCCTACAATAAGACTAGTAAACTCCAAACCCCCCTTTTTAGGAAAAGTAGAAAATTTTCAATTTTACAACATTTACACAGTAATTATATAACACAAATGGGTATTTTTGTACAAAGTTTAACAATTTTTAACAAATGGTGAGTCAAAACTCCTTCTGAAATCCCCGCCATAAGCAGGGTTTTTTTCATTATTTTTTCATCTTTACTACCGTCCCCGACCTACCTTCACTACTACTATAAAAAAATGAGCACAAACCATGGCCGTGGTTTGTGCTACTAATCTTGGGATGTTTGTTGCTCTGATGCCACAAGAACCGTCCCCTTGGTTCTCTTTGGCTATTATCAATCACTGACAGCTTGAAGTGGATCGTTTTCTGGTTTCTTCCAGAACATGGTCAAGGCCACTCCCAGCGCTACGATGACGGCTGCAAAATAGAACGGGTAGTTAATATCGATATCAAATAACATCCCGCCTAATATCGGTCCACTAATGTTCGCTAAGCTGGTAAACATGGAGTTCATTCCACCAACGAAGCCTTGTTCATTGCCGGCAATATTGGAAAGATAGGATGTAACAGCTGGGCGGAATAAGTCGAATCCTACAAAAACCGTAATGGTAACAAGCAGAATAAACCAATAGGAATGAACCATGGTCATGAAGAAAACAAGAACAGCCGATAAAATCAAGCTGTATCGGTCAATTTGATTTCACCCCACAATTGGGTGAACCTGTTAAACAGCGCCACTTGTGCCAATGCGCCAATCAGTGCACCGCCCGTAATAACAACGGCGATTTCGGATGGTTCAAATTGAAATTTGTGGTCCACAAATAAACTAAAAAATGATTCAAAAGCGGCCAATCCAAAGGAAGCGATAAAAATTAAAATAAAGGCAAAGAGATATTTAGGTGCCATCATCCGTTTCAAGCCGATTTTTCGATCTGCAGCTTGTTTGCTCGTTTCAGTTGAACGTTCCCGTTCCGGCTCCGCAATTAAGATAATTGTTAAAATGGCAGCAAACGTCCCAAGACCACCAGCAAACATAAATGGGGTACGCGTCCCAAATTCCGCTAAGAATCCACCGATCCCAGGCCCGATAATAAATCCTGTACTAATGGCGGCTGACATATAACCGAGTGCTTTCGGGCGGGTATTCAAACTAGTGATATCAATAATAAGCGCGGTGACAGCCGGCATAATAAACGCTGCACTAATCCCGCCTAAAACCCGTGAAATCATTAACCACTCAATTTCACTGCTGATTCCAAATAAGAATTCCGAGAAGCCAAAAATAAATAAACCCATGACAATCATAATTTTCCTGCCAAACTGATCGGCGGCTTTCCCAGCAAACGGGGAAACAATCAATTGCGAAGTGGCAAATGCCGCCGTCAAATAACCGACTGTTGTTCCTGTAATCCCTAACTCTTCCATAAGCCTAGGCATCACCGGAATAATTAAACCAATCCCCAAAAACGCAATGAATAAATTCGTTAATAATAAGCCTAAGGTGACCTTATTTGGTTTCATCTTTTATATACTCCTTTACAAAGCAGCCTTTGTATTGGTTTTCTTAAGTTTTACAATATTTATCCTAGTGTATATAGTTACTATATAGTCAAGGATGGTGTTGTGAAATGAGTAAAAAAACAGGGAAGTTTTTATCGACAGGTGAATTTGCTAAACTTTGCAAAGTAAACAAACAGACTCTGTTTTATTATGATCAAATTGGTCTATTGTCTCCCATAACGAAAGATGAAAAAGGCTATCGCTACTATTCCATTCAACAGTTAGAGGTATTCATGTTGATCGGTTTATTGAAGGATATTGGCATGTCTTTACAAGACATACAACAATACATGCAAAATAAATCGCCGGAAAGTTTTTTGAGTTTAATGTATCGAAAAAAAGAAGAAATCGTGAAAAAGCGTCAGGAGATGGAAGCGAAAGAAAAGATGATCGAAACTACCATCGATTTAATGGAACAAGCGTCACAGCTTAATTTTTCCGACATCACGCTCGAGGAATTACCAGAGGTCACTCTTTATTTAAGTAGGAATATCGAGAATACGGCCGGTGATGATTTTGTCAAAGTGGTTTCCGATTTTATCGATGAGTTATATGAATTACATCTTGATACAGGCTATCCGATTGGCGGTCTAACCAAACGGGAGCAAGTGCTAAAAGGAGAATACACTAATTATAGCTATTTATATATTGAGCAGCCCGAACCAAGGGAAGGTCATCCGTATTTTAAATCGGTTAAGGGATCGTTTCTGATTGGCTATCATATCGGGGATGAAAAGAACATACATAAAACCTATAAGCGGCTGTTAGCGGAGATGGAACGGCTGCACTTATCTTTAGGGGATTATGTGTTAGAGGAATATGTGTATGATACGCTCGTGAAAAATCGTAAGGAAGATTACGTGACTAAAATTATGATACAAGTTATAAAAAGTCCACGTAGGCTTTCCTAGCTTTCAAAGCCGCCTCTAGCAGGAAGATGGAACCTGCTTGTAGAGCGTTAATCAACTTGTTGAAATTCACAACACGAAAAAGGCACAACAAGGAATTTACCTTGTTGTGCCTTTTCTTGAATGGGTCACTAGTTAGTTTACGGTTACTCGGAACCCTAAACAAATTAAACGTTTCATTAAAAATCACATTAAAACCTAACAATCGTTTGTTTAGTTTGACTGTATTCATTGATAAATAGAGCTTTGGACTGCCATTTATCTAAAAAAGATGTCAGTTAAACAAACGTTTAATTGAAAGCACTAGTAATCCGTTATTACAGCCATTCCCCTCAACAATTAGGCAAAAAATTTGTCAGCTAAATAAACGTTTAATTAAAATCATCACTAATCCAAATAAGAAAAAGTGATGCATGAGAACCGTCCCCCTGTTTCACATTACTTGGAATACATTTTTGTTTTTTCTTTGTAATAGCTGGCGAGGATTCCTTGTTCCGTTCTTTCTTCCAGGTTCTCCTTTTCTTCTGGGAGTTGGCTTTCGGTTAACTGTTCTGGGTAAAAGGTGGCATATACGTTGTTGCTGAGTCCTTCATCCATAGAGGCTGCAGATACGAGTTTCTTTTTCCAGGTTTTATCCCTCAAGACAGTGTATTTGCTATGTTGGTTCAAGAAGTTCTCTACTTCCTCTATCGTCCAGGAGTTAATTTCGCTGACAGGAAACTCCTCAGTGAAAGCATAGTCTTCTGGGTCATGTAAGAAACAGAAATCAACCGTATCGGTCTCTTCAAAAAAGGATGCTGTTTTTTTCCACCACTGCCAAAACGGCATATCCTCCGAAAAAGTATAATAGTCATCGCCTTTATAGGGAACCAGTTCAAATTGATGATCACGGAATTGATATGTTTTAATCTTCTCCTGTTGTATGAAAAACAAATACTTATGATGCATGCTGCTTACCTGCTTTCAATTCCACTGCTTACTTGTTTCATCTCCATAATTTTACTTTGAACCTGCTCCGGAGTTAGTTCGGATTGAAGCTGCTTAAGTGTATTTTCAATGATTGGCGCAACCTGCTTCAATTCAGCAATCGGAAGTTTGCCTTTTAAATAATCGCTTAACTTTACTTCATCAAAACCATTAGCCTTGAAGTTTTCAATATAGGCTTTTGCTTCGTCTGCATTCATTTTTTGCTTGCCCACTTCCACCCAGAAATCTACAGGGATATTCACACGAAACTTCTCTTCAATTCCTTTTGCAAGAATGACTGAACCAATAGTAGTGTAGGCCATACGATCCTCAGTCTTTAAGGTATCCATCTTCTGAGAGTCAAGCTTCACTTCATTGCGGAGGTAATGGATATATTCCTCTGTCGACCTGAAATCTTCAGGCTTTTTGTCGCTTTCCACAGCCTTCGCCCCTAGTTCCTCAGCTGTATCATTTTTATTAATCAGCCCAAGAACGACAGAGATTGTTTGTACCACAGCGGACACAATTTTTAAACCTGTTTCGATTTTTGGCAGATTGGCCACTAGCACTCGACCAACATTGACAAGAGCTGGACCAATCGAAGATGCAAATCCCGAGATGGCAGTAGCCACCGCACCAGCTAGTCCACTAACGATTCCTATAAAACCCATGATTAATTCCTCCTAAGATAATCACTATGATTGTTTATTGTTAATTTGATATGGCCATTCATTATGTCTTCCAAGAAATCGCCAATCAATGTTTTCCTATACTCCAGGCTGCAATCTGGCTGCGGTCGATAAAGATTAACCGCTAAAACATGGACGAGCATATCCATTCCGAATTCAGGCAGCAGTTTCTCCAGAACCACTTTTAAACCATCCCATTTTCCATAGAGGGCATCCCCATAGTCAGCAAACAGTTTGCCTCCTTGCAAAATATCAATATACCTCTCTACGAAATCTTGGCTAGGCTCCTCCTCTAAAAACTCAAGCCCTGGAAAAATACCTTTCCTGTAAGTCTTTTGATAAAAAGTTAATACTCTTTCTCTCAAAAGATGTTCCGGTACCTGGTGAAGTCCTGTCGTATTGGTGCTCGGTTTAATTTGAACTTGCATCGCTTTATTCCAACCTTGCGTGAATACAATCGCTCGGCCTGTATCTAGATAGGACAGGAAGTTTTTTTGCTCATCCGTTAGGGCCATCGTGTTTCCGATTGCTTCCTTATCATCCCTTGCAAAAATCTTATGGACAATTTTGGTGTTGGTATTTTTTAAAACCTCCGAAGTCAGCTTATCAGGAATTTGGTCGACAATGATCAGGGACTCCCCATATTTGCGAACCTCAGCAAGCATGTCCGTAAACACTTCCACACTCTGCTTTTTGTTCATGCTTTCACCCGGGACGTACTTGCTCAGAAGCCTATGGGCTTCTTCCACAAGCGTAATATGTTTAAATCCCGGCTCCTTAATAAACTTTGCTTTAATCGCTTCCGTTAGGTTTGTTAAAATAAATCCCATAATCAGCGACTTTTCGCTGCCGCTTTTGATTTCCTCCAACTCCAAAATCACTCTTTTTTCAAGCAAAGTCTCGAAGTCAACTGATTTTTTGGTATTTAGGATTAAACCTTTAGAACCAACCAGCAGCCCCTGCAACCTGGCTTTGATCGAGCCGACATAATCGTTTTTGAGCCGGTCATCAAAACCTTGGCTGACTACTACTCTCTCAATCTTAGCTAATAAATCTTCAAGTGTCGGAAACGCGAATACTCCATCCGCAAATGGGTCTGAATACATTTCATTCACATTAGTGGAGATATTCCACCCGTAGTCCTCGTAACATTCGTACACAGCGGACTCGAGAATCTGCGGAATGGCCGCTTCCATATCAAAGGAAGCCTCCAGGCTCGCCATGATCATGTCCACTCTTGAAGTGATGCTCTCGTGGGGGAAAAATTCAAAAGGGTTAAGCCGGAATGGCGCAATCGTGTTTTTCCCCAGCGTAAAAATCAGTAGGTCATCATATTGTTCATTTAGAATGCGATATTCTGTTTTGGCAGGTTCAATGACGAGAAAAGGCAATGCGCTGTCCATCAGCAATTTTTGACAGGTAGTAGTTTTTCCACTCCCGGTAACTCCCGTAATGAACACATGCTTATTTAAATGTTCTTTATCCAATGAAACTTCAATCGTATCCAGAACCCGGCCGCTTTGGACTAAATTGCCCAGCGAAATGGTTTCCTCCTTATTGGCAGGAGAGGAGAAATTCAGTCCAAATTCGACTTCCTCTTTAAGACTTAAACCCACCACTTCCTTTTGCGGCAAACCGGCAATGAGGCTCAGTTCATTGGTGGAAAGCCAACTGCCCAAATAAGCTTTTGTTTCGGTCACAAATTGAGACAATAGCGCCCGGGCATACCTTTCATCGCTGCTAAGATTGGCAAATTTCCCATTCGGGAGCTGGAACTTCTTGAAAAACGGTGCATATGGCTGGTCTTCCGCCATATTCAGCCTAAGCGGAACCTTATTGCCTTTACGGCCAGAATATAAGGAGCGCATGGTGTTGCCCAGTTTAATTAAGTTGCCTTTATTGTTGGCTAAAAGAAAGGCATTTGTAATAAAGATTCCTTTACTTTTTCCATAATCTAACCTTGGTAAGATAACTTCATCTAGATATTTAAGCCATTCCTGGGCTTCTTTGTTAATCCATTCAACCGTAATTGCCTGATTCTCGCCTTTGGTGATGGTGGTCGATTCAGAGGCAGAATTCCCGGTCGTCTTGGAAGTGGTCGTCCCCGTACTGACAGAGGTGCTATTGCTGGTACTTGTCCCCCATGAATCAGACGTGTTGCTGCCTTCCGAGCCGGTTTCAGCATCACTTCTTTTGTTATCATTCGAGTTCTTCGTCGTCGACTTGGAGGTCTGCTTTGTGGTTCCTCTGCTCCCTCCCTTGTTGTCACCAGTACCAGTAGAGTCGGATTTGGAATAACTTTGCCCCTCTGATTCTGAGTAATTGACAGTCTTGGTCTTGCCTTCATTGCTGCCGATGCTCGTGCCTTCCTGGATATTTTTCTTGGTTAAGGGAGCAATCGCCGAATAGGCAAGATTTACATTTCTTTCAACTTCCATGATTGAATTCTGGCCAAGGGGGCTGGCGATAATCACCAACCCGAACTCATCGCCGAGCATCACATCAATTAACCTGTCGACCCCCTGAAAGTCTTTGTTTTCCTCATTAATTCCCGGAACCCCTTCGAGAAGTGCCGAGTGTTTCAAAGAATGAATGGTCTCCATCAAGGACTGTTTATCTTTCGGTGTCACTTCTGAAATGGTGCTGCCTCTAAAGTTTCCCTGAAGGCTTGGTTTTAAAATATCACTGCCAATATCACTGATGGTAATTGGCAGTTTTTGACCATAGTTCAAATCCCTCGCTACCCCAAAGTAAAACTGTACGCCGCTTCTGTTTCCCAAAATCAAATAAATAAAGCTGACACCTTCAATTTGTAGGGCGCTGATAACATTTTCAAACGCTTCTTTCCGGGGGGCTTGATCATCGAAAGTTAACTCCACAATTTTATACAGAGAAAAATCATTTGGCCGGAACTCTTTTAAAAATTCCGTTTTCAGCCGGCTATTATTGCCTAAATAGTAGTGGTCCTGGTTCGAAACAAAGTCTAGTATAAATTTATCGTTATCCATTAGGAGCCCTCTTTGCCATTAAGATAATTCCAATTTCATAATATCGCCTAAGAAATTCCCTGTTGTGATCCCATCTTCGGTTGCCGTAACATACTCAATGACAGTCGGGCTGACCGTACGAACGTAAACAAACGCTGAATCATCGACTCGATCAATTTTGCACTTCTTTCGGGAGGCATGATGGATATCCATCTGGTTTCTACTTGCTTCAGGAAGGCTGGTATAATACAGCTCGAAATCCTCTTCAGATGCATCAATAAACTCATGCCATTCGTTATAGGCTTCTTCCCTATCAAGGACGACCCTGAATTTTCCTCGTCTGTTCATACCAATAAAGTACTTAAATTTCACTTCGTCGCCAACCACATTATGGTCAATAACCTTAATTCTTCCGCCCTTTCGGCTTTGGACCAATCCAAACGCAACCCCTGTTTTCCCTGTTGGACGCTCGATGGCATTTCGGTCAAAGGTGATTCCCCACTGTTCCATCTTCTCGTAAGCCTCATCCGTTCCCAGCGGCGGAAAAATTTCAAAATACCGCTGATTGGTTTCATTCAGCCGATTAATACTTTGAGTCTCTTCTTCTATATATCTTTCAAACAAGTTTTGTACAATGGGAGAACGGCTTGAGTTACCGGCTAAAAAGATATGGACATTTTGAACCGAACTGATTTCTGCCTGTTCAAAGGAACGCCGGAGTGAGTCAAAGAAATTGCGGATTCCTTTTTCAATCCTCGATTCAATCAGTTTTTCCAGACCTTCTCGGTTAATATATAGTTCGACATTGGTCTTAGAGTTTCCGTATTTGTCAAAAAGGGTAACTCTGATCAGTCCCATGTCATAATCAATTTCAGCATTTTGATGGTTTTCCCATAAAGGACGAAGTACTTCCATTAGCTGTTTCATATTTAACTTGGCTTCCTGTGAATCACTTAGCAGCGTTTCACTCCCTGCAAAGCGCTGGCATTCCGGTGGCAGCACAAAGGAGATTTCTGCTTCCCTAAGCTTGTCCTGATTGGCTTTAAACACCTCAAAAGCCAATAATTCCAATAGGTTTTCACCGCCCAAAAATTTATCCCCACCTGCGGCAAAATGTTCAATGACAAAATCGTAGCGTCTTTCTTTGCGCCCCGCTTCACGCCAAATTCCAAAATCAAAATCGGTCGTGCCTCCGCCGAAATCAAACACGCCATAAAAAAACTTTTCTCCATCCATTGGTTCAAAGCCATATTCCTGCAGGGCACAGATGGCGTATGCTGCCGGCTCGCTGGCCCCACTGACAATTCTAAATTGGGCCATCTCTTGTTCATTCCGTAGAAGGGATGGGGGCAAGGACTTTTTGATCCCTTTTTCAAAGCTGTCGAGAATTTTTTCACGGGCTTCTTTTTCATACGTCACAGGAAAGGACAACATATAATCAAGGTAGATGCCATGATGCTGATTATTGATATACAATCCGAGATAATAGGCATATAACTCAATTGGATTAAGGTCGTCTTCCCCTACATCCAAAAAAGAAGGAAGCACGACATCTTTCCCCATTTTGTCCTTTAATCGGATTTGCCGCTGTTTATCTCCGGCCCATTGCTTGATATCCGTCAAAAAAGAATAATAGTGTTCACTAGGACTGTTCATCAACTTGTTATAGGCCGTATGGGAGACCGTCATATCCTCCCAGCTGGTATTGGGTCTGCCTATTTTTAAATGGTATTGGGTCAAGAAGCTATCAAGGTCAATAAACTCCATCACCGTTGGATTTTCAAAATGTTTTGGTTCCACCTTTTGGTTAAAATGTCCAACCCCTACACGCATCGGCAGCGTATAGTCATTGTTTTCCTGATAAACCACTACTGTGCTCTTGGTACCAAAGTCAATTCCAACCACACCGCTTCTCTTGATATCGGCAACAGGGTTCCGGGCAATCAGGCTTTCATTCAATGTCACTTTCACCAGATCCTGACGATCCGCTGCTTCCCACAAATCCCAGTGGCCCCTGTTTGGGTCCGTAAGTATTTTAGAATCATAAACTTCGATATCGGCGCGTTCACTTTCACAATACAAAAGCTGGTCATAGAATACTTGAGAATCCAATATAACGTTTGATTTTGCTTCCAACATTTGATTCTTTAATTGTGCTTTATCAAAGTGAATATTGCCAATGGAACCCGTAAACTTTTGATTCAGAACATCCTTCCATAACTTAGAAGACTGAATCTGGAGATTCTCATCCAAGTAATTGAGTTCATGTAATTCTATAAGAATGGTAAAGATCTGAGAAAATTGCTCATTTAAGTTTGCTGGAACGAGTCTGTGCTTCATCCATAATTTTATAGCATCTTGAAAGCCCAAATTTTTTCGATTGCCTAATCGATAAATGGGCATGACGATCCCCGGCTCATCCCGAAGACTACCATCATCGATATCGTATCCCCCTAAGGAAATGGAGGACTTTTTATAAGCCATTCTAAGAGATTTATCAGATCCGTTATAAATAAGATTATTCCCTGATTTAAAAGGGAAATTTTCACTGCTATTGTAACTGGTTCTTAATTCATCCAGATTCATGAGACGGCCATTGTAACCACTAAACTGGAACTTGTTTTCGTCAATATTAGCGATTAACGTATTAGAGGTTCTTATGCATTTATAATAGGTTAAATCAGGAAAAAGCGCGCCGAGTTTATTATTGTAATAAACCCCGTTGGCCATTTTTACCCAATTTTCGCTGATTTTTTTGGTAAAGTACTCATACAGTTTAACGGCTTTATCGTTAAGATGGTCTACTGTTTGCAGCATAAGATTTTCTAGGTATGTATCGATTATCGCATCTACTTCATTGGTGTGGACGTAGAGATAATTTTGTACTTTTGTATTTGCTTCCATGACGCTCCCCTTAAATCCTGACAATTGATTTTTTTACTACCCTATTGGTAATGCTGTTGAAATACCCCTCTAACAGAACCTCAGAAATCACTCCGATGACCTTACTATTTCCTCCTCTAATATGATAGTCCTCACTAAATCTTTCTCCCGCTGCAGTCTTTAATAACTGAAAGACAGGTGTGTCAAAGATTTTGTTATAGGCATCAAAAAAGAAAGAAAAGATTTGTTTCAGGGACGCTAAATCTGTCTCTTTGTTCTCAATGGTTTCTTTTTTGATAAATTCCCACAAGGAATCAATATTCTCTCCCTGAACCCCACAATATAGGAATTCTGGTAGAGAGTTCCCTTTGAATATGCCTCGCAACGAACTGCGAACAGGAGGAGTAAGGCCTAAAAATAGGGTATATACTTTTTCAAGATTTAGATAATTGTCTTTATACCTTTGCAATTCAACTTGCTGTTGTTGAAGCTGTTCATGAAAATATGTACGTTCAGTGGATAAGACTGCTTCCATTTGGGTTTTTTCCTGTTTGAAAACCGCTATAGTCTGATCCTTAGAGTCTATTATTCTTTGATACTCCTGCAACCTTGATTGCAGCTCTTCTATTTGTTGCAGCATCTGCTCCCTTTCTTCAGACTGTAACGACCCTGTTTCAACTCCTCCTAATATTTGACGGATTTTGACAGAAACCTCTGGATGATCCAAAGCTTCCAGCAACTGATTTATAAATAAATTATCAAAACTCATGGAGACCTCCACAAATGGTAATAGTGAAAAACACGCTTATCTTCCCAGGACCATTATACCATATGATAAAAAAGCCTTATTACTATTTTCTGATAGAATTTTCCTTCTATTATTCAGCAAAACCTTCTATACTAAACGAGTAATTTGAGTTTTCCGATAATAACAAGTAGTCCTACTTTTGTCGTATGAGGCATGTAACTTTTATCTGACCTAAGTGGGTATATAAATTTTTTGAGGAGGATAAGTAGTGGGATTTTTAAAAGGACTTGGAGCAGGTGCGGGTTGGCTTGTAGGGAATGTCACCGGGGGGATCATCAAAGGAGTTGGGGAAATCACCCATTCTGATTTCATTCGAGACGTGGGAGAAGGCGTAAAAAATTCAACTGAATTTGCAGGTAAACAATTGGGGAATCTTGCAGAGGGCGTTTGGAATGTAGGAAGCGGATTAATTACAAAAGATGATAGTAAAATTAATCAAGGATTTGATGATCTGGGTGAAGGCGTTAGTAAAACAGCTAAAGCTGTTGGACAAGGCATTTCTGCAACAGTCAGTAACATCGGGGATGTAGCCGGAGGACTAATGGACGGTAATTCTGATCGTGCTTTAGCAGGTGCTAAAAATTTAGGGAAGAGTGCATTGATTGTGGCTCTGGGTGTTTCCATTTTAGATATGGCTGATATTGTGGACATTGATGGGAACGAAGGTGGCGCTGATGGCGGCCACAATGGTCAGGTAGCGATGGGAGATGAGAGTATTGAAGTGGAAAATCCCAATCAGCACGATGTGACTCCCCATTGGAGAACTTTATCTGATGGTCGAGAAATATGGGTTGACGGTGACGGTGATACCACTATAAATCGAAGCATTGAAGACGGTGGCGGTTGGACTCAAACGAATCCAAACTATGAGATTCCTACAGAAGAGAAGGCCTAGGATAATTATATAACGATAATAATTCTCCCATCGCAATTAATATAAAAGTTATACTTGAGTCATACTAATAGTTGTGTGAGATCAGAAAAATCTTCAGAGCAAACCAACGCAAGATTTCTTCTGTATTTTCCCACAAAAAAAGGGATACTGATTTTTTCGGTATCCTTTTTTAAGCTCCATTTGCGTTTTAAAACTAAATCAGAAAGCGAGATGGAATAATCGTGGCAGAATCAGGAATGAAACGGGATCAAACAAGAGAACAAATTGAGAAACACGACAAAAGGAATGATATTGAATTAGGCAATGAATATCAGATCGGAAACACAGGCTCACAAAGCCAGAAAAAAAGCGGACGCCAAGTCAATAAAAAATAACAAACAGAACTCCTTTTAAAGGGTTGCAACTGCTTTTACATTAATTGACTACCAGACGGAAGTAGTAGCTTATTGTATTATACGATTGCTTGAGAAAACCACCCGTCCGGTCGCTACTAGCTTTTATAAACGACCGGACGCTTGGAAAAACCGCCAGCCCGGTCACTTATAGCCTTTATAAACGACCGGTCGCTCAGAAAAATCGCCAGCTCGGGCATTTATAGCCTTTATAAATAACCGACCGACCGGAAAAAACGCC